>NZ_JBIAYX010000013.1:0-228032 GCF_042898365.1 Streptosporangium sp. NPDC000509 | reverse complement strand
CCACAACCGCACACTCCGATCACCGGAAAGCGTCGCCAGCCAACCCCCGTCCGGAGAGATCACCACCTGACGAACCACCCCCGCATGCCCCGTCAGAGCGGCCCGCTCACCACCGTCGGCCTCCCACAACCGCACACTCCGATCACCGGAAAGCGTCGCCAGCCAACCCCCGTCCGGAGAGATCACCACCTGACGAACCACCCCCGCATGCCCCGTCAGGACGGCCCGCTGCCTGCCGTCGGCCTCCCACAGCCGTACGGGACCGGTGGACGACCAGGTCGCGAGCCACGAACCGTCGGGAGAGATCCGCACCCCCGCCCCCGCCCCGGTGTGCCCCGTCAGGACGGCCCGCTCGACGCCGTCGACCCCCCACAGGCGCACGCTCCCGTCTCCGGAGAGGGTCGCCAGCCACGAACCGTCAGGGGAGACGACCAGCGTGGAGACCTTGCCGATCGGCCTGTTCCTGCCGGGGACCTTCTCGTCCTCCTGGTTCCAGCCGCGCATCCTCAGGACGTCCTGCAGCCTTCGCGGTTTGGTTCTCACCCGCACCCGGCTTTTGAGGATCAGATGTCTCTTCCCGGCGGGGCTCCAGAGAGCGACCCCTCCCGTCGCGGAGCGGGTCGCCAGCCACGAACCGTCGGGCGCGGCCACCATCCCGGTGAACTTGCCCGTCCCCCTCCTGAGGACGGCACGCCTGCTCCCGTCGAAATTCCAGAGACGGACTCCTCCCCTCGCGGAGCGGGTCGCCAGCCACGAACCGTCGGGCGCGGCCACCGTCGCGGCGAGCCTGCCGATCCCGTTGCGCAGGACGGCCCTCTGGGCGCCGTCGATCCCCCAGATCTGCACCCTCCTTTTCCCCGAGCGGGTCACCAGCCACGCGCCGTCAGGGGAGACGGCGACCTCGTGAACAGGTCTGCCGTGCGTGGCCAGCGTCGTCCGGGTGGTGCCGTCGGCCTTCCAGATCTGCGCGCCGCCGTCGCGGGCGTGCACGACGAACCGTGATCCGTCCGGTGTGATCGACACCTCCTCGAGGTGTCTCGCCGCCGAGGTCAGGGTGCGCAGGAGGCGGGTGGAGCCGTCCTCGGGCAGTGGCCAGCGGGCTCTCAGGAAGGTGGTCTCGTTCTCCCTGCTGTAGCGCTCGACCGACGCCCGCATCGGCGGGAACGCGTAGAGGCGGGCGAGCAGGTTCGCCGTGGAGACGGCGTCCGACTCGAAGGGGGTGAGCAGATGGGTGCTGCGGGCGATCAGCCGGCGGACCCCCGCGACGGAACGGGAGGTCGACAGCGTCAGATCCGACTCCGCCGCGGCCACCCCGAACGCGCGTACGCGGGTGACGAACCAGCGCACGTCATGCAGCAGGGCTTCCAGCTCCCGGTATCTCCTCGCCTCGGAAAGATGGAACAGCAGGTGGTTCCAGAGGTAGGGCACGGTCGGGGGCAGCCTCCACCATTCGGCGTCCGCCGTGAGATCGTCGTCGGGGACGAGGTTTCTCGCCTCGTCGAGAAAGTCGCGGTTGGCGGCCTCGGCGCGCTCCTTGCCCAGGCCGTCCTCCGAGCGGAGGGCGGAACGGACGACGTCGTGGATCGTGATCGACGGCGCCGCCCCCTCCGCGGGGTGCCTGCCGATCAGCGCGAGGTCCTGAAGCCGTCCGCAGAGCCGCTCGGCCTGCTTGGCGGTGAGCCCCGCGGTGCCGCGCCAGAGCAGCTCGACGACGGCGGCCGGTATCGCGACGTCCTCGGGGAAGACGCCCAGTTCCAGGAAGCGGGCGCGGTCGAACGCGCCGAGGGCTTCGAGGCTGTGCTCCACGGTGGCGAGCACCGCGCTCTCTCGCTGGGAGGCGACCGTGACGTCCAGGGGGGTGGGGACGGTCCGGCCGAGCCGACCGGCCGCCCGGCGAGCGGCGACGTCGGCGTTCGTCCCCGCGCCGTACTCGTCGCGCAGCCGGGCATTGAGCAGGGACAGCAGGAGTGGCCACCTCCCCGTCAGGGCCACCAGGTCGCCGAGGACGCCGGGGTTCATCGGCGGCAACCCCCGGCTCAGCACCTGGACGGCCACCCTCGGCGCCAGCTCGTCGACGATCATCGCGATCGCCTTCGGGGGCAGTGCCCTGGGCAGCCGGGTCGTCACCAGCACCCGGGACCTGGTGGCCGCGGACAAAAAGGGTCTCAGCTGCTCGAGGCTCCACACGTCGTCGACCACCAGCAGCATGTGGCCCCGCTCCGCCAGGGCCTCGGCCATCCGGTGGCCGGCCTGCTCGGGGCTGGAGAACTCCGGCCGGACACCCAGCACGGCCTCCGTGACGTCGTTGGCGAGCGCCGCGATGTCGGCCCCGGCGCGGTCGCGGCCCACGGTGACCCATATGACACCGCCGTCGAACCGCCTCCTCACCTCGTCGCTGTGACACACCTCCACGGCCAGGGAGGTCTTGCCGAACCCGCCCGCCCCGGTGAGACCCGTGGTGAGCCCGACCGTGCCCGAGCGCCGCATCGTCAGGGTGGAGACCACGTCGTCCAGCTCGCTTCTCCTGACCCACCCCGCCTGCCTGTCCGGCACCAGGAAGAGCCCGCCGCGCGTGCGTGATTCCATCAGTTTCGGCGTCAGCCGTGTCAGCAGAACGACAAGGAAGGCGGTTAATCCGAAAACAACGACCCATTCGACCCTGCGCGCGACGACCGTTTCCGGCAGATATTCTTCGACCGTTCGCACCGGAAGTCCGACCAGAATTCCGAAAACCACCAGAATCGCCACGGCGACATCGGCGATTCTTTTTGTGCGGCGAGCCACCGACCACCTCTACAGTGCCGACCCCTGCCCCGACGGGCGCCGGGAACCCTGGAGGCACGATATCTGTTCCCCATTGACCCTGAGTTGAATCACCGACATCCCGGCGATTAAAGCGCATACGAAAAGCCACGTTGCACAGTTTGAGCTGCTATGTCCACGACGTCACGTCTGCCATTCCAGCCCGCATTCAAGGTAGATCCTTTTCCGTGACGACGCGATCGCCCTTGGTGACCTCTTTCGAACCCGTCCGGGAGGCGCGGACCGGGAAAGGCGGGGGAACGGCGAACCCGCCCGGCGTCCACCGGCCGGAGACGGCGCGGGACGCCGCCGGGCACCCCTCCCGCTCAGGCACGCATCCGCCATCCCTGCCCAGGCACGCATCCGCCGCCCCCGCTCAGGCGCGCATCCGCCGCGCGATGTCCCGTACCGCCGTCGCCAGCAGGTCGACGTCGTCGCGGGTGGTGAAGAGCGCCGGCGTCACCCGCACGCAGTCCCCCCTCGCCGGCCCGCCGCGGTGCACCGTGAAGATCCGGTACCGCTTCATCAGGTCCGTGGCGATCGCGACGTTCTCGGCCTCCGACGTACGGCCGGTGATCCGGAACGCGGTGATCGTGCCGTACATGGCGGGCTCCTCGGGGGTGAGGATCTCCAGGTTGCCGATGTCGAGCACCTGGCCCACCCAGCGGTCGCGCAGGAAGCGCAGCCTCGCCTGCTTGGCGGCGGCGCCGAGGGCGTCGTGGAAGTCCAGGGCGGTGCCGGCCGTCAGGAAGGGCGCGACGTCCAGGGTGCCGGAGTGCACCCGTGAGCGGATGTCCTCCCGTGGGAAGGTCTCGTCGTGGAACGCGACGTCGATGTCGGCCAGGCGGCTGTCGCGGATGTAGAGGAAGCCCGCACCCAGCGGCATGCCCATCCACTTGTGCAGGGAGAACCCGGCGAAGTCCGCGCCCAGGTCGTCCATGGTGAAGTCCAGATGTCCCCAGGAGTGGGCGGCGTCGACGATCACGTCGACGCCCCGCTCACGAGCCATCGCCACGATCTCCCGCACGGGGACCACCAGCCCGGTGCGGTTGTTCATGTGGCTGAGCAGCAGCAACCTGAGCCTCGGGTGCTCCAGGAACGCCGCGGCATAGGCGTCCAGCACCGCCTGCCGGGTCGCCGGCTCGGGGATGACCAGCTTCTGCACCCGGACGCCTCGCCGGTCGCTCAGCCAGTTCATGGCGTACTGCATGCTGTGGTAGTCCAGGTCGGCGTACATCACCGAGTCGCCGGGACGCAGCCGCCGGTAGCCGGCGATCAGCAGTTGCAGGGCCTCGGTGCCGCCCCGGGTGAGGGCGATCTCCTTCATGGAGACGCCGAGCATGGTCGCGATACGCCGCCTGACCTGGTCCGCCTGGTCCTTGTAGGTGGTGCGCAGCAGGTAGGAGTTCACCTCGTTGAGGTGGTCGGTGTTGCGATGATAGGCGCGGCGCACCGGCTCGGGCATGATCCCGTAGTAGCCGTTCTCCAGGTTGACGAAGTCCCGGGTGACTCGATACTGCCGCGCCACCCGGCTCCAGAAGCCCTCGTCCTCGGCGAGCCGCTCGGGGGCCGTACCGACGGGAGCGGCGACACCGGCGGGCGGCGGGGACGGCCGAACGTCCTGGCCGGCGGGCGGCGGTGGGGGCGGTGAAGGCGGGAGGGCCAACGCCCCGAGCCCGGCGACCATCTCACGCCTGGACAAGCTCATAGAAAACCACTCCACCCCGGTCGGCGAGAGCCCGCGGCGGCCCCGGCCTGTTCCAACGCATCACTCCCAGTGTGCGCGGGACCGTCTCCGCGAGCGGGCATCCGTACAGCTCAGGCGTGGCGTGACGGCGGCGGCATGCCACACCCCCGCTCCAGGCAAGCAAGCGCGTGCTTGACGATCAGGGCGATACGCGATCTCTTAGATGAGGCGGCGGGTCTCCTGAAAATCTTGACGTCATTCAGGTGGCGTGCTGTGATCCAGACACACGTTATTTCATACTTGTTCAGTAGGAAATGAGGCGGTAGTGAGGGTTCTCCGACGTGCGGCCGCGATGGTGGCGCTCTTGGTGGGCGCGGTCGGCATCCAGGTCGTCCAGGGCTGGGCCGCCCAGGCCTCCCAGGCGGCCCTGCCCACCGCGGCCGTCGCGCTCGGCGACAGCTTCATCAGCGGGGAGGGTGCGGGGGCCTACCAGCCCGTTGCCGACGCCTCGGGAACGCCGCAGTCCTTCCCCGGCTGGTCGGCTCCCAACAGCAACGCCTACTTCTGCCACCGGTCGGCGAACGCCTCGCTGTTCAAGGCCTCACTCCCCGGCATCCAGGACCGCTTCAACCTCGCGTGCTCCGGTGGCCAGCCCGCCGACATCGCCAACCCCTCCGGCGCCCGCGCCAAGGGCCGCTCCGTCGCCTCGCAGCTCGACCAGCTGCGTGCCGTCGCGCAGACCCACGACATCGACGTCGTCCTCATCGGCCTCGGCTCCAACAACAGCCAGTTCACCTTCGGCGACGTGGCCACGCTGTGCGCCAACCGCTTCATCGCCGACGCCTGGACGGGCTGGTGGGAGTTCTGGGCCTACCTGGGCGGTGACGTGCCGCAGGAGCCCTGCACCGTCTCGGACCTCGCCTCCGACGCCGAGGTCGCCGCGGCCACCACCGAGACCACCGCCGCCCTGCGCCAGATCCTCGACACCCTCGCCCAGATCGACGCCGACGGCGTCCACAGCGTGATCCTGCAGACCTACACCAACCCGCTGCCGCTCGACGTCGCCCCGCAGTACCGGGACGAGGACGACCGCACCGACACCCGCGACAAGTTCCGCGCCCTCGGCGCCGAACGGTACGCCGCGGGCTGCCCGATCCACCGCGCGAGCCTCGCTCCCGGGCACGTGTTCTCCCAGAACCTCGGCTCCCTGGTCAAGAACGCCTACACCACGCTGGCGGCCGAACGTCCGACGGCCGACCTGCGCGTGCTGGACGTCCAGAAGGCCTTCGACGGCGCCCGGCTCTGCGAGAACCCCGGCAGCCCGACGGGCGCGCTCGCCACCCCGATCCGGGTGCAGGACGGACCGTCCGGCACGTTCGTCACCAGCCTGTCGGGCTGGGACAAGATCGGTGTCCAGCGGGTCGCGAACACCTGCGTCACCTACTTCCAGACCTGCCAGGAGGGCTGGCACCCCAACGCCGCGGGCCACACCGTCCTCGGACAGTGCCTCACCGGTGCCCTCACCGCCGCGTCCCGCACGGTCATCACGTGCGCCCGCAACGCGAACGGCACGCTCACCGTCTCCTGACGTCCCCGGCACCACGTGGCGACGCGGCGACGGGCGACGTGGCGACGCGGCGACTGAAAGTTTCACCGTGGGTTGACGGATATGGGGCGACCCCTGACGATCATGTTGCCTCCGGGTCAGGGAGGGGGCGTCGAGTGAACGCCACTATCCGTTGCGAGGTGCACCGATGCCGAGAACATCAAGAACGCCGGGGACGCCCGGGACGCCGAGGAAGCTGTTACGGGCCGCGTCGGCCCTCCTGCTGACGCTGTCCGTCCTGCATGTCCCCACGGCGCGCGCCGACAAGGTCACCCCGGTCGCGGTGACCGTCAACGCCCGCGCCGCGCTCGCCACCGTCCCCGAGACCGGCATCGGCACCAACCATGCGATCTGGGACACCAACCTGGGCACCGACACGACCGCCGACCTGCTCAAGGACGCGGGTATGAAGCTGCTGCGCTACCCCGGCGGCTCGTACTCCGACATCTACCACTGGGCCGACCACACCGCTCCCGGCGGTTACGTGGCGCCCAACACCGACTTCGACACCTTCATGCGCGGCGCGCGGCGCACCGGGGCGCAACCGATGGTGACCGCGAACTACGGCACCGGTACGGCGGAGGAGGCGGCGGCCTGGGTGCGGTACGCCAACGTCACCAAGGGCTACGGCGTCAAGTACTGGGAGATCGGCAACGAGAACTACGGCAACGGCCACTACGGCGCCACCTGGGAGGCGGACGACCACGCCGACAAGAGCCCCGCAGAGTACGCGCGCCACGTCGTGGCCTACTCCGACGCGATGAAGGCCGTCGACCCGACCATCAAGATCGGCGCGGTGCTGACCACGCCGGCGAACTGGCCCGACGGGCTGGTCGCCGAGGGCGACGCCGGGACCTGGAACGACGTCGTCCTCTCGGCCGCGGCATCGAAGATCGACTTCGTGATCCTGCACTGGTACCCCGGCGCCCTCGACAAGGTCGGGCACGTCCCCGACATGATCGATCTCACCCGCCGGCAGATCGCGCGGTACGCCGGGGCCGGCGCCGAGCGGATCGGCATCGCGATGACCGAGTTCAACACCGGGTCGAACGAGCGCGGCACGACGACCCAGCCCGGTGCGCTGGCCGCCGCCGACGCTTACGCGACGCTGCTAGCCAACGGGGTGTTCACGGTCGACTGGTGGAACGTCCACAACGGCATCGGCAGCGTCACACAGGTCGAGGGGCACACCGACTACGGTGACTTCGGCCTGCTGTCGAGCGGGACGTGCACCTCCGACGGCAGCGTCTGCGAACCTTCGGTCAACACGCCCTTCGCGCCGTACTACGCGCTCCAGATGGTGAGCAGGTTCGCCCGCCCCGGAGACCGGTTCATCAGGGCCGCGACCGATCAGGCGAAGGTGACCGCGCACGCCGCGCGCCGCCCCAACGGCGACCTGGCCGTCCTGCTGATCAACACCTCGTCCGACACGTCCTATCCCGTCGCGATCAACTACTCCGGTTTCAGCCCGGCGTCCGGGGCCTCCACCATGCTGACCCACACCAACGGCGCCACGAGCATCACCTCCTCGACCACCGGCAGCGCGACCGGTCAGACGCTGCCGCCCCTCTCGCTGACCACGATCGTCCTGCGACCCGCCGGCGCCCAGACCGGCCTGCCGGGCACGCCGGGGCAGCCGACGGTCTCGGAGGTGACCGACAGGGCCGCCACGATCTCCTGGCCCGCCGCCTCCGCCGGCGCGCGTCCGATCGTGAAGTACGAGGTTCACCGCCAGAACGGAGCCGTCGGCGAGCAGTTCGGCGAGACCGGCGGCACCTCGTTCACCGTGAACAACCTCAAACCGGGGACGCGCTACACGGTCAACGTGATCGCACGGGACAGCGGCGGTGGCGTCTCCGCGCCCTCCGCGCCGCTGACGTTCACGACCGGCACACCCGCCTCCAGTTCGTGTTCGGTGCGTCTGACCAAGCAGACCGACTGGGCCAGCGGCTACGTCGGCGCCATCGACATCACCAACCACGGCGCGCCGGTCAGCAGTTGGACCCTGAGCTTCAGCTGGCCCAGGACCTGGCAGAGCCTGGGCAGCGGCTGGGGCGCCGTCTGGACGCAGGACGGGCAGGACGTGCAGGTCGTCAACGAGTCCGGCAACGGCTCGCTGCCCACCGGCGCGTCGGCCACGATCGGCTTCGTCGGCAACTACAGCGGCCCGAACACACTGCCCGCCGTCTTCACCCTCAACGGAACCGTCTGTACGACCCGGTAGCGGCGAAACCGTCCGCGCCGCTGCGGCACGCGGTCCACATGTCAGATCCCCGGCCCACGGTGGGCCGGGGATCCGGCGCACGTCAGGTGCCGGGTTCGCGGCAGGTCGGGCGGGCGATGTCCCACCGGCGGGTCGTGCCGTCGCAGCCGACATCGCCCGGTACCGACCGGTACAGGGAGAATCGGCGGCTGGAGCGGCGACCCCACCGCCGGTATGATCGTCCGCGTGGATCTGGACGCCATCGCCGCCCCGCTCGGGGTGCCCGTCGAGGACGTCGACCGCGTGCACCGGCTCGCCGACGACCGGCCATCGGCTCCCCTGCCCGCCAAGACCGACGCGCCCGCGATCCTCGAGCGGCTCGCGGTGCGGCCGGACGACGCCGCCGAGATCATGGCGGGCTGGCCCGACCCCGGCTCCCCACTGTGGACTCCGGAACTGTGCTGGCTGCTCGACCGCTCGATCGCCCTGGTCCGCGCCGATCTCGGCGGCCACGGCTGGTTGCCGCCCGGTCCGGAGCTGCCACGCGAACGCGGCCCCGCCTGGCGGCATCTCTACGTGTACGCGTACCTCGCCCTGGTCGGCGTCACCACGGGATACCACCGCGACCACGGAATCGCCGACGCCGTGTCATGGGCGAGCCTCGCCGACCTGGGCCGCAACCTCGCGGTCGACCGGCGGATGCGCGGCGAGGGCTGGCCCGTCATGCAGAGCTGGCTCACCCTGCACGCGCGCGGCAGCATCTACGAGCTGGGCCGGTTGCAGTATCACCGCGGCGGCGCCACCCTCGACCTGCACATCCCCGAGTCGGGGCCGATGACCCCCGAGGCGGTCGCGGCGTCGCTCGACGAGGCCCGCGCGTTCTTCCCACGCCACTTTCCCGACGAGTCCTACACGGAGTTCGCCTGCGGTTCGTGGCTGCTCGACCCGCAACTGCTGGAATACCTGCCGGAGGACTCCAACATCGTCCGGTTCCAGCGGAGGTTCGAGCTGGAGCCGTACGAGGAGCCGGAAGGGCTGGACGCCGACGTCGAGGTGCGCCGGTTCGTGTTCCGTGACCTGTCCACACCGCTCGACCGGCTGCCATGCCGCACCGCGCTCCAGCGCGCGGTCGTCGACCACCTGAGGGCCGGTCGCCACTGGTACTGGCGCCGCGGCCGCTTCCCGATCCAGCCACACCCCTGACGCCTGTTTCGCCGGAGCGGCTCGACATGCCGACCTTCCTGAAAACGACAGAACTCCATATGGGAGTCATTGATCGTTAGGATGCCGGATGGAGGCGTTCAGGTTCCTGGTGGCCCTCCCAGTCTTCGAAACCGGTGGCGCCGCGTATCTCGGCGCGGGGGGTTCGATTCCCGTCCGCCTCCGCCGAGCAGCCGCGACCGGGCAGGAGCGCCATGGGCATCGACAACGTGCTGGCCGCGGCCCGGGCCGGGCTGCGACGACTGCACCCGGCCGAGGCATGGACGGCGGCACAGGAGCAGGACACGTTCCTCGTGGACACCCGGCCCGCCTTCCAGCGCCGCGCCGGCGAGGTGCCGGGAGCCATCGTCATCGAGCGCAACCACCTGGAGTGGCGGCTGGACCCGAGTTCTTCGTCACGGATACCCGAGGCGGTGCACGCGGACATCCGGTGGATCGTCCTGTGCGAGGAAGGGTACTCATCGGGCCTGGCGGCTCTGTCCCTCAGAGCGGTCGGCTTGCCGCACGCCACGGATGTGATCGGGGGGTTTCAGGCGTGGGCGGCGGCGGGACTGCCGTTCACTCGCCGGTCTCGCCCGACCCGCCCCAGAGGGCCTGGCGAAGGAGCGGAGATCTGAGCAGGGGCGACCTGTCCGGCGAGGTGGCCGTGATCGGCGGCCCAGATCACGGAATCTACACGACGGGGCAGATCCGAAAGAGGCGCTGCCACAGGGCTTCTCGGCGCGGCCACCGGCTCGACGGGCACGAGAGCCCACTCCTCTCCGGGGAAATCCGCCCCAGTTCATCGAGGAGGCGACCGCGTGAGTCTCCTGGCTCTCGGGTCGAGGCTCGTCCCGGCCTTCCCACCCGTCATCCGGGCAGTGGCTTCGTCGGGATTCGCTCGCCGATCACAGTGACGGGACCGCGCCGGATTCACACCGGCCTCCTCGTTCCGCGCTCGCCTACGCCGATCATGCTCGCACACCGCCGATCAACGACAAAGGGCGCACCACCTGTCAGACTCGGTGCGCCTCCCCACGTTTCAACCCAAGAGGAGAACGACTCGTCGGGCTGCGGCTCAACTACCAACGCCAGGCGCCGGGGGAGGAACCCAACTCTCATCTTCGACTCCTCACTCTCAAGTCGACTCTCAAGTTCGACGGCGCCAGACAACCCATCCCACCGCCGCCCCGCTGTTGACAACATCAAATGAACGTTCTTTTAATTGACGCATGGGGCGTATCGCGGGCGTCAGCGCCGCCGAGACCCGTGAGCGGCTGCTGCGCGCGGCGGCCGAGTCCTTCGCCACGCGTGGCTACGACGGCACGCGCGTGGCCGACATCGCCGCTGCCGCCGGGGTGAGCAACGGTGCCCTGTACGCGCACTTCGGCTCGAAGGCCGAGCTGCTGGTGGCCGCGCTGCGCGAGCACGGGCCGCGACTGCTGGCCACCTTGTTCGCCGCGGACCCGGACCAGTCGATCACGAAACTGCTCGCCGTCGTCGGCCGAGGACTCCCGCACAGGCGGCCCGACGCACACAACCATCTCATCGTCGAGGCGCTCGTGGCGGCACGCCGCGACGAGGACGTCGCCCGGCCGATGCGCGACTACGTCGGCGAGCGCACCGACTGGCTCGCCGGGCTCGTCCGCGCCGCACAGAACGACGGCGAAGTGGACGGCACCCTCTCGCCGAACGCGTTGTCGCATCTCTGCCTGCTGCTCGCGATGGGCAGCGCGCTCGTCACACCCGACCTGCACACGGTCGACGAGGAGGAGTGGGCCGCGTTGCTCACCCGTCTCGTCGCCGCCTTCGCCCCTGACGGGGGAACACCACGCCCCTCGTCCCCTGCCGACGCCATGGCACGGAGAGGAGAGCGACAGTGAAAGTAAGGATCAACCCCGAGGGATGCCAGGGACACGGTCGCTGCTACGCCCTCGCCCCCGCCCTGTTCGACGAGGACGACGAGGGCTACGGGCAGGTCGTCGGCGACGGCGTCGTACCGCCGGGCGAGGAGCGGGCGGCGCGCCTGGCCGTTGCGAACTGCCCGGAAAGAGCGATCGAGATCCTCCAGGAGGCGCGACATGACCATCGATGACCGTTTCAGTGAGCAGGCGCTCGGAGGGAGGCAGCAGAACCGCCCCGACGGCGTGCGCAACGAGATCATCACCGGACCTGTCTCGGACTGGGCGACCGACTTCTCCCACACCGAACCGGAATGGGCGGCCGACCCGTACCCGATCCAGGACGACCTGCGGCGGCGCTGCCCGATAGCGCACACCGACCGGTTCGGCGGCGCCTGGCTGCCGACCCGCTACGAGGACGTCGCGGCCATCGCCTACGACACCGAGCGCTTCTCCTCCCGGTCGATCATCGTGGGCAACTTCCGGCCACCACGCGAGACGGCGCCGGTGGGCGGCACACCGCCGATCTCCTCCGACCCACCCTTCCATCACGACGCGCGCAAGCTGCTGCTGCCGATGTTCACCAAGACGGTGGTCGCCAGGCAGGAGCCGGCGACGCGAGCGTTCTGCCACTCGCTCGTCGACGCGCTTGAGGGGCAGGACGTCGTCGACGCCGCCCGTGACTACGCCCAGCACATCCCGGTGCGCGTCATCAGCGACATGCTGGGCTTCCCGCCCGAGGACGGTCCGCGGTTCCGTGAGTTCGTCGAGAACGCGCTGGAGGGCGTCAACCGGCCACCGGAAGAGCGTATCGCCAGGATGGACAAGCTCTTCGACTACCTGCTGGAGCAGATCCGCGACCACGTCGCCAACCCACGTGACGACCTCACGACCTACCTCGTCAAAGCGGAGCTGTACGGCAGGAAGCTGGAGCCGGCCCATGTGGCGGGCACGATGGCGCTGCTGCTCATCGCGGGCATCGACACGACGTGGAGCGCGATCGGCGCGTCGTTGTGGCACCTGGCCAAGACTCCGGCCGACCGTGAGCGCCTGGTCGCCGAGCCGGCTCTGCTGCCGACCGCGATGGAGGAGTTCCTCCGGGCCTACGCGCCGGTCACGATGGCCCGGCTGGTCAAGGAGGACATGCACTGGAACGGTGTCGACATGAAGGCCGACGACTGGATCCTGCTGTCGTTCCCGGCGGCCAACCGCGACGAGGCCCAGTTCGACCGGGCGGGCGAGGTCGTCATCGACCGCGAGGTCAACCGGCACGCCGCGTTCGGCCTGGGCATCCACCGCTGTGCGGGGTCGCACCTGGCCCGGATGGAACTGCAGGTCGCCCTCGAGGTCTGGCTGGAGCGGAATCCGCGCTTCACGCTCGACGACCCGGCGGCGGTGACCTGGTCCACGGGCCAGGTCCGCGGACCACGCACGCTCCCGCTGCGCATCGGCTGACCCACACCCGGGTCTTGTCCGCCCAGCGTGGCGCCCGGCTTTCGCGGCCGGATTCGACGGCGGCCGGACTAAGGTGGCGGTGTCCGTGTCGATCCATGTCGATCCATGTCGTGCGACCGACGATGTGCGGCCGCTCCCCCCTCACGCTTCGGAAGAGGCAGAGGAGAGAGCAACATGTCCCGTCGCCGCATCGCCACCACGGGGGGCACTCTGGCGATCACCGCACTCGCCCTGGCGTCTCTTCCGGCCGTCGCCACGCTCGCCCTGACGCCCCCTACCACCGCCACCACACCCCGGACGGCGAGCACCGTGCCCCCGCACAAGACCCGCCCCTCGGGCGCCGCGTGCGCGCCGACGCCCCGTCCCACCGTCACCACACCCCGGACGACGTGCCCCGCACCCGTACCGACCGCCGGTCCCAGCGTCACCGCGTCTCCGCCGCCGGACCCGCCCATCCTGTCGAACCTGCCGCCGGGCCTCATCGAGGCGCTCCAGCGCGACCTCGGTCTCACCAGGCAGCAGGTCGCGACCCGGCTGCTCAACGAGGCCCGGCTGACACCGGTCGAGGCGCGGCTGCGCGAGAAACTCGGCGACCGTTTCGGCGGCTCCTGGTTCACGGGAACCCTCGCGGAGACCCTCATGATCGCCACCACCAGTCCCGCCGACATCCCGGCGATCGTCTCCGCGGGCGCCACACCCAAGGTCGTCCGCGCGTCACTGGCGACGCTGAGAGCGGTCAAGCAGAGACTCGACGATCTCCTGCCCGCCCACCCGGACGGCGGGACCATCCGCTACGTCGACGTACGGATCAACAAGGTCGTCGTCCTGTCCAGGAACGCCCCGGCGACCCTGAATGTCGTCAAGTCCATCGGAATGGACAGCGACCTGGTGGTCGTGGTGCATTCCGAGGAGGACCCTCGGCCCCATGCCCCGAAGCGGTGACGCCCACCACGTCGGTGCGGGGCCCCGCACCCTCCAGTCGATCCGCGAGATCCTCCACGCCTCACGCCTGACCCCGGTGACCGCCGTCCCCGGCACCGTCTCAAGCTCTGTGGTCCGGTGCCGGGCGGGTCAGCCCGCGAAGAGGAGGAAGAGGCCCACCACCGTGTAGACCACCATCAGCACGAGGAGGGGAATCTGCCCGAGGACGGCGGTCCTGCGGGGGAACAGGGCGAGCGCGCGGTCGTGGGCGAGCACGGTGCCGAGCACGTGACCGACGATGATGACCGTCACCTGGAGCATGGCGATCCCGGCGGGCGAGGTACCGGCCGCCTGGACGGTCCAGTCCGCGGTGCCCAGCCAGTTGGCGCCGGTGCCCAGCGGGTCGGAGAGCAGGGCGATGGTCCGCTGCCCTTCGAGGAGGAGCAGCGTGTAGTAGTGGGCGACCACGTATCCGACGGCGATCGGGACGACCGCGTGGGCGAGTTCGCCCGCCGTCGTCCCCGGCTCCGCCGCCCCCCAGCGACCGGCGAGCGCGGTCGCCCCGCGATACGCCGCGAGCACCAGGCCGATGACGATGAACAACCCCGCCGTTCCCATGACCGGTGCCGGCAGCGAGCTCTCCTGCACGAAGCGCACCCAGACGGGGGCGTTGGAGAGGCTGTCGTACATGGTGGAGCCGAGAAGCACCACCACCAGCACCGTCAGCCCGGGCACCGGCCGGAGCCCGGCCATGCCGTCGAGCGAGTTACGCCAGGTCACGACGCCGTCGGGGCGCCTGGTCACCGGGGCGAGGTGGCCGACGAGGGTGCTGTAGACCTCGAACGCGTCCGCGTGGTCGAACCAGCGCGACCCGAAGAGCACCGCTCCCCCGAGCACGAACACGACGTACACGGCGAGCCAGGCCCCGATGACCGGCAGGGTGGCCCGTTCCGGGGCGACCAGCTCCAGCCAGACGAAGGCGAGGAGACCGCCCGCCGCGGGCCAGTAGCCGAGCCCCGGCGGCAGCGGGCGTATCCCGGTCTCGGGGGCGCGTCCGAGTCCCCGGCAGGCCAGCAGGTGCAGTGTCCTCAGCGGGTTGAGAACCGGCCAAACCGGTCCGAACAGCAGCGAGAGCGGCACCAGACCGACCCAGAACAGGACGTAGAACACTCCTGCCGTGGGATTCTCGACCCGGTCGGGGCCGAAAAGCAGGCCCACGCAGAAGTACGCCGCGGCGACGAGCCCGGCGACCCGCCAGACCCACGGCCACGCCCGCGCGGAGACCATCCTCTGGACCGGGGAGGCGAGCGGGCGGGGACGGCGGGCGTCGGCGCCCAGCCGCGGCTCGGTCCACAGGGCGCCCAGCGCCACGAACGACACCAGCAGGGCGAGGATCGCGCCGATCAGCGCGGCCTCGAAGGGGATCGGCAGGTCCTGGCGCCCGCCGATCCCGTGAGCCAGGAACATCACGCCGGCCTAGCGCACCACGAGCTGGAAGAGCTGCAGCTTCGAATCGTGGGTCTCGACCTCGAACAGGCCGTCCTGGTCGGCGACGAACTCGATCGTCGCGGGCGTGCCGGGCGTCAGGGTCGCGGCCTTGTCGTAGCCGTGGACGTGCGCCTCGTCGGGCGCGTCGCCGGTAATCGTGATCTTTACCGTCTGGCCCTTGGTCACGTCGATCCGTCCGGGCGGGGGCGTCACCTGCCGTCCGGCGATGGTCACCGTGATCTCCTTGACCGTCGAGGCGCCGGGGTCCGCGGCGGACGAGCCACAGGCCGTGGCCGTCAGCAGGGTCACGCCGAGCATGAGCGCGGCGAGCAGGCGGCGGGCAAGGGTGGGCGTCATGACTTTTCTCCTGGGGGGGTCGGTGGTCGGGCCGACGAGTCGGCGGGGGGCGGGGACGGTGAATCGGTATGAGAACGGTGAGGTCGGTACGGGACCGGGTGTCGTCGGCGGAGCCGGAGCGCGGGGGGGGCGGGTCAGCGTCGTTTGGCGGACTTGACCGCCTTCGCGCTCCCCGTCCTGCGCGACGCGGCCGTCGGCCGACCCGCGGGTTTCCTCCCGGGCGGCCCGGTGGAGCGCCGACGGACCTGCGCGCCGGAGGGCGCCGGCCGCCGTGCCGCCCGGACCACCATGAACCCCGCTCCGACGACGAGGAGGGCGGGCAGCAGCCACACCGACAGGTCGAATCCCGAGGTGGCCTGGGGCGCGTTCGAAGCCGCGGCCTGGGGCGTGGTCTGCGGGGTGGCCTGGGGGGCGACGGGTCCGGCCGCCGCGGCCGACGGCGTGGTGGCGCCGGGTTCCAACATGGCGAGCAGCGCGGGGTCGGGTTCGTTCGTGGGGGCCTTCCAGCCCTTGGGCGGACCCGACGTCGGGCCCTTGTAGGTGAACCGGACCTCGCCTTCCACCTTCTCGCCGTCCGAGGCGACCGATATGTAGCGGGCGACGTACAGGCCCTTCTCAGGCCAGTGGGCGACGGGGACTTTCGCGGGGAAGCCGGTGTGGTACAGGCTCGGCTGCCAGGTACCGTCCACGAGGTTGTATTCCCTGACCGGCTCGTCGAGGCGCTCGGGCTGCCCGTGCGACCAGGGCTCGTCGACGCGGACGCCGCTGGGGGCGGTGACGGTGAAGTACGCGTTCGGAGCGGGCTTCTCGGTGAAGTAGAGCGCGAGCGACTCCAGCGGCTCTTTCACCGTGCTGTCCTTGGCCGGCGTCGACATCGCGAGCTGTCCGTGCGCGGAGGCGGGCGTCGCGAGGGTGGTCAGCGCGACGACGGCGACGACGGCCAGCACGAGCAGCTGGCCCAACCAGCGCGCCATCGCCACCCCTGCTCTCCACCGAAAGGCCCGCTGGCCTGCGGAATCACGGACGATTCCGGCCGATCACGGTCAATGCTCGTCGAGAATAACCGCTTTTGTCCCATATGAACAGAACTTTGGCACGCATCCAACCGAAGAACGCCAAGGACTGTGAGCCTCACCGTTCCACATCTGCTCACGCCGGTCCGACGCCCCGCACCCCGACCCGCTCCTCCTCACGTCCACGTCCCGCGCCCGTCCGGCACCCGTTCCGCGGCACGCGACGGCTTCCCGAAGCCCGGCGGCCGAGCCCCTTCCCTCCGCTCGACGTGACCGGGTGCGAGCCCTCCCCGGCCGAGCCCACCACAGTACGTCCGAGCCATGCCGTTCCGGATCCCGGCTCGCCACGGATCCGGAACGGCGGGGACGTATCGTCCGGCCTCAGTCGTCGACCCAGCCGTGGGACCGGGCGAACGTCAGGAGACGATTCCTGACCTGCCCGATCTGCGCGCCCGTCAGCGTGGGCGCGTGCTCGATGAGCAGCTCGGTCACCGCGCCGTTGAAGGACTTCGCCGACAACACGTCGCACACCCCGTCGTCGTCGCCGAACTGCTGCGAGGAGACGGCGTCCGAGAGAGGCACGGCCGCGACCGGCCGCCGGCTCGGCGGCGGGTCCAGAAGACTGACGGTCGAGACCTTCAGGCCCCGCTCGCCCTCCATGACCTCGTACTCCACTCGCAGGCCGGGCTGGAGGACGTGCCTGCTCTCACCGAAGTCGTTGGCGTGGAAGAACACATCCTCACCCCCGCCGACCGCGGCGATGAACCCGTACCCGCGTACCTCGTCAAAACGAAGGATCGTACCAACTGCCACCACAACACCACCTACACCGAGAATCGCACCACTGCGCGCTCACCTTCCGGCACTGTCCGGCCGGTGAATCCGGCCTGCCTGTCACACCGGACGACCCGATGCTAGACCGGACGGCGCGCCGTGTCCTCATCGTCCTCATCGACAGCGATTCCGTGCCACAGCTCCGCGACACCATCCCGCCGAACACCGCGCGCACCGCCGCACGACACCGCGTACGGGTCGCGTGCCGGGGATCGTCGGACGACGGTGCCCCCCGGTACACCGCCCGCACGACGGGAATGCCAGGCTTCGAGGAGCCGCGCCGACCGAGGAGAGCCAGCCGATGTCCCAGCCATCGACGTCCCCGATGTCCCTTATGTCCCCGACCTACGACGACGTCCTGAGCGCCGCCGACCGCATCGCTCCGCAGGTGCACCGCACCCCCGTGCTGCGCTCACGCCGGATCAACGAGAGCGTCGGCGCCGACGTGGTGTTCAAGTGCGAGAACTTCCAGCGGATGGGCGCCTTCAAGTTCCGCGGCGCGTTCAACGCGCTGTCACGGTTCACCCCCGAGCAGCGACGATCCGGCGTGATCACCTACTCCTCGGGCAACCACGCCCAGGCGATCGCCCTGGCCGCCCGGCTGCTCGACATCCCGGCCACGATCATCATGCCGCACGACGCGCCGGCCTCGAAGGTGGCCGCCACCGAGGGGTACGGCGGGGAGATCATCCGCTACGACCGCTACACCGAGCACCGGGAGGAGATCTGCGGCGCGCTCGCCGCCGACCGCGGTCTCACCCTGATCCCGCCGTACGACCACCCCCACGTGATCGCCGGTCAGGGCACCGCCGCCAAGGAGTTGTTCGACGAGGTCGGCGAACTCGACGCGCTCTTCGTCCCCCTGGGCGGCGGCGGGCTGCTCTCCGGCACGGCGCTGTCGGCTCGCGCGCTGTCGCCCGGCTGCGCGCTGTACGGCGTCGAACCGGAGGCGGGTGACGACGGGCGGCGGTCGCTGCGGCGGGGCTCCATCGTCCAGATCGACACGCCGAAGACCATCGCCGACGGCGCGCAGACCCAGCGGCTCGGCACCCACACGTTCGAGATCATCCGCCGCGAGGTCGACGACATCGTCACCGCCACCGACGCCGATCTCGTCGACGCGATGAAACTCTTCGGATCGGCGATGAAAATCGTCGTCGAGCCCACCGGATGCCTCGGCCTGGCCGCCGTCCGCGACCTCGCCGACCGGCTCGGCGGGAAACGGGTCGGTGTGATCGTCAGCGGGGGCAACGTCGACCTCGACCGCTACGCCTCACTGCTCGCCTCCTGACCGCCACGTCCGGAGCCCGGCCGAAGGGCCGGTTCCCGGGACGGTCTTCGCGGGGCCTCGGGACGAACCGGCCTTCGCCGTGAGAGCCTCCGCCGGGCCGTCAGTACCCTCGCCACCCTCGCCACCCTCGCCGTCAGGTCGTACGGCCTGGTCAGCGAAGCGAACGGTAGGCCGGGATCGTCGCCATCGGGGGGCGTTCGGCGACGGCGACGTCCCTGACACTCACCTGGTGGCCGTCCGCGCCCCGGCGGAACTGGGCCAGGTGGGGAGACGGCCGATGCAGGGAGACCATCATGTTCTGGCGCTCCAGGCGTGACCAGGAGGTCTGCAGGATCTGGGCGGCCATCCCGCCGAGCGCCTCCGTCGACTGGTGGGAGTGCACCCGGCGTCCCAGATCGACCTGGGCCAACGCGTCGAGACCCGCGAGGTCGAGCAGGTCGATCAGCAGGGCGAGCTCCACACCGTAGCCGGTGACGAACGGGACGCGCTCCAGCACGGACCTGCGCCCGGCGTACTCCCCCGCGAGGGGTTGCACGAACCCGGCCAGCCGTGGCCAGTGCAGGTTGAGCAGGGGGCGCGCGACCAGCTCGGTGACCCGCCCGCCACCGCTCCTCGCGTTCCACAGGGGCCGGTCGTAGCAGCCCTTGACGTAGACCACCGCCGGATCGGCGAGCAACGGGCCGAGCAACCCGGTCACGAAGGACGTGCGGAACTCGCGTAGATCGGCGTCGACGAAGACCAGCAGGTCGCCGGAGGTCGCGGCGAGGGACTTCCAGAGCGCCTCCCCCTTGCCGTCCAGCGGTTTGAGATCGGGCAGAACCTCGTCCTGGGCGACCACCCTCGCCCCGGCCCGCGCCGCGCGTACCGCGGTCTCGTCGACGGAGCGGGAGTCGATGACCACGAGTTCGTCGACGAGCGGAACGGCCTCCATGAGATCGCGGCGGATCGCCGCGACGATCTCCCCGACCGTCTCCTCCTCGTCGCGGGCGGGCAACACGACACTGATCGTCGTCTCACCCTTGGCTTCCAGCAGCTCCGGCAGCGCCCAGTCACCCGAGGATGAGGTGCGCCCGCGTAGCCATGCCTCGACCTCAGGCAGCACGACCCACCCTTCCCATCACCTCGGCGGTTAGGGGTATCACCCTATGTGGCGCTGATTCCAGACACCTACCGGCTCCCGTCTCCGCCACGCAGGTGGGAAGATCAGTCCAGTCCGGAACGAGGGGGGACGGAATGAACCCGGTAGCCGTGATGCGGGCGGCGCGCGGCGTCCGCGACGAGCTCGACAGCCTGATGGGGGGCGCCTCCGACGAGCTTCGTGACCGGCTGGATCCGCTGCTCGCCGAGGCGGGCAGCCGGCCCTCCGACCAGCTGGCGGACGCGGTCATCAGGCTCGTCGCCGAGTACGGCCCCGCCTGGGACCGGCTCACCGCGCTGCTGAGCCTGGAGCGGGGCGTCACCCCCGAGCAGGTGATTCCCCTGCTCTCCCGGCGGCCGGGCGCCGAGCCGGGCTCGCCCGGAGGCGGGAGCGGTCTCGGCTTTCCGCCGGTCGGTGCGGGCCCCGCCCCGTCCTCCTGGGGTGCGGCGCCCCCGAACGGCACGGACCCCTCCGGCTGGGAGCCGATCGACGCTCCGGCGACCGGTGCCTACACTCCCGCCTGGCTGCTCCCCGACATGGGTGGGCAGAGGCGTCCCGCTCCGGGGTCAGGGCAGACGTCCGGAGAGGATCCGCCACCGTTCCTCGAA
The DNA here is from genome assembly GCF_042898365.1 of Streptosporangium sp. NPDC000509. Taxonomy (NCBI): domain Bacteria; kingdom Bacillati; phylum Actinomycetota; class Actinomycetes; order Streptosporangiales; family Streptosporangiaceae; genus Streptosporangium; species Streptosporangium sp. NPDC000509. Next base: position 207,528 of record NZ_JBIAYX010000013.1, on the reverse strand, counting down.
GCGCCGCGGACATCCTCGGAGCCACCGCCCCCGACGCCTCAGGCACCGTCACCGCAGGTCCCCGCGCCGCAGCCCCCGGCGGCGGCGTCGACGGCCGCGCCCGCGGCCGCGGCACCGGGTCCCGCGGAGAGCCGGGGCCCCTCGGTTCTCGACCGGCTGACCGGGGCCTTCCGCAGGCGGCGCAAGGAGACACAACCTCCGGCACCGGGGCCCGGCTGGGAGGTGATCCCGCTCATCGAGGCTCCCGCGGAGGTGGTCGCGGGCTGGAGCTCGGAGGTGACGGTCGGCGTCGCCCCAGGCCAGGGGCAGGACGGCACCGCGACACCGCGCGAGCCGATCGACCTGGACATCCAGATCGTCGCCGAGGGCTTCGACGCACCCGGCGGCCGGCGGGTGCGGCTGCGTGCCGACAAGACGTCACCGTACCCACGGGCCGTGGTCGACCTCGTCGCCCTGGCTCAGGAGGAGCCCGAAGCCGCCCGGCAGATCCAGGTGACCTACTCCGTACGCGGCCAGGTGGTCGGGTTCGGCCTGCGTGCGGTCACGGTCCACGGTTCGCCCGGCGCCCTCGGCGGACACGAGGCGCTGGAGCCGGTCTCGGGCACCCGCATCCGTCCCGCCCTCGTGGGAGAACCCGCCGACGTCACGGCGATCATCGTCCACGGTGACAGGCCGGGACTGCTGTGGTGGACCTACCAGTCACCGCACTTCGTCACCCCGGACCAGGCCGAGCCCTGCGACCTCGGCACCCGGGCCTCGGAGTTCGGCCGGCAGCTGACCGATCGGGGCCGTCTCTCCGAGGAACTGGGGCGGGAGGTCGGCTCGCGCGTGCCCTGGGGTTTCTGGGAGCTGCTGTACGCGGTGGCCGGCCGGGTCGCGCCGCGCCGCCCGAACGTGCTCATCCTCTCCCAGGAGCCGCACGTTCCCTGGGAGCTGGCCGTGCTCGAGCAGCCGTACGATCCCTCCCTGCCCCCTTACCTGGGCTGCCAGCTGGCGACCGGCCGCTGGCCCCTCGGCGGGCGGCGTCCCGAGCTGCCCCCTCCCGTGCACGCGCGGGCCGACCGCGTCGCGGTGGTGTACGGCGAGGCGCAGGCACATCCGCTGGTGACGGAGTACGGCGCCACGCAGGTCTCCCCCGCGCTCGGCGACGTCCTGGGCGTGCTCAGGCAGGGGCCCGACATCGTCCACTTCACGGACGGCGGGTCCGCCTCCGAGGCGCTGGACTACGAGCTGGCGGGTGCCCCGTTCGTCTTCCTGGAGGAGCCGGGGGACGCCCAGGCGTTCCTGCTCGCGGGCGCGAGCGGGGTCGTCGCCCCGCTCTGGCCCGCGGGCGGCGGCCTGGCGCCGGAGTTCTATCGGCGCTGCTTCGCCGGTGAGCCCCCGGCCGAGGTGCTGCGCTCCATGCGCGGGCAGGCTCCCGACAGCGCGGGTGCCTACCGGTTCCACGGCCACCCGTCCCTGACGCTGCGCCGGACGGCCCCGCCCACGGGGTGACCGCCGCCGGCTCGCGACATGGGTCCCTGTGGCGGGGATCCTCATCGGGCTCGGAGGGCGCCCCGCGCGTCTCACCCCGCGGCGTGGCGCTCCAGGAACGTGTAGACGTCGGCCTCGTCCACCCCCGGGAAGGATCCGGGGGGCAGCGCGGCCAGGACGTGGGAGTTGCCACGGGCCGAGGGCCAGGCGTACCCCTCCCAGCGCTGGGTCAGCTCGGCGGGCGGGCGGCGGCAGCACTCGCCGGTGGGGCAGCCCGATCTGGTGCGGGTGGTGGTCTCCCTGCCACGGAACCAGCGCGACTCCCGATAGGGAACGCCGAGGGTGATGGCGAAGTCACGCTCGCGTGAGATGTCGACGTGCGCGAGACAGAAGTAGGTGCCGGTGGGCGAGTCGGAGTACTGGTAGTGGACGGAGAAGCGGTCGGGTGACAGGAAGACCTGGCGCCCCGACCACTGCAGGCACATGCGCTGGCCTTCGATCGCGCCCTGCTCGTCGGCGGGAAAGACGATGCCGTCGTTCTCGTACGCCTTGTAGATGATCCCGTCGGCGTTGTTGCGGACGAAGTGGCAGACCAGGTCGAGGAAATTGGTGGCCAGGTTGGTGAAGCGGTGCGCGGCCATCTCGTAGGAGACGGCGAACACGTCGCGCAGGTCCTCCACGCTCAGCGCGCGGTCCTTCTTCGCCTCCCGCAGGTACGGCACGGCGGCGGCCTCGGGCACCAGGACGGCGGCGGCGAAGTAGTTGGCCTCGGTTCGCTGGCGCAGGAAGTCGGCGAAGTCGCGGGGCCTGTGGTGGCCGAGGGAGAGATGACCGAGGGTCTGCAGCAGGATCGTGCGCGGGGTGTGCATGCCGACCTGTTCGTGCTTGACGTAGATGCGCCGGTTGCGCAGGTCGGAGATGGAGCGCACGGTGCGCGGCAGGTCCTGGACCGTCTGGACGGTGTAGCCGAAGTGGCTGACCAACGCCTGGACGGTGCTCTGCGACAGCGCGCCCGAGCGGTAGCCGACCGCGGCGAGCGCCTCGGCGGCGGCCTGCTCGATCTCCGCGAAGTAGTTGCCCTGCTCACGCTGCTTGCGGCGGAGTTCGGCGTTGGCCGCGCGGGCCTCCTCGGGGGTGGCGGTCCCCCTTGCCTGGCGTGAGCGCAACTCCTCGTAGAGGCCGAGGATGTGTTCGAGCACGTCGTTGGGGACGCGGGCGGAGATCTTCAGCCTGGCCAGGCCGAGCCCGGCGTACAGGGGGTCGCGCTGCGCCTCCTCCAGCGCCATCTCCAGCTGGGCCCGCCGGTTGGGTGCCTGCCTGCGGAGCAGTTCCTCGACCGGCACGTTGAGCGCGGCGGCCAGCGACTTCAGCAGCGACAGCTTCGGCTCGCGCTTGCCGTTCTCCAGCAGGGAGAGCTGGCTGGGCGCGCGGCTCACGCGTTCGCCCAGGTCGGAAAGGGTGAGGCCACGCTGCTTCCGCAGGTGTCTCAGCCGCTGGCCGAACGCGATGAGATCGAGCTCCTGCGTCAAGGAAAGCGGTTCTTCACCGACCAAAGATGCCATGACTCGATGCTAAACGAAATTTCCGAGGAAATTTCGCCCCCGGCAGGTCGCGGAGCGGGCATCGCCGCACCCGCGCCCGGAGCCGCCGGAGTCCCCCCTCGCGTCGACGCCACCCGGAGCCGCGACCGTCGAGCCCTCGCCACGGCCCGGAACCGGCGACCGCGATCACCGGGTTCCGGCGCCGGAGCTCGCGCGCGTCCCCGGTGGAGGGCATGCGCACACCCGATCCCGGCACAAGAATTGGTCTAGTCCATAGAGAAAACTATTAACTTCTTCTCCCCCGAATACCAGCGAGTATTGATCTAAGGAGAATAATTTCTAGTTTTTCGTCCGACTCGACCTTGTTTGACCGTTTCGTCGGAGCACACACTCGAAGTAGGCCACCCAGGGGACGAAAAGGAGTCACCGATGAACGATCGCCTCAAGGGAGCCGCAGACGAGCTGCGGCACGAGTGGGAGACCAGCCCTCGCTGGAAGGGGACCGAGCGGACCTACACGGCCGAGGACGTGGTTCGACTCCGAGGTTCCGTCCAGGAGGAGCACACCCTCGCCCGGCTCGGCGCCGAGCGGCTGTGGGACCTGCTGAACAGCGAAGAGTACGTGCACGCCCTGGGCGCGCTCACCGGCAACCAGGCCGTGCAGCAGGTCAAGGCCGGGCTCAAGGCCATCTACCTGTCCGGCTGGCAGGTCGCCGCCGACGCCAACCTCGGCGGCCAGACCTACCCCGACCAGAGCCTCTACCCGGCCAACTCGGTCCCCGCCGTCGTGCGGCGTATCAACAACGCGCTGCTGCGCGCCGACCAGATCACCTGGTCGGAGGGCGACCGGGACGCGCCGCACTGGCTCGCGCCGATCGTGGCCGACGCCGAGGCCGGCTTCGGAGGCGTGCTGAACGCCTTCGAGCTGATGAAGGGCATGATCACCGCGGGTGCCGCCGGGGTGCACTGGGAGGACCAGCTCGCCTCGGAGAAGAAGTGCGGCCACCTCGGCGGCAAGGTGCTCGTCCCCACCGGCCAGCACATCAAGACCCTCAGCGCCGCCCGCCTCGCGGCGGACGTGCTGGGCGTGCCGACCCTGATCATCGCGCGGACCGACGCTCAGGCCGCGACCCTGCTCACCACCGACGTCGACCCCCGCGACCAGGCGTTCACCACCGGCGACCGCACCGCGGAGGGCTTCTACCGGGTCCGTAACGGCGTGGGCGCCTGCATCGCCCGCGGCCTGGCCTACGCGCCCCACTCCGACCTGCTCTGGATGGAGACCTCCACCCCCGACCTGGACGTGGCCCGCGAGTTCGCCGAGGCGATCAAGGCCGAGTACCCCGACCAGATGCTGTCCTACAACTGCTCGCCCTCGTTCAACTGGAAGAAGCACCTGGACGACTCCACCATCGCCAAGTTCCAGCGGGAACTCGGTCACATGGGCTACAAGTTCCAGTTCATCACGCTGGCGGGCTTCCACTCACTGAACCACTCGATGTTCGACCTCGCCCGGGGGTACGCCGAGGAGGGCATGACCTCCTACGTCGAGCTCCAGGAGGCCGAGTTCGCCTCCGAGGCACGCGGCTACACCGCCACCCGCCATCAGCGCGAGGTCGGCACCGGATACTTCGACCTGGTCAGCACGGCCATCGCGCCGGACTCCTCCACCACGGCCCTGAAGGGATCGACGGAGGAGCAGCAGTTCGCAGAGGCTCACTGACTCTCCGGACCGAGCTCGCCGGCGACCTCCAGGGCATGGGAGGTCCCCCGAGACGGGCTCGACGACCAGGTCGTCGATCGATCGAAGGGCCCCGCCGCACGGACTTCCCCCGAGTCCGTGCGGCGGGGCCCTCCCGTCTTACCGCCCGTCCCACGTCCGCGACCTGGGGTATCCCGTTCGGCCGCCCGCCGTTCCCGGGAGTCCTCCTCACGGGAACGGCGGGCGGCGGCCGGTCGGGGACATCTCAGCGGCCGACGGCCTCGATGAGCTTGCGGCGCTGCTGGGTACCGAGACCTCCCAGCCGACGCGCCTCGTCCACGTCGGCCTGCTCCATCAGCTGCGCGGCCTTGACCGTTCCGACACCGGGCAGGGCGCGAAGGGCCTGGGACACCTTGATGCGCTTGGCGATGTCGTCCTCACGGCCAAGCAGTTGCTCCAGGCTGAGCGCGCCGTTCTTGACCTCGGCGAGAAGCTTGGCGCGAGCTGTGCGGGTCTCGGCGGCCTTGACCAGGGCGGCCTGACGCTGTTCGGGGGTGAGCTTGGGCAAAGCCATGGTGTTTTCTCCCTGATGACGGTAATTCCAGGGTCCTGCTACCCAAAGCCACCCGGTTAATCATCGGAGGACATACAGATAGATCCCCGATATACGTACTGCGCATCACGATATGCCTGTTTGGTTACCCCGCTCTTACCTGGTTCTCCGTAGCCTCGGGCTCATGGGTATCTGGCGAAGCCCTCAGGGCATCGAGGTTGAGGCGATCGTGGTCCACGACGGCCCCTGCCTGTTGGTCAGCCGCCGGATCGACGGACGGCGGGTCCTCGTGGCGTACTGCATGAGCATCCGCGAGGTCGGAGAGCACGTCGACCTGGCGGAGCTGGTTCCGGCGTAGACGGATCCCCGCGCATGCCGGCGATCGAAGTCGGATCAGGTTCGAGTCTTGTTCGGTACGCCTGTCAACTTCCGAGACCACTGGGACGTCAAGTAGTCAGGGAGGCTCGATGGATGTTCTGATCGGCCTCGTTGACGAAGATCTCCTCCTGGAGCTCATCCTCGTCGAGGCACTGCACACGGAGGCGGAACGGCTGGCCGCCCAGCCCGAACGCTGAACGAGGACGGGTGCCCGCCGCCTGAAACGGCGGGCACCCGCGCGGCGAGCGGGTCAACAGGTCGCAGGGGCGGTACCTTCGCGGCCCGGTTCACCGGGGAGGCATCCCGCTCCCCCGACCGGTGCGAGTGGAGAACGGGGCTCGATTCACCCGGTGGTGATGGCGTTAACTGTTCCCTATGAACAAGCGCGAGCTGATCGAGAAGGCCGCCGCCGAGGCCGGGCTCACCCGGAGGCAGACGGCCGCGGCTCTCGACGCGATCCTGGGGACGATCCAGACGGCCGTGGCGGCCGAGGACAAGGTGGCGATTCCCGGGTTCGGGTCCTTCGAGATCGTCCACAAGCCCGCACGGACCGGACGCAACCCGCAGACCGGGGAACCGCTGGAGATCGCGGAGACCTGGACGGCGAAGTTCAAGCCCAGCCCGGGGTTCATGGGCCTGATCCGCCAGCGCAAGAAGGACTGACCTTCCCGGACCCTACGCACCGACCGGCCTCCTCGTGCCCGCGCAGACCGTCCGGGGCCTCACCCGAGACGTGGGCGGAGCCAAGGGCGACATCGGGAGGACGGCGGCCCCCGGGGAAGTATCCATTCCCCGAGGGCCTGGAGTGCCGCCATGTCGGGGCACCGGCACGTTTAAGGACCCGGGTCACTCATGATGAGGTCGCACTCTGCCGTTAAGTTATGGGCGCATGTGGAGCACCCAGCGGGATTCGAACCCGCACTCGACCTCGTCGCCCGCATCCGTTCGATCCGGCGCCCGGCGGCGAATGCTGAATCTGGAGCGAGAGTCTGAGCGTGAGCGGCTGCCTCTGCCAGTTGGGCCATCCCGGCTCGACGGTGCCGGGAGAGGGACTCGAACCCCCACTGTGACCGCGTGTCAGTCTGACGGTTCAGTTTCAGCTTTCGCGCTTTCGCGCATCCCCGTGCTCCAACGGGGAGTCCTGTGATCTTACCCGAGAACGTAGCCCAGCACCTTCTCACCGACGCGCTGGTAGGTGATCTCGGTGCCGTTCGCCTCCTCACGGGCGAACTTCACCGCGTTCTGCAGCCTGCCGACCCGCTCCAGGAGCTCGTTCACCCGCTTCTGGGGCACGGCTCCCGAGAAGGTGACCTTGGTCCAGAAGCCGACGACGATGTCCTCGTGGTAGACCTCGACCTGGGCCGGATGCTTGTCGGTCGCCTCCGCCTTGACGTGGTTGCGGGGCACCTTCTTGGTACGGGTCGTCTTGACCGGCTCGGTCCGCCAGCAGTCGGTCGACTGGTCCAGCGTCCACGCCTCGGCGGCGTCCAGGACGGGCAGCTTGGCGATGAAGGTGTGCAGGTCGACCAGCTGCTTCTCCAGGAACAGCAGGTAGGTGACGGGCACGTCCTCCAGGAGGGTGGAGCCGTCGACCTTGATGTCGGCCCTCGCCGAGCAGTTGGCCCAGTCCTTGGTGGCGGTGACGTCGAACAGCCGGGTGAGCGCGGCGCCCACCTGCTTGAGCAGATCCTCACCCTGCACCTGCACCCGGGTCGACTCCGGGGGCAGTTGCTCGCCCTCGTCGTCGATGGGCTGGTAGGTCCGTGAGAGACCCGACAGCAGGGCGTTCTTCTGGATCGTGTGGTAAGCGTCGGTCACCTTGCGCTGGGTGTCGGACTTGACGCCCTTCTCCACGGCGAGGATCTGGTTCAACTTGGTCGCCATGGGTGACACCGTAGCGGGAAGATCACCCGCATAACACCGCTTTTCCGCAGATCACCCCGCGCGGTACCCGCCGCGGACCGCGCGGGCGGCCCAGCGGCCGTCGAAGTGGTCGACGCGCAGCGGACGCCCGAAGCACTCGGAAAGGTTCTCCGCGGTCAGGATCTCCGCCACCGGACCGCCCACCTGGACGCGGGCGTCGCGCATCAGCAGGGCGTGGGTCGTGGTGGCCGGGACCTCCTCCAGGTGGTGGGTGACGGTGACCGTGGTCAGCGCCGGGCGGACCTCCGCCAGGTCCTCCACCGCGGTGATCAGATCCTCGCGGGCGGGCAGGTCCAGCCCGGCGAACGGCTCGTCGAGCAGCAGGATCACCGGCTCGGACATCAGCGCCCTGGCGACGCGGACGCGGGCGCGCTCCCCCTGGGAGCAGACACGGAAAGGCCGGTCCGCGAGGTCCTTGCAGCCCAGGTCGGCGAGCAGGTGGTAGGCGCGCTCGTGCTCGGCGGGGCCGTAGCGGTCCCAGAGCGGGGCACTGGTCCCGGTGTGGCCGGTCAGCACGACGGTGTGGGCGGTGGCCCCCTCCTCCTCCAGCAGTTCCTCGTCGACGAGCCGCTGGCTGGCCGCGACGAGACCGATGTGGCGGCGCAGCTCGCGAAGGTCGACCCGGCCCAGCCGCTGGCCGAGCACGGTGACGGCCCCCTCGGTGGGGTGGCGCACGGCGGCGGCCAACGAGAGCAGCGTGGTCTTTCCCGCCCCGTTGGGGCCGAGCACCACCCAGTGCTCTCCGTATCCGACCCGCCAGTCGATGCCTTCCAGCAGGGTACGGCCGACCACCCGGACCCCGACGCCGCTCAACTCCACCGCACCGGACACAGGCTCGCCCATCGGTATCCCCCTCCGCGTCGATTCGCGGCGCTCACTTTAACCGATGCACCGATACCTTCCCGTCCATCGCCCGCAAAGCGGGTCTCAGCCCATCTGTATGGACGGGCCCGGGGTGGGGTGCGGAGTGATGGTCGTCCCCGAGGGGGCGGGGACGGTGGGGGTCGGGATCGGGCTCTCACCGTCGCCCGTCTGCGGGATCTGGGTGAAGGAGGGCTTGGTGCCGCCCGAGGGCCTGGGATCGTCCGAGGCCGTCGGGCAGTCCCTCGCCCTGCCCTTGCCCCTGGCGGTCGTGTCCGCGCAGTCGCGCGGGTCGTCGCCGTCGTCGGGCGAGTCGCCGGAGCCACCGGGGCCGCGCGGGCGTTCGGGCGCCGGTTCCCGCCGTCCGTCGCTGCCGTCGTAGCTCGTGGTGGGCGGTGAGACGGTCCTGGTGGTGGTGATCTCCACAGTGGAGGGGGTGGTCGGCGTCCGGTCCCGCGGCGTGCCGGGGGGTGGGCGGGTGGCGGCGTGGAAGATGGAAGCCGTGGGAGTGCCCTCGGCGGGGAGAACCAGCGGCACCGACTCGGGGACATCGAAGCCGCCGTCCGAACCGGAACCGCCACCACCGGTCGCCGCGGCCACGGTGACCGCCGCCATGGAGACCGTGGCGAGCGCCGCGAAGCCGGCCTGCGCCAGGTGCGCACCCTTGCGCGCGGCCCTGCGGGCCCTCTTGCCGGAGATCTCCACCGGGACCGAGGGCTCGTCATGCGTACGGAAGGGCGGGGAGGACCGGGCGAACGCGTGCGACAGACGCGACGACGGCGACTGCGGTGATGGCGGGGCCTCAAGCCGCACCCTCCCGGCTCCCGGGGTGCGGGGCACCGGTGTCCAGATCTCCGCCAGCACCTCCGCGACCGCCTCGCGCAGGTCCCAGGGATCGCCCACGCCGCCCGCGGCGAGCAGCGCTCCGAGCAGGTCGGCCGCACCGGGTCGTTCCGCGGGGTTCTTGTCCAGGGACGCCTCGACGGCCGGGCGTAGCAGGGCGGGAACCGAGGCCACCCTCGGCGGCTCGACCAGGATGCGCCGGGTCAGCGTGTCCGCCTCCCCCGCGCCGAAGGGGTGGTGGCCGCCGGCGGCGTAGGCGATCAGGCAGCCCCAGGCGAAGACGTCGGAGGCGGGCATCGCGAGCCCTCCGGTGAGCCGTTCGGGGGCGACCCAGCCTGGGCTGCCCATGACCTGCCCGGCCTGCGTGTGCGCGGCGAGCACGTCGACGTCCCTCGCGATACCGAAGTCGATCACCCGGGGACCGGTGTCCGACAGCAGCACGTTGCCGGGCTTGAGGTCGCGGTGGACCAGCCCCGCCTCGTGCACCGCCACCAGCGCGGCGGCCACCCCCAGGGCGACACCGTACGCCAGATCGGGGGTGAGGGGGCCGTACGCGGAGACCACCTGGGAGAGCGCGGGGCCGGGAACGTACTCCGACACCAGGTAGGGACGGTTCCCGTCGATGCCGTCCTCGATCACCGCGGCGGTACAGAAAGGCACCACTCTTCGGGAGAATCGCACTTCTTCCGCGAAACGGGCGCGGAGCGTGGCATCGTTGAGATGCACCGGATGCGGCGTCTTGAGCGCCACCACCCCACCCTGCGGATGCTCGGCCAGATAGACGATGCCCATCCCACCCACCCCGAGGCGGCCGAGCAGAAGGTAGCGGCCGATGCCGATCGGGTCTCCGACGGTCAGCGGCCGCACACCGGTCGGCATGCCGTTTCCAGGACCTGCTCCCCCACGTGCCATCCTCGTTGAGCCTCTCGTGCGCGGGCTACCGGCAAGCACACTGTGGCGGGATTCGAGCGTCCTTCGCCCCCGACCGGCCAGAAGGGGTATGAGAGGTAAGGCGAATGATCCCTCAGGGTAAGAAATCCGTGGTGTGCGGGATGCCCTTGGGACGTGGTGGAACGGTGTGACCAGCGCGGAAGGCCCGCGGCCTGTCGCGGGCGCCGCGTCTCAGGCGGCGGCGGATCCGGAGCGTCCTGGGCGTCCTGGGCGCCCCGGAGGCACTGCTCGCTCGCGGAGCGCCGGAGCGGTGTCCTCGGGAGTGAGATCCGGCGCGGAAAGGTCGGGAACGGAAAGCCCCGACGGGAGAAGGTCCGGTACGGAGAGATCCGACGCGGTGAGGTCCGGCATCGCGCGCCTCCGCTTCGAGCCGTCAAGGACGGGCGGGAGGTCCTGGGCCGCGTCGAGGAAGCGGGCGATGTGCGGATACACCTCGCGGGCCTCGGGGACGACGTCGGCGAGGATGGGGAAGACGTGCGGCATGCGGGGCCACTCCTCGTACGTGACCGGCACCCCCGCGGTGCGGGCCCGCTCGGCCACGCGGCGGCCCTCGTCGCGCAGGACCTCGGTGGAGCCGGTGACGACCATCAGCGGGGGCAGGCCGGTGTAGTCGCCGAGGACCGGGGAGAGCAGGGGGTCGTGGGGGTCGAGGCCCGCGGTCCAGCGGCGGGCGAGCCAGTCGACGCGACCGGCCGGGATCATCGGGTCGAGCAGCCGGTTGACCTTGCGGGGCGCGCCGGTGAGATCCGCCCACGGGGAGAGGCACACGGCGGCGGACGGCAGCGGCATCTCCCGGTCTCGGAGCGCCAGGAGCGTGGCGAGGGTGAGGTGGCCTCCGGCGGAATCCCCGCTGAAGACGACGTCGGCGGGGTCGTACCCGTTCTCCAGGAGACATTGGTAGGCGGCGATCGCGTCCTCAAGGGCCTCGGCCGGCCGGTGGACGGGCCCCTGGCGGTAGTCGACCGCCAGTACGGGGCGCCGGGTCGCGGCCGCCAGGCGCCAGGTGATCGGCCGGTGGGTCACCGGGGAGCAGGCGAAGTAGCCTCCGCCGTGGAAGTAGAGCAGGACCTTGTCCTCGTCGAGTTCCTCCCCGGCGCGTACCCACTCCCCCGGGCACGGTCCCGCCTCGTCGGGGGTGACGGTGACGTGGACGGGCAGGCGGAACGGCACCCTGCCCGCCAGCGCGACGATGCGGGAGGCCGCGGCGAAGCCGACGTCGTTCCTCAGCAGTAGGTCGGAGATGGGCTTGAAGGTGCCACGCATGATCACGTTGAGGGCTGCGGCCTGCCAGCTGAAGGGATAGGCCGGACTGACGTCCATATCGATCTCATCGTGCATGGGGGACCTCCAAAAAAGGACATTCCCCCCAGAATGGGCTTCTATCGGCGATTGAACATATCGAGAAGATTACAACTACGTATCACGCAAGTACACGTCACCCTGGCGTCACATCCGCACACCGACCGTAATCACGCCTGCGACCCCGACCCGAATCGGCTCGCCGGTCGACCTCCGCCACCCTTCGCCTCACAGAGCCACCAAGGCGGGGACGGCGACCCCCGCCACACCGGCGTTCGACGAGACCGCGAACGACCTGGACGCGGCCGGCGAAACCCTCCGGACGTCGACTTCCCGACCACCTCGATGTCGACCAGGACAGCGAAGCTTGGCGACCGAGATGCATACTACGAAGTCCCGCCGAGTTAAATGTGATGTTTGTCACAAGATAATGATCATCGCAGGTCGTGGGACAGCTCCTGGTGAGCCCTTGAAGCACTCTTGACCGGAACGGTCTCCCCATATGTGGACCCGGCTTTCCGGCGGCACCCACCACCCTCCCTTTGCCGCCGAAATCCCTTGCGCGTAGCCACAAACCTCTCAGGCGGAGGTCGACGAAACGGTCGGCCGATCATCGGCCCGAGGGTGGACGGCCATCGTGAACGATCTACCAAAAGCGGCTCTGAACAGGGATTCCCCCAAGGCGAGGGAAGCTTTCGTGGGAGTGATACTGCCACCTTGTCAAAGAGTTTCTGACATACCGTAAATGCCATGGACAGCGACAAGCTCCTAGGTGAGTTCCTGCGCGCCCGGCGCGAACTCATCGTCCCCGACCAGGTAGGGCTCCCCCAGTCGGGGTATCGGCGGACCCCGGGGCTGCGCCGGGAAGAGGTGGCGATGCTGGCCGGGGTCAGCACCGACTACTACATCCGCCTGGAGCAGGGAAGGGAGCGTCACCCCTCCGATCGAGTGCTCCACGCTCTCGCCCGGGTCCTCGACCTCGGTCCCGACGCCACGGCGCACCTGCACGAGCTGGCGCACCCCCGGCCGCGACGGCTGGAGAACGCGGGCCTGCCGGACCAGGTCAGACCGGAGCTGCTGCGGCTGATACGAAGCTGGCCCCGTACCCCGGCGATCGTGACCAGCCGCCGGATGGACGTGCTGGCCGCCAACCAGATGGGCGACGCCCTCTACGACCGGCTGGAGCACAGGGACAACCTACTCCGGTTGATCTTCCTGAACCCCTTTTCCCGCCTGTTCTACCGGGACTGGGAGGAGTCCGCCCGCTCCAAGGTGGCCCAGCTGCGCGCCGTCGCGGGCGCCGACCTCGACGATCCGTATCTGACCGAACTGATCGACGAACTCTCGTTCAAGAGCGCGGACTTCCGCAGCCTGTGGGCGCGCCACGACGTGTCCAGCGAGAGCCTCGCGACCAAACGCCTCCGCCACCCTGACGTCGGTGACCTGACACTCGCGTACGAGCTGTTCACCATCGGCGGCTCCCCCGGTCAGAATCTGATCGTCTTCCAGGCCGAACCCGGAAGCCCGTCCGCGCACGCCCTGGACCTGCTGGGCAGCCTCTCCACGCCGGCGTCGTCGTGAAAAACGCGGAGGGATCACGACTGCGCTCGATCCAGGCGCGATACACGATCATCACGACGATGGTGCTCCTCGTCATCCTCGCCGTGGTGGGGGCGAGCATCGACATGGCGATCCGCTACCGGCTCCAGGACGACGCCTTCGGCAACGCCGAGCAGGTCGCGAGCCAGTGGAGCGCGATGGCGAGGCTCGGCACCCTTCCCAATCCGATCCCCGTCTCGGCTCCGGTCGATCTCGTCCAGGTGGTGAACGCCAACGGCGTGGTCGTCAACTCCAACACGGGAGCGATGGGCATGGCGCCGATGAGCTCCTTCCGCCCTCCGCCCGACGACCGGTTCCAGCAGCTGACCGAGGGCCCTCTCATGGTCATGGCCATCCGGGTCTCCGCCGCGACCGACTCACCCGTCGTCTACGCGGGCCTCAGGGAGCCGGCGATCCTGCACAAGAACCACCTGGAGTACTTCATCAGCGCGGGTCTCCTCGTTCTCCTCGCCCTGGCCTCCTGGATGACCTGGTGTGTCGTGGGGCGGACGCTACGGCCTGTCGCGGCGATACGCGGGCGAATGTCCGAGATCACGGCGAGCGACCTGAGCCTGCGGGTGCCCGTCCCGCCGGGCGAGGACGAGCTCGCGCTCCTCGCCCGCACCGCCAACCAGACCCTGGCGCGGCTGGAGGAGGCCGTGGAACAACAGCGCCGTTTCGCCTCCACCGCCTCCCACGAGCTCAGGACCCCGATCACCGGGCTGCGCGTGCAACTGGAGGAGGCACTGCTCTATCCCGACGACACCGATCCTCGCGACACCATCCGGAGCGCGCTCACGACCAGCACCCGGCTGGAGGCGATCGTGAACGACCTGCTGCAGCTGGCCAGGCTGCGCGCCGCCGACCCCGCGCCGCAGGAGCCGATCGATCTCGGCGCCCTCGTGAAGGAGGAGGCGGCCCAGGGCACCGGGATGCCGATACGGGTCCAGGCCGCCGACGGAGTATGGGTCCGAGGCTCCCGAATCCAGCTGATCCGGGTGGTGGGCAACCTTCTGAGCAACGCGCGACGGCACGCCGACAGCCGCGTCGAGGTCTTCGTCGGCGTCGAGGACGGCGAGGCCGCCGTGGCCGTGGTCGACGACGGCGCCGGCATCGCGCCCGCCGATCGCGAGCGCGTCTTCGAACGCTTCACCCGCCTGGACGACGGGCGTCTGCGCGACTCCGGCGGCAGCGGGCTCGGCCTCGCCATCTCCCGCGACATCGCCCACGCCCATCGGGGAACCCTGCTGATCGAGGACTCGCCGCGAGGGGCGAGGTTCGTCCTGCGGCTACCGCTGTCGGACGCGCGGCCGCGCGGGAACGGCCCGCAGGCCACGTTCGACGACACGTCGAAGGCCCCACCACCGCCCGCCAGGAGTGCCACCGGCGAGAAGAACTCCGGCGAAGAGGGCACCTGCGAGAAGAACGACGGCGCGGAGGGCCGCTGCGCGGAGAACCCGGTCAGCCCGGCCGGGCACCACCGGCGGTGACAGGGGTCACGCTCATCGGACTTCTTCGTAGTCCTCCTCGTACTCCTCGTCGTCCCGGAACCGCGGTGCCCAGCGGGAGGGCATCAGCACCGGCAGGAAAAGCAGGATGCCGAGGAGTGCGTAGACGCCGCTGGTCAGCAACAGGCCCATGCCGCGACCGGCCTGCAGGAGCACCTCGTGGAAGGTCGGATCGTCCGGGACCAGGCCCATGGCACGCCTGACGTCCAGGGCGTAGACCACGGTCCAGGCGAGCAGGACAATCGACGGGACGAAGGCCGCCATCGGGGAGACACGACCGGCGACCACCAGTCCGACCAGGAGACCGATCCCGGCCATCACCCCGAGGGCGATCCAGGTCCTCGAACCGCTCTCCGCCGAGGGAACAGCCGCCAGGCTCGCCCCCGCCTCCTGCACGGCCCAGCCCGCACCGAAGAGGAGAACGGCCGACACGACCAGTCCGACCAACACCCCAGCGACGTGCCGCATCGCCATCACCTCGGCTCGAAGGAGCTGTCACGGTCGCGGCAACCATAGCGACAAAAACATTAAAACGGCAGACGCCCCGGAACGTGAGAATATGTGGGTCACCATGCGCGCTCGCCTCCCATTACGCCTCATGCGCGCGGCCGCTTTCTCGGCCGTCTGCCTGGCACTCGCCGTCCTCGGCCACGTGGCCGCGGGCGGTTCGGTGCCGGGGCCGTGGGCGGTGGCCGCGGCGGGCGCGTCGGTCACCGCGATGGCCACGCTGCTCGCGGGACGGGAGCGGTCGGCGGTGGCGATCGGTGCCGGGCTCGCCACCCTGCAGCTGTCGCTGCACGAGGTGTTCGCCCTCGGTGACGCCACCGGGATCTCGCTTCCGCATCCGCACGTCAGAGGGTTGGGCGAGAGCCTCGGCATGCTTGTCGCGCACCTCACCGCGACCCTCGTCACCGGCTGGTGGCTGGCCCGCGGCGAGAGTGCCCTGTGGGCGCTGCTTCGTTCGGCCGGGCGGCGTCTCGGCGCCATGTTCCCGCTGCTGCGGCCCCCGGCGGCCGTCGCCGCTCCGCCACGTCCCGCGTACGCCTCGGTCACGCCCGTTCTCCCGCGTGCCGTCCTCCGTCACTTCGTCAGCCGGCGCGGTCCTCCACTTCCCGCCGCCTGACTCGACCAAGGAAAACCCCAACCCCCCGAATTTTCGAAGTGGAGAACCTCCATGTCGCTCACGCATGCCTGCCGTCGACTCGCCGCCGTCACCGCCGGTGTCACCGCGCTCACCCTCGGCCTCGCCCTTCCCGCCCTCGCGCACGTCACCATCAATCCCGGCAGCGCCCAGCAGGGCGGTTTCACCAAGGTCGCCTTCCGGGTCCCGAACGAGCGCGACGACGCCTCGACGACCAAGCTCGAGGTGACCTTCCCCACCGACCACCCGCTGGCGTTCGTCTCGGTCAAGCCGGTGCCCGGCTGGGAGGTCAAGGTGGTCGAGGGCAAGCTCCCCAAACCGGTCACCACCGAGTACGGCGAGCTCACCGAGGCGGTCACGAAGGTCACCTGGTCGGGCGGAAAGATCGATCCCGGCCAGTTCCAGGAGTTCGAGGTGTCCATGGGAGCCCTGCCCACCGACACCGACCAGCTCGTCTTCCCCACCACCCAGACCTACAGCGGCGGCGAGGTCGTGAAGTGGGCGGACGAGCCCAAGGCCGACGGCTCCGAGCCCGAGCGCCCGGCCCCGACGCTGAAGCTCACGCCGGCCTCCGCCGAGGGAGACGGCCACGGCGCCGTCGCCTCCGCCACCCCCTCGGCCGCGGCCCCCGCGTCGGCACCCTCCGTGGCTCCCGCCGCCTCAGCCGAGAGCTCGGACGGCACCGCCCGCCTGCTCGGCGGGGCCGGGCTCGTACTCGGGATCGCCGGGCTCGTGGTCGGTGCTCTCGGCCTGCGCCGCGGGCGCGCCTCCTGAACATCCTTTGATCACCTTGTGATCGTCTTCTGGTCGCGCGCGGAACGGCCCCGGGAAGGCTTGGGTTCACGAGGTCGTCGCGACATCTCGATCTGAGGAGTCGCGACGCCCCCTTGAAACCGCCAGGAGCTTTCCGGGGCCGTTCCGCGTCCGTCCGCACCTTTCCCGGAGACCGGCGCGGGCCCCGACACGGAGGAGGCGACGGCGCCGTCCGAGATCAGGTGGATCAGGCGGTGATGTCCTTGCCGGTGAAGCGCGCCCAGGCGACGGAGCCGAAGACGACGACGTAGGCGGCGAAGACCAGCAGCCCCTGCCCCATCTCACCGGTGGCCACCGGATCTCGCAGGACACCGTCGAAGCCGCTCCACCAGTGGGTGAGCAGGTAGGGCTGGATCGCCGACAGCTGCGGGATGACCCCCAGCAGCTGGGACACGATGACGACGACCACGGTCGAGGCGATGGCGCCGACGGACACCTCGGTGAAGGTCGACAGCGCCAGCGCGACGGCGGCCAGCGCGGCCATGCCCGCGGTGACGTACAGCGCCACGACACCGATTCGCAGCACGCCGTCGAGGAAGGGGATCGTCCCTCCCGACAACAGCGTGATCGGCCCCGCGGGGAACAGCAGCAGGCCGACGAGCAGCGCGGACAGCGCCACCGCGGCGACGGCGGCCAGGCAGAAGACGACCGCGCCGGCGTACTTGACGGCCAGCAGGCGGGTCCGGCCGGCCGGGGCCGCGAGCAGGTAGCGCAGCGTGCCGATGCCCGCCTCCCCCGCGATCGAGTCACCGGCGACGACCGCGACGGTGACCGGCAGCAACAGCTGCACCAGGACGGAGAACGCGGCGAAGGTGAGGAAGAGCCCGTTCCCCGCGACCTGTTCGAAGATCGCCGACCCGCCGCCGGCGCCTCCCTCTCCCCCCATGGACCCGCTGAACATCCGCAGCGCCGCCCCGATCAGCGCCGGGATCACGGCGAGCACGGCGAGCATCGCGATGTTCCTCGGCCGCCGGAAGATCAGGCCGATCTCCGAGCCGAGCAGCCGCAACCACGCCCGAGGGGCGCCCACCGCCCGCGCGAGCGGAGGGGCACCGCTAACCGTCGACATCGAATCCCTCCCCGGTCAGGCCCACGAACATGTCCTCAAGGCTCGGTCGCTGGACGGCGAGGCCGCGGACGGCGACGCCGTCGGCGACCAGGGCGGCGCACACCCGCTCCGCCGCGCCGCTCCCCAGCGCGGCGCCGACCTCACCGTCACCGAGGCGGATCTCCGCCAGGCCGAGCCCCGCCAGCACGGCCGCCGCCTCGACGGTGTCGGGGGTCTCCACCCGGATCCTCACCGTCTCCCGCGCGCGCAGATCGGCGATGGATCCCTGGGCGACGAGCCGCCCGGTTCGCATGACGGCGATGTGGGAGCACATCTGCTCCACCTCGGCGAGCAGGTGGGAGGAGACGAACACCGTCGTCCCCTCGGCGGCGATCTCCTTGACCAGGCCACGCACCTCGCGGGTGCCCTGCGGGTCCAGGCCGTTGGTCGGCTCGTCGAGGATGAGCAACTCCCTCGGGCCGAGCAGCGCGGCGGCGATGGCCAGCCGCTGGCGCATGCCGAGCGAGTAGGCGCGGTAGCGCTTGCCCGCCGCGGCGGCGAGGCCCACCCGTTCCAGCGCGTACCCGATCCTGGCCGAGACCGTGCGCGGATCCGCGAAGGGGTCGGCGGCGTCGTAGCGGCGCAGGTTGGCCTCGCCCGACAGGTAGGGGTAGAAGGCCGGGCCCTCGACGAGGGCGCCCACCCTCGGCAGCACGCCGCCCGCCGCCGAGGGCATCGGCGCGCCGAGCAACCGCCACTCCCCCGCCGTCGGGGCCACCAGACCGAGCAGCATACGAATCGTGGTGGTCTTTCCCGAGCCGTTGGGGCCGAGGAAGCCGAACACCGACCCGCCGGGTACGGCCAGGTCGAGGGCGTCCACGGCCACCTGACCACTTCCGAAGCGCTTGGTCAGCCCGCTGGTGACGATGGCGAGATCCCCGTCGGCGGCGGGACCCGGCACCGGTCTCTCGTCCGTCAGCACGGCGCCCCCGGCCACCCCGTCGTCCCTGACCTCGCCGGCTCCGCTCTCCGAGGTCTCGCCGCTCCGGTTCTCACCGTCCCCGCCGTTTCTCGCGTTCTGGACGATCGGCACTTCTCCCCCACTGCTCGTCGGTCGTGGGACGGCCGCGCGGCCGTCCCGTCTCATCTCACGCCCCGGACGTTCACGGGCCGCCGGATCCGCTTGATCTCCCGAACGCCCGCGTGGTCCGGAGGGCGTCCCCGGTTCACGCCCCCTGATCCCGCACACGGGATCGGAGGACGCCCGCCGGGAGCCGGGCGCGGACACCTGACTCCCGGCGTCGTGTTCACTTCCGACCGGCCGCTTCGGACAGCTTCTCCGGGGTGACGGCGCCGACCAGCAGGCGGCCGTCGTCGGTCAGCAGCGCGGAGACCAGCTTGGTCTGGACGACCTTGCCGCTGCCCCACGTGCCGCTGATCGGCTTGGCCGACTTCAGCAGGGCGTCGGTGATCGCGTCGGCGTCCTGTCCGACCGCGCCTTGTGAGGTCTCGTCCCGTGGTGCCGAGGTCAGCTTCCGCATCTCGGAGGCGGGGATCACCGCGACCGTGGTCCAGCCTTCGCCGACGATCTCGGCCTTGTTCCTGATCTCCTCACCTTCCCTGAGCTTCTCCCCCTGCCGCCCGCGCTCCTCGGCGAGCTCGCCGAGCGACGTCTCCTCGACCTTGGCGCCCGCGGGCGGGGTGAAGGTGAAGTTCTCCGCGGCGGGCGGGGAGAAGGTGACCGAGGTGAAGCCGATCTCGAAGGCGGGCTCGGCCGCGCTCCTGGCGTACACCTGGATCCGCAGCGGGACGAAGGTCTCCCCGTCCAGCGCCACCTTGACCTCCTTGACCAGGGAGGAGGCGTCCTTGGGCGCGAGGACGAGCTGGTAGGCCGCACGGTCGGCGACCTTCTCGGTGTTGGTCACACTGATCGCGGTGTCGTCCCCGGCCTTCTCCAGCAGCTGCCGGGCGAACTGCTGCGGTGTGGCCGCCGTGGGCAGCGCGCTGCGTGCGGCGCCGTCGGCCGGCCCCCCGTGCCCGAGGCCCTCGGCGTCCTTCGCCTCCCCCACCTTGATACGGGTGGCCTTGTTCGCGTCGCTCTGCCACATCCACACCTGGTCGCCGTTGACGATCAGGTTGGTCTCGCTCATCCGCCCCGGGAGGGCGAAGCGGACCTTGTCCTCACCGCCGTACCAGACCTTGAGCTCGTGCGAGCCCGCGAGCAGGCCCGCGGGCGAGGATCCCCCCATGCCCGCCACGTCGGGCAGCCCCGGCAACCCGAGTGAGGCGGTCTGCACGACGGTGCCCGACATGGGTTTGAGCCCGGTCTGGCTCGCCTGGACGGCGTCGGCCAGCAGCTGCTCGGCGGTGCGCTCGGGCAGCGCGGGGTCCCCCTGGACGGCGGCGATGACCGGTCCGGCTCCGATGGCTCCGGCGACCACCGCGATCGCGGCGACCGGTACCGCCCACCTCACCGCGCGCCCCCGTCTCGCTTGCTCAGACATCTCATTCCTCCACGGTATGCCGTCAATCCCTGTCAGCAGCAGCCTGCGCGACGGGGCCTGTGCCGAAGCTGAGACAGACTGAGAAGGCTCACAGGCTTCTCAGCCGCCTCTCAGGCCGGGTGGTCGAGGATGGGCACGTCGGGACGGTGAAAGGGGCAGTCATGCGGGTTCTCGTCGTCGAGGACGAGCGGAGGATGGCCGCCGCCCTGCGGCGTGGCCTGCAGGCCGAAGGGTTCGTGGTCGACCTCGCGCACGACGGGGAGGACGGCCTGCACCAGGCGAGACACGGCGACTACGACGTGGTGGTGCTGGACATCATGCTGCCCAGGATCTCCGGCTACAACGTCTGCAAGCAGCTGCGGGCCGAGGAGAACTGGGTTCCGATCCTCATGCTGTCGGCCAAGGACGGCGAGTACGACATGGCCGACGGGCTCGACCTCGGCGCCGACGACTACCTGACCAAGCCGTTCTCGTACGTGGTGCTGGTGGCCAGGCTGAGGGCGCTGCTGCGGCGCGGGGCGAGCCGGCGCCCGGCCGTGCTGAGGGCCGGAGACCTGGAGCTCGACCCGGCTCGGCGGCGCGTCACCAGGGGGGAGACGCCGGTGGAGCTGACGCCCAGGGAGTTCGCGCTGCTGGAGTTCCTGCTCCGCCACCACGACGAGGTGGTCTCCAAGACGGAGATCCTGGAGCATGTCTGGGACACCTTCGACACCGATCCCAACGTGGTGGAGGTCTACGTCGGCTACCTGCGGCGCAAGATCGACGTGCCGTTCTCCCGGAACGCGCTGCAGACGGTACGGGGAGCGGGATACCGGCTGGCCGGCGATGGCGGCTGATCCGGCGCACCGGGATTTCGGGGACCCACCCGCCAAGGCGGGCACGGGCTCCCACACCGGCACGGGCCCGCACGGAGGAGGGCGCGCGGTCGGCCGGTGGCGGCGCAAGAGCCTGCGCTTCCGGCTGACGGCGGTCGCCTCGGCCGTGCTGGCGGTGGCGCTGGTGGTCTCGGCCTACGTGATGATCACCGTGCTCGGCAACGCGCTGCGGGACACCATCGACGAGTCGATCTACCAGCGGGCCAGGGACACGGTCTCGCTCGCCGACGCCGGACGGCTGCCCGACGAGATGACCTCGCCGGACGGCACTCTCCTGCAGGTGATCGACGGCGCGGGGCGGATCACCCACACGACCACCGGCACCGACAGGCTGGTGCCGCTGCTGGACGCGGAACAGCGGGCGGCGGCGATCGGCGAGGGCGAGGCGCGGTTCCTGGACGGCAAGCCGTACGGCATCCCGCACCTGCTCCGCGTCCGGGTGCTCAGCGCCGACCGGGGGCAGACGGTGATCGCGGCGCGTTCCTTCAGCGAGGTGCAGACCAGCATCTCCACGGCGGGGAACGTGCTGATCGTCGGCACGCCACTGCTGCTGGTCCTGCTCGCGGCGGCGAGCTGGGTGATCATCGGCGGGACCCTGAGGCCGATCGCGGCGCTGCGCCGGGGTGCGGACGAGATCACCGACACCGCCCGCTCGCGTCGCCTGCCGGTGCCCGAGGCGCGCGACGAGGTGCACAGTCTGGCCACGACGCTGAACGCGATGCTGGCCCGGCTGGAGAAGGCGGGCATCCGGCAGCAGGCCCTGGTCTCGGACGCGGCGCACGAGCTGCGCAGCCCGCTGGCGAGCATCCGGCTCCAGTTGGAGGTGGCTCTCGGCCACCCCGAGGGGCAGGACTGGCGGGAGACGGCCGAGGGCGTGCTCGAGGACACCATGCGCCTGTCCCGGCTGGCCGAGGACCTGCTCTCGCTCGCCCGCCTGGACGAGCGCGGCGGCACGCCCGCGCGGGGGGAGCCGGTGGAGCTGGACCAGCTCGTCCCGCAGACCGTCGAACGGTACGGCGAGGCCGTCACGGTGAGGATCATCGGCGACCCGGACGGTGCGCCCGAGAGCGGCCCCGCCCCGGCCGGCGGCGCGGTCGTCGACGCGACCGGCGACGCGACCGGGGGCGTGTCCGGCGGCGGCGCAGGCACGCCGGAGAACGGGGCCCGCGACGCCGGCGGCGCGGTGGAGAGCAGGTCGATCACGGTCACCGGGGACGCGCTGGACCTGGGCCGGGTGCTCGTCAACCTGGTCGACAACGCGCTGCGGCACACCTTCGCCCCCGTGGTGGTCGAGCTGCGGACCGAGGGGGCCGACGCGGTGCTGACCGTCACCGACGACGGGCCGGGCATCCCCGAGGCCGACCGGGAGCGGGTGTTCGACCGGTTCACCCGGCTGGACAGCTCACGCAGCCGCGACGAGGGCGGAGCCGGGCTGGGCCTGGCCATCGTGCGCGAGACGGTCCACGCCCACGGCGGCGCGGTCCATCTGGAGGACGCCTCCCCGGGTCTTCGCGCGGTCGTACGGCTTCCGCTGTCCTGATCGAGGCCGTTGGATCACCCGCTCGGCCGGGCGACGGGCCTCCGTCGTATCCCCCGTACGGGTCGATTCGTGTGATGCTGGCATTTTCCCGGCGGCCCTCGCGGGCCGTTCCCTTCCGGCCCGCGCGAGCCGTACCCCCGAGGAGAGCGATGAGCCTGCCTGACAAGGGCCGCAGCACCGAGGAACTGCTGGCCGAGATCACCCGCCTCAAGCGGGAGGACCTGCCGGTACGCGGAGGCAAGGTGACCGCGTACGTCTACGACACCGGGCGGCCAGAGGTGCACGAGGCCGCGGCCAGGGCCTACTTCGAGATGCTGGAGGTCAATACCCTCGACCCGACGGCCTTCCCCAGCGTGGTGGAGATGGAGAAACAGGTCGTCGGCGCGGTCGCCGAGCTGCTCGGCGGCGGGTCGGGCATCTTCACCAGCGGCGGCACCGAGTCGATCATGCTGGCGGTGAAGGCGGCACGGGACGCGCGGGAGACCGCGGGACGCCCCCGGATGGCGGTCCCGGTGACCGCGCACCCGGCCTTCCACAAGGCCGCGCACTACCTGGGGCTCGTGGTGGACGCCGTGCCGGTGGACCCGGTGACCTTCCGCGCCTCCCCGGCGGACGTCGAGGCCGCGATCACCGAGGACACCGTCCTGGTGGTCGCCTCGGCTCCGTCCTACCCGCAGGGCGTGATCGACCCGGTCGCCGGGATCGCCGCAATCGCCGCCGCGCGTGGCGTGCCGTGCCACGTGGACGCCTGCGTGGGCGGGTGGCTGCTGCCGTGGCTGCGCGAGGCCGGGGCGGACATCCCGCCCTTCGACCTGTCGGTGCCCGGGGTCACGTCGCTCTCGTGCGACCTGCACAAGTTCGGCTACGCCCCGAAGGGCGCCTCGGTCGTGCTGTTCGCCGATCCGGCGATGAGGCGGCGGGCGTACTTCGCCTCGGCGTCGTGGCCCGGCTACACGGTGATCAACGCCACCGTGCAGAGTTCGAAGTCCGCGGGCCCGCTGGGCGGCGCGTGGGCCACCCTCCAAGCCCTGGGCCGGGAGGGCTATCTGGAGCTCGGGCGCACCACCCTGGCGGCGGCCCGCGAGCTCCGCGCGGGCATCGCGAAGATCCCGGGGCTACGGGTACTCGGTGACCCGGAGTCGGCGCTCGTCGCCTTCGGCTCCGCCGGAGGCTCCGGCAGTGGCTCCCACGGTGACTCCGTCGGTGAAGGGGTGGACGTGTTCGTGCTGTCGGACGAGGCGAGGAGACGCGGCTGGTTCCTGCAGCCGCAGCTGTCCTACGCGGGCATCCCGGCCAACATCCACATCACGGTGACCGGGGTGACGCTGCGGGGCGTCGAGGCGATGCTGGAAGTGATCGCGGAAGCCGTGGAGGCCGCGCGAGAGCGGGGTCCCGCCAAGCTGCCGGAAGGGCTGGTGGAGCTGGTGGCGGGCCTGGACCTGGACGCGCTCGACGACGCCGCCTTCGGTGAGCTGGCGTCCGCGGTCGGGGTGGACCTGGGCGGTTCGGGGCAGCCGGAGATGGCCGTGGTCAACGCGGTTCTCGACGCCCTTCCCGCCGATCGGCGAGAGGCGATCCTGATCCGCTTCCTCTCCGTCATCTATTCCTGATCCACCGGCGTCACCGGCGCAGTCTTTCCACGGTGGCCAGGGCGGCGCGGGCGGAGGCGGCGTCGTGGACGCGGAAGACCCGGGCGCCCTGCCAGGCGGAGACCGCCAGCGTGGCCATGGTCCCGGCGTGGCGTTCGTCCACCGGCAGGCCGCCGAGGGTCTCTCCGACGAAGTCCTTGTTGGAGACCGCGACGAGCACCGGCCAGCCGGTGGCGACCATCTCGTCCAGGCGGCGGCTGACCTCCAGGGAGTGCCAGGTGTTCTTGCCGAAGTCGTGCGCCGGGTCGATGAGGACCGACTCCCTGGGCACCCCCGCGGCGACGGCGCGCTCGGCGAGGTCGACGGTGTAGCCGATGACGTCGGCGACCACGTCGGCGTAGGCGATGCGGTGCGGGCGGGTGCGCGGGGTCACGCGCCCGGCGTGCGCACAGACCAGGCCGATGCCGTGCCTGGCGGCGACTCCTGCCAGCTCGGGGTCCACCCCGCCCCAGGTGTCGTTGAGAAGGTCCGCGCCCGCCTCGGCGACGACCTCGGCGACCTCGGCGCGCCAGGTGTCGACACTGACGATGAGCCGGGGATGGCGGCGCCTGACCTCGGCGACCAGGTCGGCCACCCGGCGGATCTCCTCGGCGGGATCGACCTCGTCGCCGGGACCCGCCTTCACGCCGCCGATGTCGACGATGTCCGCGCCTCCCGCGACGGCACCGTCCACCGCCTCCAGGGCCGCCGCGAAGCCGTACGTCCTTCCCCTGTCGAAGAAGGAGTCGGGGGTGCGGTTGACCACCGCCATGATCGCGAACTCGCCGGGCCGGAACTCACGGCCACGCAGGCGCAGGATAGTCATCGAGACCGAGCCTATAGCCCCGGTGTCGGAGAGGACGGCGCTCCCACCTGCGCCGCCTCTGGGGGAAATCTGGGAAAACCAGCGAACCACAGGGTCCTTACGCGGCCGACCCACTTTCGGCCACGGACAGGAACTCCTGGGCGATGGCGGGCAGCCGCCGCCGCGCGTGAACGATGGCGATCACCCGGCGGACCGAGGGATCGAGGGTGCGGACCACGAGCCCGGCGCGGGATGCCTGCTCGGCCATCCCCCGGTACCAGAGCATCGAGGCCGTACCCGAACGGACGGTGCTCAGCCAGTTGCCGCGCTCGTCGAGCTGCGTCGCCACCACGGGGGCCACACCGTGCTTGGCGAAGAGCGCGTCGAACTCCCTGCGCCGGGAACTGCCGGGAACCGGCAGCACCAGCCGCATGCCGTTGAGTCTCCTCATCGGCACCGGGTCGGGCAGGTCCACGCCGGGCGGGGAGATCAGCACGATCTCCTGGCGCTCCAGCGGGTGGCTGACCAGATCGGTGGGGACGGGCAGGTCCGTCAGGCCGAGATCGGCCCGTTGGTCCCTGATGGCGCTCACCACGCCGTCCCGCCCGTCACAGCGGACGATGTGAATGCGTACCCCGGGATGTTCCGCGGTGTACGCGGGGAGGAGGCGTCCTGCCAGCCCCGGTTCGAGGCTGGGTATCGAGGCGATGCGAAGCTCCGCCTCGGACGCGTGGCCGTGCGTGGACAGTGACTCGATCTCGCGGACGGCGTCGAGCGCCTCCCGGGCCAGCTTGACCACCCGGCGTCCCTGTGCCGTGACGACCACGCCACGTCCGGAACGTGCGAACAACGTCATCCCGAGCTCTCGTTCCAAGTCCCTGATCGCACGGGAAAGGGCAGGTTGTGCGATGTACAGCGACCTGGCCGCGTCGGTCATGGTGCGATGCTCCGCCGTCGCGACCACATAGCGGAGCTGCTGCAGATTCATGGTTTGAAGCTAGGTCACGGGCCCTGGATCGGTCCGGTACATAGCGGAGATCACCTCGGATGATTTCGGAATGTAATCGAATGCAGCGACATCCGTGACGGATGATAAATCAGTATGCTTACGCCCCAAATTCGGCAAAAGTCCGGACCTGTAGCTCATATCAGACGCTCGGGGTAACGGGGAGACGGCGTGACAGGCAACGGACAACATCCTCCACCACCCCCTCCACCAGGGGGGCGACCACCTCAGGAGCCGCCCGGGTGGGCGGCTCACGGCCACCCCCAGCCGCCACCGGGGTATCCACCGCCGGGGCAGGGAGACCGTCCGGCGTCGCCGTGGCAGGGACACCCGTCGCCGCCGGGGCAGGGCTATCCGCACACGCTCATCCTGCCCACGTACCCGGAGCAGGGGCACCCCTCGCCGGGACAGGGAAACCCTCCGGCGCCGCCTCCGGGACAGGCCGGATATCCGCCGGCGCCGCCGTCAGGACAAGCCGGATACGCACCGGCACCGCCGAGGCAGGGAAACCATCCAGCGTCGCCGCCGGGGCACGGGAGCCACCCGGCGTCGCCGCCAGGACAGGGATTCCCTCCCGGCTACGGGTATCCCCCCGCCTCCCGGCAGCCGAGCCCGCCCCAGAGCCACCCCCAGCCACCGCCCTCCGGATATCCGCCCCGGTTTCCGCCTTCGCCGGCGCGCCCGCAGCAGCCGCCGCCGGAACAGGGATACCGGCATATGCCCACACTGCCCGGCGGTCAGGCGCCGTACGGCCATCCGGCCCCACCGCCGCCGTACGGTCATCCGGCCCCACCACCGTCGCCATACGGCGATCCGGCCCCGCCGGCGCCGCCGTACGGTCATCCATCCCAGCCACCATCGCCGTACGGTCGTCCGACCCCGCCGCCGTACAGCCACCCGGCCCCGCCACCACCGGACCTGCGGCAGCGGCACGCCCACCCGCCACCGCAGTGGCAGCCGCAGCGCTCTCGTTCCAGCGGCGCCGGGGCGATCGCCGGCGGGTTCCTCGGCGTGTTCGCGCTGGTCTTCCTCGGGCTCGTGGTGATGGGCGCGGTGGCCAAGAACAGCCGCCGCTCGGTTTCGGTCTCGCCGGTCGCGATCTCGCCGCCGCCCACCTCCCCGGACGGCAGGCCCACCGCGAAGCCCGCGCGGACCGCGTCCAGCGAACCGAGGCGGACGACGACCTCCTCCGACGCCTCGAAGGACACGGTCACGCCCCCGACCAGGGCGCGGGCGCTCAACACCAGCCTGGAGAAGAACACGCTCTACCGGGCCGGCGGGCTTCCCAGGGTCAACTGCCCGGCGGGATCGGCCAGCATCTACAGCCACAGTCAGCTCAAGGCACTGATCCTCAAGACCTCCAGATGCATGGACAAGGGCTGGTCCCGGATCATGCGCGAGCAGGGCATGGACTGGCGTCCGCCCGGCTACGCCCTCACCGCGACGAAGGGCCGCGGCGCCTGTGGCGACTTTCCCTCGCCGGGCAGCATGGTGCCCTACTACTGCCCGCGCAACACCACCATCTACGCCTCGACCAGGGCGATGGTGCGAGGGGTGGGCGACTCCGGCGGGTACGGCTCCATCACCGACTGGCACGGCGGGGTCGTCAGCATGATGGCGCACGAGTACGGACACCACGTGCAACATCTGTCGGGGTTGTCCGACACCTGGTGGCAGAAGTCGCTCCGCTCCGGCAGTCAGAGCGGAAGGCTCGCGCTCAGCCGCCGGTTCGAGCTCCAGGCGACCTGCTTCGGCGCGATGTTCATGCGCTCGGTCTCGGCCAGCTATCCGGTGACCCCCGCCCGGCGCAACACCCTCTACTACTTCTACTCCCGCGTGGGCGACTGGCCCGGCTACCCCCGTGACCACGGTTCCCCGGCGAACAACCATCGGTGGTTCCGGCAGGGCTACGAGAAGAACAAGACGTTCCAGTGCAACACCTGGTTGGCGCCGTCTTCGGCGACATCTTAGATAACATCACGACTTAAACGATCATTCACCACAGATTAGCTATCTGTCTGTCATGTCCAGGTATGGGGACTAGAATCCTGGCAAATTCCGTTCAATCGGGGAACCTTGGCTGTTTTGCCAGGTAGACCGGGGCAAGACGTAGTAGGAAGCGGTGTGACGATGCGCCTTGGGCAAGACTCGGGGGATCTCGCCGGCGACAGTGGGAACGGGAAACGGCGCCCCCGGCGCCGCAGCGGTGGCCAGGGCGCGGGCCGCGGCGGCGGCCAAGGTGCAGGTCGTGGCGTCGCGCAGGGGCCGGCCGAGACACAGTCCCCCGCCGCTCCACCCGGCACGCCACAGGCGCAGGGCTCTCCCTCCGGGCAGAACGCGTCTCCCTCCAGGGACGCGGCGAGCGGACTCCGGGCGGCTCCCGGCCAGGCCCAGAGCGTGCCGGACGGGCGGGGCACACCCCCGCAGACCCGGCCCGGCGTACGGGGCGCCACCGACGGGCAGGAGGCGCGCTCCCCTCTGGGCGCGCACAACGGGCCGGGGACACCCTCCCCCCACGACGTACGCGGCGGACAGGGGACGCCTCCCCCGAACGGCGTACGCGACGGGCAGGCCACGCACGACGCACAGGAGCCCGTTCCTTCCCGAGGGGCGCCCGAGACCGAGGCGGCCTCTCCCTCGCAGACCGGAGCGGGACCGCGGCCCGACCAGCCCGCGGGACCGGCTCAGCCTCAGGGAGCGGCCCCGCCCGGAGGGCCCAGCAGTCCCGGAGGACCGGGCCAGAGCGGAGGGTCGCCTCCCGGCCCCCCTGCCCCTCCCGGGCCGCCCGGGAAGCGGCCGCGGTTCGCCAAGCCGATGACGGTCGGCGCGCTCATCGGCTGGACCGCGTTGTCGGCGCTCCTGCCCGGCGCGGCGCACCTGCGGGCGGGACACCGCCGTACCGGATACATCCTCCTCACGATCTTCGGCGCGCTGTTGCTCGCCGCCCTGGTCGGCGCGCTCGTCCTCAGCGGTGACGGAAACGCGGGCTTCGTCGCCCGCGACAGCACGCTGATGACCGGGGCGGTCCTCGCCATCGTCGGCGCGATCGCCTGGTTCCTGCTGGTGCTCTTCTCCTACGTCTCCCTCGGGCCCGACCGGCTCAGTGGCAGGGGACAGATCGTGTCGGGAATCGCGGTCGGCGTGCTGTGCGTGTCGGTGATGGCGCCGTTCGCGCTGACCGCGAGCACCGTGCTGACCGTCAAGGACGCGGCCAATAGCATCTTCGAGAGCGCCTCGGCCAACCCCACGGCGGCCCCCGTCAAGCACGAGGACCCGTGGGGCGGGCGCAAGCGGGTGAACTTCCTGCTCGTCGGCGGCGACGGCGCCGGAAACCGGGAGGGCGTGCGGACCGACAGCATGACCATGGCCAGCGTGCACGTCGCGACCGGCAACACCGCCATGTTCAGCCTCCCCCGCAACCTCCAGCACGTCCGCTTCCCGCCGAACACCCCGCTCGGCAAGCGGTTCCCCGACGGGTTCATGCGCGAGCTGCCCAACGGGGGCCTGCTCAACGAGGTCTGGCAGTACGCCGAGGACCACCCCGAGCTCATGCCCGACGTCAAGGACGGCCATCGAGGCCCTCGGGCCCTCATGGACGCGATCGGCTACACGCTCAACCTGAAGATCGACTACTACGCCCTGGTCAACATGTTCGGTTTCGCCCACCTGGTGGACGCCATCGGCGGCCTGAGGATCAGGGTGGAGAGCGACGTGCCCTGGGGCGGCCTCTACGGCACCGCGGGGACCATCAAGGCCGGATACCGGAAGCTCACCGGCGAGGAGGCCCTCTGGTACGGTCGCTCCCGCGTCGGCAGCGACGACTTCTCCCGGATGGCCCGCCAGCGCTGCGTCATCGGCGCCTTCACCCAGCAGGCCACCCCGTCGGTCGTGCTCACCAACTTCGTCAAGATCGCGAACGTGGCCAAGAAGATGGCCAAGACCGACATCCCTCGCGAGTTGCTCGAGCACATCACCGAGCTGGGGCTGAAGGTCAAGGACGCGAGGATCGTGAGCCTCCAGTTCGTGCCGCCGGAGTTCTACACCGGCTCGCCCGACTGGCAGAAGATCCGTGCCGCGACCGCCAGGACGCTGCGCCAGTCACTGCAGCCGGCCCGTCGGCCCCTCGCCGCGACGGCCTCCCCCGGGACGAGCGGCGCGAGCGGATCGACGCCCACCGCCACACCCAAGCCCTCCAGGACGGCGGTGGCCAAGCCGAGCCAGACGCCCACCCCGAACGGCAAGGGCGAGGCCGCGTCCCTGGACGAGCTCTGCGGGTTCTGACCGCCCCGCGCGACCGGCTCCGCCGCCGACCATCCCGCACGCATGTGGCCCGCCCTCCGCGAAGGAGGACGGGCCACCGGCGCTTTTCCCGGAGCCCCCGGGCTCAGCCGGCCTTGGCCGCTCCGACGCCCCTCGCGGTCCTGGGCAGCAGGACGAAGGCCCCCAGATAGATCAGGCCCGCGACGATCAGCAGTGCCTGGTAGCCGATGACCAGCGCCAGATACTCCAGGCAGCCTCCGACCATCGCGCCCAGCAGGTTCGCCCCGAAGGACACGGTGGCGTCCGCGGAGTCGGCGAAGCGCTTGGCGAACACCACGTTGGCCGCGAAGATCGGCAGGAACGCCACGACCACGGCCGCCACGGCGCGCACCGGCAGCGGCAGGCTCAGCAGCCACGAGTTGGGCACCAGCCAGGCGAGGACCAGCCCCGCGAGCAGCACCCCGTACATCACCGGCAGCGACGGCACCCTGAAGCGGCGGGTCACCTCCACCGCGGCGAGCACGGCGACCAGCACCCCGCCGAACACGATCGCGTTCACCACCCAGGTGGTGCCGAACAGCAGCGCGAACCCGGTCACGCTCTTCGTCTCCAGCAGCAGGAACGCCACCCCGAGCAGGAAGAGGTCGGCGTACGGGCGCATCCGCCGGTAGGGACCGGCGACGGCGCGGACGGCGAGCAGGCTGACGACGAGGATCAGGCCGAGGGTGATGACGTAGATCTGCGGGATCGTCCGGTCCTTCAGGTAGAGGAAGGGCCGGTCGTCACCGCTCGGCGGCGGGGTGTCGGCGGTCGCCCCCGCCCATTCGGAGTCGCAGCGCTGCGCCTCGGCGGTGAGACCCGCGGTGATCACCGCCTGCTGCCCGGTCTCGCTGACGATGTCGACGCAGGGCTTGTGGCCGAAGGCGGCCTGCATGGTGGAGCCGAGACGGTCCACCAGCCAGGTCTCGCGGTAGTAGTTGTACATCGAGAAGGTGCCGCCCGGCTTGAGGTGGTCCCTCGCCGCCTCCATCGCCTGCTGGGTGAACAGGTAGCTCTCCAGCCGCAGCGAGCTCGCCCCGGACACCAGGGTGAGCGAGTCGGGCAACGCGAAGAGGATGAGGTCGTACTTGTCGGAGGTCCGTTCCAGGAAGGCTCGGCCGTCGGTGACGTGGGCGGTGACGCGGGGGTCGCTGTACGGACTGTCGGGGTGGTAGGAGCGGCCGAGTTCGAGCAGTTTGGGGTCGATCTCCACGGCGTCCACACGCTTGGCGCCCTTCGACAGCGCGATCGACACGTCGGTCCCGCTGCCCGCGCCCACGATCAGCACGTCGTCCAGCTTGCCCGAGGTCGCGCGCTCGTACGGCAGGGCGTACTGGCGTTCCCACTCCAGGCGGCTTTTGGCCGGGCTGGCCTGCTGGTGCGGGATGCCGTTGACCTTGATGTCCATCAGCGGCACGTCGTTCCAGTAGCCGCGCACGTAGGTCACCTTGTAGTAGGGCGACCACAGCGCCCCGGCCGTCAGCGACTCCGTCGCGAGGACCCCGACGACGATGAGGGAGGGCACGAGCAGCGCCGCGCGGGCCCAGACCTTGCGGGGCCAGAGCAGCACCGCGTAGGCGACCGCGGCGATCACCCCCCACACCACTGGGGGCGCGCTGAGGAACGACAGCGCGGTGAACAGCGCGATGCCGCCGAGGCTGCCGATCAGGTCGTAGCGGTAGGCCTCCAGCCGTTCCAGCTCGGGGAAGCACCGCCCGACCAGCTCGGCCGGGCCCATCAGCACGATCGCCGCCGCGGCGAAGATGACCGGCAGGATCAGCCAGGCGGGCGGCCCGCTCTCGCTCAGGCTCGTCCAGTACAGGACCCCCTCGGTCTGGCGGTCCACGGTGACCGGGAAGAGCCACACGACCAGCACCAGGACGGCGAGCACGATCGGCGAGTAGTACGGCTGCCGGGTGGTGCGTCCCACCCGGAGGAAGCCGAGCCCGATACCGAGAAACGACCCCAACAGGACGAAGTTGGTGAAGTAACTCAGATGAACGATGTTCGATCCGGTCCATCGGATCAGGGCCAGCTCCAGGAAGAGCATGAACCCACTGGCGACAATCAGTCTGGGCCGTGTGCTCAGCCAGTGGGTGTGCCGGACATCTGGGGTGGGGGGTGGAGTCGTCTCCGCCTCTGCGGTCATGCCGCCCAACGCTAGTCACCGGCACCCGCGCAGGGAAGGAAATCCATCCCTGTCGTTTGTGTGGGTTACATGCCATGAGGCCAGATAGAGGGTGGTTTCAACGGCTGGACGCGATCGAGGCGGATGCAGGAACGTGGTGGAGCCCGATCCTCTCAAGCCCCGGTGGTGCACATGCGGGTCCTGCTCCAGCTCCGTCCATCCCCCGACGTCGTCGCGGCCGTGGCCGACCCCTCGGTGAGCACGGCGGCGGCCGACGTCGCCGACGCGTTGCCCGGCGTCGTCGTGGACCCCTCCTTCACCCCTGTCGTCGCTCCCCGCCCGGTCCCCCTCACCGGGGGCGATCCCCTCTCGCTCAACCAGCCGCTCACGTTCTCCTTCGCCGACGACGAGGCCTCCGTCCTGGTCCGCGGGGAGATCTCCGACGACGAGATCTCCACCCGGGTCACCCTGCTGCCCTCGCTGCGTCCCGACGTGGTGGGGGTCTTCGCCGACCCGATGATCCAGCGGAGCCTCACCTGCGGCGGAACGCCACCGGTGGGCGACTGGCGCGACGTGGAGCGGCTGCTCCACGTCTCCGAGCTGGCGCGCGAGGGCCTCGACGGCTCTGGCGTCGCGCTCGCGGTGCTCGACAGCGGCATCAACGCCGCGCACGTGGCCCGGCAGTTCGACCGCGGCGTGGCCCTCGACGCCCAGCGCAGCTGGAAGCCGTCGGGGGTGCGGGGCGAGGCGGGCGAGTTCCCCGTCGACCACGGCACGATGTGCGCCTTCGACGCGCTCATCGCCGCCCCGAGGGCGTCGCTGATCGACGTGCCCGTGCTGCTCTCCCGGCGTCCGGGCGGCTCGGCGCTGGACGGCCTGCTGTCGGACGCGGTCGCCGCCTTCGCCCACCTGCGCACCGTCCTCGAAGACCAGCCCGCGGCCTCACGCTCCCTCGTCGTCACCAACAGCTGGGGCTCCTTCTCCCCCAGCTGGGACTTCCCCGCGGGCCATCCCGGCAACTACTCCGACAACCCGGCCCACCCGTTCAACCTGATCGTCTCCAGTTTGGAGCAGGCGGGCGCCGACGTGCTGTTCGCCGCGGGAAACTGCGGGCGCGACTGCCCCGACGGCCGGTGCGCGTACGCCAACCGGCCGATCACGGGCGCGAACTCCCACCCGCGCGTCCTGTCGGTCGGCGGGGTCGACATCCGTGGCGAGCGGGTCGGCTACTCCTCGCAGGGGCCCGGCCGCCTCACCGTGAGAAAGCCCGATCTCTGCGCCTTCACCCACTTCTCCGGCTCGCGGGCCTTCGGCGACGACGAGGCCGACTCGGGCACCTCGGCCGCGTGCCCCGTCGTCGCCGGGGTCGTCGCGGCCATCCGCACCCTGTGGCCCTCCTCCCGGCTGTCACCCTCCCAGCTGCGCACCCTGCTCCGGCGCACCGCCGACGACCGCGGCGACATCGGGTTCGACCACGACTACGGCTACGGAGTCGTCGACACCCCCGGGATGCTCGCCTCGTTGCGACGCCGCGCCAGGCGCGTAGCGTGAGTGCATGCTCCTGATCACCGTACGGCTCCCGCCCGACGCCACGCTCGCGCAGGCCATGCGGCGCCTGGAGCTGCCCGAGGAGGACGTCGACACCGACTACGGCCTGGTGCTCATCGACCCCGACCAGGGCCTGTACGGCCTGCGGGTGAGCGAGGTCGCCGCCCGCCGGGTCGCCCCGAAGGAGGGCGGCCCCTACTCCGACCCGAAGATCGAGCCGTACGGCCCCCCTGACTGAACACCTCGCTCGCGCGGGGCCCAGGTGGGCCCCGCCCCTGCGTCTCCGCCCGCCGGGCGAGGCACAGGAACAGAACCGGAAAACGGTTCGGCACACTCTCCTTTGCACGGAACGTTCCCGTACCACAAAGATCAAATATTTGGGACATCTCGCCCCCACAAAAGGCGGATTTCGGTCTTCATCGATCCGTTATGATCTTTGCTTGTCCTTGACCTTTTTGACTCCCGGGAGTCCCCGTGCCACCGCGCGAGCGTCTCCGCCGCCTGCTCGAAACACAGCGTTTCCAGCAGTTCATCATCGCCGTCATCGTGATCAACGCGGTCACGCTCGGATTGGAGACCTCGACGACGAGCACCGCGCCGTACGGCGCGGTGCTCGTCGTCGTCGACCACCTCGCCCTCTACATCTTCGTCGCCGAACTCGCCGCGAAGCTCTACGCCTACGGCTGGCGGTTCTTCCGTAACCCGTGGAACCTCTTCGACACCGCGATCGTGGTGGTCTCGCTGCTCCCCACGGTGGGCGGGCTCTCGGTGCTGCGCGCTTTGCGCATCCTGCGGGCGCTACGACTCATCTCCGTGCTGCCCAGCCTGCGCCGGGTGGTGACCGCGCTGCTCACGGCGCTACCGGGGATGAGCTCGATCGTGCTGCTGCTGGCGCTGGTGCTCTATGTCGCGGCGGTGATGAGCACGAAGCTCTACCACGCCACCGCCCCCGAGTACTTCGGCGACCTGCCCACCTCGCTGTTCACCCTGTTCCAGATGATGACCGGGGACGCCTGGTCCGACATCACCCGAGAGGTGATGGACGAGCACCCGTCCGCGTGGTTGTTCTTCGTGGTGTTCATGCTGGTGTGCACCTTCGTGGTGCTGAACCTGTTCATCGCGGTGGTGGTCAGCGCGATGGAGGAGGAGCACGCCGAGGAATCCGTACAGGCGACCGAGGAACTGGGCAGGACCGTACTCGCCGAACTGGCCTCGCTCCGGGCCGAAGTGCGGGAGTTGCGAGACCGGGTTCCGGCGCCGATGAACGGCACGGCGAGGGCGAAGGGCACGGCGAACGGCGGCTCGGGCTCCGCGGGGAAGAACGGCACGAACTCCGGGGGAAGGAACGGCTCGGGTTCGAAGGGCGCGACGAACGGCGGCGCGAGAAAGCCCGCCACCCGGGGGGCGGCGGGCCGGCGGCGCGGATAGGCGCCGGGTCAGCGCGAGTAGAACTCCACCACGAGCTGCTCGTCCACCGGGACCACGATCTGCTCGCGCAGCGGGCGGCTGAAAAGGGTGAACCGGAGCTCGGCGTGGTCGACGTCGAGGTAGGCGGCCGTCCGGTCGTCCGCGTACACGCCCTCGGACGCCGCGACGAAGGGCTGCATCCGGCGTGATCTCTCGCGCACCGCGACGACCTGGCCCGGCTTGACGAGGTAGCTGGGAATGTCGACCTTGCGGCCGTCCACGGTGATGTGGCCGTGTGCGACGTACTGGCGGGCCGCGTAGATGGACGGAGCGAGCCCTGAGCGCAGGACGAGGGAGGCGAGGCGCGTCTCCAGCAGCACCACCAGCTCCGCACCCGCCCGCCCGGTGCCGCGCAGCGCCATGTCCCAGTAGCGGCGCATCTGCCGTTCGGAGACGTCGTAGTACCAGCGGAGCTTCTGCTTCTCCATCAACCGCAGCCCGTAGTCACCGGTCTGCCGCCGGTTGGTCTTGCGACCGTGCTCACCCGGCGGGTAGGGGCGCTCCTCGAAGTATCGGACGGCCTTACGGGTCAGCGGCACGCCGGCCCTCCGGGAAAGACGCACCTTCGGCCCGGTGTAGCGCATGCTCACTCCTCTATGGTTAGGTTTACCTTAGTTAGGCAAGGCTAATCTTACACACAGCAGTGTCCCCGACCTCAAGGAGAGCCGGTTCATGCAGCCCGTCACCGCTCCGCCGATCCCCGAGCGGGTCCGCACCCTCGCAGCCACCGCCGCTCCCACCCACGTCTCCGTCTCCGGAACCAACGCTCCCGCGACACCCGCCAGGGGCGGCGTGGACGGCGCCGGACGACCCGTGCTGCTCGTCCTGCCCGGCGATCCGCTCCATGACGTGCGAGACGAGCCCGTGGTGACCGTGGATCTGACGTCGACCCGCTCACTGGGAGGGCACGAGCTCTCGCGGGGCCTGCTCAAGGTGCAGGGCTGGGCGCAGGCGGTGCCCGAGGCCGAGGTGAGGGAGACGGCGGTGGCGATCGCCGAACGCTGCCCGGACGAGGCCCTGTTCGAGACGCTGGAGGGGATGGACGGCCCCCGGCTGATCCGCGTCGACGTCGGCAGGGTGATCTATCTCACCGGGCCGGAGTCGGGCCTGCTGGACGCGGAGGAGTATCTGGGCGCCGCCCCCGACCCTCTGATGGACGACGCCGAGCGCATGCTCCACCACATCAACGGCTCCCACCGCCGGCAGTTGGAGGCCGCGCTCGTCTCCCTGCTCGCCGCACCGGTGCCGGAGGCCTGGCTCTGGGAGCTCGACCGCTTCGGGGCGACCGTCCGCTCCGGCGTCGACAGCGACCCGACGCTGATCCGGCTTCCATGGCCCTCGCCCATCGGCGACGCGGAGTCCCTCGAACACGCCGTACGCTGCCTGCTCTGCCGGCACTGACGCGGAAAGCCCGGCCGGCGGCCCCTCGACGACCAAAAGGGCGACGATTCATCGCACGGCACCGTTTTATCGCATGGCGCCATTTCCGGGCGGGGCCGGAAATGGCGCCAGACCGTTCCATGTGAAACACGCCGAATGGCTGCAGGAAACCACTCCGAGAGCGCGATCACTCCCGGAGTGAAATATTCCCCCGAAAGGGGGTCGTCCTCGGGAGCGGAATGTCAGCCCTCGGACACCACCTCACTGGTGTTTCTGATCACCTGGTCGACGAAGCCGTAGTCTCTGGCCTCGGTGGCGGTGAACCAGCGGTCGCGATCCCAGTCCTCCTCGATCCGCTCCAGCGGCTGGCCGGTGTGGAAGGCGATCCGCTCGCGCATCATCTGCTTGGTGTAGAGCATCTGCTCGGCCTGGATGGCGATGTCGGCGGCTGTGCCCCCGAGGCCTCCCGAGGGCTGATGCATGATCACCCTGGCGTGCGGCAGGACGTAGCGCTTGCCGGGAGCGCCCGAGCAGAGCAGGAACTGCCCCATGGACCCCGCGATGCCCATGCCCACGGTGGCGACGTCGTTGGGGATGTACTGCATCACGTCGTAGATGGCCATTCCGGCCGACACCGAGCCGCCGGGTGAATTGATGTAGAGCCAGATGTCGCGACGGTCGTCGTCGGCGGAGAGCAGGAGCAGCTCCCCGCAGATCCGGTTGGCGACCTCGTCGTTCACCTCACTGCCGAGCACGACGATCCGCTTGCGCAGCAGCCTCTGATACAGCTGGTCTTCGGGGACGATCTGGGGACCGCTCATGTCTTCCACCTACTCCGAACCCGAGGTTTGCCAATAAACGAATACCCGCGACCATAGTCCAGCGGGGAGCCGCGTTTTCCGTTCGTTCGCTGTCAGCGCTTTTCGCTGACAGCGCAGCATCCCTCATTTCGTTTTTCCTCCGGGCACGGTCGTCGCCCGGCCGGAACGGCTGTTCCCCCTGGCCACGAGCGTTTCCCGGCCGGGGTCCGTCCCGCCTCCGGAGGGGGGACGGACCCCGGCCGGATGAGTGCCCTCGGGCGGCCCCGGGGCGGGGCGTGATCACGCTCCACTCCTCGCGAGCGCCCCCAGGGGAGCGACGCCGGATCGGCCAGGCGACGACCACTCCCGGAGCAGGCATGTTTACCCCCTCCTCTGGAGGAGAGGGGACCTGTCGAAGTGGACAAAACTCCACAACGGGAGGGATAACACCATGGGTCACGACGACAAGATCGCCAACAAGACCGAAGAGCTCGGGGGCAAGGTCAAGGAAGGCGCGGGACGTGCCACCGGTAACGAGCGGCTTGAGGCCGAAGGCAAGGCCGACCAGACCGAGAGCAACCTCAAGCAGGCCGGGGAGAAGGTCAAGGACAGCGCGAAGAAGGTCAAGGACGCCTTCAAGAGCTGACTCGCGACTCATATGGCGGTGGGGGCCCGGTTTTCCGGGCCCCCACCGCCATGTCGGGAGGAGTCCTTGCCGCGGGCCCGGTCCACCCTCGTCGGGCGGGGCCGTCCGCCCTCCTCGGGCCGGGGACCATAGGGCGCCAGGTCAACGCCAGGTCAAAGAGGGCGACTCTCAGGAGGCCGGGCCGACCTCCGGTTCCGGCGCCCCGTCACCGGACGTGTCCTCTCCCTCGTCGCCCGCGATCTCGCCGTCGGCCTCGTTCTCGGTTTCGGCCTCGGCCTTGGCCTCGCTCACACCCTCTGGTCTTTCCTCCTCAGGAGTGCGGCGCGCGTCGTCGGGATCCGCCAGAAGTGGTCGCTCGGGGAAGGTCGTGTCCGCCCCCGACCGCTCCGCCACGACCCTGCTCTCGCCGTCGATGCCCCGCGGACCCGCGGGCGGCGGATCCTGCGCGGGGGCGTCACTTTCGGCACCGGCGCTCTCGGCACCGGTGCTCTCGGTGCCGCCCGTCCCGGCACCTTCGCGCTCGGCCGTGTCTTCGCTCGTCTCAGGAGTGTCCGTCATGCCGACCCCCTCCCCTGACAAAGTCCAAATATGTCGCCGGGCAGGCATGGGACCGGTCAGCCGGGTAGGGAAACCCTCGACGAAGGGAGCCAGATCATGACGGTCACCCGGTTTCAGGATCTGCCACTGGCCGAGCACGACAGGGCCTGGGACGGCGAAGCGGCCGAGAAGCGCGTCCGATCATGGTCGGACGCCGAGGAGGAGCCCAATGCCCGATATCGAGAGGCCCACCTCTGGTACGACGGCGACGAGCCGGACAACTTCGGGAGTTACAAACTTCCCATCGCCGACGTGATCGACGGCAGGCTCAAGGTGGTGCCGCACGCCGTACGAGCCGCGGGAGGGGTCCTGCAGGGAGCCAGGGGCGGGGTCAAGGTGCCCGAGGAGGACCTCGACCGGATCAAGGCCCACCTGGCCAGGTACTACGCCAAGATGGGCGAGAGCGCCCCCTGGGAGTCCTGAGGGGATGACGCGTTTCGCGTTCGAATTCGACCCGGCGTGGCGGATACCGCTGCTGATGGTCGGGGTGAGCCCCGGGAGGGCCTTCGCCGAGGTCCGCGAGGGCGATCTCTCGGTTCGCTTCGGCCTCTGGTCGCTGCGCACGCCCCTGTCCAACGTCGCGGGCACCACCGTGACCGGCCCGTACGCTCCGTGGAAGGCCATCGGACCGCACCTGTCGTTCGCCGACCACGGGGTGACGTTCGGCACCAGCACCGGGCGAGGCGTGTGCGTCCGGTTCCACGTCCCGGTGCCCGCCCTGGTACCCGGCCACCTCCTCACCCACCCGGCCGCAACTCTCACGGTCTCCGATCCCGAAGGACTGGTGAGAGCCCTCGGGCAGTCGCACGAGACGTGAGCCGGACACATGACAGAGGGGCATCCGGGTAAAAGGGCGTTCCAACCAAGGAGGGAAACATGACGGCCGAAGGAGAGATGCCGGAGGAGACTTCGGCGAGCGGGAAGCCCATGGTCGCGGCCACCCCGCGCGACGTCGTCCACATTCGCCTGGGCTCGTTCGCCCTGATAGCGGCGATCGGCCTCGGGGTGCTCGGTTTCGTGGCCGGGATCACCTGGCTCACCGTCGTGATGGCCGTGCTGGCCGTGATCGCGATCGTGGACATCGCCCTGGCGATGCACCGGCAGTCGCGTTCCGCTCCGGGTACGACGACGGAAGCGGGCTGAGCCGCCGCGTTCGGCGGTCGTCAACGGGCCACGACGGCGCCACGGGCGCCGTGACGGCGAACGGTGCCGGGCGTGGTGACCACGCCCGGCACCGTCGCGCCTCGCCCATTACCGTTTTCTACTTTTTCCTGGTTTACCAGTAGGTGTAGACAACGGGACGGTAATAGGGCTGGAAGCCGAAGGGCGTATAAGTGTTGTAGAAATTGAATGGCGAATACCTGGTGTAGTAGGCGTAGGGACCGAAGGGGTCGTGGTTGCTTCCGGCGACCACCGAGACCTGCTGTGGTGCCACGCTTGCCCCGGCGGGCTGAGCCGACACCGTCATGCCGGCGATCAGGGTGGAGGCCACCAAGGTGCCGACGGCGAGAGCCTGCTTGAACATGAAAGATCACTCCGTGTCTGATGGTTGAACCCGGCATGCCGCCAGGACTTACAGGGCGCCGATCAGATTTCCAGGAAATATGACGAATCGACGCCATGTAAGACGCTAGTTCAGAGCCATAACGACCTTCGCCCCAGAAAGGACAAAGCCTTGGTCCGGGATCATTTCCCGGCAGGAAAGGTGGAGGTTACATCCGAGCGGCTTCTCCGCTCCGCCAAGGGAGCGGCTTCTCACCGAGCCGCGCGCACGGCATGGAGTGCGCATCCATGTCGATCTTGATGTGCTTCGACCCCGCCGAGCCGCCCACGCGGCACGGAGATCACCAGCCCGCTCACGCCGGGGATCCGCCACCCGTCCGCGCGGGCCCGCGCATCGGCAACCCGAACCGGCCGGTCCATCCCAGCCGGTCCAGCAGATAGGCCACCCCGCGCACGGTGTAGGAGACCTGGAACCTCTCCGCGATCACCACGGCGACACGCGCGGTGGTCCAGTGGCCGTCGTCCCAGCCGTGGGCGGCAGCCCCCTCCTCCAGGGTCGCCTCCAGCCGGGCCAGCTGCTCGTCGGTGAGCTTTCTGCCGCCGGCGGCGCCCCTGGAGACCAGTGCCGCCCTGCCTCCCCGTCTCCAGAGCGCGTACCACTCGTAGGCGGACTTGCGGGTGACTCCCAGCAGCCGGGCCACCCGCGCGGGCGTGATCTCCCCG
Organism: Streptosporangium sp. NPDC000509; assembly: GCF_042898365.1. Taxonomy (NCBI): domain Bacteria; kingdom Bacillati; phylum Actinomycetota; class Actinomycetes; order Streptosporangiales; family Streptosporangiaceae; genus Streptosporangium; species Streptosporangium sp. NPDC000509. The sequence goes on along the minus strand of NZ_JBIAYX010000013.1, from coordinate 166,447 downwards.
GCGAACATGTCGGCGGCCCGGAACCGCAGCCTCTCGCGCCTGGCCCGCTCCTGTGCCGACAGCCCACCGCCCCTGTCTGAATATCTCATACTTTAAGGCTCTCACCTGGGCAAATGGGGCCTAACAGGCACCCACCCCCGTGTCACCCCCGCGTTTCCCTGCCGGGCCGGTGAGAGGCGCCCCCTGCCCCGGAGCGTCGGGGGACGCGAGGGCGACGCTCCTCAGCAGAACGCCGTTCCCGCGCGACCCCCGGCGCGTGGGCGGGAACGGAGACCGCGCCCGCCCCGGTGTCAGACGCCCACCGGGTGCCAGACCGTCTTGATCTCCATGAAGGACCTGATCCGGGAGATGCCGGGATCGGCGGCGGTCCAGTCGTCGTGAAGGCCCGGCCGCAGGACCCGCTTGAGGGTGGTCGCCGCGCTCTCCTCCAGCTCGGAGGCGAGGTCGCCCGCCCCGGTCAGGTCGAGGGCGTTCACGTCGGCGTGCCCGGCGAGTGGCGGGGCGAGCTCACCCAGGCGTCCGGTCAGGATGTTCACGACCCCCGCCGGCAGGTCCGAGGTTGCCAGCGCCTCGGCGAGCGTGACGGCGGGGAGCGGGGCACGCTCGCTCGCCACCAGCACCGCCGTGTTGCCCGAGGTGATCACCGGCGCCAGCACCGAGACCAGTCCGAGCAGCGGGGAGCCGGCCGGGGCGATGACGCCCACGACCCCGGTCGGCTCGGGCTCTGAGTGGTTGAAGAACGGACCCGACACCTGGTTCGCCCCGCCGAGCACCTGGCCGATCTTGTCGGCCCAGCCCGCGTAGTAGACCCAGCGGTCGATGGCGGCCGAGACCAGCCTCTCGGCCCCCGCCCTGCTCACCCCCTCGGCCGCGGCGGTCTCCTCGGCGAACTGGGCCCGGCGCCCCTCCATCATCTCGGCCACCCGGTACAGGATCTGGCCCCGGTTGTAGGCGGTACGGCCGGACCAGCCGGGAAACGCCTTGCGCGCCGCCACCACGGCGTCGCGCGCGTCCTTGCGGGACGCCTGGGCCGCGTTGGCGAGATGGACCCCGCGGGAAGATGTCACCGGATAGGACCTGCCTGACTCCGAGCGCGGGAACGCCCCGCCGAGATACAGCTTGTACGTCCTGCGCACGGCGACGCGGGCCGGCGCGGGGAACGGGGGGTCGGTTCTGTCAGCCAAGGTATGCCTCCAGCCCGTGCCGGCCGCCCTCGCGGCCGTAACCGGACTCCTTGTATCCGCCGAACGGGCTGGCGGGATCGAACATGTTGAAGGTGTTGGACCACACGACGCCGGCGCGCAGCCGGCTCGCGGTCCACAGCATCCGGGAGCCCTTCTCCGTCCACACCCCGGCGGACAGGCCGTACGGCGTGTTGTTCGCCTTGGCGACGGCCTCCTCCGGTGTGCGGAAGGTGAGCACCGAGAGCACCGGACCGAAGATCTCCTCGCGGGCGACCCGGTGTGCCTGCGTGACGCCGGTGAACACGGTGGGCGGGAACCAGAAGCCGCGCTCGGGGATCGGGCATGCCGGTGACCAGCCGCTCACGCCCTCCGCCTCGCCGACGGCGACCAGTTCGCGGATCCTGGCGAGTTGCGCGGCCGAGTTGATCGCCCCGATGTCGGTGTTCTTGTCCAGCGGGTCGCCCAGCCGCAGCCGCTCGATCCTGGCGCGCAGCTTCGCCAGCAGCTCCTCGGCGATCGACTCCTGCACCAGCAGCCGCGATCCCGCGCAGCACACGTGCCCCTGGTTGAAGAAGATCCCCGAGACGATCCCCTCCACGGCCTGGTCGATCGCCGCGTCGTCGTACACGATGTTGGCGCCCTTGCCGCCCAGTTCGAGGGAGAGCCGCCTGCCCGTGCCCGCCACGGCGCGGGCGATCTCCCTGCCCACCTCGGTCGAGCCGGTGAAGGCCACCTTGTCGGCGTCCGGGTGGGCGACCACGGCCCGGCCGGTGTCGCCGGCGCCGGTCACGATGTTCACCACGCCCGGCGGCAGTCCCGCCTCCTGGCAGATCTCGGCGAACGCCAGCGCGGTCAGCGGAGTGGTCTCCGCGGGTTTGAGCACCACCGTGTTCCCGGTGGCCAGCGCGGGCGCGACCTTCCAGGCGAGCATCAGCAGCGGGAAGTTCCACGGGATGACCTGGGCGGCCACGCCCAGCGGGCGCGGCGAGGGGCCGAGCCCGGCGTGGGCCAGCTTGTCCGCCCATCCCGCGTGGTAGAAGAAGTGCGCCGCGACCAGGGGCAGGTCGACGTCCCTGGTCTCCTTGATCGGCTTGCCGTTGTCCAGCGACTCGAGCACGGCCAGCTCGCGTGCGCGCTCCTGGATGATGCGCGCGATCCTGAACAGGTACTTGCCGCGCTCCGCTCCCGGCAGCGGCGACCAGACCCGCTCGAAGGCCCGCCGGGCCGCGGTGAAGGCGCGGTCGACGTCGGCCTCGGAGGCGACGGCCACCTCGGACAGCGGCTCCTCGTCGGCCGGGTTGATCGTGACGATCCGCTCGTCGCTCTTGGCCTCGACGAACTCGCCGTCGATGAACAGGTCGTAGGACGGCCGGATCGACACGGTCGACCGTGACTCCGGCGCGGGCGCGTACTCGAAGATCTCCTCCGTCATGTGATCGGAGTCCCCCTAGTCGATCGTGTAGTAGTCGGGCCCGGCGTAGTGTCCGGTGTTCAGCTTGGTGCGCTGCATGAGCAGATCGTTCAGCAGGGTCGAGGCGCCGAGCCTGAACCACGCCGGATCCAGCCAGCCCTCCCCCGCCACCTCCTTGACCAGCACCAGGTAGCGCATCGCGTCCTTGGTGGTGCGGATGCCGCCCGCGGGTTTCACCCCCACCCGCCGTCCGGTGGCGGCCAGGTAGTCCCGCACCGCCTCCAGCATGACCAGGGTGACCGGCAGCGTGGCGGCGGGCGTGACCTTTCCGGTGGAGGTCTTGATGAAGTCCGCCCCGGCGTGCATGGCGAGCCAGGAGGCCCGCCGCACGTTGTCGTACGAGACCAGTTCCCCGGTCTCCAGGATGACCTTCAGGTGCGTCTCGCCGCAGGCTTCCTTCACCGCCGCGATCTCGTCGAAGACCTTGCGGTAGTCGCCCGAGAGGAACGCCCCCCGGTCGATGACCATGTCGATCTCGGTGGCGCCGGCGGCCACCGCCACACGTGTGTCGGCCAGCTTCACCTCCGGCGACGTGCGGCCCGCGGGGAAGCCCGTGGCGACCGAGGCGAGTCCCACCCCGCTGCCGGACAGCGCCTGGGCGGCCACCGGCACCATGTCCGGGTAGACGCAGAGCGCCGCGACCGGCGGCGTGGTGGGGTCGGCGGGGTCGGGACGCATCGCCTTGCTCGCCAGCGCGCGTACCTTGCCCGGGGTGTCCGCCCCCTCGAGCGTGGTCAGGTCGACCATCCGGATGGCCAGGTCGATCGCCCGGCGCTTGGCCGTGGTCTTGATCGACCGGGTCGCCAGGTCCGCGGCCCGCCGGTGCACGCCGACCTCGTCGACCCCCGGCAGTCCGTGCAGATAGGCCCGCAACGAGCCAGGGACGGTGTCAGGCACGAGCGCCCCGCCTTTCGATGAGCATGTTGAGGATGAGGGCGACCAGCAGGATCAGGCCGGTCACCACCATCTGGAAGAAGGAGCCCAGGCCGAGCAGGTTGCACAGGTTGCGCAGCACCGACAGCAGCAGCACCGCCACGAACGTGCCGAACACCCCGCCCCGGCCGCCGAACAGGTTGGTGCCGCCGAGCACGACGGCCGCGATCGCGTCCAGCTCCAGCCCGCTGAAGGCGGTGGGCTGGCCCACGGTCAGCCGGGAGGTGAGCAGCACCCCCGCGAGCGCGGCGAGCGCGCCGGACACCGCGAACACGGCGGTGATCACCCCGCGCACCGGCAGGCCGGACAGCCGCGCGGCCTCCTTGTTGCTGCCGACCGCGTAGACGTACTCGCCGAAGGTCGTGCCCCGCAGCACCAGGGCGGCGAGGATCGTGATCACGACGAACACGATCCCGATGATCGGCACGTAGCCGATGAACCCGCCGCCGAGGAGCTGGAACGCCTCCGAGCCGCCGCCGCCCGCCGGTTTGCCGTCGGTGAGCAGGTAGGTGAGCCCGCGAATGGCCGTCAGCCCGGCCAGTGTGGTCATGAACGAGGGCAGCGACAGGTAGGCCGACAGCCCGCCCATGAGCGCGCCGAACAGCGCGCCCACCGCGACGCTGAGCAGGATCGCCGGTACGAAGTGCACGTCCGACCCCATGAGCAGGGCGACCGTCATCCCGCCGAAGGCGGCCACGCTGCCGACCGACAGGTCGATCCCCGCGGTCAGCACCACCATCGTCATGCCGATGGCGACGATCCCGGTGAGCGACGACTGCTGCAGCAGGTTGGCGATGTTGCGGCCGGTGAGGAACTGCGGGGCCAGCAGCGTCGCGACGACGCACAAGGCGATGAAGACGAGCAGCAGGTTGGATTTGACGATCAGGTCGGTGCCGCGGCGCGACCTGGAGCCGCCGGGGTCCTTGGTCGCCGGGGTGGCGGATCCGATCGATGTGGTCATGGAGTCGCTCCTGTGATGACGGTGTGCGCGATGACGTTCTCCGGGCTGACACTCGGGTCGAAACACGCGACGTTGCGGCCCTCGTACAGGACCTGGATGCGGTCGGCGTTGGCGGTGAGCTCGGTGAGCTCGCTGCTCGCGAGCAGTACCGCCACCCCCTGGTCGGCCAGGTGGCGCACCTGCCGGTAGAGGTCCGCCTTGGCCCCGACGTCGAGGCCGCGGGTGGGCTCGTCCAGCAGCAGGACCCTGATCCCGCCCCGGGTGATCCACTTGGCCAGCACGACCTTCTGCTGGTTGCCGCCCGACAGCTCTCCCACGAGCTGGTCGGGTCCGGCGGACTTGATGCCCAGGTCGGTCAGCGCCGGCCGGGTGAGCCGCCGTCCGAGGCGGCCGGGCAGCAGCCACGGGGGCCGGCCGATCGCCGCGATCGCCGCGTTGCGGCCCACGGACAGGCCGAGCATCAGCCCCTGCTCCTTGCGGCTCTCCGGCACCAGCGCGAGCCCGGCGCGTACCGCGGCCGACGGGCTGCCCACGCGCATCGGGCGCCCGTCCAGCTTCGCGGTGACCTGTGCCCTCAGGTCGCCGAAGAGCGCGCGCAGCAGGGTCGTCCGGCCCGCGCCGCCGAGTCCGGCGAGCCCGACGATCTCGCCCGGCCGCACCTCCAGGTCGCGTACGTCGATCAGGCCAGGCAGGTGGACCCGCTCGACGCTCAGCAGCGGCTCACCCTCGGGCGCGGGGTGGTCGGTGGGGCGTATGAGTTCCCTCGCCTCACCGATCATCGCGGCGACGATCTCGCCGGGGCCGGTCGAGGCCAGGTCGTAGACGCCGACCGTACGGCCGTCGCGCAGCACCGTGGCGCGGTCGCCGATCTCCATCACCTCGTCCATCCGGTGCGAGATGAAGATCACCGAGCGTCCCTCGGCGGTGAGCGACCTGATGACGTCGAAGACGGCGAGCAGCTCGCTCTCGCCGAGGGTGGCGGAGGGCTCGTCCATCACGATCACTCGCGCGTCGGCGGTGAGCGCCTTGGCGATCGCGGTGAGCTGCTGCGCCGCGATGGGCAGCTCCCTGACGGGCGTGGTCACCGAAAAGCGCGCGCCGACCCGGTCCAGCGCCTCGCGGGCCAGCCGCGCCCGCTGGGACCTGCGCACGAACGGGCCGAACCTCGGCGCCCTGCCCAGCAGCAGGTTCTGCGCGACGGTGAGATCGGGCAGCAGGTCCAGCTCCTGGTAGATCACGGCGATGCCCGCGGCGAGACCGGCGTGCGGGGTGGCGGCCCTGAAGGGTTCCCCGTCCAGCAGGATCGTGCCCTCGTCCGGCTGGTAGGAGCCGGAAAGGATCTTCATGAGCGTGCTCTTGCCGGCGCCGTTCTCCCCCAGCAGGCAGTGCACCTCGCCGGGGCGTACGGTCAGCTCCACGCCGTCCAGTGCGACGGTGCCGGGGAAGCGTTTGACGATCCCGGCCATCCGCAGCCTCGGGTGCTCGGCGGTGTCCGTCATGGCTCCTCCCTCGTCGCGGTGTCCAGCAGGTAGGTCGCGCTCTGGTCGTCGGTGATCAGCACGTCGCAGAGGCGGCTCACCACGACCGCCCGGCACACCGCGTGTTTCGCCGCGCCGCTGACGAGCGCGACGGAGGTGGTGGCCGAGCGCAGGGCGTCCAGCGAGAGGCCGAGCGTGCGCCCGTCCAGGCCCGGATCGACGATCCGGCCGCGCTCGTCGACGAAACGGCCGAGCACGTCGCCGACCGCGCCGGCCCGCGCCAACCGGGTGACGTCGTCGGCGTCGATCTGGCCGGAGTCCACCAGCACCGAGTCGCTGCCCATGCCTCCCGGGCTGAACAGGAACAGGTCGGCGCGGCCGGCGAGGGCGAGCACGTCGGAGACGGCCCGGTCGCTCTCCAGCACCGCCCGGGTGCTCTCCTGCTCCAGGATCGCCGGGGCGGGCAGCAGCGTCGCGGTGCCGCCGCCGTGGTGCGCGATCAGGTTCGCCATGCTGTGCGCGGTGGTCGGCTGCCGTGATCGGCTGTGCGCGCCGTTCACCTGCACCACGTTGACGCCCGTGGCCCACCCGGGGGTGAGCCCGCCGGCCAGCCGGTCGAGCGTGCGTCCCCAGGAGACGCCGATCAGCTGGGGCGCGGGACGCATCGCCATCAGGTGGTCGGCCCCCGCGGCGGCCACCCGGTCACGCAGGTACTCCGGGTCGTTCCTGGCGTTCCCCGCCACCACGATCGCCTCGCGCAGGCCGAACCGCTCCCTGAGCGAGCGCTCCAGGGCGTGCACCCTCGACCTGGGGTGCAGCACCTCGATCCGCACGATCCCGGCCTGGCGTGCCTCGGCGAGCATCCGGCCCACCTTCCAGCGGGTGAGATGCATGCGGTGGGCGATCTGCTCCTGGGTCTCCCCGCTCTCGTAGTAGCGGACGGCGACCTGGTAGAGCTGGTCGTGATAGTCCACGGGAATGCTCATGTCAGCCCGTCCCCTCGTCGCGGTGCGCTCAGCCGGTGCGCGATCGCCGTGGTGGCGGCGGTCGCCGCGAGATAGTCGTCGTAGCCCTGCCGGTACGGGTTCCGGTGCTCGGCCACCGGCTCGACCACGCGAATCCTCGGCTCGTAGTGTGCCGCGGCCTCGGCCAGCGAGGCGTACCGTCCCGCCCCCACCGAGGCGATCACCGAGCAGGCGCGCAGCGTGAGGTTGTCCCCGGTGGCCAGGCTGATCGGCCGGCCGAGCACGTCGGCGGTCGTCTGGAGCCACAGCTCGTTGTGCCGGATGCCGCCGGAGACGAAGATCTCCTCCACGCCGATCCCACCCGCGACGAAGGAGTCGATGACCTGGCGGGTGCCGTACGCGACCCCTTCCACGGCCGCCCGGTAGACCTGTTCGGGGGTGCTGGCGAGGGTCAGCCCGAGCACCGCGCCGCGCAGCCGCGGATCGCGCAGCGGCGTGCGGTTTCCCATGAAGTAGTCCAGGACGATCAGCCCGTGCTCGACCGGCGGCAGCGCCGCCGCGGCCTCGATGAGCCCGCCGATCTCCGATCTCGGCCGTCCGATGAGCCGCTCGCCCGCCCAGGCCAGCACCGAGCCCGCGCTCACCTGACCGCCCTCCACCAGCCAGTGCCCCTCGCGCAACGCGTCCGGGTACGGGCCCCACACGGTGGAGGGGAAGACCGGTTCCGCGATCTCGGTGACGAACGCGTTGGACGTGCCGCACACGATCGACACCCGCCCCTCGCGGGCGCCCCCGACGGCCAGCAGGGACAGGTGCGCGTCGATCCCGCCGGAGGCGACGACGGCGGGGCCGGTGATCCCGAGCTGTTCGCGGGCGTCGGGGCCGAGGGGCCCCACCGGGTCACCGACCGGCACGATCTCGTCCGGCAGCTTGTCGCCGAGATCGCCGATGCCGAGCTTCTCGTACAGGTCGTGCGGGAACCCCGCCCCGCGCGGATCGTAGTTGCTCTTGCAGACCGCGTTCATCTGCGATCCGGCCCACCGTCCGGTGAGCCGCCACACGATGTAGTCCACGGCCTCGACGACGCGTGCGGCGGCGCGGTAGACCTCGGGCTCGTGACGGGCCAGCCACATGGCCTTGGGCACCAGCCACTCCACCGCGTCGCAGTCGCCCGAGTAGCGCAGGGCCGGGTGGTCGATCCGCGCGGTCAGCGCCGACTCCTCGCTCGCCCTGCCGTCCATCCACAGCAGGGCCGGGCGCAGGGGGCGCCCGTGGCGGTCGAGCACGGCGACCGTCGAGGCGGTGGTCGCCACCGCGACACCGGCGATCTCCGGGTTGCCCGCCTCGGCGAGCGCCGCCCGCGCGGCGTGGACGCTCGCCCGCCACCAGTGGTCCGGGTCCTGCTCGGCCCAGCCCGGCCTGGGGAAGGTGGTCGGGTAGGACTCGTCGCCCGCCCCGAGCCGCGCGCCGTCGGCGTCGTAGACCGCCGCGCGGGCGCCTTCGGTTCCCAGGTCGAGGGCGAGGAAAGCGCTCACGGTCACCCCTCGTTCGGCATGAACAGGACCTTGGAGCTGAAAATGGAGCGTTCGCCGAGGCTGACCATGGTCTCGGGGAGCGCGTCCAGCCCCAGCTCATGCGTGATCATGAACTTCCAGGCGAGGTCGCCCGAGGCGAGCGTGCTGGCCGCCACCCGCCACTCCTCTCCGGGGAACGGCGCGGAGAAGGAGTTCCACGCGCCGTGCAGGGTGACCTCGCGGCGCAGGAAGGAGCTGAAGGTGGACTTGGGCAGCACCACGGGGTCGTGCGGGATGCCGATGAACACCGCCTCCCCGTGCCGTCCGGCCAGGCCCACGGCCTGGTCGACGGTGGCGGGCACACCCGCGGACTCGATGACCACGTCGTAGCCCTCTCCGGCCACCTCGGCGGCGGCCTCGGCGCTGACCGCGGTGTGCGTGGCCCCGGCCTCCGTCGCCATGGCCGCCTTCCGCTCGTCCAGTTCGATCACGAGCACCTCGGCGGCCCCGGCGATACGCGCCCACTGCACAGCGAACAGCCCGATGGGGCCGGCGCCCACCACCGCCACCCGGTAGCCTCCGCGCATCTTCGTGCGCCACAGGGCGTGCAGCGCGATCGCCGCCGGGTCGAGCATCGCCGCGGCCCTGGGGTCGAGGCCGTCGGGGAGCACCATCAGGTTCTCGGCCGGTACGGAGACGTACTGCGCGTACGCTCCGTCCCTGCGGCTGCCGAAGTAGCCGTAGTTCTTGCACAGGCCGAACCGGCCCTGGCTGCAGGGTCCGCAGGCGTGGCAGGGAATGAGCGGCGGCACGGTGACCAGGTCGCCCTCCCGCACCCGGCCGGTGGCCGACAGCCGATCGCCCATCCGCACCACGTGCCCGGAGAACTCGTGGCCGCAGATGATCGGGAAACGGTAGGCCCCGGCACGCAGCATGCGCGGGATGTCCGAGCCGCACACTCCGCACGCCGCGACGCGGACGAGCGCCTCGTCGGGGCCCGGTGTGGGCACGGGTACCTGCTCGACCCGGATGTCCCCGGGGGCGTGAAGCACTGCGGCCTGCATGGTTTCCGGCATTTCTTCTTTCTTCCTCGTCTTCTGCTTCTCGCGTGTCGGTCGTCGCGGGTCGTGTCCTCCAGGGGTCCTCCTGGGGTCTTTCACGACCCGGACCACCGGCCTTCGCCGCGGATGCCCGCGTGCCCGCCCCTGCGGGCCGGTTCTTCGGGGAACGGTCGCCTACGGGAGGGTCTGGGCGAACTCGGTCTCTCCGACGTACTTCGCGGCGTTCTCACCGTCGATCAGCGCGGTGCCCGCGTCGACCGAGGGCTCGACCTGCTCGCCCTTCTGGACCTTGAGCACCGTCTCGACGGCCGTCGCGCCGAGGGAGATGGGGTCGTTGAGCGCGGTGGCCACGTACCGGTCGCCGTCGGCGATCTGCTTGACCGCCTCCATGAGCCCGTCCACTCCGGCGACCAGGACCTTGTCCTTGCCGTTCTCGGTGAGGACCTGCAGCGCGCCGAGCGCCATGTCGTCGTTGTGGGCGTAGACCGCGGCGACGTCCGGATGGACCTGGAGCAGGTCCTGCATCGCGGTGACGGCCTTGGCGCGGACGTAGTCGGAGTACGGCCCCTCGACGATCTTGATCTTGGGGTTCGCCTCGACGGCCTCGTGGAAGCCCGCGCTGCGGTCGCGCGCCACGGCTCCACCGGCGTCCCCGCGGATCTCGATGACGGTGCCGCCCTCGGCTCCGAGCTTCTCGCTGAGCCGCTTGCCGACGAGTTCGCCCATCGCCTTGTTGTCCCGCCCGACGTGCGCGACCGCGCCCTCGGCCACCGGCCGGTCCACGGTCACCACGGAGACCCCGGCCGCCTTGGCCGCGGCGAGGCTGGGCTGCACGCCCTGCGGATCCACCGGGTTGATGAGCAGGATGTCGACCTGCCGGGTGATGAGGTCCTGGATGTCGTTGTTCTGCTTGGTGACGTCCCCGTCCGCGTCGGCGAAGTGGAGCGTGGCGCCGGCCTTCTTCGCGGCGGCCTCGGCCCCCTCGCGCAGTTGCACGTAGAAGGGGGACTGCTGGGTCGCCTGGCTGAAGCCGATGGTGATCGCGCCGTCCGCCTTCTGGTCGGCGCCGGCGGTGGATCCGCCGGGGGTGGACGACACCGAGCAGGCGGACATCGCCGTGAGGGCGAGGAGGAGCGCGGGCATGGTGAGCAGCCGCAATCTACGCATATGGGACCTCCGGGGTGTGATTTAGATAACGCACGCTAAATCGGACGTTAACCTCACGGCAACACATGAGCCAAAATTTGCTCATATGAGCACGCTACCCCGTCTCCCCACCACCGGCTCCCGAACATACCCGCTCTACCTGCGGAAACGTGCCGATCCACCCATCAGGGGCGGTCCGGTCCGAGCCTCGCGTTGACGTGGGCCCGACCATGTCTAGGGTGAACACGTGCCCGCCATGCTGAACGCCACCAAGACCCGCACCGCGCTGCGCACCTCGGCGCGCATCTCCCTGGAGATGCTGCTCGTCGTGCTCATGACCGCGGTCAGCCTGTGGATCCTGGGCCAGATGTGGTCCATCCTCTGGCCGCTCGTGATCGCCCTGCTCCTCACCACGCTCACCTGGCCCGTGACCCGCCTGCTGCGCCGGCACGGCTGGCACCCCACCCTCGCCGCCACGACCGTCACCGTGCTCTTCCTCCTGCTCGCCGCCGGCACCGTGGTGCTGATCGCCGTCCCCGTGGCCTCGCAGTCCGGCGAGCTGGCCACCGGTGTGAGCAACGGCATCCAGCAGCTGCGCAGGTGGGCCGCCGGTCCGCCGCTGAACATCGGCGCCGACCAGGTGAGCACCGCGCTCGACACCGCGGCCTCCCGCATCCAGGACAGCGTCGGCAGCATCGTCACCGCCACCCTCAGCGGGGTCGGCACGGTGGTGAACGGCCTGGTCAACACCGTCCTCGCGCTCTTCCTGATGTTCTTCTTCCTCAAGGACGGCCCGCGCTTCCTGCCCTGGCTCACCCGCCAGCTCCCCGGCCGCCTCGCCACGGACGTCCCGGCCGTGGCCACCCGCAGCTGGGACACCCTCGGCTCGTTCGTCCGCTCCCAGGCCTTCGTCGGCCTGCTCGACGCCGTCTTCATCGGCCTGGGCCTGTGGATCGTGGGCGTACCCCTCGTCCTCCCCCTCGCCGTCCTCACCTTCGTCTCGGCGTTCATCCCCATCGTCGGCGCCCTGTTCGCCGGCTTCGTCGCGGTCCTCATCGCGCTGGTGTCCAACGGCCTCACCGACGCGCTGATCGTGCTCGCCATCATCGTCGCGGTGCAGCAGCTTGAGGGGAACGTGTTCCAGCCCATGGTGCAGAGCCGCGGCCTCGGCCTGCACGCCGCGGTGATCCTGCTGGCGGTGACACTGGGCGGCAACCTCGCGGGCATCGTGGGCAGCCTGCTCGCCGTACCGGTCGCCGCCCTGATCGCCGTGGTGTGGAACTACATCCGCGAACAGCTCAGCGACCCACCCCGGGAACCCGACACCGGCGGGCCGGACACGAGCGGGCCCGGCACGGACGGGCCGGAGGCCGAGAAGCCGAAGACCGAGAAGCCGGGCACCGATGCGACCGTCCCCGCACAGAACCCCGGCTGACACCGTCAAATACCACGTAACTCACCAAAAGGTGTCGAACTAGGCCAGAACGGGAATTTCCCCTCCAGAGCCACCATTTCCCGGCGCCCTCCACCAGGAGGGCGCCGCGACGATCGAAAGGCCGGACGAGACGCCGCGACCTCGCGCGCCTCGACGCCCTCCACTCCCCCTGACGCCTGAGCCTTCGCGGCTCTATAAATCCATACCTAAATGGACATATAAGGCGAAAGGGGATGAGGATGACCGGTCTGGCGACCGAGAACACACTTATCCGGAACGCCACGGATGTGGAGACCTTCGCACGACGCTGCTTCCTCGGCTCCCCCGGCGACCGGGTGGGTGTCGAGCTGGAGTTCCTGGTCTTCGACCGTACGGATCCCGCCCGCCAGGTCCCGCTGGCGAGGATCACCGACGCCCTGCCCCCGCTCCCCGGAGGGAGCCTGGTGACCTACGAACCCGGGGGCCAGCTGGAGCTCTCGGGACCGCCCGGCTCGCTGCCGAAGGCGATCGCCCTGCTGAGCGCCGACGTGAACGCGGCGCGCCGGGCACTGCGGGACGCCGGCCTGGTGCTGGGCGGGCTGGGTCTCGACCCGCTGCGACCGCCCAGGCGGCAGCTGCGCCTGCCCAGGTACGAGGTGATGGCGCGCTTCCTCGGCACCCCGTACGGGGCGCTGATGATGTGCTCGACGGCGTCGGTCCAGGTCAACCTGGACCTGGGCGACAGACCCGCGGCCCGCTGGGAACGCGCCCACCTGCTGGGTCCCGTCCTCGTGGCGGCCTTCGCCAACTCGCCACTCAGCGAGGGACGGCCGTGCGGATGGATGTCGGGACGCCAGGCGGTGTGGGAGCGGCTCGACCGCACGCGCACGGCCGCCGTCCCGGTGAGCCGCGACCCCGGCGCCGCGTGGACGGACTACCTGCTCGACGCCCGTCTCATGGCCGTACGCGACACCGACCGCGACACCGACGGAGACGGTGAGGACGCCGAGTCCTACCGTCCGGTCCTCGACGGCTCGACCTTCCGCGACCGGCTCGCCTCGCCGGAACACCCGCCGACCCTGGCGGACCTGAGCTACCACGCCACGACGCTCTTCCCGCCCGTACGGCCGCGCGGCTGGCTGGAGATCCGCTACCTCGACGCCCAGCACCCGGCGATCTGGCCGGTGTGCGCGGCGGTCACCCACGCCCTGGTGACGGACGACCGCGCCGCCGACGCGGCGCTGGCCGCTGCCGGGCCGTGCGCGGGGATGTGGGCGTCGGCGGCGCGCCACGGCCTGGCCGAGCCCCGGCTGCGCAGAGCCGCCGACATCTGTTTCCGCGCCGCCCTCGGCGCGCTGCCCCGGCTGGGGGCGGCCCCGGCCCTGGTCTGCGAGGTGGCCGCCTTCGCCGACCGCCACGTGACACCCGGCCGGTCCCCGGCCGCCGACCTGCTCGATCTGGTGAGGGAATCGGCGGAACGCCTGCCCGACTGGCTGGCCGAGGAAGGACGGAGCCGATGAGCGACTTCAAGGAACGGATCGCCGCCGAACTGACCGCCGCGCGGAACCGCTCCACGACCTACACCGACGCCGAGGACGACCTGCTGGTCAGGCAGCACTCGCCGCTGATGTCACCCCTGGTGTGGGATCTGGCCCACGTGGGCAACTACGAGGAGCTGTGGGTGCTGCGGGAGGTCGGCGGGATCACCCCGCTCCGCCCGGAGATCGACGACCTGTACGACGCGTTCAAGCACCCGCGCGCCGACCGCCCGTCCCTGCCCATCCTCGGGCCGGCCGAGGCGCGCCGCTACATCGAGGGGGTGCGCGGCCGGGTGCTGGACGTCCTGGACACGGTCGACCCGTACGACCCCGACCCGCTGCGCAGGAACGGCTTCGTCTTCGGCCTGGTGATCCAGCACGAGCACCAGCACGACGAGACGATGCTCGCCACCCTGCAGTTGTCGGGGCGGCCGGGACTGGTCCGCGACGGCGACCTGCCTCCCGCGGGAGCGCCCGGCTCCGAGGAGGTGTTCGTCCCGGCGGGGCCTTTCATGATGGGCACCGACACCCAGCCGTGGGCCTACGACAACGAGCGCCCCGCCCACCGGCTCGACCTGCCCGGCTACTGGATCGACAGGCTGCCCGTCGGCAACCGCGCCTACGCGGACTTCGTCGAGGACGGCGGCTACGACGACCCCCGCTGGTGGTCCCCGGACGGCCTGCGCTGGCTACGGCGCAACCACGCCTTCGCCCCGCTGTTCTGGACCAGGGACGGCGACACCTGGTGGCGTAGCCGTTTCGGCAGGACCGAGCCCGTGCCCATGGACGAACCCGTGCAGCATGTGTGCTGGTACGAGGCCGACGCCTACGCCCGGTGGGCGGGAAAGCGACTGCCCACCGAGGCCGAGTGGGAGAAGGCCTGCGGCTGGGACGCCGAGGCCGGTCGGGCTCGGACGTACCCGTGGGGCGACGACGACCCCGGCCCCGGCGTGGCGAACCTCGGGCACCGGGCGGCACGGCCCGCCCCGCTCGGCGCCTTCCCGCTGGGAGCGAGTCCCTGCGGCGCCGAACAGATGATCGGGGACGTGTGGGAGTGGACCGGTTCGTGGTTCCTGCCCCACCCGGGCTTCCGGAGCTTCCCCTACCGCGAGTACAGCGAGGTGTTCTTCGGCGCCCGCTACCGGGTGCTGCGCGGCGGGTCCTGGGCCTCCGACCCGGCCGTGGTCCGCACCACGTTCAGGAACTGGGACCGCCCGGCCCGCAGGCAGATCTTCGCCGGCTTCCGGTGCGCCCGCTCGGCCTCCCCCGAGCACTCCCCGCGGCATCCCCCCGGCCACTCCGCCAGGCGCTCCGCGCGGCGTCTCCCGGGAGGTTCCCCGGGAGACTCCCCGAAAGGTCCGCCCGGAAGTTCGCCGGGACGCCACCGGGAGCGCCCGGCGGAGCGCCTCGCGGAACGTTTTACCGGGCGCCCCGCGGAGCGCGGTTAGATGTGCCGCCACGCGTCCTGGCTGGGCGCTCCACGCACCCTCGCCTCGCTGATCCACGAGCCGGTCAACGGTCTGCTCCGGCAGTCCTACGCCCCGCGCCTGCAGCGCCACGGCAGGCTCAACGCCGACGGCTTCGGCATGGGCTGGTACGACGCCCTCGCGGAGCCGGTCCGCTACCGCCGGACGATCCCCGCCTGGGCCGACGCCAACCTGGCGGGCCTGGCTCGAACGGCCCGCTCCGGCTGCCTGCTGGCCTGCGTACGGTCGGCCAGTGCCGGGATGCCGATCGAGGAGAGCGCGACCGCGCCCTTCGCCGACGGGCCGTGGCTGCTCAGCCACAACGGCCGCGTCTCGCGAGAGACGGTGAGGGAGCTCGCCGACGACGCGGAGAGTTCCTGCGACTCCGCGTGGCTCGCCGCCGCCGTGTTCGCCAGGCGGCGGGTGGGCGACCCGCTCGGCGAGGCCCTGGCGGAGGTCGTCACCCGCGCCGGGCTGAAGGATTCCCGCGCCCGCCTGAACCTCCTCGCCTGCGACGGCGCGTCGATCGCCGCGACCGCCTGGGGCGACACGCTCTTCCTCCGCCTCGACGGCCACCCGCGCGACGGCGTGCTCGTCGCGAGCGAGCCGCTGGACGACCGGCCCGGCTGGCAGGCCGTACCGGATCACACCCTGGTCCTCGCCTCACCCGACGGGGTGAGCGTCCAGCCCCTGTGACCGGGCGGGGCGAGACCACGAGCAAGCACAGCACCCGGCCACGGACCGGCGAGCGGGATCGTGGCCCCCACACATCCAGGAGGCCCAGTGACCGTCAGTGAGCCGACCATCCGCCTGGTCAACCATCTCGGCCGCGACCATCTCCGGCAGGCACTCGAACACGACGTCCGCGCCGGGCTGACGTCGACGCCCAAGTGGCTGCCGCCCAAGTGGTTCTACGACGAGGCGGGCAGCGAGCTGTTCTCCCGCATCACCCGGCTGCCCGAGTACTATCCCACCCGTCGCGAACTGGCCATCCTGCGCAGGGAGGCCCTCGACATCGCCGTACGCGGCGGCGCGGACACCCTGGTCGAACTCGGTTCGGGGACGAGCGAGAAGACCGTCCTGCTGCTGGACGCCCTCTCCGCGGCCGGGACGCTGCGCGCCTACACGCCGGTGGACGTCGACGCGGCCACCCTGAGCGAGGCCGCGCACCGCCTCGCCTCCCGCTACCGCGGCCTCACCGTGCGCGCGGTCTGCGCCGACTTCGAGGCGCACCTCGCCCTGCTGCCCCGTACCGGACGGCGGATGGTGGCCTTCCTCGGCGGGACCGTCGGCAACCTGACCCCGGCGGCACGCGAGGTCTTCCTGAAGGAACTGCGCGCCACGCTCCGTCCCGGCGACACCTTCCTGCTCGGCGCGGACCTGGTCAAGGACGCCGACCGGCTGGTCGCGGCGTACGACGACGTGAGCGGGGTGACCGCCGCCTTCAACCGGAACGTCCTGCGCGTGATCGACAGGGAACTGGACGCCGACTTCGAGCCGGACGCCTTCGAGCACGTCGCGCTGTACGACGCGCGGCACGAGTGGGTCGAGATGCGGCTGCGCGCGAGCCGCGCCATGCGCGTGCGGATCGGCGACCTCGGCCTGCGGATCTCCTTCGCGGCCGGAGAGGAGATCCGGACCGAGATCAGCGCCAAGTTCCGCACCGAGGGACTGCGCAGGGAACTCCTCGCGGCCGGTTTCGGGATGATCCGCCAGTACATCGACCCCACCGGCGACTTCGTCCTCATCCTCGCCCACCCATGACCCGCACCCCTCAGGGCTCGACACCGTATTCCGGGCACCGCCGGTGAACTCGGCGGAGGTGTGGAACCGCTCGCAGCCGCCCCGGAGCCCGGCGCCGGCTCTCGCCGGGCACCGGGCCGGGGTGGCAATCGGCGGGTAACCACCTGCCAAACACCGGCCATCGACCACGGCGCCCCGTCGATCGTTGAGGGCGATCCGATCCAGCGAAGCGCCTGGGTTCGAGTCCGGCGCGATGGGTTTCGAAAGGGTACGGGTAAAGGTCGGCCATGACCGACAAGCGCAGGCAGGACGACCTCGACGTGGGTGACGAGGTCACGTGGGAGAGCCACGGCTCGTCGACCTCGGGCAGGGTCGAGAAGAAGATCACGGAGCGGACCGAGGAAGCGGGCCGTACCGTGGACGCCTCGGCCGACGATCCGCAGTATCTCGTACGCAGCGACAAGAGCGGCAAGACCGCCGTGCACAAGCCGTCGGCGCTGCGCAGGAAGGATCGCCATGACTGACGACGGCGAGCAGATCGCCGCGGACTTCGACCAGGCGGTCAACATGACGGCCGCGGAACTGGAACGCTGGCTGGACACCGAGGAGTCCAAGAGCGTCGGGGACAAGTCAGGTGGCGAGGAGTCGACAGGCCACCGGTCCGGCCGCCGGATCATCGAGATCCTGCGGAAGCGGAAGGACGACCTGGGAGAGGACGACTACGCCCACATGCGCAAGGTGATCGGCTATGTCCGCCGTCATCTGACGCAGCGGCCGTCCGGGGACGTGAAGGAGACCCGCTGGCGATACTCCCTCATGAACTGGGGGCACGACCCGCTCAAGTGAACGCGCGGCCCGCGCCGCCGGTCACGCGCGGACAGGCCGTCCGGACCTCGTCCCCGGCGAGCCGGAACCGGTCGAGGAACGTCGCGGTGTTCTCCGCTTCGCAGAGGGCGACCACCGCACGGCCTGTCTCATCACCTCGGCGATACTTCCGGTAAACGATCTAGACCATACGCAGACCGACTCCTTCACCTTGAATGACAATCTCATTACTCGTTGTAGCAATTGAGATAGTCGAGAGGATCTTCGTGAAGCGAATCGCCCTCGTCCCCGTCATCTCCGCCGCCCTGGTCGCGGTCATGAGCAGCACTGACGTGCTTCAGGTCATGGAGATTCTGCACAGTTAGCAGTGATGGAGCAGTCCTGCCGTAGCCGCGAGGAGTGCTGTACATCAGCCCCGTACAGCAACACCGCCTTACACGATCACATGCCACCGGCCCACATCTACCACTCGACCAGTGCGTGGGCCTGCCGACCCGGGACGTGCTGTTTACTCGTAATGAGATGATCAGCTACCGACACTTCGGGTCGGTCGACGAGGACGTTACCCTGGACAATTGGTCTTCATGAACGTCCACCGGTCAAAGGGCGACGAGCCTTATTCGTGTCCGTGCTGTGGGTTCCTCACGCTTGAGGAGCGGGGCATGCACGAGGTCTGCCCGGTGTGCTTTTGGGAGGATGACGGACAGGACGAGCATGACGCCGACGAGGTCCGTGGTGGTCCCAACTACGAGTTGAGCCTCATCCGGGGACGGCGTAACTTCGCCAGGTTCGGCGCAAGCAGTGAGCGGTGCATCGACAAGGTGCGTGACCCTCTCCCACACGAGCACCCAATCAAGTGATCTTGCTAACGCGGGTGCTAACAACAGATCTGGACAGCCCTGGACGACCGTGGACGGTCCTGGACGGTCGTGTTCCAACTCGTAATGAAGTGCTCCCGTCGCACTGAGGCGTTCGTTCGGCGGCCCCGTACAGGTGATCTCATACGGGTAGGCCGCTCCTCATGGTCACGTTGGAGGCGGTCACGCTACATGGGGGATGTGGTGCCCCCACTGATGGGGACCGTGGCGAGGGCGTCGACCAAGTGGGGTAGGGATGAGACGACGACCGAGCCGTTGATCTGGGTCATGTGCTTGCGGCTGTCACGCAGGCCGGCGATGCCGATCGCCTGGGTGCCGAGGTCCGCCGCGATCATCATCGCCTGAGTGGAGGCGCCGACCACGGTGCATTCGGCGGGTTTCACGGCCAGTGCCTTCCTCGCTCGGTGTACGAGGGCGTTTCCCGCCGGCCTACTCGAAGGACGGTGGTGCCGGTAGCCGATGATCGGTCCCACCAGTTGCCTCAGTTCGTGCCGGTCCAGGTAGGACTCGATAGTTGCGGAGTAGCGGCTGCCCACCACGGCGATGCTCCTACCGCTGGCCTGACAGGCCAGCAGAGCCTCGCGTACGCCGGGCGTGGGAACGGCCGTCGTGACTGCGGTCGTCTCGGCCGCGCGCAGGATGTCCTCCGCCTCGTCGCCGTGGGCGGCACTGACCTCGTGGGCGTAGGCCACCATCCACAACGGACTGGTCGCCATGAGGAAGGCGATGCTGTCCAGCAGCGGCGCACGATGTGGGGCAGGGAGACGTGCGCGGATGTCGTCGGTGATCGCCGACGTGTCCACACCGGCGAACAGGTTGCAGATGACGCTGTCGAAAACGAACACCATGGCACGGGTGCGTTCCAGCACTCGCGCGACATGGGGACGTACTCGCGTGCCAGGCAAGCGGGAACCTCCTGGCCATGATGCCGCAGCCGTCCTGCGGCGCCGCACGAACCGGGTCTTCTTCCTAATAGTGGAAGGTATCAACACAAAGCCGGATGCCTGCCATGCACGCCACGCTTCAGATGGTCGTTACCGCGGCTGTTTCCTGGAGGGAACGTGCCACGTGGTGATCACGATCGAGGTGACAGCAGCGCTGACAGCAACGTCCCCGCGCGCGGACTCACCTCGGCGACTGTCCAACACCCTCTGACCACGGTCTCTTCTACCCGGCCAGAGTGATTGGTCCGCCTGAGAAGCGGAAGGTCGTGGACAGGATTGCGGCGTCGCTTCTGGGAATGTCGTACGACGTCCAATCGCCTGCGATAGTATCTCGGCAGGTTCATTCGGTCACCTGCCTGTGCTAGTGCTCCCGGTCATTCACTGGTGGTCAGGCCCACAACCGACATGAGTTGCTCCATGTAGGCCGTCGTTCCTGATTGCGACTGAGACCGGGCAGTCCTGATCGGTGTGCGATGGTTGTCAATCCGCAGCTCCCTGACCTTTTCCAGCCGCAGGCTATTCTCGCAGCGGCGTGGGCGCGTACAGCTGTTGCTGTTTTAGCCCACATTCCCCTTGTTTTGATTATCCTGCCGATGCTTCCCGCTCTCGCAATTCTCCCTTTCATAGGGAGTCGGAGGAATGACCTCAAGGCGATCATCAATCTCCTCCAGGGGTGGAGCGCAGATATTCTGGACCGCTGCTCACAGGGAAAACCGCTACGACGATGAAGTACGTCCACATCCACGACATGGCGCGGAAGCGAGCCGCATACACAGGGGAGCCGTTTCGCGCGGCGCTTCAGTCCCCCGAAGGAAGCTCCCCACGCACTATTCCAATACCGTATGCAAATTCCCTCGATCAAGAAATTCTGGAAACAGATTTCTTGCTTGCCATGCGCAGAACGCTGTCAACCAGCATTTTCACGAACGACGCGCCAGAGTCGAGTCGTAGCAATTTGGCCCTCATATCGTACGTGCAGCCGGAAGCTGAGCGTCTAACTGTAGCTGTAACTAGGGAGGATCTCCCGGGAGTTTTATCCGCAATCATCCCCAACGCTCAATCGGCAGACGATGACAATATAATTGGCATACCGGGTTCATGATTTGAGATTCATGAGCGACATATGCGCCTCTACCGCCCTGGCAGCGACTCATATATATGTCTTCGCGGTGCTCGTGAGACGATCATGCGATCACAATGGCGCAAGGCATTGAGAATCGCGGAGGAACTTATCCAAAGCCCCTACTACATTCATAGAGAGTCGCCGGATTTAGTGACGAAGCATGAAACTGAGGCTATAGAGTTCTTTCGCGACGATCGTATAGGCAGTTCTCGTCTCTGTAGCGGAATTATGCGCAGAGTACATGTCTTCTATCCGGAACTGAGAGGCGACAAGAAGCCTAGATGGATTGACGTATGGGACAACGGCGGAATGAGGCATGGGGTGCTTTTGCAGCTTGACTGGATTAACGGCAGAACAGCGCCAGAAGTCTGCAGAGAGTTGCTGGACGAAAAATTTGGAATGTCTCTTAAGGTCTCACGCAATACATCTAACCGGACGACCGAGGACTGGATTATCTTAGAACAGCGTGGAAAGCATACGAGAATGCGAGGGAATATACCGCTTCGCTACAATCGCGCACTGAACGACTGAAGTGAAGATGAAGTGCTCCTTTTACATGGAGGGCTACTCCAGCTCCAGTCACCGTTCCCCTGTCCCAATGAGAACGGCAGTGCTCCTTTAAATTATTGCGGATGAGATTGAGTGGGTGCGAGGCAGTTGGCCTCGATCTTGCTGATCGCAATAACCGGGTGACGTCTGGCCTAAGGGGATCAAGGATTTGGAACTTCCGAAATTCGCCGACGTGTGGACATAGCCAAACAAGTCCAAAACTTGAAATCCATCTAGATCATTCGCTGCTAAACAGCCCGGCAGTGCGGACCAGGACTGCGAGTTGTTCTTTTGCGAGTGCTGTCGATTCCGGAGCGCTAAGTGTTCCGTCTGCATGAGGATGCAGTCCGAGTAAAGCGCCCTGGATCGGGACAGACAGTTGCCGCAACTCGTTGATGAGGCCGCGCAAATAATCTTCCGCAATGGTTAGGATATCCGTACCCCACTGCTGGACCGCCTGCTCGCTGGTGTCGACAGTCGCGTGGTCGTCATCGCCGATAAGCACACCATCGTCTGCCAGGAGATCGAGTATGCCATCGAGATGGGGCTTGCCATCGGCCAACTGGAGCTGGCGGGTGATCGGATCGTAGGAGGCGGCCAAGCAGTGTACGCCTCGGCGCAGCAACGACTGCTCCATGCCGCCCTCCCACGTCGCTCGCTCCAACTCAACCCAGCCATCGCCCGATAGCTCCGCCTCCAGGCAGTCCAAAACGGCTTCCGAGTAATCATCGACGCCGCGAGTGCCATACAACTGCTGGTAGGTCTCCCCGGCCCAGCCCTTGTCCTGGTCGGCCACACCGGTGACGTCGCCGATGGCGACGATCGACGCGAGCAGCGCGTCCGCTTCTGGGAACTCGGCCATGGGACAGCCGCCGCGGTGGCACCAGTGCTCCCCTGGACACGAGAGGATCGCCCGTTGCACCGTGTCGACTGTGTCCGTACCGTCGGCAGAGCGGCTCACGCACAGCAGGTAGCTGTGCAGTGGACCGGGGACGCCGATCAGACCCTCGGCGCCGTGCAGGGCCCCGCCATACACGTACACGATCAATCCGCTTCGGCCCTCCCCCGCCCAGCCGGCGATGGCCGCGCGGGCGGTGGCAAGCGTGCCCACATCCATGCTGGAGTCCCATGCGTCAAGCAGCCAACGGGCACTGTATCGCCAGTCGCCCGCGAACCCGAGAGCGATGGCCAGCGTCTCGATGTCTTGGTGCGCGTTGTCGGTAACTGACAGCCCGCCAAGACTCGTCGAGGTGGCCAGCAGCTCACTTGCTACTCCTGGATCCTGCGCTGCCGGCAGCGGCTGTGCCGGTTCGGTCGACCACCAGCGCACACCCTCAGGAATCAGCGCCTCGTTGGCCTGCGCGTCGATCGCAACAGTCGCGGCGGGCCCTTGCTCGCTGGTGACACCCAGGACCGTGTACAGAGCCGCTTCCCATTCCCCGATCCCGCCGGACATCATGGCCAGCTCCGGCCGCTCCCAGTCAGCAGCGGGCAGAAGGACTGTCACCTCCCCGAGTTCGGCAAAGGCAGTGACCGTCAGCGGCCGTCCGGGAAGAGCCTCCGCATCGGACGAGTCAGTTTGTGGCTCCGGAATGGGCTTGCCGTGTCGGTCCAGGCGTGGGATCCACGGTGGGCGCCGCTCCTGCCGCCGGCGGATCCGATCCGCCTGGCGCAGCAGTTCGTCCTTGGTCGGATATGAGCGAAGGAAGCCGTCGGCGGCCGGCCGCACCAGTGCGTCCAGATCACCTTTGCGAAGTTCCTCGGGGCGCTCGGGCACGTCAATAAACAACTCTGGTTCGACCAGCTGAGCAAACCGTGCCTGTACCGCAGCGGTGAACTTCGCCGTGAAGTCACCCTTGGTGGACTCGAACGCCCTCCTGGCCGACTCCAGGTCAACGCCGTCTCCAACCAGGCATTCCATCATCGACAGCAGCATGTTGTTCTGGCTGTATGCGCTGAACATGACCACGACCATAGCGGCCAGCACCGACACGGATAGGGAAGTTCGCGCCACCGCACCACTAGTTGCCGCCTCAAGACACTCGCTGCCACCTCAGGCAGCATCGGGCCCTGAGCTGTACGGGCAAATATTCGGCACTCGCAACCTTATTCAATGGGTTGGATGATATAAGCGATGGGCCACTGAATGAGCTACGTCACGGGCTGAATTCTCTGCATCCTGGAAGTTTTTGACAGACAGGGAGGCGCCATGCCACACCTCGGAAAGATCACGATATCCAGCGGGGACCCAGCCCCGGTGGATGTAGATCGTTTGATGGATACGGTTGCAGCGGCCATCCAGGCAGGATGGGATTCGCCGCGGGTCATACCTGAGGATGAGCCGGACGACGAGCACGAGGAAGGCGGGTCGATCCAGGATTACCGCATCCTGGGGTATCCGGGTGGGGCGATCATCTACGTCTTGCTGGTGGGGGCTGAACTCGAGCAAGCCGCGCTCGCGGTTGCCGCGTTCGGCCGCCACCTGACCACGTGGAGCCCTGAACTGCTCGCCTACTCCGTCGCCGAGATGAATGTTTCTCGATACGACGAGCCCTACGACGCTGACAACTGGCTCCCCCCATTCGATGACGACGAACAGCAACCTCGGCCGCATTGGCCACCGGAGGCGCTTCTGGACAAGGACCTTCTCGCGATGAACGCTCGGTACCTTCTTGCCGGTGCCGTCCGGTCACTGTGGGAGCCCGGCCGACGGGTGGGCAGTCCGGCGGTCGATCCGTACGACATTGCCGCAGGTGCCGCTGAGCATCCATGGAGAGGTGCTTTCGTTCAAGCTCTGGGGACGCTGCTAATCCGTGCTGCCCAGCTTGACGCACGGTTGGGCGCTTCCACCAAACTGACCGCCCAGGGGGCAGGGGACCTCGCACTCGCTGCCGACCTGTTGCGTAGAGCTCGCAGAACGGCTCGTGGGAACGCAACGGAAGGCTGGACCGACGACGATATGCGTGGTCACCTGCTTATCGAGAAGTTCATGGAAAAGCATGAACTCGACTGGAACCAAGTCCGCGAGGGTGAGACATCCAGGCAGGTTGACAAGCGCAGTGCCGACCAGCTGAGGCAGCTGCTGTGGGCAGGGCTGAGAACGCTGGCGACACTCGCCTCCCCTCTTGCTCACGTAAGCAATGCTTGGGAACTGCTGAATGATTTAGGCGACGACGATGTTGTGGCACTTTTAGCCGAGCTGGAGACCGAACGAATTGGTGCAGTCATCGACCATGATCAAGAGCAGCTGGAAAGCGCGGCTGCTGCTCATGCCGCAGTTTGGCTTGCGATCAGCAGACCCGGACTGTTGAACACCGAACAAGGCCGGTGGCTCATCAACATCGTTGTGAGTGACATCGGCACCTTTCACCAGCTTGTGTATTCGGCGCTGGTGATGGCGGGGGCAGGGCCGGTCCGGGCAGCTGTTGACAGCGTTGACATGCCAGCGGCTACACATGCTGCCATGAGGGAATTCGTGCGTGCGCAGGCGCTGACCGACCCGGATGACGGGAGCTCGTACTCTTTTGATGAGGACGGCGATGCGTATGATGATATGCACCACGCACTTGAAGCGGCTCTCGACGGTGACGGTGATCTCTATGAGTCGGTGCGTGGGATCTTGAATGTTGTCGGTCAGGCAGCCGAGCTGACGTCGACCAAGGTGAACGCACATCTAGGCAAAGGCGGTTATATCTGTACGCCACGTGAACTGGCCCGAGGATTGCTCGAAAGAGCCGGAGAACATGCGTCTATCATTATCAGCGAGGAAGAGCCAGACGATGACGGGAGCGTCCGGTTCAAGGCTTTGTCGATCATCGCTCAGATCGCTCCGGACGGGACAGGAGCAATGGCAACAGATTTTCCAGACCTCGTCAGCGACGATCCCCGCAATGAGCCCGCAGCCCGGTCGCGGGCACGTCAGTGGATCATAGACGCACTGGGGGTGGTGCGTAATTATGGCGGCAGCGATCGACAGATTCAGGTTAATGGCAGCCAAGACGCCAAGATAGTTATCAACGCCGTCATGGCGAATCAGGAAATGCCTGAGTGGCCAATTCAACGAATGGTCGCCGCATCAGCCGAAGCGGCAGCAAGCCTGCTGCAATCCACCGCTCTCTCCAGTTTGGCGGCCAAGATCTTCACACGGACATGACATCTCATGGCCGCCGATTGCGTCGAGCGGCAGACGGGGTGAAGACCGGCGCGTACACACCGCGGGCCTCTGCCTCTTCCGCGCCGATCTCCTCCCACCGCCGCCACGGTGGTCCGAAGGGTTCCGGGTCCACCGTGTAGGTCCTGGGCTCCATGAGCACGAGCAGCAGTTCATAGCCATGCTTCTGATGGGCGTGGGCGGGGAGCGCGACCTGCGACACGGGTAAGGTCAGCGGAGCATCACAGTCCGCATATGTGAACACGATCATGCGCCCTCCCGTGTCACGATGCTTGGATCATCTTGGCTCAGAGCCAGTCTCGAGGGAATCGCTCGACGCCGATTCGGCGAAAGGCCACGCAGCCTCTCACGAGGGATGAGGAATGCTGTACAGCAGTCGATACAGCAACACCGCCTTACAGGATCGCCCTCCACCGCCCCGCAACCACCACCTGAGCAGGGCGGATGCCCCTGACGAGGCATCCGCCCTTCTCTACGGATCAGATGGTGGGTGGTGTCCAACTCAAAACGCGGGGAGTTGGCCAGTGCGAAGCAGTACGAGATCTTCTTCGTACCATTCGGAGCGGTCTGTGGCCGGAGGTAGTTCGACTCCCGCGAGTCCGGCCGGGGCAGAGAACTGTTGTCGTAGCTGTTCTACGAGCTGTTCGCCCTGCCTGAGCGTTTCCGGTAGGTCGTCGGGGGCATCGACGCTGAGGCCGAGAACCGTTGCCCCGTCACGAGTGACCGTGATGACGGCCTGGTAGTGGTTGCGAGCCCTGAGGTAGAGCGTGAAGGCGTCGTCCCCGTCGCGGCGCAACTCGTCGAGGATCTTGTCGTCTGCGTCGTTCGCGATGCCCAGGACATGAACCTGTCTGAAAGCGTGAAACCGCTCGTCGCCAGGGGCGTCTATGTCGACGTAGTCATCGATGAATCGCCTGAAGACCTCGCAGTTGGGCTCTGGAACCCACACGTAGACGTCGAGACATGGCGGCACAGACCCAGCATAGATCTTGCGTCGCCGTGGATCGGAGAGACCGTCCACCGACGCTTGACGCCGTCGGCGTAAAGAATTCCGCTACCGCGGATGCCGACAACAGGCCTGGGCGGACCTGAACGACCGTGGACCGAGAAGTCCCGAGAACCCGCTCCACCAGGTCCGGAAGACAGTCGTGGACGATCCTGGACTATCGTGTTCCAACTCGTGATGAAGAGGTCCGAAATTCGAGCGGGCGGGTCGTGACGGGTTCCCCACTTTACTTCGCGCGCACGGTCACCGCTGCTCGCGGCGCGTGAAAGACCAGGCGCAGTATGAAGGTGTCCAGCGTGAACATGTCCGTGCCATCCCAGTCGAACTGCCCGACCTGCCCCGGTGGAGCATCAGGATCAGCGGCCACGCGGTCATGCCCCTCCTGGTTCTCGTGCCACTCGACGAGGCGGACGTCCTCGAACCGGAAGACCACGACAGGCGTCTTCGACAGTTCGGGCGGAGTCCACCGCGGGTCGTAGACGAACTCCAGCTCCAACGTCGGCGGCCTGCCAGGCTCGTAGGTCAGGCGCCTAAAATCGGTGTCGTGAAGGCAGACGTGGGCATCCTCCTCGGTCCGGAACTCGTACAGCCCTCCCTTGAATGTGATGCCACGATCTTTGTCCTTAGTCACGCCGGCGAACTCGGTCACTGACATGAGGACATGGTCCTACAGGCCGGAACGATCTCGCGGGTCTCACTAGAACGGTGACAGCAGCGCTGACAGCAACGTCCCCACACACGGGCTCACTTCGGCTACCGTCCACCACCCTCTGAGCATGGTCTCCGCCACCCGACCACGGTGATTGCTCCGCCTGGCTCGAAAATCGGTGCGTTAGTGGGCAGGCGGCAGCGAGCCCTGGCCGGTGATGTCGGGTCAGGGTTTTGTGGGGGCGGGTTGGAGTCAGGCGGTTGGTTGCAGGGTGACGGTTTTGTCGGTGAGGCGTTCGAGCTGGCGGACGAGGTCGTGTTCGCGGCGTCTGGTGGCGATGCGAGATTGGTAGAAGTCGGGGCCCAGGTCGCAGTAGCGGGCCTCAGGGTCGGACAGCAGATGCCAGACGATGGTGAGGACGGAATTGCCGACGGCGACGATGGCGCGTTTTTGTCCGCGGCGTCTGGACAGTCGCCGGTAGCGCTCGCCGAGGAAGGTACTGGAGCGGGAGGTGACCGCGACGATCTCGCCGAGGGGGTGGCGCCGAGCCAGGGATTGCCCTTGCCGGTGGAGCCGCCTTTCTTCTTGCCGGCGGAGGCGTTGTCGATGGGCACGAATTTGGCCCAGGAGGCCAGGTGGCCGGCGGTGGGGAAGCGGCTCATGTCGATGCCGATCTCGGCGATGAGTTCTTGGGCGGCGATGGTGCCGACACCGATGATCTCGTCGAGTTGAGCCACCGCGGCGGCATACGGGGCGATCTTGTCCTCGATCCGGCGGGAGATGGCCTCGATCCGGGCGGTGAGGTCATCGACTCGATCGGTCATCATCTGGCATAAGAAGCCGTGCTCATCGGTGAAGTGACCGGTGAGCGCTTCTTGCAGCAGGGGAATCTTCGAGCGCATCGGACCGCGTGCCATCGCGGCCAACACCTTGGGATCGCGTTGTCCGCCGATCAGTGCGGCCAGCATCTCGCGGCCGGAGATGCCGAAGATGTCGCTGATCACGCTGGACAGCTTGATCTGGGCGTCTTCCAGCAGCTTTTCCACGCGCTGTTTTTCGCGGGTGCGCTCGCGCACCAGGCTGCGCCGATAGCGGGTCAGGTCGCGTAGCTGGCGGATCGGTTTGGGGTGGACCAGGCTGGGCCGGCACATGCCTCGTTCGACGACCTTGGCCAGCCAGACTGCGTCCAGCTTGTCGGTTTTCGGGCGGCCGGGGACGTTCTTGACGTGTTTGGCGTTCAGCAGCCAGCAGGTGAATCCCTCGGCTTCCAGCAGGTAGTAGACCGGCTTCCAGTAGTCGGAGGTGGCCTCCATCGCCACCAGGGTGACGGCTTGGCAGCGCAGCCAGTCGGCCAGGGCGAGCAGGGAGGCGGTCAGCGTGGTGTACTCGCGTACCTCCTGGCGGCGTCGTGCGGGTTTGTCGTCATGGGGGACGCGCACGCACACCACCAGGCCGCTCTTGCCGATGTCGATCGCCGCGACTCGCTCCACCAGTTCCAGTGGCTCATCACTTTCCTGCGCAGGTGTCCCTCGTCTCCTCCGTCGTGGGCAAGGTGGTTGCCCGGGGAGCCGGTAGGGGAAGGATCAAGAGCCGGGCTCTCGTGCTCGAAGCGACAGTTCAGGGCCCCTTGGGCGGCTCCCGGCGTCAGACTGAAAACCGGCCTCGACCAGGCACCAGGCGGACTCGACGTCGGCGGGCAACCACCCCCGATTTTCATGCCCGCAGGGCGTGCGCAGCCACATCAAAGACTGAAAAGTGGAAGGTCGTATTTCTGTTTGCTGAAGGCGTGGCGACACGGGTCCCTCCAGATCCCGCGCCGCCACGCCCGTCTCACCGGGCTCTTCCGGACAGCAACGCCGTCCAGATCGCCCGAGCCTCATTGATTGGCCAGGAAAAGGTCTCTTGGACCTGGTGGCCGCTGTCGAGTTGGATGGTTCGCCGGACGAACGCCCGACCGGCGCCTTCGTACAGTTCGTAGACCGTGGCACGGCACCAACAGGTCCAGGCCACCGAGCGCGCCCGCTCAAGTGCTGGGTAGGGCTGTTGCCAGTCCAGCCGGAGATGACCTCCCTGCGGCATTGCCACATGCGGGCTTAGGCACTCGTCGAGCAGAATCACGACGTGCGCTCCGCGACGCCTTCGCACCGGTAAGCCGCTTTGAGGAGCTCTTCGTGCCGCTGGGCGATGTAGTGGGCGACGGTGATGGGGTTGTCCACACCGTAGACCCGATACAGGCGGCGCCCCGTCTTCACCGAGGTCTTTCCCGTCCACCAGCGGTAGGCGAGCCCGTCCGTCCAGACAAGGAGATCGGCCCAGACAGAGACCAGGGCGACGCCGTGGCCCTCGTGGACGTCGGCCGAGACGCCGCAGTGTTCGAGGCCGATCCGCAGGCGCTCAGCAGCCAGGGCCGCCGGGCATCGTTGAGCCGGCCCTTTGCCGCCGAGGGCGCTCACGACTCCAGCCCTTCCTGGTCGCGGAGCTGCTGGGCGAGTTCGGTGACGTCGTCGGCGTCGATTGTCCGGTAAAGGCCACGATTTATCTCTTCGTCGGTGAGGTGTCGGCCATTCCGGGTTGCCCACAAACGACCCGCAGAACTACGCCAAATACACCATCCGAGAAATGCTGCCTGGAGGTCTTCCAGAATCATGGGCGTTGACATGGAGTAAGCGTCGTTCCATTTGAGTGACGAACCCACCGCGTTCCAGAGACGTCCAGGACGTTTCAAAGTTAGAGTCGAAAACGTCCTTGACGTCCTCACTTCACGAGGTGCACCGTGGCCAACGTCCCCTTACGCCGCGCCATGCTCGATGCGAAGCTGAGCAACCAGAATCTGGCAGACCGCTGCGAGGTGGACGTTAAAACGGTGGAACGCTGGTTACAGGATGAGGCACGAGTCCCACACCTCCGGCACCAGTTGGCCGCCGCCGAGGCATTAGGAGTTGATACGTCCGTGTTGTGGCCAGAGGCTATCCGTAACACCGTGAAGACCGGCCCGGATCGAGAGGTTCTGACCGTTTACCCCTATCGGTCGGCGTGCCCCAAGTCGATCTGGCGCAACCTGATCACCTCGGCCCGCAACGAGATCGTCTTCGCCGGGTACACCAACTACTTCCTATGGCTGGAACACCCCAACCTCGCCAAGGTCCTCAAGCGCAAAGCCGAGCAAGGATGCAAGATCCGGTTCCTGATCGGCGATCCGGACAGTGAGGTCACCCGCCGTCGTGAGGAGGTGGAGAGCGTTCCGTTGACGGTTTCCACCCGCATCCGGATCACCCTCTCGGAGATCGAGCAGGTTCGGGACGTACCCGGCATCGAGGCGAGGTTCGGAGACGAGCACATCGCGATGAGCGTCTTCCGCTTCGATTCGGAGATGCTCGTGACCCCGCACCTGGCCAAACTCGTCGGCCACGACTCGCCGATGATGCACCTACGCCGCTACCAGGACGACGGCCTGTTCGACCGGTTCGGCTACCACGCCTCCGAGTTGTGGAGCAACGGGAGGAACGTCTGGGCAGAGGAGCCACGCAAACCTGCGGGGAGCGCCAGTTCTGGGTGACAACGCCCCCGGGCGGGAGCGTTTTCGATGGCCGCTGCGTCGCGGTGAGGGCCAAGACACGGCCCCGCCCACGTCGCACCCGGCGCGGATCGGAGCACGGCCCCTCTCACACCGCGCGCCGGAGCACGGAACCCGGCCCTCGTGCGCGGTGCGCGTCAGGGCAGGGGTTTCGGCTCCAGGGCGGTGAGCCGCCGGAAGAGCGGGCGCGGCTCGGGAAGGCCACTCTCCCCGGCCGTGCACTGCGCGGCGATCCGGGCGGCCGTATCCGGCAGGAACGGCGCCAGCTGATCGGCCAACGTCTCGCACGCCCGGACGAGCGCGGCGAGAACGGCGTCGAGCCGGGCCGCGGCGCCGGGGGCGCCGTCGCGTTCCGCCCGGGCCAGCTCCCAGGGCCGGGTGAGGTCGACGTAGCGGTTGGCCTCGTCGACGATGGCCCAGACCGGCGCGGTGGCCCGGCGGAACGCGAAGTCGTCCAGGGCCGAGCGAACGAGACCGGGCGCCTGGCGGCAGACCGCCTCCAGGGCCTCCCCTCCCGGCGCGCCGATCCCACCACCTGTCCCGGGCCCGGTGCCGGCGAGGGGAACGTGCCCGTCGCGGTAGCGGTGGACCATGGCGACGACCCGGTTGACGAGGTTGCCCAGCCCGTTGGCGAGCTCGTCGTTGGCGCGGGCGACAAGCCGGTCGACCGTGAAGTCGGCGTCCCCGACGCGCGGCACCTCGCGCAACAGCCACCAGCGGACGGCGTCGGTGCCGTACTCCCCGGCCAGGGCGATCGAATCGGCCGTGCCCCCACCGGATTTGCTGATCTTGCGGCCACCGGCGGTGAGGTAATCGTGTACCACCACGTCCGTGGGCGGCGGCTGCCCGGCCGACAGCAGCATCGCCGGCCAGTAGACGGCGTGGAAGCGCAACACCCCCTTGCCGACCAGGTGGATCCGACGGTCGGCGCCGACCCACCAGCGGCCGTAATTCTCACCGCCGGTGCCGTAGTCCAGGGCCGTGATGTAGTTGCCGAGCGCGTCCCACCACACGTAGACGACCTGGCCGGGGTCCCTGGGAACCGGGATTCCCCACCCCCGGGCACGAGCGGTCGACCGGGAGACCGAGAGGTCCTCCAGACCACCGGCGATGAAGCCGAGGACCTCGTTGCGACGCTCCGCGGGCTCGATCCTCAGGCGCCCGCCGGCGACGAGGTCGTGGAGCCGGTCCGCGTAGCGCGAGAGGCGGAAGAACCAGTTCTCCTCGGCCACCCGCTGGGGCTCGACACCGTGTTCCGGGCATCGTCCGCCGGTGAGCTCGGCGGGGGTGTAGAACTGCTCGCAGCCGACGCAGTAAAGACCCTCGTAGTGCTTGCGGTAGAGGTCACCGGCATCGGCGCAGGCCCGCCAGAGCCTCTCCACGCCACTCCGGTGGCGGGGGTCGCGGCTGGTGCGGATGACGTCGTCGACCGCGAGTGCCAGCGGCTCGCGCAGCGCGACGAACGCCTCGGCGTTACGGTCGACGAACTCCTGGACGGGAACACCGGCCGCCTCGGCGGCCAGCACGTTCTTCAACGAGTTGTCGTCGGTGCCGGTCTGGAACCGCACCTGCTCGCCCTGTGCCCTGCGGAACCGGGCGAGCACGTCGGCCTGCACGAGCTCCAGCGCGAACCCCAGGTGGGGGCGGGCGTTGACGTAGGGAATGGTGGTGGTGACGTAGGTGTGCGCTGTGGTCATCGGAACCTCCGGTAGAACGGGGGCTCCGGCCGGTGAAACGCGCCGAGGCCCCGTGACAGGGCCTCGGAAACGAACGTCCGTGCGGCGTCAGCGGCCCCGTGAGCGGGGCATCATCACCTGGCGTCCGGACGCGTTCATGCGGTCAGGCTAACACCCGCCCCCCGGCACGAGCCGCCGGTTTTACGGCGAACGCCCTCGGCCCGAGGAGGGATCAAGGTCCCCTCATCACCTCGGCGATGCTTCCGGCAAGCGATCCGGACCCTACGCCAACCGCTTCCTTCACTTTGAGTGATAGCCTCATTACTCAACGTAGGAAATCGAGATCATCGAGAGGATCATCGTCGTGAAGCGAATCGCCCTCGTCCCCGTCATCTCCGCCGCCCTGGTCGCGGTCATGGGCAGCGCCGCCTACGCCTCGCAGTACGTCGCCTACGAAGGGCCGGGCTTCACCGGCCGGTCGGCGATCATCGACCGGTGCGGCCCGTCCAACATCCCCTTCCACGGGTCGTACAAGTGGTACGGCGACGGCCAGAGCGGCCGGATGTACAACCAGCCCGACGCGCAGGGGGTGATGCACTTCGAGCTGGCGTCCGACCGCAACGCGGAGCAGCGGACACCCGTCGGCTGGAAGAGCATCTTCATCGTGTGCTGACGCCCGGAAGGCGTGGCCGGAAGCCCGGAGCCCGTCCACCTTCCGGTCACGCACCGGCGATTTCACAGCTTGCATGCCCTGGACACTCCCCATAACTCCTGGCCTGTGGGGCGGTCAGGCCACACGGCCCCGCTTCCAGGACCGTCGCACGCGTACCGCACGGTGAGACGCGCACGGAGCAACAGCAACCGGACGACGCGCTCACGAACCTCGCCCGACGTCGAGTCGGCGACACGGAAGGCATTGGCGCCGTTCATTGGCAGCACACCTCATCGGAGATCACCGGGCCCTCGCGGGGGCCACCCGGCGGGCACCGAAGCCCCTCCGCCCCGCGCGACACGGTGCCGCGCGGGGCAGAGCACACGATCGCGATTTCGCCCTGTCCAGATATTCGCCCTGTCCAGATATAGGTGATTCCTGGCCGAACGAGGGCGGCGCCGCACGCTGATCGGCGAGCAGCATGGAAATCGGACATCCAGTCCGACAGCCGACACGCTTCCCGGAAAGCCAAAGATCATGCCAGAAGTCATCGCGGGATTGGAGATCCCTGGGACAGCAACGGTCGCCGAGGCGACCAGGCTTGTCCAGGAGATGACCGTCCCCCTCATCTACCACCACTCACGGCGGGTCTTCCTCTTCGGCCTGATCCACGCTCACAGGCTCGGCGTGAAACCGGATCCGGAGCTGCTCTATCTGGCGGCCATGTTCCACGACACCGGCCTCCTGACGCCCTTCTCCGAGGTCGAACAGCGCTTCGAGGTCGACGGCGCCGACCACGCGCGCAGGTTCCTCCTGGACCGGGGTTTCTCCACGGCCGCCGCCGAGACCGTCTGGACAGCGATCGCGCTACATACCACGCCGGGCATCCCCGGCCGGATGGCCCCGGAGATCGCGACCACCTACTTCGGCGTCCAGACCGACGTGCTCGGCCTTGGCCTGGACGGACTGGAGCACGATCAGCTGGGCGAGATCCTTGCCGTCCACCCGCGGGGGAACTTCAAGATCGAGTTTCTGCGAGCCTACGTCGACGGGCTCAAGAGCCGCCCCGAGACCACGAACGGCACCGTGAACTCCGACGTGCTCGAGCACTTCGTCCCCGGCTTCCGGCGCACCACGACGGTCGAGCGCATCGTCGGCTCGCCCTGGCCGAGCTGACCGGACACCGCACGGGGCCACGCTATGAACGACGGTCCCGTACCGACGAACATTCTTGAAGGATTCACATGCGAGCGATCACCGTACGAGACCGTGACGCGAGTGTCGGCGGCCTCACCCTGACCGACATGCCCTACCCCCACGCGGCGGAGAACGACGTCATAGTACGCGTGCACGCCGCGGGCTTCACTCCCGGAGAGCTCGACTGGCCGACGACGTGGACCGATCGCGCCGGCCGCGACCGGACACCCAGCGTCCCCGGACACGAGCTGTCCGGGGTCGTGGTCGAGCTGGGCTACGGAACAACTGGCCTCACCGTGGGCCAGCGGGTGTTCGGGCTGACCGACTGGGCCCGCGACGGATCCCTGGCCGAGTACACCGCGGTGGAGGCCCGCAACCTCGCCCCGCTCGCGGCCGACATCGACCACACCGTGGCCGCTGCGCTGCCCGTCTCCGGACTGACCGCGTGGCAGGGACTGTTCGACCACGCTCATCTCACGACCGGCCAGACCGTCCTCGTTCACGGCGCCGCAGGCGGCGTCGGCTCGATCGCCGTCCAGCTCGCGCGAGAGGTGGGCGCCCGCGTGATCGGCACCGGCCGGGCCGGCGATCGTGACGTCGCGCTCGGCCTCGGCGCGCAGGCCTTCCTCGACCTGGACGCCGACGACATGCGGCACGTCGGCGAGGTGGACGTGGTGTTCGACGTCATCGGCGGCGACGTCCTGCGGCGATCGGCCGAGCTGGTACGCCCGGGCGGCATCCTCGTCACCATAGCCGTGCCCCCCACCGTGCGACCCAAGGACGGGCGAGCCGTCTTCTTCGTCGTCGAACCCGACCGCGTCCGGCTGGCCGCCCTCGCCCGGCGTCTCCAGACCGGACAGCTCACTCCTGTCGTCGGCGACGTACGACCGCTTTCGGAAGCGGTCTCCGCGTTCGCCGACCATCGCCGCGCGCCCGGCAAGACGATCATTCAGGTCGCGGACGAGCGAGGAGCGCGGCACTTTTGAGCATCGCACTCCGGTTGGGCGAGTCCGAACAGTTGGACACGGTCGGCCTCGTCGCGCCACTGCTCCGCCGTCCCGTCTGAAGCGACGAAGGGCTGTTCGCTTTGTCTGAAGGGCTCCGGCGGCTCGGCGGAGACCTGCGGAGACCGTGTGAACCTTCCGTCCTTCGATTCCAAAACCCGGGTAGGCGGGGGTGTGAGGGCCCGCCTACCCGGGGGTTCTAGCGACGGGTGATGTTGGACTCCGAGTACAGGCAGTTCGTGCCGTCGGGTCCCTCACCGATCTTGCTGGGCTCGCTGCCCTTCGGCACGCCCTTGTAGCGCTCGCAGATGGTGGTGTTGCCGTAGACGGTGATCCGGCTGAAGCGCGCGGTGTCGCCCCAGTTGGAGTTGATCCCGGCCAGCACCTTCGTGGAGCGGGCGGTGATGCCGTCCATCACCACGTGGCGCGTGTAGGAGGTGGAGCAGTTGCCGCAGGCCCGGTACAGCTTGCCGGAGCTGTGCACCTGGAAGTTCCTGATCGTGAGCGTGCCGGCCCCGTTGTGCTGGAAGACCTTGTCGGCGCCGGACTTGGCGCCGCCGCCGTCCACCAGGTAGGTGGCCGAGGAGCTGGAGGACTTGAACGTCGCGGCGTCCTCGCCGACGTCGTTCCACCACACGTTGCGAATGGTGCAGGAGCCCTCGCAGTGGATGCCGTCACCGGCCGGGGCGTCGAGGATGACGTTCTGGATCGTGCCGCCGTTGGCCACGACGAACATCGGGTCCTGGCTCTCGCTCTGCCCTCCGTCGCCGATGCCGTAGTAGCGCTTCATGCCGCCGTCGAAGAACGTGCCGGCGTTGCGGGTGGTGGTCTGGTGCACGCTGCCGGTGTCCGAGGGCCACGAGCCGCTGCCGTCACCGTTGCCCGGGGGCGGCGAGGTCGGGGTGGGAGACGGGGTGGGGTTCGGCGGCGGCGTGCCGCCGGCGGTCCGGAACGTCCACTGTTTGGTGGCCGCGGAGTCGCAGGAGTTCTGCTGCAGCAGGGCGCCGGAGGAGGTGGAGTTGTCCTGGACGTTGAGGCACTTGCCGCCGTTGGCGTTGACCACCCGGTAGTTGGACCCGGAGGCGGTGAGCTGCCAGGTCTGCGACGCGGCCCCGGTGCAGGACTCCTGCTGGACCGCCTTGCCGGCGCTGGTGGAGGCGTCCCGTACGCCGAGGCACTTGCCGCTGTGCGCCGCCTTGATCTGGTATCCGCCGCCCGAGGAGGTGAGCGTGAAGACCTGTCCGGCGGCGTTGGTGCACGCGTTCTGGGCCAGTTGCACGCCGTCGCCGGTGCTCTGCCCCGGTACGGCGGCGCACAGGCCGCTGCCCGCGTTGGCGAGCGTGTAGTTGCCGTTGGAGGGGGCCGCCGAGGCCGGGGTGGAGAGCACGGTCACCAGCCCGCTGCCCGTCACGAGGGCGGCGGCCAGCATGACCGCGAGTTTTCGGTCCTTGCGCATCGTCATCTCCAGTTCGGTCGGGGGGTGTGAGCGCTTGACGGGGTCGAAGCGCGTCAGGGGGTGATCTTCTCGACGGCCACACCTGTGGCGGCCCGGACGCCCTGATCGTCACCGTCCTCGTCAAGCTCCCTTCGCCGGCGGGCATGCCTGCCGGACAGCATGGGGAAGGTCGCCCGCCTTCTGTTGGTAAGCGCTTTCCCGCATGCGTTTGGAGTGAAGCACACGGTGGACGAGGATGAGAAGCCCTGATGGGCGAAAGGCCCCGACGGCTCGTCATCGGGGCAGGTCACCGCGATTTCTCGAGGGCCGCCCACCTCGGGACGACCCTGAAACTTTCATTTCGGGAGGGGTGGGTCGCTCACCGCGCTTGGGTTCTCGCCCTCGAAGGAGTCCGGAGACATCGTCACCGGCGGGCGTCGACGGTGACCGGGTTTCCTCCGGGCCCGCTCGGATCCGATGGCGGCAGGTACGACAGGTATCGGTGCGGGTCCGTTACCGGGGGACGATCGGGAGGGTGATGCAGGAGTCGGGGAAGACGGTCTGGTGCTGGACGACCAGGTCGGCCTCGGTGGAGTCGGCGGAGGTCCGGCCGGTGCCGGGGTTGCGGTCGAAGCGGGGGAAGTTGGAGCTGGAGATCTCGACGCGGATGCGGTGGCCGGTCTTGAAGACCTGGCTGGTCGCGACGAGGTCGATCTCGTGCACTCCGGAGGCGACGGAGGTCCGGACGATGCCGTCGGTCACGCTCATGGCACGGCCGTCGGGGTGGACGTCGACGAGCTTGGCCGTCCAGTCGGTGGAGACCGCCGAGGTCTCGGCGTGCAGGGTGACACGGAGGTGGCCGGTCACCTCGACATCGGAGGCGAGCGCCTCGGTGGTGAAACAGAGCACGTCGGGGCGCAGCTCGACGTCGCGCTGGTCCTGAGGGCCGATGTTCGTCACGTCGGGGAGCAGGAGAGGGCCACCGGTCGTGGGCACGGGATCGCGGGGGTCGAAGGTGAAGGTGGACGGCGCGGTGTCCGAGGGGGCCTCGGCGGACAGCAGGCCGCCGGTGTGCAGGTAATAGCGGGTGTCGACCGCGCGAGACAGCGGCCACTCCTCCTCGTCCCGCCAGACGTTGTCGCCCATGACGAAGATCTTCACGGGCGGGCCGGCGTCCTCGCCGCGGAGGAAGTCCAGCTGCCGCGGCGGCAGCATGATCGCCTGCGCCGAGGCGGAGAACCCGAAGTCCAGGCGGCCGGTACCCGTCGCCTCCGAACCGTGCGACCAGGGGCCGATGACCAACGGGCCGCCCAGCCGCCGGTGGTTCTCCAGGGTCCCGGCGAGGAACAGGTCGAACCAGCCCGCGACGTGCATCACGGGCACCTCGATCCGGTCGTGCCGCAGGGTCTCGGCCAGCCCTTCCCAGTAGGCGTCACGGGTCGGGTGCGAGATCCAGTCGCTCCACCACGGCCCGGCGGGGACGTCGCGCAGCGGCAGCGTTCGCGCGGCGGCGGCCTGGTCGCCCAGTACGGGCAGGAGCGTGCCGAAGCCCGCCGTCACGTCCTGGCCGGCCTCCATCGCATGCGTCAGACCGAGCATCTCCTGCAGCAGGCCCCAGTTCAGCGCCGAGCCGAGCGCGAAGGCCCCGCCGTGATACTTCAGCCCGTCGTAGAAGTCGTGCGGGGTCATCGAGGCGACCACCGCCCTGAGCCCCGGCGGGCGGGTCGCGGCGGCCTGGAGCGCGCATCCGGCGAGGTAGGACATCCCGAAGGCCACGACCTCGCCGTTCGACCACGGCTGGGAGGTGATCCACCCGACGGTGTCGTAGCCGTCGTCGCCCTCGTCCAGCCACGGCCGGAACTCCCCGTCGCTGCTTCCGCGTCCCCGGCAGTGCTGGAGCACCACCGCGAAGCCGGCCTCCAGCGCGGGGATCTTCGGCGCCATCGAGAACGAGCCCGAGCCGTACGGTGTGCGGACGAGCAGGGCGGGGAACGGCCCGCCGGAGGCGGGGCGATAGATGTCGCCGCGCAGGATCGTGCCGTCGCGCACCGGCATCGGGGTGTCGTGTTCGGCGACGATGGAGAGCGGCGGGCGGTTCAGCTTCGGCATCGCGAGTTCCTTGGGGGCGTCCGTCGAGCTTCGGGGATCGTACCGGGGAGATCCGCGGGGAGCGGGAGTGGTCCTCCCCATGGACCCGCGCGAGCAGGCCGATCTCAACGGTCTGCTCGCCCGCGTTCTCACCGCTCGCCCGGCCGACACCCGGTAGCCCGCCCGGCCGCCGTTCCGTGGAGCTCTCGCCGCACTGCCCACCCCGGCCGGCGGGAGAGCGGGCTACTCGCCGCCGCGCAGGTCGGCCAGACGTTTGGGCGAGTACTCGATGTCCTCGAAGCGTACGGTGCAGCCGTCGCCGGTGGGACTCTGCGCGAGGAAACCGACCTCCGGGTCACCGTCGAGCGCGAAGTATCTGATGAGGTTCCAGAAACCGGACTCGTCGGCGACGTGGAAGGCGAAGGCGGAGCCGATGCGGGAGATCCGCAGCCGGATGTCCCGGCCGTCCATGGTCACGGAGTTGCAGTCGTCGGACACTCCGCGGGTGACCACCGAGACGATCGTGGGCTTGCCCTGCGGGGAGAGTTCGAGGCAGAACTTGGCCCACCGGTCGTCGTCGGCGTACAGCAGCAGGACGGCCGCGTCGTAGGTGGACAGCAGGTCGAGCCTGACCCGCGCACTGAGGGTGAAGTCGCCGTCCAGGCGGCCGACGAGGGCGGGGGCGTTGGCGTAGCGGTTCGGCTCTCCGGGGTCGGAGAAGAGGTCGGTGCCCGCCCCCGCGACGATGGAGAGCGCGTCGCCGTCGGCGCTCCAGTCCTCGGGCCGGTTCAGCCAGCGCAGCGGCGCGGGGAAGGCGGGCAGGGAGACGGTTTCGCTCACGGGTGTTCCTCCAGAGGGGTTGCGATCGCGTAGACGGTCGCGATGAGACGGTCGACGGTGTCGGCGTCGCGGACGGTGCAGACCGGATCGGTCCCGTTCCTGACGCTACGGGCGAAGTCGGCCATGAGGGGGAGATGCGGGTTCTGCGGCGGGGGAAGAAACTCGTCGACGGCGACCCCGTCGACGATCCCGCGCACGGTCCCCGAGTCGAGGGGGTCGAGTTCCAGGTGACCACCGTCGAAGAACAGGCGCAGCCGGTCGTGGCGGGCGCCGGGCCTCCACGCCGCCTCCAGGCCGGCCGTGGTCCCCGACGGCCAGGCCAGTTCCATCCGGGCGAGGCGCTCGGCGCCCAGGTCGAAGGGCCGCCCGGTCCACGCGGCGGTCACGACCGGCTCTCCCAGCAGCCAGCAGAGCAGGTCCAGACGGTGACTGCCCACATCGGCGAGTACTCCCCCGCCGGAGAGCGCGGGGTCGGTGCGCCAGAGCCTGGGATCGTCGGGGCCCGGGTCGAAAGGGCTGGAGAACTCCACGATCGCGCGGTGTACGGCACGCCCGCGCAGGATCTCGCGCACCCACCCGAGCGCGGGTGCGAGCCGGCGGTAGTAGGCGACGCCCGCGTGGGCGCCGGCCAGTTCGGACACCATCTCACGGTGCTGGGCGACCCCCGGGGGGGTCCAGGCCGGGACATATGGCGATCCACGCCGGCGGGTGTCCCTCGCGCGAGCCGGGGCCGGCTCGGACGCCGTTCCGTGTCGGCGGTCGATTCCCACGTGGGCCGCGGCCGGCTCGGGCGCCGCCCCGCCGAGCGGTTTCTCCACCAGGACCGGCAGTCCCGCACGCGCCGCCGCGATCGCGAGCGGCAGATGGGCCGCGACCGGTGTGGCGACGTAGACGACCTCCGCCACGTCGAGCAGTTCGGTGTAGTCGGACGTGCCGAAGGCGCCGGACCCGCCGGGAGAGGTTCCGAACTCCTCACAGATCGCCTGGGCCCGCGTGGCGTCCCTGCCCCACACGCAGGTGACGGTCTCCCCCAGGGAGAGCAGGGCGGGAAGGGCCTTCCTGCGGACGATGTCGCCGTATCCGGCGATCCCCCATCTCAGCCCTGGCCGGGACATATGGCGATCTTCAGGGTTTGCGGGGGCGGGGTCTGGAACGGTGCCGCGCTTCCCGCCGGATGAAGGGTGGGACTCTCGGAGAGGCGGTCGAGGGCGTCCTGAAGCCGCTCCAGTGGGTAGACGGCGCTGAGGATCGCGTCGAGACGCAGATCCTTGGTGAATGTGGCGGCCAGCCGCTCGGCCACGCGCATCGCCTCGGCCCTCGCGGTGTCGGTCGGCTCGGCGGAGCTGTGCACCCGCAATCCCTTCTTCTCCCACTTGACCATGTCGAAGGTGACGTGGGTGTCGATGTGGTGGGTGCCGAGGAAGACGACGAGACCGTTCTGCCGGACCAGGTCGACGCAGACGTTGGCGGTGTGCGGGGTGCCGACCGCCTCGATGGCGACGTCGAACTCCCCTCCCAGTTCCTCCGGTACGGCCTGCGGTGTCTTCACCAGCGAGGTCCGGTCCGCGCCGAGGAGCACCGAGCGCTCCAGGCGCCAGGGGTCCAGGTCGGCGACGGCGATCTCGGCCGCGCCGCGCAACCGTGCGACCCGCAGGGCCATCAGCCCGACCGGCCCCTGCCCCACGATGGCCACCCGATCGCCCAGCCGCACCCCTCGGGTCGCGTGCACGGCCAGGGGCAGCAGTTGCAGGATCGCCCCCTGCTCGAAGGGCACGTCGTCGGGAAGGACGCCCACGCTCACCTCCCTCGCCGCCGCGTACTCGGCGAAACCCGGGGTGAGCGGGGTGCGGACGAACACCCGTCGCCCTGGCTCGACGCGGGTCACCCGCTCCCCCACGGCCTCGACGGTGCCGGCGACCTCGTGGCCGAAGCAGCCGGTCGCGCAGTGATCGCGCAGGCCGAAGTAGTGATAATAGGCCAGGTCGCTGCGGTTGCAGACGGTGCAGGCTCCCACCCGGACGAGCACGTCGCCCGGCCCGATGGGCGGGACCGGCGCGTCGCCGTCCAGGCGGATGCGATGTCGGCCGACGAGTTCGATCCGGCGCACGTCACTCCTCGTTGTTTCCGGTTTGCGGATGTCCCGTGATCGCTTCGCCTGCCAAGGGCCGTGGACGTCCCAGGGCTGCATCGCCCGCCAGGGGCCGTGGACGTCCCGGACCCGTATCGCCCGCCACGGGAGGTGGAGGTCCTGTGAACGCGCCACCGACGAGTTCGCGCCAGAACAGGTCGCCGCCCGGCGTGGCGCCGACAAGCCTGCCGGTCGTACCGGTCAGCGTGACCAGCCCGGGCGTGGTGCCCAAAAACGCCCACTCGTCATCCCGTGTCCTGACCCGCAGTTCCCCGTCGTGGGTCAGCCCGATCAGCCGTCCCCCCACGTGGGCGAGCGCGGCGAGCCTCGGCCCTTCGCCCGCGCGGGTCCACGGCCGCGACCGACCCGCGGCGAGCGGACGTTGCCACAGCTCGCCTCCGGCACCGGCGGCGAACATGGTCTGGTCGACGGGGGCGATCCCGACCGCCTCCGGCGGGGCGTCGTACAGGTCCTGCCATGAAGCCCGCTCGGTCACCGGCTCGCGGACGACGACGCGCCCTTCGGAGTGCAGGCCGTACAACAGGACGGGTGAGCCCGGTGTCGCCTCTCTCGGCGCGGTCAGGGCCACCAGGCCGGGCGCGGGCTCGATCCGCCGCCATCTCAGGTTCTGGGTGCGGTACGGCCTCACCCAGAGATCACCGTCGGTGTGGACGGCGAAGAGACGGTGCTCGCAGGCGGCGAGCGCGAGTGCGGTGGCCCCGTGCCCCATCGGCTCCCACCAGCCGGGATCACCGGCGAGCCTGGCGAGCACGTTGCGGGTGACGCGGTCGAGCACCGGATCGTCGAGGGCGTCGCCCCAGCCGATCGTGGCCGCGTTGAAGACGGTGCCCGCCCCACGGCGCATGATGCCCATGGTGGCGTGGCCGCCCTGGCCCAGGTGCCGCCAGTGGCGCAGGTCGGCGGTGGCCAGGATGGCGAAGTCGGCGGGGGTGCCGTCGGCGCCGGTCGCGAGCGGGACGCCGTCGACCTCGACGTACTCGGCGGCGTCGGTCTCGTAGCCGACCGCGCCCCTGCCGAAGGTGTCGCCGTCGCGCAGTCCCGTGCCCTCGAACACCCAGTGCTCGGCGAAGCGCACCGTGTACGACTCGGACTTCATCGCGTCCATGTCCTCCCAGCAGCCCGCGCCGCGCCGGAAGCTCACGCCGGTCAGGCTGTTCTCCGGCCGGCCCACGGGCGAACCCGACCACTCCACGGTGACCAGGCTCGGATCGGTCGCGGCCATCGGGTCGAGCAGGGCGTCGCGGTGGCACACCATGGTGCGGCCTTCGTCCTCCAGCCGGATCTGCCACCAGCACGTGTTGCCGGCGAAGAAGGCGATGTTGCCTCCGGAGGCCACGAAGGACTCCGCGGCGTCGCGCATCTCCCGGGTCCAGTACTCGTCGTGCCCGGGGATCACGAGCAGGCGGCGGCCGCGCAGCAGCGTGTCCGGATCCTCGTGCAGATCCAGGTTGGAGCAGTAGTCGGCCCGGACGCCGTTACGGCTCAGCCACCGGTAGAAGTTGTCCTCCCAGTTGCCCGCGGGTCCGCCGCCCGGCCGGTCGAAGGTGACCCGGCCGGCTCGCTCCGGGCTCTCCGTGGGATACAGGCCCTCTCCCGGGACTCCGGCCCTGTTGTACGCCTGCCAGGTGAGGAAGGGCACCGACACCAGGACCGCCCCGGTGGGTCCCGGTTCGCGGGCCAGGACGACGAAGTAGGTCTCGTCGTCCCCGCTCTCGTCGCTCCCGCCGGCCCGGGCCTCGCCCTCCCGGGTCCCGTCGTCCTCCTCGCCGAGGGTGAACCGCACGGCGTAGAGGGAGCTGGGCCAGCTCTCGGGGACCCGCAGGGTCCACCAGGGCCCGGAGGCGTCCAGCTCGGCCCTGACCTCGCCGGTCACGGCGTCACGAACCCGGGCACGGCAGCCGGCCGCGCCGTGCCCGCCGCCTGCCGCCGTCTCGCCGGCGGCGATACCGCCGGGCATCGGGTCCTCGGTCGTCGGATCGTCGGGCAGGAGACGAAAGCGCAGCGATCCGCCCTGCGGCACCGAGGTGCGCGCCGCGTAGGCGCGAACGGCCAAGGTCATGCCCCGGGACCTCGCAGGTCGCCGTATCCGCCGGCGACGCTCCAGCTCAGCGGGGCGATGTGGGCGTTGAACGGCACCCCGTCCAGGGTCATCTCCGGACGCGGGTGGGCCAGGTGCAGCAACGGGTCGTCGAACCGGGTGAACCCTCCCGCCAGGCTCAGCCGCGCCACGACGTCGTCGTCCTCGCCGCCCCAGCCCTGGTATCGCTCGTCGAACCCGCCGATCGCGTCGAAGGTTGTCCTTCTCGCCCAGAGGCAGGCGCCCGGCGGTTCCTTCAGCACCAGCGCGCGTACGGCGTCGAGCGGCACGTCGGCCTCGCCGTGCTCGCAGCGCCGGCGGACGGCGGCGGAGGAGGACTCGGGATCGAGGCAGAACATGCGACGGTAGGGCAGGAAGGCCGAGAGTTCGGGCTCGCTCGCCATGCGGTCCAGGTTCCGGCTCAGGAACCGGCGGTCGGCCAGGATGTCGGTGTCCAGCACGCAGATCAGCTCGGGCTCGCCGGGGGTGTCGCGAACCCCGACGTTGACCGCCCAGGACTTGTTGAAGTGCCCGTCGTGTCGCGCGAACACGTAGTGGTCCACCAGTGGTTCGACGGTGTCACGCCAGGTGGGCGCCGAGTCGGACTCGACCACGGCGACGCTCACCCGGGCGTCGTGACCGTCCTGGTCGCGCAGGGCGGCCAGGCAGGCCAGCAGGTTGCGGGTACGGGCGCCGCCGACGCGGTCCCTGAAGGGGATGACGACCACCGTCCGCACCCCCGACGCCCCCGGTGTCCCCAGTGTTCTCGGCCGTGACCAGGCGGAGGCGTCGGCCACCGACACCTCGGCGGCGGAGCGGTCGGCCGACGCGCCGTTGTGGTAGTCCACCAGCACGCGCGCGTCGGCCGCGACGACCAGCTCCCCGAGGCGCGCACGGTCGGCGGGTGAGCGGTCCAGCAGGGGAAGGAGCGCGTTCACCA
This sequence comes from Streptosporangium sp. NPDC000509, assembly GCF_042898365.1. Taxonomy (NCBI): domain Bacteria; kingdom Bacillati; phylum Actinomycetota; class Actinomycetes; order Streptosporangiales; family Streptosporangiaceae; genus Streptosporangium; species Streptosporangium sp. NPDC000509. Next base: position 121,796 of record NZ_JBIAYX010000013.1, on the reverse strand, counting down.
GCGCGGTCTCCAGCTCGCCGTCCCCGGGGCAGGCGGCGAAGCGGCGCAGGTCCTCCGCCGCGGGCTCTCCGGCCACGAAGTGGGCGAGAGCGGCGGCCACCGCCTTGTAGTGCGGGCCGCTGATCTCCCACCAGTCGGCGGCGACCATGGGAACCGACGGGTCGTTGGCGAGGAAGGCATAGGCGGCCAGCCTGGACCCGAGTGTCCGTGTGTCCGGGAAGGAACCTGGCATTTGGGGTGACGCTATTGGGGTTTCTGTCATGCCGTTTCCCTCCACCTGCACGAACTCCCTCCGGCCGCGCGAATGTCGGACCCCGACGTACCGTACCGTGTCCGAAAATGCCCCACAAGAGGACTTGACCCATTTAGGAGCGTCATTTAGTATCCCGATTTGGGAGCGCTCCCATAGTCCGAATGTCACGATCCCAACCCTAAATCGACCTACTTCAACACGTATCCGAACGACGTTGCCAGCGCGCCGAATTTGGCACAAGGACCGGGTTGACCAAATCCTTCCTGGTCGATTGGGGATGAAATGTCGAACGAGAGTTACCGGTCTGCGAGACCCACCAACGGGGAGGGCCTGGCGGAGGTCGAACTCGACCAGGCACACGCTCCCGACAAGGTCATGGCTCACGAGGACCTGCTGAGGAAGTTCGTCAACGGGGAGAGCTTCCGGCCCGTCCATATGCGCATCGGCATCATGGGTGCCTGTAATATGCGCTGCAATTTCTGCAACTTCCACTCGCCGAACGAGGAGAATTTCTACGATCTGTTCTCCTTCAAGGACGCGATTCCCACCGACAAGAGCGTCAGGCTCATGCGGGAATTCGCCGAGTCCGGCGGCCGGGCCGTCACATTCTGCGGCAGCGGCGAATGCACCATTCACAAGGGCTATACGGAGATCTGCGGTTCCGGGCACGCGGCCGGGTTGCGCATCGGCCTCATCACCAATGGCTCCCGCCTGCACAGGGACGACATCGCCGACTGCGTGGTGAACACCCACACCTGGGTGCGCATCGGCCTCAACGCCGGCACCGAGGCCACCTTCAACGAGATCACCCGGGACCGCGAGCAGACGTTCAAGTCCTTCCTCGGCTCCGTCCGCAGGTTGCGCGACAACGCCGTCGACCCCGAGTTCCGCATCGGGTTCAACTTCGTGATCACCATGCAGAACTACCGGGAGATCACGCAGGCCGCCCTGATAGCGCGCGACTCCGGAGCCCACTACGTACGGTTCGAGCCGGAGTTCTACAGTTCGATGGGCCACGAGACGATCGAGCAGGTCATGGCGGAGGTCTCCGCCTCGCTCGACGAGGTCTCCGCGCTGTCGTCGGAGGAGTTCGAGGTCTCCGTGCCCAAGCTCGACCGGGGACCGATGGACCAGGTGGAGTCCGTCGAGGGCGACTTCGACCACTGCCACTACAGCCGCTTCGTCACGGCCGTCGGAGCGGACGGCCATCTCTACCCCTGCCCCCAGGTCCACCTGAACAGCCGCTACCGCATCGGCAACGTGCTCCAGGACGGCTACCTGAACGTCCTTGAGGGCGGCCCCAGAGCCGAGTGGGAGTCGAGCAACCCGCTCAGGACCGACCTGTGCAAATCCTGTTTCTACCGGCCGCAGAACGAGCTGCTCGAATGGCTGCGCAAGGGGCGGATCAAGCTGGACGACGCACTGAACACCTACCGCGTCGAGGTTCCGCACACGCTCCACGCCGACTTCGTCTGAGATCCGGGGTTCGCGTTGACGTCGATCGACCGGTTCCACCATCTCGGCCATTCTCCGGTCGATTCCGCCCCCGGCTCCCCCACGTCCGACCCCGCCCCCGCCGCCGCACGCAACGGCCAGGTGCGCCGGGTGGTGGCCCGACTGGCCGCCACCCGGCAGGTGCGCCTTCGGGTGCGCTCCACCCGCAGGCAGGAGGGCGGGGAGCCGCGGGTGGACCACTACCTCTTCGAGCACGAGGACCGCCGGGAGCTGCGCGCGGTCATGCTGGCCCCGCCGGGCCCGGGGCCGTGGCCGGCCGTGCTGGTCTGCCCGGGGCGCAACGCGACCCTGGAACGGGTCACCGGGCTCCTGCCTCCCGACCATCCGGGGCGCGACGTCGCCGCGCACCTGACCCGGGCCGGTTTCCTCACCCTCACCCTCGACCACGGTCTCGACCGCTGGGCCGAACCCGCCACGCTGGGCGGGCGCGATCCCGGCGACGTGCTGGACGGCACGCTGCGGCTGCGCGGCGGGAGCCTCCTCGGGGCGATGGCGGAGGACGCGGGAGCCGCGCTCGACTGGCTCGGCACGCATCCGGACGTGGCACCCGGGCGGATCGGCCTGTTCGGGCACAGCATGGGCGCGGCCGTGGCGCTGCACGCCGCGCTGCTGCGCCAGGAGTCGCTCCCGCTGTGCGCCGCCAGCCACCTGGGCACGTACGAGACGATGATCGGCCGGTCGCTGGCCTGGAACCAGTACGTCGCCCTGCCGTCGATCCTGCGTCACGCCGACCTCCCCGACCTGTACGCGGCGCTCGCCCCCGCTCCCCTGCAGGTCCAGTACGGCACGGCCGACGGACGCCTCGATCCCGGCGACGCCAAGACCGCCGGCGAACGGATCGTGAGCGCCCACCCCTCGGCCGAGATCCTGCCGCTGCCCATGGGCCACGGCACCGGCCTGGCCGAGGCGGCGGACTTCTTCACCCGGTCCCTGGCCGAGCCCGTCACCGACACGCCGGACGTGCCCGCGGCCAAGATCGGGTTCGACGTCCGGGCCCGCCTGGACATCCTGGACCTCGTCGACGACGCCCTCGCCTCCGGGTCCCTCACGCTCGGAACGCGCGGCACCCGGCTGGAGGCGCTCGCGACCGGGGAGATCGGGCGTGGCACGGCGGCGGTGAGCTCGGGCTCCTCCGCCCTGGAGATCGCGCTACGGATCGTCGGGGTCGAGGGACGCACCGTCCTGGTCCCGGCCAACACCTTCTTCGCGACCGCGGCGAGTGCCGTCCGCGCCGGCGCCCGGGTCGACTTCGTCGACATGGAGCCGGACGGTCTCGGCATGGACCCCGACGGGCTGCGCGCCGCCCTCGCCGCCCACGAGGACGTGGCCGCGGTCGTGCCCGTGCACATCGCCGGGGTCGTCCCCGACTCGCTGGCCGAGGTGCTGGCCGAGTGCGACAGGCAGGGGATCGCCGTCGTCGAGGACGCCGCCCACGCCCTCGGCTCCTCGCTGCACGGACGCCGGGCGGGCACCTTCGGCCGGCTGGCCGCCTTCTCCCTGTACCCCACCAAGATCATCACCAGTGGCGAGGGCGGCCTGCTCAGCGCGGACGAGAACGATCTGAGGCGCGTCGTGCACCTGCGCGACCACGGCAAGCGCTCCTTCGAGGAGAACCTCCACGACGATCTCGGCAGCAACTGGCGGATGAGCGAACTGCACGCGGCGGTGGGCCTCACCCATCTGGCCCGGCTGGCCGAGGTGCTGGCCGAGCGTACGGAACTGGCCGCCTGGTACGACGACGGCCTGGCCGGCGTGCCCTCACTGAAGCGCCCCGCCGTACCCGCGGGGTGCGCGACGAACCACTACAAGTATCTCGCCCTGCTGCCCGAGGGCGTCGACCGCGCGGCGCTCAAGCGGCACCTCCGCGCCGAGGGGGTACGGCTCGCGGGCGAGGTGTACGACGTCCCGCTCCATCGCCAGCCCTACTTCGCCCGGCGCTTCGCGAACCGGTCCTTCCCGAACGCCGAGGCGTTCACCTCCCGGCACATCTGCCTGCCGCTCTTTCCCGGCATGACGCGAGCCCAGCAGGAGCGGGTCGTCCACGCGCTGCGGGACGCGCTGTCGTGACCGGCGATGCGGTCCTGCCGTTGCTGCGCGCGGGACGGTGGTACCGGTCGATGGACACCGTGCCCGTCCCCGGAGGGCCGTCGCTCTCCCTCGCCCCGGAGATCCTCGTCCGCGACGACGGCGCGCGCCTGCGGGCGCGTCGTGCCGCGACGACCGTCCCCCCCTTCGCCCGGCGCCTGGAGATGCTCCGCGAGGCCGTCGCGCTGTTCGGGCACGGCCGCGTACCCGTCGAGTCCCTCGGCGTCCAGGACGCCGGGGGGTTCGACGAGGCGATGCGCGCCACGGCGGGGCTCCCCTCCGTTCTCGTGCGCCGCTGGTCGGCGATGCTCGGCGAGCGGCTGGAGGAGCTCGCGGCGGACGTGCGTGAGACCGGCGGGCTCACCCTGGTCTCCCTGCCCGCCAACACCTTCACCTGCCTGGAGGGAGTGCTCGAGGCGGCGCTGTCGGGCGCGGCGGTCTGGGTCCGCCCCAGCAGGCGCGAGCCGCTGTCGTCGGCCCGCCTGATCGGTGCCCTGCTGAGCGTGGGCTGGCCGCCGGAGACGCTGGGCTACTACCCGAGCGCGCCCCGGGTCCTGCCCGCGCTGATCCGGGCGACCGACAGGCAGGTCGTCTACGGCGGCGACGGCCTGGCCGCGGAACCGGCGATGGACACGCCGTCCCTCGATCTGCGCGGCCCCGGGCGGGCCTGCGTGATCGTGGGCGCGCGGGAGCCGGTGGATCCCACCGAGCTCGCCTTCCGGATCGCGCGGGACGCGGGCCGGTTCTGCACCTGCGTGTCCACGGTGGTCTGCCTGCGGACGGCCGGGGAAGATGCCGTCGAGCGCGGCCGCGCGGTCGCGGCGGTGCTCGACGGCATCTCCCTCGACCCGCCCGACCCGCGCCTGCCGCAGGCGTCGTGGCCCGAGGCCGACGCCGCGCGCATGGCCGCGTTCGTCTCCGACCGGCTCGCCCCCGGCGGGCGCGTCCTCACCCGGCGGCCGCTCCTGGTCAGGTCGGGCGGGACGACGTTCCTCGCGCCCACCCTCGTCCACGTCGACGACGTCGGCCATCCTCTCGTCGGCTGCGAGCTGCCCTTCCCCTTCGCCGTCGTCGTCTCCACGGACGAGGCGGGAGCGCGTGACGTCGCCGCCGGGTCCCGCTTCGTACACCCGGCCTGTTTCGCGGCCGTTCCCCAAGGAGTGTCGTCCTGAACCCGAGCAGTCATCACCTCCCGGTCGGCTCCCTGCTGGACGCCATGCGAGAACAGATCCCCGCCATGCGCGAGTCCCTCGACGAGTGGACGGCGCGCATGATGAGCTGGCACTTCAGCGAGGAGACCGGCTCACCGTTCTGGCTGGCGCGCAGGAGCCGCCTGCCCTTCGACCCGATCCGCGACGTCACCGACTACGCCTCCCTGCGCCTGTTCGGCCTGTTCGACAAGACCGACCTGCGGGGGGTGAGCGCGCGCGACCTCGTGCCCAGGGGCTTCGCGGGGCGGCCGTTCCGCGTCGTGGAGACCGGGGGGACGTCCGGATTGCCGTACCGGGTCGTCGATGTGACCCGCGCCGTCTACGACGTGAAGATGTACCGCGTCATGCTGGAGGCCCGCGGCCTGCTCGGCGGCGACATCCTGGCCATGACGCCCAGCGGCCCGCACGCCTACGGGCATTTCGTCAAGCTGCTCGGCGACAGCTGGGGGGCGGCGGTCTTCTCCGTGGACTTCGACCCGCGCTGGGTGAAACACCTGCTTCGCGCCTCCTCCGGCGACGGCGCCGACGCCTACGTCGAGCACCTCGTCGCGCAGACGGCGGACCTCCTGCGGGACGAGCGGGTCAGCCTGCTCTTCACGACCGCCAAACTGCTCCTGTCGCTCGCCCCCGCACTGGACAAGCCCCTCGCCGAGTACGGCGTCCGCGCGGTGTGCACCGGCGGCACCTCCTGCTCCCCCGAGGAGGCGCGCTATCTGCGCGAGGAGTATCTGGACGGGGTCCAGTGGATCGACACCTACGGCAACACCCTCGTCGGGCACGCCCTCCAGGGTGACGCCCCCTCCCCCGGCGAGCCGCACAGCTACCATCTGCCGCCGCCCTTCGCGGTCATGCACGTCGTCCGGCCCGACGACGTCTGGCAGGAGGCCGCCACCGGTGAGCGGGGCCGGATCAGGGCGGTGACCCTCCTGGAGGATCTCTTCCTGCCCAACCTGCTGGAGCGGGACAGCGCCGTCTCCGCCCCGCCGCATCCCTGGTTTCCGTGGCCGGGGGTGGCGCGAGTGGGGCCCTACGAGGCGGAGGACGCCGACCAGATCACCGAGGGGGTCTACTGATGCCAGGAGACAGGCGGGCCGTCTCCTCCAACGGCGTGCCCATCCCGTTCACCGACGAGTTGTTCGCCCCGCTCGCCGACAGCAGCGCGCTGCTCGGCGATCCCGAGGCGCTCAGGCGGCGGTTCCACGACGACGGTCTGTTGCTGCTGCGGGGGTTCCTCGACCGCGAGGCGGTCCTCTCCCTGCGGGCGGCGTACCTGTCGGCGTTTCCCGAAGGTCTGCTCAAGCCGGGGACCACCCCCGAGGAGGGCGTCTTCTCCGGCCGCCCGCCGGAGGGGCTGCCCTCCCACGGGGTGAGGGACCACCCCGCCTACGACTTCGTGCGTACCGAGCGGTTCGCCTCCTTCGCCCGGCAACCGGCCCTGACGGAGCTCGCCTCGACCCTGCTCGGTGGCCCCGTCCGGCTGCTGCCCCGGGGCATCCTGCGCCACTTCTACGCGGGCTCGCTGCGGGCCTCCCGCGCCCACACCGATCACGCGTACATGTCCCAGGGCAGCGACCGCGTCCTGACGATGTGGATACCGGTCGGCGACTGCCCGATGGAGACCGGGGGCCTGGTCTACCTGGAGGGCTCGCACCGGGAGTCCGCGGAGCGGTTCGATCCGGCGCGGCTTCGAACCGATCGGGCCCACGACTCCCGGCCGATCAGCCACGACCTCCAGACGACGGCCCGCGTCGTCGACCGGCGATGGCTGTGGAGCGACTACGAGGCGGGCGACCTGACCGTGCACAACCCGTACGTGGTGCACGCCTCCCTCGACACCGTGACCGACGTCATGCGTGTCTCGGCCGACGTGCGGTTCATCCGCGAGGAGGACGACGTGGACCCCAGGTGGATGAAGGAGTGGGCCGGCGATGACGGCGCCTGAGAACATGACCGAACCCGCCTCCGGAGGACGGCCTCCCAACGAGCCGCCCGGGGTGGACTCTCCCGCCGGTGAGCCGCCGGGGACGCCTCCCGAAGCGGTGGTGTCGCGGGCCGCGGGCCTGACCCGCCTCGCCGCGATGTCGGCGTTCCTGATCGTGGGGATCTCCTACGCCAGCTTCCTGATCAGGGTCCCCTCGCTGAAGGTGGAGCACGACCTCTCCGCCGGGCAGCTCGGTCTCCTGCTCGTCGTCCCCTCCGTCTCGGCCCTGATCGCCATGCAGCTCGCCGGTGGCCTGGTGGCCCGGTACGGCAGCGCGCCGATCGCCCGGGTGACCGGGGTGGCGCTGCCGCTCTCCCTGGTCGGCCTCGCGCTGGCCTCCGATCCGATCCAGCTCGCCGTCGCACTGGTGATCTTCGGTCTGATCGACGGGCTTCTCGACGTCTCCATGAACGCCCACGCCATCGCGGTCGAGCGCGCTCACAAACGGTCCGTCATGAACCGCTGCCACGCCGCCTGGAGCATCGGCGCGATGATCGCCTCCGTGCTGGGCGGCCTCGCCATCCAGGCCGGCCTCACCCCCATGTCGCACTTCCTGTGGCTGGGCGTGGCGGTGGCGCTGTTCTCGCTGGTCACCGGGCTGTGGATGCTGCCGGCCTCGGCCGACCGGCATGCGAGCCGGGAGGGCGAGAAGAAGGTCCGGGTGAAGTGGCGGGACGGGTGGACCCCGCGGGTGCTGATGTTCGGCGCGATGGGCGCCGTCATCCTGATCCTGGAGGGCGCGGTCGGTAACTGGAGCGGTGTCTTCCTCCTGGAGGATCGCGGCGCCACCCTCGCCGTCGCCTCGCTGGGATACACGTTCTTCAACCTGTGCCAGACCGCGGGCCGCCTCGTCGGTGACCGCCTCCACGAGCGGTACGGCGCGCCCGCCCTGGTCAGGGTGAGCGGTGGCATCGCCCTCTGCGGCCTGCTGATGGTCGTGCTCAGCCCGGGGATCGTCGTCGCGATCGCGGGTTTCGCGGTGGTGGGGATCGGTCTCTCGGTCCTGCTCCCCCTCATCTTCAGCGCGGTGGGGCACGGCGCGGAGGGCCTCGGGGCAGCCGCGGCACTGGCCAGGTTCACCACGCTGACCTACTCGGGACTGCTGCTGGGCCCCGTCCTGGTCGGCTGGTTCGCCGAGTTCGTGGGCCTGGCCGCGACCTTCGCCGGGTTGCTCGTCCTGCTGGCGCTGGTGGTGCTCAACGCCAGGTCCACCGGCACGGCGGATCGCAGGGAGAGCCCGCAGGAGGCGTAGGGGGCGACGAGGGGCCGCTCAGACGAGGGAGCGGACGGAGCGGACCGAGCGCGGCGGTTGCCAGCCGGCGGAGTCGACGGCCTCGGGCGACAGGATGTGGTCCAGGACCATGTGGGCGCAGCCGATGATCCCGGCGCTCGGGCCGAGCCGGCTGCGCTCTATCCGCAGGTTGCGGGTGGCCAGCGCCGTCGAGCGGCGGTAGATGACCTCGCGGACCCCCGAGACCATCGGCTGGAAGGTCTCCGCGACGTCTCCGCCGAGGACGACCACCGAGGGGTTGAGCAGGTTGACCGCGCTGGCGACGACCTCGCCGAGCATCCGGGCGGCGTCGCGGACCACGGTCATGGTCTCCGCGTCCCCTGCCCTGACCAGGCTCACCACGTCGGCGAGACTCGTGACCTCGTGCCCCCTGGCCCGGAGCTGACGCAGGATCGCGGTGCCGCTGGCGACGGAGTCGACGCAGTCGATGTTGCCGCAGCGGCACAGGACGCCCCCGCCGTCGCGGACCGGGATGTGCCCGATCTCCCCCGCGGCGCCCAGCGCCCCCCGCAGGATCTCGCCCCCGGCGATCACTCCGGAGCCGATCCTGGTGGACACCTTGATGAACAGCAGGTCGTCGGCCTCGCCCGCGTAGATCTCGCGATGCTCACCGATCGCGATGACGTTCACGTCGTTGTCGAGGAAGACGGGGGCGGGGAAGCTCTCGGCGATGATCGGCGGGATGGCCACACCGGTCCAGCTGGCCATGATCCGGGCGCTCTCGGTGCGACCGGCCGCGAACTCCACCGTGGCGGGGACCCCCAGGCCGACGCCGCGGACCAGGGAGACGGGGCGGTCGCCGAGCAGCTCGCTCCAGCTCCGCATGACCAGCGGCAGGACGACGTCCGGCCCCTCCTCCACGTCCACCGAGAGGGCGGTGTCGGCCAGCACCTTGCCCGCGAGGTCGCAGACGGCGACCTGTGCGCGGCTCGCGCCGAGAGAGCCGACGAGGACGACCCCGCCTGAGGCGTTGAAGATCAGGCGGGTGGGCGGGCGGCCTCCGGTGGAGGGGCCCTCACTGTCCTCCACGACGAGGCGCCGCTCCAGCAGCTCGGTGACGCGCAGGGACACGGCGGGTCTGGACAGGCCGGTGACACGCCCTATGTCCGCTCGGGTGGCGGCCTCGCCCGAGCGGATGAGGCGCAACACCTCACCGCTGGTGGCCAGCGCGGCAGCGGGACGTCGAGGCATCCGCCAAGTGAATCACACCCACTTAGGAAATGAAAACTTCCTACTTTCTCATCTCAAATTACAAAACTCCGCTTGTGTAGAGCGCAAGATCTAGCTAGTGTCCGATCTATCCCCAAATTCGATAGATCATCACGGAGAGTTCCCCCGATGTCCGAGACCCCGCAACCCGCCGACCTCATCGTCTTCGGCGGCACCGGCGACCTCTCCATGCGGAAACTCCTCCCGGCGCTCTACCACTCCGACCGGGACGGACGTCTCGCCCCCGAGACCCGCGTGATCGCGATGTCCCGCGGCGGGCTCGACGACGCCGACTTCCGCGGCAAGGTGGACGCCGCGATGCGCGGCTCGGTGCCGCAGGACGACCTCGACACCTGGCGGCGCTTCCTCGGCCGCCTGCACCACGTCACCATCGACATCAGCGGCCAGGACCCCACGGGGTGGACGAAACTCGCCAGGACGCTCGACGGGCACGAGCGCCGCGACCGGGTGTTCTACCTGGCCAGCCCGCCCATGACGTTCGGCCCGTTCTGCCGCGAGGCGCACCGCGCCGGCCTGGTCACCCCCGCCTCGCGGGTGGTGCTGGAGAAGCCGCTCGGACGCGACCTGCGCAGCGCGATGCGGATCAACGACGAGGTCGGCGCCATCTTCGACGAGCGGCAGATCTACCGCATCGACCACTACCTGGGCAAGGAGACGGTCCAGAACCTCCTCGTGCTCCGGTTCGCCAACGCGTTCCTGGAGCCGATCTGGAACTCCCTGTGGATCGACCACGTCCAGATCACCGTCGCCGAGACCGTCGGCACCCCCGGCCGTCGCGGCTACTACGACCACGCCGGCGCGCTGCGCGACATGGTGCAGAACCACCTGCTCCAGCTGCTGTGCCTGGTGGCGATGGAGCCGCCGTCACGCAACGACCGCGAGTCGATCCGCGACGAGAAGGTCAAGGTCCTCCAGGCGCTGCGGGCCATCACCGGCGGTGAGGTGGACCGCTTCACCGTGCGCGGCCAGTACACGGCGGGTGAGTCCGGCGGTGTCCCGGTACCCGGCTACCTCGACGAGCCCGACAACACCGCGCCCACCGACGACTCCCGCCGGGTGGAGACCTTCGCCGCGATCCGCGCCGAGGTGAGGAACTGGCGCTGGGCCGGGGTTCCGTTCTACCTGCGTACGGGCAAGCGCATGCCGCAGCGCTGCTCGGAGATCGTGGTGCAGTTCAAGGACGTGCCCCACTCGATCTTCCCCGGCAGCACGCCGAACCGGCTCGTGCTGCGGCTGCAGCCGAGCGAGGGCATCCAGCTGAACATCATGGCCAAGGAGCCCGGCGCGGGCGAGGTGGCGCTCAAGCCCGTCCCGCTGAGCCTCAGTTTCGCCGAGACCTTCACCGGCCGGGTGCCCGAGGCCTACGAGCGGCTGCTCATGGACGTCCTCGCCGGCAACCCGACCCTGTTCATGCGGCGCGACGAGGTCGAGGCCGCCTGGCGGTGGATCGACCCGATCCTCGACGAGTGGGAGTCCAGGGGAACCCCGCCCGAGCCGTATCCGGCGGGCAGCGCGGGACCCGCCGCGGCCCACGAGCTCGTCGGCCGCAGCGGCCGCGTCTGGCACGAGGAGGGGGCGGAGTGAGCGCGCGAGCCGACCGCCCTGCCCGAAGCGACCATCCCGGCAACGATGACGCCGACCACGATCGAGGAGTCCGGATGCACCCCGTGATCCAGGAGGTGACCGACCGTCTGGTCGAGCGCAGCCGCCCCAGCCGCACCGCCTACCTGAACCGGCTTCACGCCGAGGCCGAGGCGGCCCGCCTGCGCGGCCCCGCCCGGGCGAGCCTGGGCTGCGCGAACCTCGCGCACGGCTTCGCCGCCGTGGGCGAGAGCGACAAGCGGGACCTGCGCGCCAACGTCAAGCCCGGCGTGGCGATCGTGTCGAGCTACAACGACATGCTGTCGGCGCACCAGCCGTACGAGACCTACCCGGCGATCCTCAAGGCCGCCGTCAGGAAGGCCGGCGGCGTCGCGCAGTTCGCCGGGGGCGTGCCCGCGATGTGCGACGGCGTCACACAGGGCCGGGCGGGTATGGAGCTCTCGCTCTACAGCCGCGAGGTCATCGCGATGGCCACCGCGATCGCGCTCTCGCACGACATGTTCGACGCCTCCCTCATGCTCGGCGTCTGCGACAAGATCGTTCCCGGCCTGCTGATCGGGGCGCTGCACTTCGGCCACCTGCCCGCGGTGTTCGTCCCCGCCGGACCGATGACCTCCGGCCTGCCCAACAAGGTCAAGGCCCGCACCCGGCAACTGTTCGCCGAGGGCAAGGTCGGCAAGGGCGAGCTGCTGGACGCCGAGGCGAAGTCGTACCACTCCCCCGGCACCTGCACCTTCTACGGCACCGCCAACTCCAACCAGGTCATGATCGAGGTCATGGGCCTGCACCTGCCGGGCTCGACGTTCGTCAACCCGCGCACCGAGCTGCGCGAGGCCCTGACGAAGGCCGCGGGCAGGCGGGCGGTCGAGCTGACCGCGCACGGCTCCGAGTACACCCCCGTCGGCGAGGTCGTCGACGAGAAGGCGATCGTCAACGCCTGCGTGGCACTGCTCGCGACCGGCGGCTCGACCAACCACACCATGCACATCGTCGCCATCGCTGCGGCGGCCGGCATCGAGCTCCTGTGGGACGACCTGGCCGCGCTGTCGAAGGCGGTGCCGCTGCTGACCCGCATGTACCCCAACGGCCACGCGGACGTGAACCACTTCCAGGCCGCAGGCGGCATGCAGGTGCTCATCGGCGACCTGCTGGACGCCGGGCTGCTCCACCGCGACGTGCTCACGATCGCCGGGCGCGGGCTGGACCACTACCGCTCGGCCGCCGAACTCAAGGAGGGCGAGCTGGTCTGGCAGGAGCGCACCGAGGGCAGCACCGACCTCGACGTGCTGCGCCCGGTCTCCGAGGCGTTCTCCGCCGACGGCGGCATCCACATGCTCGACGGCAACCTGGGCCGCGCGGTCAGCAAGGTCTCCGCCGTCAAGGACGAGCACCTCGTCATCGAGGCCCCGGCCAAGGTCTTCGACGACCAGCTTCAGCTGCTGCGCGCCTTCGACGCGGGCGAGCTGGACGGGCAGGACTTCGTGGCGGTCATCCGCTACCAGGGGCCGAGCGCGAACGGCATGCCGGAGCTGCACAAGCTCACCCCGCCGATGGCGGTGCTGCTGGACAGGGGGCAGCGGGTGGCGATCGTCACCGACGGCCGCATGTCCGGCGCGTCCGGCAAGGTCCCCGCGGCCATCCACCTGTCGCCGGAGGCCGCCGACGGAGGCCCCATCGCGCTGGTGCGCGACGGTGACCCCATCCGCCTCGACGCCGCCGCGGGCACCCTGGAGCTGCTGGTCGGCGCCGAGGAACTGGCCGCCAGGCCCCTTCAGGGCGCGCCGCTCACCGACGCCCAGTGGGTCGGCACCGGCCGCGAACTGTTCGGCGCCTTCCGCCGCGCGGCGGGCCCCGCGGAACGCGGCGCGGGCGTCTTCGCGCTGAACGGCCACGCCGAGGCCGTCGCGAACGGCACCCGCCCGGCGACCGCCCAGAGCGGGATCCGGGCGTGAGCGCGCACATCGTCTCCTTCACACGGTCCGCGAAGGAGATCTCGTGAGCCTTCCCTGGCTCGTCGCCGACATCGGCGGCACCAACGCCCGGTTCGGGCTGGTCACCGAGCCCGGTGGACAGCCCGAGGCGGTGGCCGTGCTCGCGGGCGCGGAACACGATGGCCTTCCCGAAGCCGTAGCCGCCTATATCGCAGATCATGCGGGCGGAGTTCAGCCGGGAGCCGCGTGCGTCGCGATCGCGGGGCCCGTGGAGGGCGACCGCTATCGGCTCACCAACTCCGGGTGGACCGGGTCGGTACGCGACCTGGGCATCCCGAACGCCTGGCTGCTCAACGACTTCGAGGCCCTGGCCGCGTCCCTGCCGTACCTGCGGGGCGACGACCTGGTCTCCCTGGGCGGTCCCGAGCCCTCGCACGGCGTCAAGGCCGTGCTCGGGCCTGGGACGGGTCTCGGCGTGGGCGGTCTGGTGCCCGCGGCCGAGGGATGGGTGCCGATCCCCGGGGAGGGCGGGCACGTCACGGCGCCCGTCCTCGACATGCGGGACCACGAGATCGTCCGGGCACTGCGCGGAGACGGCCTGGAGCACGTGGTGGCCGAGCACCTGCTGTCCGGGCCGGGGTTGTCACGTCTGCACCGGGCCCTCGCGCTCGTCCACGGGACGGACGCGCCGGCACTGTCCGCCTCCGACATCGTGGCCCGGATGGACGACTCGCTGTGCGCGGAGACCGTCGAGGTCTTCTGCGCCATGCTCGGCACCTTCGCCGGGAACGTCGCCCTCACCCTCGGCGCGCGGGGCGGCGTCTACCTGGGCGGCGGCGTGCTGCCACGTATCGTGGACCGGGTCCGCTCCAGCGACTTCCGCCGTCGCTTCGAGGCCACCCCGACCCTGAACGACTACCTTTCCGACATCGCCACGGTGCTGATCGTGGCCCCTCAGCCCGCCCTCACCGGCGCGGCGGCCTGGCTGAGCCAGCGCCTGTCCAACCTGGAGTTCGCATGAGTCTGCTCGACATCGCCCCGGTCGTCCCGGTCGTCGTGATCGACGATCCGGAGACCGCGGTCCCCCTGGCCCGAGCCCTGGTCGCGGGCGGCCTGCCGGTCATCGAGGTGACCCTCCGCACCACCGCCGCCCTGGACTCCATCACGCGCATCGCCGCCGAGGTCCCGGAGGCGGTGATCGGCGCCGGCACCATCCGCACCCCGGCCGACGTGGCGGCCTCCGTCGCGGCCGGCGCCAGGTTCCTGGTCAGCCCGGGAACCACCCCGGGGCTGGTCGACGCCATGGAGGTGAGCGGGGTGCCGTTCCTGCCCGGTGTGGCGACCGCCTCCGAGGTCATGGCGCTCGCCGACCGCGGGGTGACCGAGATGAAGTTCTTCCCCGCCGAGGCCGCCGGCGGTCTGCCGTACCTGAAAGCACTCGGCGGCCCGTTGCCGCAGGTCACGTTCTGCCCGACGGGTGGCATCAAGCTCGCGACGGCCCCCGACTATCTCGCGTTGCCGAACGTCGGGTGCGTGGGCGGCACCTGGCTCACCCCGGCCGACGCGCTCGCCGACGGCGACTACTCGCGCATCGAGAAACTGGCCGCCGAGGCGGCCGCCCTCCGCTGACTCCCCCGTCCCCACGGCTCCTCCCGGGTGCCGGCCCTGGAGAAGCGGACTGAACCGCGCACGGACCCCACGCGTATCTCGCGGCGAAAGGCACTCCCTCACAGAGGAGCCATGAATGCGAGTACGCACCGTCACGATCTGCGCCACGGTCCTGGTCATGGGCGTCGCCGGTACGGCGTCCGCCGGGACCCATCAGGCGCGGGCCGGAGCGAAACAGGCGGGGACCGCGAGCGGCCCCGAGAAGGCCGGTCAACAGAGCCTGCGAAAGCATTTCGCGGTCACCAACCTGGTCTCGGACGTCAGCGGACGGGCCGCGGTCACCGACCCCGCGCTGGTCAACCCGTGGGGACTGGCGATGGGCAAGACCCTCTGGGTCTCGGCCACGGGCACCGGCCTGGCCACCGTCTACTCCGGCGGCGCGGGCACCGTGAAGCAGGAGAAGACCCAGGTCCGCGTCCCCGGCGGCAGGCCCACCGGGCAGGTCGTCAACATGGGCGAGGAGTTCGTCGTGAAGGGGCCCGGTGGTTCCGGGCCGGCCACGTTCATCTTCGCCAGCCCCAGCGGGGCGATCACCGGCTGGAACGCCGAGGCCGACCCCGACGACGCGATCATCAGCGCGTTCGTCAAGGGCGCCGACTTCAAGGGCCTCGCCCTCGCCCAGACGAACCGGGGGCCGATGCTGCTCGCCGCCGACTTCGCCCGCAACCGGATCCACGTCTTCAACGGCGACTTCGACCGGATCTCGATGGGCCGCCGCGCGTTCCAGGACCCCGGCCTGCCGGAGAACTACGCGCCGTTCAACGTGGAGGTCGTGGGCAACTCCGTGCTCGTCGCGTACGCCAAGCGCGACCCCGAGACCGGCAAGTCCGTGGCCGGGCAGGGCAAGGGGTTCGTCAGCCAGTTCAACGGCTCCGGCCGGTTCCTCGGCCGCTTCGTCGCGCGCGGAGCCCTCAACGCCCCCTGGGCGATGACGCTGGCCCCGAAGAACTTCGGCAACCTCTCCGGCGCCCTGCTGGTCGGCAACTTCGGCGACGGCCGCATCAACGCCTACAACCCGCGCAACGGCCGCTCGCTCGGCCCGCTGCGCTCCTCCGACGGCAGGCCCATCACCCTGAGCGGCCTGTGGGACCTGGAGCCAGGTACCGAGACCGTCGGCGGCACGAACTCCCTGTGGTTCAGCGCGGGCAGCGACGGCGGTACGCACGGCCTGCTCGGCCTGATCAGGCCGGGCGGAGCGGCCACCTCGACGACCTCCCCCACGGGCGGTTCCTCCCCCACGCCCTCCTCGCACCCGAGTTCCCACAACTCCGGTTCCAACAACTCCGGCAACTCGAACAACTCCGGTTACAACTACTGACGGGCCACCGACGGGCGTCAGGCCCAGGGTTTTCCCGGCGGCGCCGGCACCCCCACACCAGCGGACCACGAGGCCGAGCCGGCAGACCGGCCCGTACGGATCGCGGGAGGGGTGCCGGCGCCGCGGCGCGTCCGGAAGAGTCACCCTCCATGAACGCGAGATCGCCCGCTTTCCTTTAACCTTGAACGAACGAGGGGAGTACTTCCCAAAGACCGATCCGGTCAATACGGACGCCCTGTGGCGTCCCCGGACGGTCGCCCGCGAGACGCGGGTGAAGGAGACCTCGAATGGCCGAGCGCATTCGAGGAGCGAGCATGCCCCCTGACACCCCCCTCCCCCTCCGGGCACCGTCCCACCGGTGTCTCCCCCGGAACGCGGGACGCGGCATGACTGAAACCCCCCACACCAGCGAGGTGCACGTGATGGCCACCCCACCGGCCAGCGGGCCCTCCGCCGGGGATCTGCGCTATCCGGCCGGATCGCTGGTGCTCCTCGCGGGGATCCCCGGCGCGGGCAAGAGCACCCTGCTCGACCGTCTGTACGGGCTGCGCGGCGACGAGAGGGAGCCGGTGCGCGCCGGTGACGCCCTCGTCATCGACTCACGCCAGTCCCGCAACTGGTGGGCCCCCTACCTGGGACCGATCCCGCAAAGAGCCCGCATCCCGCTCGTGCACACCACCCACGCGGTGCGGATCGCCCGCGCCATGTGGAAGGGGCACGCCGTCGTCGCGCACACCCGCGGCACATGGCCGCACATCCTGTACGGGTTCGCCTGGCTGGCCCGCAGGGTCGGCAACGAGGTCCACCTGATCCTGCTCGACGTGGAGCCGAGGCTCGCCCGCGAGGGGCAGCTCTCGCGCGGCCGGGTCGTCACGAGCGCGACCTTCGCCCGGCACTGCCGCCGCTGGCGGGTGCTCGTCGAGCGTGCCCGCGGCGGCTCGCTCCCTCCCGCGGCGAGCGTCACGATCCTCGACCGTGCGGCCGCGGACCTGCTTCGGACCATCCGCTTCGACGGGCGGCCCTCCGCTCGGCGGGACGGATGACTTTACCTTCGCCTGGCTCTGCGCCTCGTCCGGCCAGGGCAGGTACACAGCGACCGGAAGGAAACCGATGACCGACGTACTGGCTCTCGCCCAGGAGCATCTCAGCCTCGCCAGGGCGAGCGCGCACGGCCGCAGCGCCCACACCTACCTCAACGAGGGCACCCTGCGCCAGGCGGTCATCGCGCTGACCGCCGGGACGGCCCTCGGTGACCACGAGGCCGCGCCGGCCGGGAGCCTGCACGTCCTGATGGGACGGGTACGGCTCGTCGACGACGAGCGGACCGTCGAGCTCGGCGAGGGCCACACCGCTCCGATCCCGCAGCGGCGGCACTCGCTGGAGGCCGACGAGGAGTCGGTGGTCATCCTCACCAGCGTCGTCAACATCGGCGACTGAGGACGTTCACGCCGCCCCGTCAGGTGGGCACAGCTCTCTCAGATGAGGGATGAGCACAGGCGCGGGACGGCGATGCCAATGGGGTCGTGGATCACCTCGTCGGCCAGGTGGTCGTACGGGGTCGGTTCGGCATTGACGACGACCAGCCGGGCAGCCGCGCGCACCGCCACCTCCACCAGGGAGGCCGCGGGCTGCACCCGCAGCGAGGTGCCGACGGCGAGGAACACCTCGCACTCCTCGGCCGCCTCGACCGCGCGGGTGAGGACGACCGGGTCGAGGGACTGGCCGAACATCACGGTGGCCGTCTTGACGATGCCTCCGCACTCGTGACAGGCGGGGTCGCTCTCGCCCGCGTCGATCCGGTCGATCGCCTCGCGCGTGGTGGAGCGGGCGCCGCAGGCGGTGCACAGGGCGCCGAACATGTTGCCGTGCAGTTCCAGCACCCGCTCGGGCGGCGACCCGGCCCGCTGGTGCAGGCCGTCGACGTTCTGCGTGACGATCCACGCGTCCGGCAGGGCGGCCAGGGCACGATGCGCCGCGTTCGGCTCGGCCTCCCACGCGGGGTTGTCGCGGCGCATCAGCCACGAGCGCCGCCGGATCTCGGGATCGGCCATGTAGTAGTCGTAGGTGACGAGTTTCTCGTGGTCGGGGTCCCTGCGCCACATGCCGTTCGGCCCGCGGTAGTCGGGGATCCCCGACTCGGTCGAGATCCCCGCACCCGTCAGCACCGTCACCCTCATGACGAGTGATCCTAGCCAGCCGCAGGCTCGTCCTCGTCGTCGATCAGCAGGAAGTCGGGCCGGTTCTCGCGCCACTCGGGCACGTCCATCGAGTTGAGCACCGAGATGAGCTTCTTCTCCTCGTAGATGAAGTGCGTCTGCATGATCGCCGACAGCGCCCCCACCTCCTCGCGGACCTTGGCGGCCGTGACCGGGTCCGGTTTCTCCGGGAGGGCTTCGAGGAGTTTCCGCAGATTCCCCAGCAGCCAGTCCAGCTGGTTGTGGTCCGCGCGCAGCTCGGAGAGCACCTTGCGCAGCTCGGGGAACTCCTCGGCGATCACCGGGAACGCGCCCCTGTCCTCACCGGTGTGGTGGCGCGTCAACGCGGTGCAGAAGGAGAGACAGTGGGCGCGCAGGTCCCGTGGCGGCAGCCCTTTGCCGTCGAAGTAGTCGTCGACGCCGTCCTGCAGGTCCTGCAGCATCTCGCGGAGCCAGATGTGCACTTCGAGCAACTGGGTGCCCATGGCGGTGAGACGGTCACCCGCCCCTGAACGTGCGTTCACACTCCTCCTCTTCGGTGGGCGATGATTCCCCGGTGTTCTCGAAGTCCCGGGGAGCGCGGCGAATTCCGGTGTGGTCCTGACGGCGTCTGTGGTCCTGACGGCGTCCGGAAGCTCAAAGGGGCAGGATGCCGCCGGGTTTGAGGGCTTTCATGGCGATCTGGGAGGTGAGCTTGTCGAGACCGGGCAGGCGGCCGAGCTTCTCCAGGCACAGCTGGCTGTAGGCGTCCATGTCGGGCACCGCCACCCGCAGCACGTAGTCGGGGCGGCCGAACATGCGCAGGCACTCCACCACGTCGTCGATCTCCATCACGGCGGCCTCGAAGGCGGTGACCGTCTCGGCGTCCTGCCCCTCCAGCTCCACATAGGCGACGACCTGGAAGCCCCGCCCCACCGCCACCGGGTCGATCACGGCACGGTAGCCGGTGATCACTCCGGTCTCCTCCAGGTTGCGGACCCGGCGCAGGCACGGCGAGGGGGTGAGCCGCACCCGTTCGGCCAGCTCCAGGTTGCTCAACCGCCCCTCCACCTGCAGGAGACCGAGAATTGCGCGATCCGTCACATCCATGACATCGGATGCTAACGAGAGGTCCTCTCCCTGGAAAGTTTGACATCGAATTTTGTTCTACCTGGCATAACCTTGCGGCACTGCAGGAGCGCCGACGATGGGACGACAAACCATGACGATCTTCGCAGACGCCCGTGAGATCTCCCCCGACGACCGCTACCTGCTCGACGAGGGCCAGGTCTTCATGACCGGCACCCAGGCCCTGGTGCGGATCATCCTCGACCAGATGCGCGCCGACAGGGCCGCGGGCCTGCGTAGCGGCGCGATGGTGTCCGGCTACCCCGGCTCCCCGCTCGGCGGCTTCGACCAGGAGCTGGCCCGCTCCCGCCGGCACGCCGAGCCGCTCGGCGTCGTGCACCGCCCGGGACAGAACGAGGAACTCGGCGCCACCGCCGTCTGGGGCAGCCAGCTCGTGCCCGCGCTTCCCCGTCCGCGCACCTCCGGCGTGCTGGGCGTCTGGTACGGCAAGGCGCCCGGTGTCGACCGCGCGGCCGACGCGTTCCGGCACGGCAACTTCGTCGGCGCCCACCCCGAGGGCGGCCTGATCGCGCTCTGCGGCGACGACCCCACCTGCAAGTCCTCCACCCTCCCCTCGGCGACCGAGGGCACGCTCGCCACGCTGGGCATGCCGATCGTTCATCCCGGCAGCGTCCAGGAGCTGCTCGACCTGGGACGCCACGCGATCGCGGCGTCCCGGGCCAGCGGCCTGTGGGTCGCGGTGAAGGCCGTCTCCAACGTCGTGGACGCCACCGGCACCGTGGACGTCGGGCGTGACCGGGTCGTCCCGGTCACGCCCGTCGTCGAGTACGAGGGCAGGCCGTACCGGCACGTGCCCGACGCCACCCTGCTCACCCCGTGGTCGCTGGAGATGGAGCGCACGCTCGTCGGCCCCCGCCTCGACCTGGCCCGCGCCTACGCCCGCGAGAACGGGCTCAACCGCGTCACCGCCGACCCCCGCGACGCCTGGCTCGGCATCGTCGCCTCGGGAACCGCCTACCACGACGTCCGCGAGGGCTTCCGCAAGCTCGGCGTCACGCCGGAGGAGGCCGGTGTCCGCCTCCTGAAGATCGGCATGCTCTGGCCGCTGGACCCCGAGATCGTCCGGACCTTCGCCCGAGGACTGTCGGAGATCCTCGTCGTGGAGGAGAAGGCCCCGCTGCTGGAGACCTCGATCAAGGACATCCTGTACGGGACCGCCGACGCCCCGCGCGTGCTGGGCAAGCTCGACGAGAACGGCGCGCGGCTCATTCCCCCGCACGGTGCGGTCGACGCCGACCTGGCCGCCAAGGCCGTCGCCTTCCGGCTGCGCCGCAGGGGGCTGACCGACCTCGGCGAGCGGGTGGCGAAGGGGCTCTCCGTCATCTCGCGCCCGGCACCGCTCACACTGCTCGCGCCCAAGCGCACCCCCTTCTTCTGCTCGGGCTGCCCGCACAACCGTTCCACCGCCGTCCCCGACGACGCGCCCGTCGGCGCCGGGATCGGCTGCCACACGATGGTGGTGCTCAACCGCGAGGGCAAGGGCACGCTCACCGGCCTGACCCAGATGGGCGGCGAGGGGGCGCAGTGGATCGGCCAGGCGCCCTTCACCGACACCCCGCACATCTTCCAGAACCTCGGCGACGGCACCTTCCACCACAGCGGCTCGCTCGCGGTGCGGGCCGCGGTCGGAGCGGGCGTGAACATCACCTACAAGCTGCTCTACAACAGCGCGGTCGCGATGACCGGCGGCCAGACGATCACCCCGGCCCTGTCGGTGCCCGACCTGACCCGCTGGCTGGAGGCCGAGGGGGTGCGCAGGATCGTCGTCACCACCGACGAGCCGGAACGCTACCGGGGGGTCAGGCTCGCGGGCATCGCCGAGGTCCGCGACAGGACGGCACTGGAGGACGCCCAGCGCGAGCTGGCCGCGATCCCCGGCGTGACCGTCCTCGTCCACGACCAGCAGTGCGCGGCCGAGAAACGGCGGCTGCGCAAGAAGGGCGACCTGCCCGACCCTGTCAGGCGGGTCGCGATCAACCAGCGCGTCTGCGAGGGCTGCGGCGACTGCGGGCAGAAGTCCGAGTGCCTGTCCGTGCTGCCGGTGGAGACCGAGTTCGGTCGCAAGACCGAGATCCACCAGTCGTCCTGCAACAAGGACTACTCGTGCGTGGAGGGCGACTGCCCGTCCTTCCTGACCGTGCTGCCCGCCACGAGGAAGGCCGCCTCCCGCGGGCGCGCACCGGTGCCCGCGCCGCCGGACATGCCCCTCCCCGAGGCGCGCACCGGGGACGCCTCGATCAGGCTGGTCGGCATCGGCGGCACCGGCGTGGTGTCGGTCGCGCAGATCCTCGGCACCGCCGCGATGCTCGACGGCAGGCGCTCGCGAGGACTCGACCAGACCGGCCTCGCCCAGAAGGGCGGCACGGTCGTCTCCGACATCCTCATCTTCGACGGTGACGGTGAGCGCTCGGCGCGGGGCGGGGCGGCCAGCGTGGACGCCTACCTGGCGCTGGACCTGATCGGCGCCACCGACCCCGCCCACCTGGCCGCCGCCGACCGTGACCGTACCGTGGCGGTGGTCTCCACCAGTCTGGTGCCGACCGGTTCGATGGTGCTCGACCCGTCCACCCACCTGACCGACCCCCGCTCGCCGATCGCCGCGCTGGAGTCGCGGACCCGGCGCGAGCTGAACGTCTACCTCGACGCCGAGGAGCTGGCCCAGGCGCTGTTCGGCGACCACATGCCGGCCAACACGATCATCGTCGGGGCCGCCTGGCAGCGCGGGCTCATCCCGCTCGGCCTGGAGTCGGTCGAGCGGGCCATCCGCGCGGGCGGAGGCAGGGCCGCCGAGCGGACCGTCGCCGCCTTCCACTGGGGCCGCGCGGTGGTCGCCGCCCCCGAGGCCGTGGCGGCGGTGACCCGCCCCGCCGTCCCCGCCGCGCCGCTCCCCGACAGGTCGGCGGCGCAGCTGGTCGACGCGGTCGCCGAACCCGGCGGCGAGCTGCACCGGATCCTCACCGTCCGGGTCCCCGACCTCGTCGCGTACCAGAACGCGCGCTACGCCGCCGGGTACGTCGACGCCGTCCGCGCGGTCCTCGCCAGGGAGCGCGAGGTCTTCCCGGGCGGCACCGCCGTCACCGAGGCCTACGCCAGGCAGCTGCACCGGCTGATGGCGTACAAGGACGAGTACGAGGTGGCGCGCCTGCACCTGGACCCGGCCGAGCGGGCGCGGATCGCCGCCGAGTTCGGAGATGGCGCGAGGGTCTCCTACAACCTGCACCCGCCGTTCCTGCGCGCCCTGGGCATGAGGCGCAAGCTCCGCCTCGGCCCCTGGTTCGACCCGGCCTTCCGCCTGCTGTACGGCATGCGCGTGCTGCGCGGCACCCGGCTGGACCCGTTCGGCCTGGGCGGGGTGCGCGCGACGGAGCGGGAGCTCGTCGCCGAGTACACCCGCGACGTGCACCGGGCGCTGGACCACCTGCGCCCGGCGACCGAGGAGCGGGTCCGCGAGCTCGCGGAGCTGCCCGCCATGGTGAGGGGGTACGAGCACGTGAAGCTGCGCAACGTGGCCGCCTACCGTGAGCGCGTGACCGCGCTCCTCGACGACCTGCGCGAGGGCTGAACGTCAGGGCGTGGGGACGACTCCCGCGCCGCCGGCGGGGGGCGACTCCCCGCCGGGCCGCTCGCGCGGCCTCACGGGGTCGAGTGCCCCCGCGCGGCCGAGGAGGTCCGGCTCGGTGATGGGGTTCTCGTGGGTGCCCTCCGACGTGCAGGCGTGGGCTCCGGCGACGGCGCCGAGGGGGATGGAGTCGTCGAGGGAACGGCCGGAGAGCAGGCCGTACAGGACCCCCGAGACGAACGCGTCCCCGGCGCCGTTGCTGTCGGCCACCGGGCCCGGCAGGGGTGCGGCGGGGAAGGCGCGCGGTCCGTCCGCGTCCAGGACGTGGCAGCCCTCGGCGCCCTCCGTGCAGACCACGGCCCTCGCCCTGCCGCGCGCCAGAATGTCGCGCATGACCTCGTCGCGGCGCGGGCCGAGTGCGGTGGCCGACAGGAAGACCAGGTCGGAGGAGTAGGCGAAGTCCCTGTGGTGGTCGTTCTCGCCGTCCCAGTCGTGCAGGTCGGTGGAGACCGACCCGGCGCCCAGGGCGATCCCCGCCGCCGGTCCGGCTCCCGTCCCGGTGCCGCGGACCGGCTCGGGAGCGGTACGCGGGCCGGACCCGTCGCGCAGGTCGGGGTAGACGTGCCGGGAGAAGTCGGTGATCGACACGTGGACGTGCCGGGCCGCGCGGACCGCGTCCAGGTAGAGCTCCCTGGGCAGTCGCTCGCCCGCCGCGGCGCGCGGGTCGAACAGCGAGGTGCGCCGCCCGTCCGGGCCGACGAGCAGGACGCTGCGCCGGGTCCCCTGCGGGGCGAGTGCCCAGCCGGTGTCCACCCCCTTCTCCTCGAAGTGTGCCCTGATGAACCTGCCCTGCGGGTCGTCGCCGATCAGGTCGACCAGCTTCACCCTCAGCCCGAGCGCGTGACAGCCGAGGGCGACACCGCTGCCGGTGTTGCCGATCCGGTCGATCACCGGGGGGACCGGGTAGGTGTCGGCGTACGGCAGGGGGAGCGAGGGCACGTAGGCGGTGGTGTCGACACCGGTACCGCCGATGACGACGACGTCGTGGCCGGTGTTCAACGTGTTCCCTTGACCAGGGGGCCCGAGCCGGTGGAGCGGCGGACGACGAGTTCGGGCTGGAACATCAGCTCGACGTGTTTGGCGCGGACTCCGTTGATCTCCTCCAGGAGGGTCGCCACCGCCGCCGAGGCCATCGCGCCGATGGGCTTGCGCACGGTGGTGAGCGGCGGGTCGGTGAACGCGATCAACGGCGAGTCGTCGAACCCCACCACCGACACCTCACCCGGCACCGACAACCCCCGATCCCGGCACGCCCGGATCGCCCCCAACGCCATCAGGTCAGAGGCGCACACGATCCCCGTACACCCCCGCGCCAGCAACTGCGCCGCGGCCGCCTGACCACCCTCCACCGAGAACAACGAATGCGAGATCCACCCGTCGACCTCCGTCACCCCCAGCAACTGCGACATCGCCTGCCGATACCCCTCGATCTTCCTGATCACCGGCACGAACCGGCGTGGACCCACGGCGAGACCGATGCGCTCGTGCCCGAGGTCGGCCAGATGCTGCACGGCCAGCCGGGCCGCGGCCCGGTCGTCCGGGGAGATGAACGGGGCCTCGACGCGCTCGCTGTAGCCGTCGAGCAGGACGATCGGCAGTCCGCGTTCGATCAGGCGGCTGTAACGGTCCATCTTCGCCGTGGTGTCGGCGTGCAGCCCGGAGACGAAGACGATGCCGCTCACTCCGCGGTCCATCAGGAGTTCGGTGAACTCGTCCTCGGGGGCTCCTCCGGGCAGCTGGGTGCACAGCACCGGGGTGTAGCCGTGCTGGGTGAGCGCCTTCTCGATGGCCTGGGCGAAGGCGGGGAAGATCGGGTTGTCCAGCTCGGGGGTGACCAGGCCGATCAGCCCGTTGCTGCGCTGACGCAGCCGCTGTGGGCGCTCGTAGCCCATCAGGTCCAGAGCCGTCAGCACCGCCTGCCTGGTCGACTGCGAGACGCTGGGTTTGCCGTTGAGCACCCGGCTGACCGTGGCCTCGCTCACCCCGGCCTGCGCGGCGATGTCGGCCAGCCGTATCGTCGTCCCGTCGGAGCGGGAACGCGAGTTCTGAGGGAGCTCATCGTCCATCAGGAAGTCACCCCACCATGCGGCTGAACCGGGCGCGAACCGATCGGCGTCCGGCGCCCTCCATGAAATTCGTTTCTGCAACTTTTCGCAAACTGTAACATTTCAACCCTTGTCTGGCGGTCTGGTCAGGGCTCCCTGTCACCGCTGGTCGTCACGTCGGGGAGCGGAGAAGTAACTAACAGATGAGCGATTTCTAACGACATCTATGGACACGCGGGTAAGTGTCGCGATGTACTACCTCATCAATCACACAGCTGGGATCCGGGCGGGGGCGCCCGGGAGGAACGAGCGCGCATGAGTACCGTCGTTCTCGACAACGTGAGCAAGGTATACCCAGGCGGATACCTCGCGATCGACCGCATGAGCCTGCGGGCCGAGAACGGGGAGTTTCTCGTGCTGCTTGGCCCTTCGGGCTGCGGTAAGTCCACCCTGCTCCGGATGATCGCGGGCCTGGAGGAGGTCACCGAGGGAGACCTGTGGCTGGGCGGCACGCTCGCCAACGATCTCGCTCCCCGCGACCGCGACGTGGCGATGGTGTTCCAGAACGGTGCGCTCTACCCGCACCGGACGGTACGCGGCAACCTCTCCTTCCCCCTGGAGATAGCCAAGGCCGACCCCTCGCTGGTGAAGGAGCGGGTGACGGAGCTGTCCAAGGCGTTGCACATCGACGAGACCCTGGAGCGGCGCCCTGGAACGCTCTCCGGCGGCCAGCGCCAGCGGGTGGCGATGGGCCGCGCGATCGTCCGTCAACCCTCCCTCTTCCTGATGGACGAGCCGCTCTCCAACCTGGACACGGGCATGCGCACCGAGCTCCGGATGGAGATCTCGTCACTGGTCCGCTCCCTCGGAGTGACCACGATCTACGTGACGCACGACCAGGTCGAGGCCCTCACCCTGGCCGACCGGATCGCCATCATGAACCGCGGCGTCCTGCAGGACGTCGGCACCCCCGCACAGGTCTACAACGACCCGGCGACCGCCTTCACCGCGGCCTTCCTCAGCTCCCAGCAGATCAACCTGCTCGCGGCCACCGTCCGCACCCCGCAGAACCAGTTCATCCTGCTGGACTTCGGCCCGCACCAGATCATGATTCCCTGGACCGATCCCAGGGCGTACGTCATCTCACAGCACGTGGGCCGCCAGATCATCGTCGGCCTGCGTCCCGACTGCCTGGCCCCGGTCCCCGACAGCTTCGAGGGACCGACCTTCCTCGGCCGCGTCCGCGCCCTGGAGTACCACGGCCACGAGTGGCTCGCCTACGTCGAGAGCGGGCTCACCTCCGTGACCGTCCCCGAGCCTCCCGACCCCCGGCAGAAGATGAACGGCATGGGCGTCCCCCTCGTCGGCGGGCGGGTCCGTTCGGTGTTGCGGAGGCTGATGCCCAGTGCCATGTTCGACGAGGACGAGCCCCAGCCGGAGCAGGAGCAGGAGCGCTCCGGCGGCCACCGCCGGGCCGACCTCATCGTCCGTCTGGGCTCCCGGCCGGTCTGGCGGGCGGGAGAGCCCGCCAGGGTGGGGGTCGACGTCACCCGCCTGATGCTCTTCACCATGGACGGCGCCCGCATCGACCCGCCGCAGCGCTGAGACGACACCCACCCCGGCACCACCCGGCACCGTCGTGGCGGCGGTCGTACGGGCGGGGGCGCCGGTCAGACCGTCCTGATCGTCTCGCCGATCCGGTCGAACAGCGCCTGCTCGCCCTCGGTGTCGGTGCTGAGCGTGACGATGCAGGTCTTGTCCTCGGCGGGCACGTAGTACTGGGTGCCCCGGATGTGGACGCCGTTGGTCTCGAACGTGTAGACGAGCCGTGCCGCCTCCTTGGAGCCGATCGGCACCCTCCTCGCCTCGACGACCTTGGCGCCGAGCTGTTCGAGCTGGGTTCTGGTCTCCTTGATCAGCTGCTCCGTCGGGATCTGCCGGCCGGCCTGGCAGAAGGCGTTGAGGTTGGTGGGAAATCCGTTCGCGGAGGGCCCGGCCGAGGTTCCGCCCGAGGCCCAGAGGCCCTTGTTGTCGACCAGGGTCTGCAGGCTCCCCTTGGCCTGCTCCAGCATGGGCCCCGACAGGCCGCTGTTCCTCAGTCCTTTGTCGAGGTCGTCCTTGGCCAGGTCGAGCGCGACCCAGTCCTTGGGGACCGCGACGACGACGCCGTTGGCGGGCCCTCCGATCAGCTTGAATCCTTCGGGCACGGATGCGGGGCTTCGCGTGGCGGTGGCACCGGGGGGCGCGCCCTGCCCGGGACCGGGGCTTCGCACCGTCTCCAGGCCCCGCGCGGGGGCGGCGTCCACGGCGACCGGTCCCCCGCTCCCGCAGGCCGTACTCACCCCCAGACAGAGCCCGAGCAGGCTCGTCGTCACGACGTGATGGCGCTTAGGCATCAGGCTGCCCTCCTCCCGGACCCGCGAGGGCCCGGTACCGATACGACCTGCGGCGTCTGTCGGGGGGAGAGCTGATGCGGGTGTGGGCGGCGGCCATCGCCTCGCCGGGGAGCCGACCCGCGACGGGCGGGATGGGGCACGACGGGCGGGAATGCCCGGTCACGGGAGTGGCATCAGGCCACTCCTCGTCTTCTTACCCCATAACCGACATATCGGAAACGCTGGCACTCAAGGAGTACGTCCCATGATGGAGACGATCTCCAGGACACGCATGGCACGGTCCACCTCCGCCCGGTGGAAAGGCGGGCCGTCGGCCCTGGCCAGGATCAGGTGCCGACTCGTCCCAGGCACCGGCAGGCTCATCAGCTGGTGCCGCCCCGAGCCGAGGACGGCGGGCCTCAGCGTGGCGAGATCGGTCACCTTGACACCGACCAGACCGCTCCCCTCGTCGAAGGCCTCGGGTGCCTGCCAGCTGCGGTGCAGGAGCTCTCCGCTCTCCGGCGACACGATCACCGCCCAATCGGCGCTCACCAGGTCGGGCACGGCGTCCACGAGGGTGGCGAAGGCCCTGCCCGGATCGGCGGCGACATGCTTCAGCAGGTCGTAGTCGGGGGCGGCGCCGGGAATCTCCCGGGTGGGCCAGACGCCCTCGACGCGCATCCCGGGGACGCCGGAGAGGCGGTCTCGCACCGTCTCCGCGTCCACGGTGCCGGGCCAGGAGACGGTGAAGTCGTCCATCGCCCGGCCGAGTTCACGTTCCAGCACCGTCACCTGGAGAATGTCCGCGCCCAGCGTGCCGAGCACCCGGGCCGCCTGCCCCAGGGCGCCTGGCCTGTCGGGGAAGGAAACGCGTAGCCGCAACATCATGCCGATCACCTCACTCTGCGCACCAGACTGTCCTAGCCAGGTTTCACGGAGGTTCCAGGGAGATGTCCAAAATAAGACCTGAAATAGGTATAAGTCAGGACTGATAGGCCCCGGCGGCGGGGGACGCGGACAGCGCGGCGCCGGAGAGGTCACGGGCGAGCCCCGTGCCCCCGTACCAGTCGGGACCGAGCTTGACACCGCGGCCGAGCGCCGGGGAACCGGGGCGCAGGCGCAGGTCCGTCCGGCTCCTGAAACGCGGATCGGCCATGATCGACCGGGGGCCGAGCTTGAACTTGCGGGAGCGGCCCTTGTAGACGCCCGCGTCCTCGTCGGCCCCCTTGCCGTCCTCGAAGCCCACCTCGCCGCCGACCACGACGATGTTGTTGCGCAGCTTCAGGATTCCCGGGGAGCAGCCGTCGTGACAGGCCCAGCCGAGGGTTTTGCGCGCGGGCAGGTAGACCGAGTTGTGCACCGCGACGGTGCCCTTCACCGGCCCGACCACGTGGCGGGCGCCTCGGGTGACGAGGAAGGCGGCCCTGCGCGAGGAGGTGACCACGTTGTGGGCGAAGACGTTGTCCGCGGCGGTTTTGCCCTTCTGCGCGCCGAGCTCGACGAAGGTCTCGTTGCTCCTGGCGATGTTGTGGGTGACCCGGTTGCGGTTGCCGTTGAACACCTCGACGGCGGCGCCGTCGTAGCCGTAGTCCTTGCTGGCGGCGTAGCTACCGGTGATCACGTTTTCCGTGACGAGGTTGTCGTCGCCGTTGAGCAGCACGCCGAACGCGCCGGAGTCGTCGTCGCCGCCCTCGGTGTTGACGCTCATGCGGTTGTTCTCGCTCAGCAGGCTGTTCTTGACGACGTTGTACCTGCCCATGAGGTGGACGCCGGTGATGTTGCGCTCGGCGATCACGCGGTCGAGCTCGTTGCGGTTGCCGCTGACCTCGAAACCGGCCCACCGGCAGTTGACGGCCCGCACCCCGACGACCCGCACGTAGGAGCCCGTGATCACCACGCAGTCCTCGTCCCTGCCGCTGATCCTCGGGGCCGTGCCCCTGCCGTAGGGCTCGACCACGATGGGGGCGGCGGCGGTGCCCCTGCCGGACAGCGTGAGCACTCCCGGCCAGCTGCCGCCGCGCTTGAGACGCACGGTGTCACCGGCGCCCAGGGTGGCGGCGTTCACGTTGTCCAGGCTGCGCCAGGCCGTCGCGGCCGAGGTGCCCGCCGCGGCGTCGTCTCCCGCCCTGGAATCGACGTAGTAAACGGTACCCGCCGCCGCCACGGTGGCCTCGGGTAGTGCGACGAGTATGCCTCCCGCCAAGAAAGCCCCTGCCACCGGAGTGGCCCATCGTCTCGTCGATCTCATCCTGGTACGCTCCATCACCGTCACCACGGGGTGTGTCAGGCGCAGATCTTCGCACACCCGGGGTTTGGTCAGCGATCCCAAGGGCGGACCCACAGCCAGCCGTTACTTTCGCTTCACCTGCGGGCTCCTGACAGGTCGGCGACGGTGTGGCTCCCGGCGGCCCAGCCGCCGGGAGGAGCGTCCGTCACGGTCGGGGCGGAGCCACCGGCCCGCCTACCGGCGGCTGCTGCCCGCGCAGCACGCGAGCGCCGCTAGGCCGCCCCCAGCTCGGGGAAGGGCTCGTCGGGGTGCTCGACCGCGATGCGGGCGTAGCGCTGGAAGGCCACGGCGAGTTCGGCGGCCGTCTCGGGGTCGTACCCGTAGCGGTTGTAGACCACGGCGGCGAGCATGGAGCCGTCCCGCTGCTCCTCGACGATCAACTCGGGAGCGCTGAGGTCGAGTTCGCCGGGATTCGCCGCCCAGTCGAGCCCCTCCTGTTCGCGGGGGAAGGGGAACGCTTCCGACATCAGGCCGGGGAAGTGCGGGGCGCCGAAGCTTTCGTAGTGGATCCGCGAGGGGAACGGCACCTTCAGCCTGGTCTCCAGGTAGGAGTGGAACTGGTGCGCCACCGCCCCCACCGACACCTCCCTGACCCGGTCGAGCAGCTCGGAGTAGGCGGGCTCTCCCGAGGCGTCGAAGCGCAGGACGAGCGACTGCACCAGACAGCCGATCAGCGCCTCGTGTTCGGGCGCGGTACGGCCCGGCACGGGTGACATCACCACCAGATCCGTCATCCCCGTCCACTGGCGCAGCAGCCAGGTCCAGCACGCCGCCACCGCCATGAACGTGGTCGCGCCCCGCGTCCTGGCGGTCTCCCGCAGGCCGTGGGCCAGCTCCGCGTCGATCTCGAAGGCGTGCCTGCGCCGGGAGAACAGGGCGGTGTCCCTGCGACCGGGGAACGGTGTGAGGTCGCGAGGGGCCCCGTCCAGGACCCGGTCCCAGTAGGCCCGGTTGCGCGGCCACTGCTCCCTGGCGAAGGCACAGTGGTCGGCGTAGGTCATGGGCAGCGGGCGCAGCGGGTTGGGGTGGCCGGTTCGCAACGCCGAGTAGACGATGCCCAGTTCCCTGAGCATGACGCCCAGCGAGAACCCGTCGAAGGCGAAGTGATGCACGGCGAGAACCAGCACGTGGTCGTCCTCGCCGACGCGCACCACCAGTGCCCGCACGAGCGGGCCGCGCAGCACGCTGTCCAGACGCATGCGCTCGTGCCAGACGATCCGCTCGGCGTCGCGCTCGCGCTCCGACGGCGTGTCACCGGAGGCCGCGACCTCGGCGACCTCAGGAGGCAGTTCGTCGGCGATCAGGACCTGCCCCGACGCGGTGACGACGGTGCGCAGCGGCTCGTGCCGGGCGATCACCGCCTCCAGCGCCCGGGTGAGGAGCGGCACGTCGAGGGCGTCCCTGATGCGGATCGCGGTGGCGCAGGATCCTATGTCGCGGACCGGCTCGCTCTCGAACATCCAGTCCAGGAACTCCTCCTGCTGGGTGCTGAGCGCCGTTCCCCCTGCCGTCTCCGGAGCGGCCGAGGCCGAGGTGGCCGAGGCGCGGGCGTCGTCGATCCAGCGGGCCTGCCCTTTGAGTTCGGGCCGGTCGAAGGCGAGAGCCGAAGTGACGGGCACGCCCAGGCGGTCACCGATTAGGGAGGCGAGCTGGGCGGCCCTGAAGGAGTCGCCGCCCAGCTCGAAGAAGTTGTCTCCGGGGGCGACCTCGGGAACACGAAGCACCTGACGCCACAGAGCGCCCAGCTCCGTCTCGGTGCTCTGCGCGGTCATTCTTCCTCCAGCCGGTCTCGGTACGGGGTCATGGCCTCTTCCCATCGATGACGCTCGGGCCGTGCGCGGCCAGGTCGCGCCGGACGGCCCGGATGAGGTCGGCGCACTCTTCGAGCGCGGGCACTGACAAGAGCAGTTCGGCGGAGGAAGGGTGCTTCCAGAGCAGGTCCTCCAGCAGGTAGCGCCAGTAGGCCAGGCGCAGCTCGGGGAACTGGCGTAGCTGACGCTTCTGGTTCCAGGTGTGGTGGAACCGGTCGGCGTAGGAAGGCCCGTCCCACTCCTCGGTCTCCACGATCCAGAAGCGCTCGGTGACCGGGCGCGGGTCCACGCCGAGGGAGCGGGCGACCGCGGGGGCGATGCGCTGCTCGGCGAAGGTCTGGCGGACGATCGGGGCGGTGCTCGAAGGGCCCGCGTTGCCGGTCATGAACGCCATCGCCGCCTCGGCGTACTCGGCGCGGTGCCGGTCGTCGAGAAAGACCGAGATGGCCATGTTCGCGGCCGGGGTGTCGAACGGCCAGCGGGACAGGTCCAGGCCCGACGGATTGGGGATCTCCTCGATCGGCGGGTAGACGGAGTTGCCGACCGACTCCCAATGCGCGAAGACGAACCCGCCGCGCTCCAGGTGGTCGATGGGGCGGCGCAGGTAGAGATCGGTGTCGACCACGGCGAACGGCGCGGTCCGCGACAGGGCCACATGGCTCTTGCCCGCCGCGAAGTACAGGAGCGGGTCGACGTCAAGGGCGTCCAGCTCGTCCAGGCCGGTGTCGACCCGGTCGTAGAGCGTGTCGAGCCCCTGCGCGGCGGCGTAGGAGGCTCCCAGCTCATCGGTCACCAGCTCGACGCCTCCGTGGAAGGCACGCCAGGCATGGACGCTGTGCACGCAGGTGAGGATCTCCTCGACCGGCAGCCCGTAGGGGCCGTTCTCCAGCGCCCGGTCTCGGTGGCGGCGGAGGCCGGCCCGGTACGGGCCGGTCCAGTTGACGTGGAGTGCGGGTACGGTCAGGGACACCGGACCGGCTCCTTTCTCGTTGTTCTTCCGTCCGGCTCGTTCCTCCGGCTCAGGGCCTCGATGCCGACGAGGTCGTCCGCCACGGCGTCTGGCACCTCGTCGTCGAAACGGGACAGCGCCCTGCTGCGCAGCGCGCCGGCCACGATGAGTGCGACCAGCAGGCCGCACAGGATGTACATGAACGCGATGCCGCGGCCCGGCCCCACCCCGATGACCGCGCCCGCCGTATCGGCCAGCAGGCCGCCCGACAGGAACATCGGCTCCAGCAGTCGCTCGCCGAACGGCGCGATCAGGACCACACCGAGCGGGATCGTCGAGAGCGCGACCATCTGGTTGAGCGCGAAGACCCGGCCATGGAACCGCTGGGGCACCTTGACCTGGACGATGGTGGCATAGACGCCGTTGACGAGCGCGAGTGAGCAGGACACCCCGAACGCACCGACCCCGACGACCAGCAGCGACTCGCGCGCACCGGTCACCAGGCAGCAGGCCGCCAGCGCCAGCGTCCCCATCAGCACGCCGAACATCCGGCGGCGCGCCGGCCCGCCCCACACACTCATGATCAGGCCGCCGGTCACCGCGCCCGCGCCGCCGAGCAGCGCTACGAACCCGGCGTCGCCGAGCGTCCCGAAGGAGAGCACCAGCGGTGAGAAGAGCAGGAAGACCGGGGAGAGCACCAGGTTGAAGAGCGCGAAGAAGATCAGCATGGCCCGGAAGCCCGGCCGGCTCATCTGCAGCCGGAAGCCCCCGGCGATCTCCGCCGCGACGGACTCGTGGCGCTCACCGGCCAGCCTCGCGGGGAAGGCGACGCAGAGCAGCACGATCACACCCACGACGTATCCGGCGACGTCGAGCGCCAGGATGCCTCCCAGACCGGTGAGCGCGAGCAGCCCCACCGCGCCGAGCGGCGCGATGAACTGCGCCACGCCTGTGGTCGCCTGGACCACGCCGTTGGCGTGGCCGAGATAGCGTTTGGGTACCAGTTGCGGGATGGCCGAGATGTAGGCCAGTCGCTGGAAGGTCAGCGCGACGGACAGGGCGGTGAGCAACGGGTACAGGTGCCAGACCTCCAGGCCGCCGCTCCACACCAGGATTCCGGTGATCAGCTGCACGACGAGCGCCGCGATGTTGCCGCCGAGCATGACGGCCCGCCTGCTCGACCGGTCCACGATCGCCCCGGCCAGCGGGGCGACCAGGATGCCGGGGATCAGCGCGAGCATCTGGAGCACGGCGAACCGAGTGAGCGATCCGCCGTCCAGGTAGGTGGAGATGGGGATCGCGAACTCGGTGAGCGTGGCGCCCACGATGGTGACCAGTTGCCCGACCGCGATCGTCAGGAAGCGCGCCAGGCTCGGTTCCGGCGCCTTCCCTCCGCCCGGCCCGCTGGAGCGATCCAGCTCGCCCGGGGCGCCAGGAACCCCGGAGATCGCGGCGAGGCGCCAGGTGCCGTCGGCGGATTCCGGCGGTACCGCCCCCGGCACCGGAGGTTCCGCGAGGGCCGGGTGGACCGTGGTGACGATCTCGGCCAGTTCCTCGGCCCGGTACTTGAGGAAGTAGTGGCCGCCCTCGTCGAGCACGGTGAGGGCGGTACGAGGCGACAGGAAACCCCACTCGGTGTAGCGCTCGCTGTGGAACTCGGTGCTGGGGTCGCGCTCACCGACCACCGAGATGATCGGGGCACTCAGCGGCTCCGCCCCCTCCTCGACCAGCCGGGTGAAGTAGTCCTCCGCCTCACGGGAGTCGTGCCGCATGTTGCGCACGACGAACGCCAGCTGCTCCTCGGTCAGCCCGGACAGGTCGGCGCCCATTCCGGTCAGCCAGTTCACCTGGCCCCGGTCGGCGCGCAGCCGTTCCAGCCTGGTGAGACGGGCCCAGCGGCCGAGCACGCCGCGGGAGGGCCGGGCGAACGGGAACAGCCCGCCGAGGTAGACCGCCTCGAGCGGACGCCCCGCGGCCTCCACTTGGCGGGCGATCTCGATGGTCAGCGCGCCGCCCACCCCGCAGTGGCCGTAGAGCACCAGTGGCCCGGTCACCTTGGCCAGGATCTCGGTCACGCACTCGGCAGCGACCTCGGCCAGCGGGCGTGGCTCCTCGGCCAGCCCCAGGTCGTGGCCGGGCACCGCCACCGCGTGCAGCGCGCACCCGGCGGGCAGGGCGTCGGCGAGCGGCTGGTAGACCACCGCGCTGCCGCCGCCGTACGGCACGCACACCAGGGACAGCTCGGGTGCGGCGATCGAAGGGGTCAGCTCGTACAGCAGGCCGCGCGGCCCATCGCCCGACTTGACGAGGGCGGCCAGGGCCCGCGGGCTCGGATGGCCGAACAGGTCCATCACACTCACCGGCCGCATGCCGTCCAGGCTCCGGCGGAGCATGGCGACCACCCGCACGGCGAGCAGCGAGTGCCCGCCCAGGTCGAAGAAGTCGTCCTCGGCACCGACCCGTTCCACTTCGAGCACCTGCGCGAACGCCGCCGCGACGGTCTTCTCGACCGCCCCGGAGGGCGGCTCGAACTCCCCGCTCCGATCCGGTCCTGCCGCCCCGGGATCGGGAAGCGCGGCCCTGTCGACCTTGCCGTGCGACTTCAGCGGCAGCCGCTCCAGCCAGACATAGCGGGTCGGCACCATGTAGTCGGGCAGCACGGTCCGCAGCCGCCCGCGCAGCTCGGCCACGCTCGATCCGGCGGGGGCCTGGCCAGCGCCCTCGTCCTCGGACGTCCCGGATGTCTCCGCCGCGACCAGGTAGGCGACGAGTTCCAGCGCCCCGGGCCGACCGCGGGCGTCCACCACCGCGTGGGCGACACCGGGGAGGGCGCGGAGCGCCTCGTCCACCTCGCCCAGCTCGACCCGGTACCCGCGGATCTTGACCTGGAGGTCGCGGCGCCCCAGGAACTCCAGGTCGCCGCTGGGTAGCCTGCGGGCCAGGTCGCCGGTGCGGTAAAGCCTGTCCCCCGGCTCGCCATAAGGGTCGGGGACGAAGGCGGCGGCGGTCAGGTCCGGGCGTCCGAGATACCCGCGTGCCAGCCGGTCGCCGCCGAGACAGAGCTCGCCGACCACGCCGATCGGCACCGGTCTGAGGCCGGCGTCCAGGACGTAGGCCCGGACATGGCCGAGCGGCCGCCCGATCGGGGTGATCGGCCCCCGGACGTCGTCGCCCGCCCCCACCTCATACGTGGTCGCGCCGACGGTCGCCTCGGTGGGACCGTAGTGGTTCACCACGCGGCAGGCGCCGAGGGAGGCCAGCTCACGGGTCCACTCCCAGGCCGAGCCCTCACCGCCGAGGATGAGCATGCGGCGGGGCAGGATCCGGCGCGGGTCGACCTCGGCGGTGAGCGCCGCCAGATGCGAGGGAGTGATCTTCAGGTAGTCGATCCCCGCCCGGTCCGCGTAGTCGGCGAGATCCGGACCCGAGATCCGCGAAGGGACGAGGTGCAGGCATCCCCCCGTGGCCAGGGCCAGGTAGAAGATCGTGACTCCGAAGTCGAAGGAGAGCGACTGCAGCAGGGCGTACCGGGCGCCGTCCACGATCTCAAATCGCTCGCGCACGTCGGCGAGGTAGTTGAGGACCTGCCTGTGCTGCACGGCGACGCCCTTGGGCAGGCCCGTGGAGCCCGAGGTGTAGATCACGTAGGCCAGGTCGTCCGGTCCCGTTTCCGCGGGCTCCCGAGGATCCGCGGGGACCTCGGGGAACTCGGGGAACTCGGGGGCCACGACTTCGCCCTCGTCGAGCAGGACCGTGACCTGGGCGCGGAGCGGATCGGCCAGCGCGGGAGCGGTCACCAGCACCCTCGTCCCCGAGTCGGAGACCAGGTGGGCGAGCCGGTCAGCGGGCTGCTCAGGGTCGAGCGGCAGGTAGGCGCCCCCCGCCTTGAGCACGGCCAGCACGGCCACCGCCAGGTCGGGTGATTGCTCCAGGCAGACGGCGACGCGCTCGTCCCTGCCGACCCCGTGACCGCGCAGTACCTGGGCGAGCCTGCCGGCTCGGGAGTCGAGTTCGCCGTAGGTCAGCTCGGTGGTGCCGAAGACGACCGCGACGGCCTCCGGCGAGCGGGCCGCGGCACGCTCCACGAGCCCGTGCAGGGTGGTGACCTCCCCGGCGTCGGGACGTGACGCCCCGCCGTTCCATCGTTCCAGGACGAGCTCGCGCTCGTCCTGGCCGAGCAGTTCCAGCTCCGACAACCGGGTCTCCGGGGCACCGGTCACGCAACGCAGCAGGGTCTCGAAATGGTCGACGAGCCGTTCGGCGGTGCCGGGTTCGAACAGGTCGGCGTTGTAGGAGAGATGCGCCCGCAGCCCGTCGCCGTCGTGCCCGATCTCCAGGGAGAGATCGAACTTGGACAGGGCGAAGCCGCCCTCGAACAACTCGGTGGTGATTCCCGGCAGCGGTGGCTCGTCCTGGCTCTGGCTGTGCAGGACCAGCTGGGCCTGGAAGACCGGGGTGCGCGACAGGTCCCGCTCCACCCCGAGCTCGTTGACCAGGGCGTCGAAGGGCGTGTCCTGGCGCTGGTAGGCCTCCAGCGCGGTCGCGCGGGTACGGCGCAACAGGTCGCGGAAGGTCGGGTCGCCCGACAGGTCGCCCCGCAGCACGAGCGTGTTGACGACGAAACCGATCATTTTCTCCAGCTCGGGCCGGTCCCTGGCCGCGACCGGGGTGCCCAGGCAGATGTCCTCCTGTCCGGTGTGGCGGGCCAGCAGTGCCTGGAAGGCGGCCGTGAGCGTCATGAACAGCGTGCAGCGCTCGCTCCTGGCCAGCCTGGCCACCTCCGCGGCCAGCGGCCCGGGGATGATCCGCGCGACGTAGGCGCCGCGCGCGGTCCTGATCCGAGGGCGCGGGCGGTCGGTGGGCAGCGCGAGAACCGGCGGATCGGCGAGCTTGGCCCGCCAGTACCCCAGGTCCTCCTCGGCGGCGGGGGCCTCGCGGCGGGCCACGGCGTACTCGGCGTACTGCAGCGCGGGCGGCGGGAGCGGCGAGGGCAGCCCCGCGGCGAACGCCCCGTACAGGGCGGTCAGCTCGCCTCGGAGCACGCCCAGCGACCAGCCGTCCACCGCGATGTGGTGGACGACGAGGCAGAACACGTGGTCGTCGGCGGCCAGCCGGATGAGGACGGCGCGCAGCACCGGCCCCGCCTCCAGGTCAAACCCCCGGTTGGTCAGATCGGCCACCAGCTCCCGCGCCCGCGCGACCGGATCCGGCACGGTCTCATCGGACAGGTCGACCCGCTCCAGGCCGGGGCCGGACTCCTCGGCGACCTGGACCGGCCGGCCGTCCATGCTCGGGTAGCGGGTACGCAGCACCTCGTGCCTGGCCACGACCTCATCGAATGCGCGGGTCAGCGCCGTGGCGTCCAGCGGCCCGCGCAGCCGTTCCGAGACGTAGACGTTGTAGGCGGCGTCACCGGGGTTGAGCTGATCCAGGAACCAGAGCCGTTCCTGGCCGGGCGAGAGCGGGACGCCGTCGGCTCGGGTGGTGTCCCGCAGGTGGGTCGGCACGTGCTCAGCCCTCTCCGCACAGGCGCTCGACCGCGGCGGCGACCGCCTGGATCGTGGAGTCGTTGTAGTAGACGTGGAGCGGCAGGTCGGCGCCCAGGCGCAGGCGGACGCGGGAGGCGATCTGGGTGATGGTGAGCGAGTGCCCGCCCAGCTCGAACAGGTCCTCTTCAGGACCGACCTCCGCCACCCCCAGCACCTCGCACCAGATCTCGTGGAGTTCGGCGGCCACGCCGGTGTAGGTGACCGGCCCCGCCGAGCCCGCCCTCGCCTCCCGCTCTCCCGCCCACTCGGGGGCGGGCAGCGCGCTCCGGTCGAGCTTGCCGTTCGCGGTGAGCGGCAGCGGGGACAGGCACACGAAGTCGCTCGGGATCATGTACGAAGGGAGCGTCCTCGCGCAGTGCTCCCGCAGGTCACCGGGGACGGCCTCGGCCTCCAAGTAGGCGACGAGCCGTCGCTCGCCCTTGTCGTCCTGCCTGGCGAGCACGGCCGCGCGGCGGACTTGAGGGTGTTCGAGCAGCCGGGCCTCGATCTCACCCGGCTCGATGCGGTGACCTCGGAGCTTGATCTGGTCGTCCAGTCTGCCGATGAACTCGATCAGGCCGTCGGCCCTCCTGAGCACTCGGTCGCCGGTGCGGTAGAGCCGCCCGGGGCCGAACGGATCGTCCGCGAACCGCTCCGCGGTCAACTCGGGCCGGTTCCGGTAGCCATCGGCGAGGCCGTCGCCCGCGATGCAGAGCTCACCCGGCACCCCGATCGGGAGCAGGCCAAGCCGCTCGTCGAGCACATGGACCCGGGTGTTGGCGAGCGGCTCGCCGATCGGCACCGTCGTGACAGGTTCGGTGATCTCCGCGCTCATCGACCAGATCGTCGTCTCGGTGGGACCGTAGACGTTGATCAGACGGCCGGTCCTGCGCAGAATCTCGCGACCCAGCGGGGCGGGCAGCGCCTCCCCACCGGCCAG
The DNA here is from genome assembly GCF_042898365.1 of Streptosporangium sp. NPDC000509. Lineage (NCBI taxonomy): Bacteria > Bacillati > Actinomycetota > Actinomycetes > Streptosporangiales > Streptosporangiaceae > Streptosporangium > Streptosporangium sp. NPDC000509. Next base: position 82,834 of record NZ_JBIAYX010000013.1, on the reverse strand, counting down.
CGCCGTCACGTGCGGCAGGTCGAACCCGGAGTCGAGCAGCATCCGCCAGCCTGACGGGGTGGCCTGCACGTGGGTCACCCCGCACCCGGCGATCCTGACGAGTTCGCGCCCGTCCCTGGCGGTGGCGCCGGAGACGATGACGACCCGGCCACCGGTGATCAGCGGCAGGTAGAGCTCCAGCGCGGAGATGTCGAACGACAGTGAGGTGAGGGCGAGCCAGCCGTCCCCCCTGCGGGAGCCGAGCCGGTCGCGCATGGCGAGCAGCAGGTTGGTCAGGGCCCGGTGCGGGATCTCCACGCCCTTCGGGCGCCCGGTGGAGCCGGAGGTATAGATGACATAGGCGAGATCCTCCGGCGCCGGCCGGCCGAGACCGGCCGGCTCCTCCGCCTCGGCCGGGGCACCCGGGTCTTCGAGGACGAGGGTGGGGAGCTCGAATCCGGCCAGGCGATCCCGTGTCGCGAGATCGGTCAGGAGCAGCCCGGCACCGGAGTCCTCCAGCACGAAACGGAGCCGCTCCTCGGGGTGTCCGGGGTCGAGCGGCAGGTAGGCTCCTCCGGCTCGCGCCACGGCCAGCAGCCCGACCAGGGTCGCCTGCGAGTACTCCGCGCAGATCGCGACCAGCCTCCCCTGGCCCACCCCCTCGGCGCGCAGCCGCACGGCCAGGCGGTCGGTGGCCGCGCTGAGCTCCGCGTAGGTCATCGAGTCCGTGCCGCACTCGACGGCCGTGGCGTCCGGGGTACGGGCCGCCTGCGCGGCCACCAGCTCGGGCAGGGTGAGCTCGGGGTAGTCGACCGCTGTGTCGTTCCAGTCCGACAGCAGCAGCCCGGTCTCCTCGGCGCCGAGCAGCGGCAGCCCGGCCAGGGGCGCGTCCGGTTCGGCCGTCACCGCGGCGAGCAGCGTCCGCCAGTGGGCGGCGACCCGCTCGGCGTCGTCACGGCCCATCGCCCGCGGGTCGTACTGGAGCGCGACGCCGAACCGGTCCGGCCCGTCCACGATGTGCACGCGCATGGCGCCGCGGACCATGTGGTTGAACAGCGCCCACTCCACATGGGCGTCCACGCCGAGGAAGGCGGGCTCGGCCTCGCGCCTGCGGTAGCCGAGCGAGACCGGCGCGAGTGAGACGCCGGGCCGTACGCCGCTGACCGCCCGCGACAGCGGCACCTGCCTGACCCGGTAGAGACCACGCAGGTCGGAGCGGAGTCCGTAGCCGAACCGCTGGTCGGTGACGAACCGGCGGAAACTCCAGTCCGGCTGAATCCTGGCCGTGACAGGCAACTCGTTGACGAAGGCGCCGAGGTGCCGGCGGGTCTCCGGCGATCGGGTGCCCAGATCGACCGCGACGGTCGGCTCGGTGTTGCCGTACCGGTACAGGAGCGCGTGCAGCGAGGCGAGCACGATCTCGAACCTGCTGGCTCCGATCTCCTCCGACACGCGGGTCAGTGCCTGCCGTGCCTCGTCCGCCAGCGCGAACTCCACGACCGCGCCCTCGGACGCGCCCCCGGCCGAGGTGGCCGTCTCCCCCGACAGGCCCGGCAGGGTCACCTCCGCCGGCTGGCGCCACCGCGAGTTCCAGAACTCCCTGGCGAAGGAGAGCCCCGCTTCGATCCGCCCGACTTCCGGCTCCTCCTGACGCAGCTCGGGCAGGTCGGCGGGGGTTCCGGTGACCTCGGCCCGGTAGAGCTCGGCGAGGTCGCGCAGGAACACCGAGGTGGACTCGCCGTCGAAGACGATGTGGTGTGCCACAACCAGCAGCGTCGCCCTCCCCGCGCCCTCCCGGTACAGGACCGCCCGCGCCAGGGGGCCGGCGGCCAGGTCGAAGGGGCGCAGGATCTCGGCCCGCACCAGTTCCTCGATCCGTTCCCTCGAGGTGTCCACCACCCGCAGTTCAGGTGGGACGGCGGGGATCAGATAGGGCACGCCCTGCCGCTCCTCGACCGCGCGGGCCAGAACGGAATGGCGGGCGACGAGCCCCTCCCATGCGGCGGCGAGGGCGACCGCGTCGAGCGGGCCGTCGAAGGTGACGGAGAACGGCATCGTGTAGACGGTCCCGATGCCGCCCAGCCGTTCGTTGAACCAGATTCCCTGCTGGGCGAGCGAGGCCCGAACGGGTGCGGAGACGATTTCGGACGTCACTGACATCACTTCCGATCTCAGATGAGGGCTCGGCGGAGCGAACTCATCAGGGGGAGTCAAGGAGTCGATCAGGGAGCGAGAAGGTCGCACAGTCGCTGGAAATCCCGGCCGAGGTCATCGGCGGCGGGCCCCGCGCAGACGCCGGACATGGATCCGTCCAGCTGTTCGATGAGGGTGAGGGACGGGCGGCCGTCGGCGGGCGGGGCCACGGGCAGCGGGTACGGTTCGGACTTCAGGCCGGGCAGGTACGGCTCAGGACGGAAGCCTTCGAAACGGAACCGGCCGGCATGCTCCACCGCCTCCGGCACCGCTTCTGCGAGGCCGATCAGCGCGACGGGATCGACGGGGTCGCCGGGGATCGTGATCCGGACGGGCACGTCCAGCGCGAGCGGGCCGACCAGGGTGGCGTGGGCGGGTTCCGAGCGCCCCGGCTCGCGCACGAGCACCGTCGGCTCGGGCAGGTCCCCACTCCGCGACAGCGTGGCCGCCCAGCAGGCCAGAGCCACCTCGGCGGGCGCCACCCGGCGGGCCCGCGCCACCTGCCGCAGCCGCCCTGCCGTCTCGGGCGGCAGGCTGAAGCCGGATGTCCCGGCGACACCGGCCTGGACGTGCGGGAGCCGCGACGGGACCCGAGTCGGCGGGAGGCCGGGGACCGGAGGGCGGGTGGCGGCCCAGTCGGCGTAGCTCACGGCGGCCGGCGGGGCCGGCGCCGTACGCCCGGCGAGAGCCGCGGCGTAGGCGGTGCCGAGCTCGTACAGGACCGTCTCGAGTGACCAGTCGTCACAGGCCAGCGCGGAGGCGCAGAGCACCAGCAGGGACCCATCGGAGGTGAGATCGGTGAGGATCGTCCTGAGCAGCGGTCCCCTTTCGAGGTCGAACCCCCGGGACAGCTCGTACTCGACGGCGGCCTCCGCCGGGACGCGGATGAGTTCCGGCTCCGCCTCCGGCGCGATCTCGGCGACGCGGGCGCCGTCCAGCACCGGGAAGCTGAGCCTCAGTGCCTCGTGGGCGGCGGCGACCTCGCGGAGCGCCCTGCGCAGGATCCCCGGGTCGACGGTGTCGCGCACCCGCATCGCCACCCGGACCGTCTCCCCGCGGGCCGGCGCTCCGGCCTGCCCCGCGGTCAGCGGGACCCGGCGGCCCCGCGCGGCGAACAGTTCGCGCACCCCGGACTTCAGGATCTTTCCGAGGTCGTTGCGGGGGAACGCCTCGACCGGCACGATCCTGGTCGGCAACTCGTGACGGGCCAGCCGCCCGGACAGGAAGTCGCGGATCTCGTCCATCGGCACCGGGTAGGCCAGCCGTACGGCGGCGGCGGGCAGCGCGCCCATCACGGGGTGGGGAACGCCGACGACGGCGGCCTCCGCCACCGCGGGGTGCTCGTGCAGGACCGCCTCGATCCGCACGGTCGAGACCTTCAGTGCGCCCGACTTGATGACGTCCGTCTCCCTGTCCGACAGGTAGAGGTAGCCGTCGGCGTCGAGGTGGCCGACATCGCCCATCCGGACCCAGCCGTCGCGGAAGACCAGCGCGCTGCCCTCGGGGTCGCCCACGTAGGAGCGCGGCGGCGCCGGGGAGCGGAGCCAGACCTCGCCCGTCTCACCCACGGGTAGCCTCTCCCCGTTCTCTCCGAGGATGCGCAGGTCACCGAGGTCGGTGGCGCGGCCCAGGGAGGTGGGCCTGGCGGGATCGACGATCATGGTGGTCTGGGCGGGGACCGCCTCGGTCGAGGTGTAGTAGTTGACCAGCGTCGCCCCGGGGAAGGCGACGGCCAGGTCCTGGGCGACGGACGGGGGCAGCGCGGCGGCCGAGGAGCTGAGCAGCAGCACCCGGGACAGGTCGTGTCTGCGATGGGCGCCGGAACCGAGCAGTTCGATGGCCATGGACGGGACGAGGAAGACGGTGCCCACACGGTGGGTCTCGATGAGGCGGCAGAACTCCTCGGGCTCGAATCCCGGGAGGGTAAGCGCGGCCGGGTGGGCGGTGAGGGCGTCCATCAGCATCATCTGCGCGGCGTTCGTCCCGATGGGGAAGGCGTGCAGGAAGCGCTCAGAGTGGGCGTAGGCCCGGCGGTGAGGACGAAGCGGGCGGCCGTGGGTCAGGTTGGCGTGGGTGGCACCGACGCCCTTGGGGGTGTCGGTCGTGCCGGAGGTGTAGATGATCTGAGCGAGGTCGTCCGCCCGTACCTCGACGCCGCCGATCGGCGAGCCGTCGCCGTTGTCCGGCACCGGTGACCACCACCGGCCGGGGTCCCTGTCGGCGAGCGCGGGGACCTGCCGCCCGTGTAGCACGCCCACGGCGGCGCAACGCCGCAGGGTGTCGCGTATCTCATGGTCGCCGAGTCGGGCGGAGAGCGGCACCGCGACCCCGCCGACCTTGAGCACGGCGCAGAAGGCGACGGCGAAGGCGGGCCACTCGTCCCCGCCGAACAGCAGGCCGACGCGGCCTCCCGGACCGAGCCCGCGCGAGAGCAGGCCGCGGGCGGCGGCGTTGGAGCGCCGTTCCCACTGGCCGAAGGTGAGGTCGCCCGACCCGTCCGCGGGCTCACCGACGGCGAGGGCGGGGCGGTCGGGATCGGTCTCCGCCCGTGCCGCGAGCAACTGGGGAACGGTGGGAGGAGCCGGGGCGTACACACTCATGCCGACCTCCTGGGCGGGCGCGAGATCGATGGATCGAACGAGAGTGAGAGCCCGGACCGCGAGCGATCCGGGTGAGGCGCATGGCGAGGAGAGGGACCGGAGATGACACCGGCCCCCTAGGGGGAAGGGAGGTGATGGATTCGAGCGACGGGGGAGGGTGGGGGTCAGGCCGTCACCGGAGCACCTTGGGACCGGATCCCGTCGACCCCCTGACGATGAACTCGGGCTGGAAGATCAGTTCGGAGTGCTGTCCCGGTGTGCCGGCGATGGTCTCCAGGAGGGTGTGGACGGCGGCGGTCACCATCGACTGGACCGGCTGGCGCACGGTGGTGAGCGGCGGGTCGGTGAACGCGATCAACGGCGAGTCGTCGAACCCCACCACCGACACCTCCCCCGGCACCGAGAGCCCTCGATCCCGGCAGGCCCGGATCGCACCCAACGCCATCAGGTCAGAGGCGCACACGATGCCCGTACACCCCCGCGCCAGCAACTGCGCCGCGGCCGCCTGACCCCCCTCCACCGAGAACAACGAATGCGAGATCCACTCGTCGACCTCTGTCACACCGAGCAACTGCGACATCGCCTGCCGATACCCCTCGATCTTCCTGATCACCGGCACGAACCGGCTGGGACCGACGGCGAGACCGATGCGCTCGTGCCCGAGGTCGGCCAGATGCTGCACGGCCAGCCGGGCCGCGGCCCGGTCGTCCGGGGAGATGAACGGGGCAGGCACGTCGGTGGCGTGCCCGTTGAGCAGGACGATCGGCACGCCCTGCCCGATCAGCTGGGTGTAGCGGTCCGATCGCGCGGTGATGTCGGCGTGCAGCCCGGAGACGAAGATGATGCCGCTCACCCCGCGCTCCACGAGAACCTCGGTGAACTCGTCCTCGACCGCCCCGCCGGGCAACTGGGTGCACAGCACCGGGGTGTAACCGTGCTGGGTGAGCGTCTTCTCGAAGGCCTGGGCGAAGGCGGGGAAGATCGGGTTGTCCAGCTCGGGAGTGACCAGGCCGATCAGACCGTTGCTGCGCTGGCGCAGCCGCTGGGGGCGCTCGTAGCCCATCAGGTCCAGGGCCGTCAGCACCGCCTGCCGGGTGACGGCCGACACGCCCGGCTTGCCGTTGAGCACCCGGCTGACCGTGGCCTCGCTCACCCCGGCCTGCGCGGCGATGTCGGTCAGTCTCGCGGTGCCGCCGGTGCCGAGCTGCCCGGTGCTATGCGACATCGGGTTCCCACCAGACGGCGGAGTCGGGGGCGAGCCGCACCACGCCGTCCTCGACGGCCGTTTCCGCGCTGGCCAGCAGGATCCGCCCGGGGGCGGGCAGTTCCACGGGCTCGCCGGTGAGGTTGAGCGTGCAGGCGAAGCCTTCGCCCCTGGAGAAGGCGAGAGTGCCCTCCGGGGAGTCGAGCCAGGTGAGCGGGGCGTCGTCGAAGGAGCGGCGCTCGCGTCTGATCCTCAGCGCCTCCCGGTAGAGGTTCAGCGTGGAGAGCGGGTCGTCGAGCTGGGAGGCGACGCTGAGCAGCCCCCAGGAGGGCGGCATGGGCAGCCAGGTCACCTCGGCGCCGGGCAGGCTGAAGCCGAAGTGCGGCTCGTCGCCGGCCCACGGGAGCGGCACCCGGCAGCCGTCGCGCCCGTGCTCGGGGTTGCGCAGGCGCTGCGGGTCGCGCTGGAACTCCTCCGGCAGGTCGAGGACCTCGGGCAGCCCGAGTTCCTCGCCCTGGTAGACGTAGGCCGAGCCGGGCAGGGAGAGCGTCAGCAGGGCGGCCGCGCGGGAGCGGCGCAGGCCGATCTCGCCGCCGCCGTACCTGGTGAGATGGCGTTTGACGTCGTGGTTGGAAAGCACCCAGGTGGACGGCGCGCCGACCGTCCCCGCCGTCGTGAGCGACTCCTGGATGACCGCGCGGAACGGAGCGGCCTCCCAGGGGGTGACGAGGAAGTGGAAGTTGAACGCCTGGTGCATCTCGTCGGGGCGGACGTAGTTGGCCAGCCGCTGCGAGGACGGCGCCCACGCCTCGGCGACGCCGATCCGCTCCCCCGGGTAGGAGTCGAGCAGTTTGCGCCAGGCGCGATGGATCTCGTGCACGCCGTCCTGGTCGAAGAACGGCACCACCTCGGTGCCGATCATCCCGACCTGGTCGGCGTGGCCGACGTCGGGCAGGCCGTCGGCCTTGACCATGCCGTGGGCGACGTCGACGCGGAAGCCGTCCACGCCCATGTCGAGCCAGAACCGCAGGATCGACTCGAACTCCGCGTGGACCTCGGGGTTCTCCCAGTTCAGGTCGGGCTGCTGCGGGGCGAACAGGTGGAGGTACCACTCGCCGTCGGGCAGCCGGGTCCACGCGGGGCCGCCGAAGACCGACTCCCAGTCGTTGGGCGGCAGCTCCCCATCGGCGCCCCTGCCTCGGCGGAAGATGTAGCGCTCACGCGCGGGGTCTCCCGGAGGCGCCGCCAGGGCCTCCAGGAACCACGCGTGCCGGTCGGAGGTGTGGTTGGGCACCACGTCCACGATGACCCGCAGGCCGTGCCGGTGCGCGTCCTCGATCAGCGCCCCGGCGTCGGCGAGCGACCCGAAGATGGGGTCGACGTCCCGGTAGTCGGCCACGTCGTAGCCGAAGTCGGCCATCGGCGAGGTGAAGAACGGGGTGAGCCAGATCGCGTCGACCCCGAGGTCGGCCAGGTAGGGGAGCCTGTCGCGCACGCCGAGCAGGTCTCCCACGCCGTCGCCGTTACCGTCGGCGAAGCTGCGGACGTAGATCTGGTAGATCACCGCGTCACGCCACCACCGGGTGACGGTTCCGGCGCCGCTGTCCGTCCGGACAAGCTCAGTCATGTTAAATCCCCCGATCAGATGACATACCAGGATGTAGTAGCACGATGGTGTTACGACTTCGTGGCACCGGCGGTAAGTCCGGCGACCAGATGCCGCTGAACGAGCAGGAAGACGATCGACGCGGGCAGCGCGATCAACACCGCCGAGGCGGTGAGCAGGCCCCAATCGGCCCAGAACTGCCCGACGAACTGCTGCAGACCGGCGGCGAGGGTGCGCTTGTCGTCCCCCGTCATGAAGACCGAGGCGTAGGCGACCTCACCCCAGGCTGTCATGAAGGAGTAGAACGCGGTGACCGCGATGCTGGGCCGGGCCAGCGGCAGGATAACCCGCCAGAACACGCCGAACGGGGTCAGTCCGTCGATCATGCCGGCCTGGTCGATCTCGCGCGGGATGGAGTCGAAGTAGCCCTTCATCATCCACGCGCAGAACGGCACCGCCACGGTCATATAGGCGATGACCAGTCCCGGAATCTGGTTGAGCAGGCCAAGGCCCGCCATCAGGTTGTAGAGCGGCACGATCAGGATCGCCACCGGGAACATCTGGGTGATCAGCAGCATCCACATGACACCGCGATAGCCGGGGAAGCGGAAGCGGCTGATGGCGTACCCGGTCGTGGAGGCCAGGAACACACCGATGATCGTGGTCAGCCCCGCGATGATCACGGAGTTGAGCAACCAGGCCGGGAACTGTGTCTCGGTCAGCACACGGACGTAGTTGTCCAACGAGGAGTTGTCGAAGAACTTCAGTTCGCTGGAGAGCCAGCCGTCGCGTGGCTTGAGCGAGGTCAAGATCAGCCACACGATGGGGAACAGCGAGATGACGGACGCGATGATCAGCGTCCCGTGCAGCAGGATCGAGCTGCCGATGCCGCGCTCCTCGCGGCCGCGTGCGCGCCCGCGCCTCGCGGAACCTGCCGTGACGGTGCTCACCAGACCTCCCCTTGCTTGCGCAGCGCGCGGCGGTAGACCAGGGCCATCACGACGAGAAGCAGAAGGATGATCACTCCCCATGCCGCCGAACCCGAGTAGTTGCGGATGCCGGTGAAGGCCTCACGGTAGGCGTAGGTCACCAGGATCTCCGTGGAACTGCCCGGACCTCCGCCTGTGATCAGGAAGATCAACGGGAACATGTTGAACGTCCAGATCGTGCCCAGCAGGACGATGGTGCTGGAGACGGTTCGCAGGCCGGGGACGGTGATGTGGCGGAAGCGCTGCCACGGCGTGGCGCCGTCCACCTCGGCCGCCTCGTAGAGCTCACCGGGGATCGACTGGAGCCCGCCCAGCAGGGCCACCATCATGAACGGCACGCCCACCCAGACGTTGACCGCGATGACCGCGATCTTCGCCGTGGTCGGGTCGTCGAGCCAGCCGACCGCGCCCAGTCCCGTGACCTTCAGCATCGCGTTGATGACGCCGAAGTCGCTGTTGTAGAGGTAGCGCCAGATGAAGGCGGCGACGAAGGGAGGGATCGCCCACGGCAGGATCAGCATCAGCCGGTAGGCGGAGCGGAAGCGCAACTTCCGGTTGAGCAGCAGGGCCAGACCGAGGCCGAGACCGTAGTGCAGCCCGACACAGGCGACGGTCCAGATGACCGTCCAGGTCAGCTTGTCCCAGAACAAGCCACCGCTGAGGATGTCGAGGTAGTTGCCGATCCCGATGAACTCGTAGGTCGAGGGGATGACGTTGACGCCGATCGTCCGCCCCATCGTGGCCTCGGTGGCGTCGGTCAGGGACAGATACACACCCCGGACCAGCGGCCATCCGATCAGGACGGCGGTGACCACGACAACCGGGGCCACCATGGCCCAGGCGTACCAGTGCTGCGACATCGACCGCCGGATCGGACCGACCTTCTTGGGGCGGCCCCGGCCGCGGGCACCGTCAGCGGCGCCCGCGGCCCGGTCCCTGGCCGTGCCGGTCACACGTCCAGTGGAAGTCGCCACGGATCAGCTCCAGTCCTTGAAGATGCCGCGGTACTTCTCGTCCACCGTCTTGACCATGTCCTCGGGCGTGGTCTTACCGCCGACCAGGGACTGGTAGCTCTCCAGAAGCGGCTGGAAAAGCTGGCCGCCCTCGGGGATCCACGGGCGCGCGACCGCGGTGTCGATGATCGGCTTGAAGGTGGCGACGTCCTTGTTGCCCTGGACGTCAGGGTTGTCGTAGGCGGAGAGGCGGGTCGGCAGGAGACCGATCTCCTTGGCGACCTTGGCCTGGGCCTCGGGGGTGCTCATGAAACGGACGAACTCGTAGGAGGCGTCCAGGTTCTTGGAACCGGCGTAGATGGCGTAGTTCCAGCCGCCGGTGGGTGCGCCCGCCTTGACCGACCCCGCGGGGACGGGGGCGATGCCGAGGTTCTCCTTGTCGGCGAACTCCTTGCCCTGGTAGACCTCCGCCAGAGCCCAGGGGCCGTTGTAGATCATCGCGGCCTTGCCGTCCTTGAGGGCGGTCATCGCGTTGGCGTAGCTGTCCTGGATGGCGGGCTTGGGCGCGGCCCCGGAGGTGATCAGGTCGGCGACCGAGGCCATGGCCTTCGCGTTCGCCGGGGAGTTGACGGTGATCTTCTTGTTCTGCACGTCGAGGAGGTCGCCGCCCTCGCCGTAGATGAAGGGCAGCAGGAAGTAGGCGTCGACGTTGAGCGCGAGGCCGTTGACGCCGGTCTTCTCCTTGACATCGAGCGCGGCCTTCTTCAACTCCTCGACCGTGGTGGGCGCCTTGTCCCAGCCGGCCTCCTTGAGGAGCCTCTTGTTGTACAGCAGCGCCAGGGTGTCGGTGACCTGCGGCACCGCGTAGGACTTGCCCTCGTACTTGGTGCTGCTCAGCGGGCTGGCCAGGAAGTCGGACTCGTTCTCCACCGCGCGCGTGCCGTCCAGCGGCTGGAGGTAGCCCAGAGAGGCGAACTGGGGAGTCCAGGCGACCTCGGAGCGGACCACGTCGGGCGCCCCGGTGCCGGCCTGCGCCGCGGTCTGGAACTTGTTCTGCGCCTGGTCCGAGGGGACGTTGACGTAGTTGACCTTGATATTGGGGTACTTCGCCTGGAAGTCCTTGATAAGCGCCTGGAACGTCGGGCCCTCGCTGTCGGGCCTGACGGTGTCCCACCAGGTGATCTCACCGGTGATCTTCGACGGGTCCGCCGCCGCGGACTGGGCGGGGGCCGCCGTGCCGGCGTCACCGCCACCGCAGGCGGAGACCGCCAGGGCGAGGGCCGCGACGATCGTCGCGGCCGAGAAGGCTCGCCGCATGTTCTTCTCCTCGTGTTCAAGGGGCGGCCGGGACCGAAGAGCCGTCCGGCCGGGGTCTGGAGTACGCCGGACGTTACGCCTACGTGAACCTCATTGGAAGAAGTTTCTGCAAGAGTCTGCAAAGTCGTTACAAAGCCATCCCAAACCCAAGGAGCCGGACCACCTTCCGACGGGATCACAGATGGCGATATCAACCATTTAAGGGCTATAAATCCCTTTTTGTGTGTTTTGGTCGCTCGACTGGATCTCGTCAGGACGCTCATGAATTGCCAGGATTCAGAAATTTGCCGCAAGGGATTGCATAGACCATCACTAGTGAGTAACTTCCGGGCAATACCCCCGAAACAACATCCCGTGGAGGCCCCCGTGGTCTGGCCGCTCCCCCCACGGCGCGCGAGAACGACCCTCCTGACGGGCGCCGCGCTCGCGGCAGCCCTGATCGCCAACCCTCTCGCCGCCACCCCGCCCCCCGCCGCCGCGTCCACCTCCCCCGCGTCCGCGCCCCTCACCGCACCGGTCTCCGCAGCGCCGTCCACGGTGCCGTCCGGTGCGCCCGCGACGGCCGGCGATCCCGTGGTCTCCGCGCTCAGCCGCACCGCCGAGCCCTCCGACAGGGACCTCGCCCGCGACGCGCTCCGCACCGACCTGAGCCGCGAGCGCTTCTACTTCGCGATGACCGACCGGTTCGCCAACGGCGACACCCGCAACGACCGGGGCGGCCTGTCCGGCGACCGGCTCACCACCGGCTTCGACCCCACGCACAAGGGCTTCTACCAGGGCGGCGACCTCAAGGGCCTGCTCGGCAGGCTCGACTACGTCAAGAACCTGGGCAGCACCGCGATCTGGATCACCCCGGCGTTCGTGAACCGTCCCGTGCAGGGCACCGGCGCCAACGTCTCGGCTGGCTACCACGGCTACTGGATCACCGACTTCACCAGGATCGACCCGCACCTGGGGACCAACGCCCAGATGAAGGAGCTGGTGCGCGAGGCGCACCGGCGCGGGATGAAGGTCTTCTTCGACATCATCACCAACCACACGGCCGACGTGGTCGACTACGCGGAGAAGACCTACTCGTATCGCGGCAAGGGCGCCTACCCCTACGTCGACACCCGCGGCACGCCGTTCGACGACCGCGATCACGCGGGCGAGGAGACCTTCCCCAAGGTGGACACCGGCTCGTTCCCGTACACCCCGGTCGCGCCGAAGAACGTCAAGACGCCGGCCTGGCTGAACGACCCGACGATGTACCACAACCGGGGCGACTCCACCTTCAGCGGCGGCGAGAACGACGAGTACGGCGACTTCTTCGGCCTCGACGACCTGTGGACCGAGCGCCCGGAGGTCGTCAAGGGCATGATCGACATCTACAAGACGTGGGTGCGCGACACCGGCCTCGACGGCTTCCGCATCGACACCGCCAAGCACGTGAACATGGAGTTCTGGGAGAGGTTCTCCCCCGCCCTGCGCGGCTACGCGGCCCAGCAGGGCAACAAGCGGTTCTTCATGTTCGGCGAGGTCTACTCGGGCGAACCCTCCTTCACCAGCCGATACTCCACCCGAGGCGGCATGAACGCCACCCTGGACTTCCCGTTCCAGGAGGCCGCCCGTTCCTTCAGCGGCGGCACGGCGGACGCGTCCAGGCTGGCACGGCTGTACGCCGAAGACGACTATCACACCGACGCCGACGGCAACGCCGCGTCGCTGCCGACCTTCCTCGGCAACCACGACATGGGCCGCATCGGCCGCTTCGTCTCCCAGGACAACCCCGGCGCCCCCGACTCCGAGCTGCTGCGCAGGTCGCTGCTCGCCCACGAGCTGATGTATCTCACCCGCGGACAGCCGGTCGTGTACTACGGCGACGAACAGGGTTTCACCGGAAAGGGCGGCGACCAGGACGCCCGCGCGTCCATGTTCGCCTCCAGGACCGAGAGCTACCTGAGCGACGACCTGATCGGCACCGACTCCACCCACGCCAGGGACAACTTCGTCCCCTCCCACCCGCTCTACCGGGGGATCTCCGCCCTGGCCGCGCTGCGCGACGCCCACCCGGCCCTAGCCGACGGCGCCCAGATCGAGCGGCTCGCCTCCGGCGGCGTCTACGCCTTCTCCAGGATCGACGCCGCCCGGCAGGTCGAGTATCTGGTGGCGGTCAACAACGCCGAACAGCCCGCGACCGTGAGTCCGCCCACCTTCTCGGCGGGCGCGACCTTCACCAGGGTGTACGGCGAGGGCGCCGCCACGCTCACCACCGGCGCGGACACGAAACCGGCGCTCACCGTCCCCGCCCTGTCGGCGGTGGTCTACAAGGCGCCCGCCAAGCTCGCCGCCCCGGCCTCGGCCCCCGCCGTCTCGGTCGCCCTGCCAGGAGCCGAGATCAGGGGCACCGCGCAGGACGGCCGGATCCCGGTCGTCGCGATCGTGCCCGGCACCGGCTTCGACCAGGTCACCTTCGCCGCCAAGGTGGGCGAGGGCCCCTGGCGGGCGATCGGCACCGACGACGCGCCGAACACCACCCCCTCGGGCCGCGCGTTCCGGGTCTTCCACGACCTGCGCGGCATCGCGGCGGGGACACCGATCTCGTACAAGGCCGTGGTGAAGGACTCCGCGGGCCGCTTCGCCTCGGCGAGCGCGACGGCGACCGTCGGTGCCGAGCCCGCCCCCGAGGAGCCGGGCACGGTGAAGCGCGACTGGCTGGTCGTTCACTACCAGCGCGAGGACTACGACGGCTGGGGCCTGCACGTCTGGGGCGACGTCGAGAATCCCACGGAATGGGCCGAGCCGCTCCAGCTCACCGGCGAGGACGCCTATGGACGTTTCGCCTGGATCAAGCTCAAGCCCGGCGCGTCCAACGTCGGGATCATCGCCCACAAGGGTGACGAGAAGGACGGCGGCGACAGGGTCGTCAACCCCGCCAGGAACGGTGAGGTCTGGCTCGCGCAGGGGAAAGCGGAGACGTACCCGTCCCAAGCGGCCGCCCAGGGTCATACGACGATCCGCTACACCCGGCCGGACAAGGACTACGACGGCTGGGGCCTGCACCTGTGGGGCGACGGACTCGCCGACGGGGTGCCCACCGAGTGGGCCACCCCGCGCCCGCCGGACGGCACCGACTCCTACGGCGTGTTCTGGAAGGTCCCGCTGAAGGACGCCTCGACGCCGGTGAACTTCATCATCCACAAGGGCGACACCAAGGACCCCGGCCCCGACCAGTCGTTCACCCCGGCGCTCCAGCCGGAGGCCAACGTCGTCTCGGGCGTGGCGAAGATCCATCCGACCCGGGCCTCGGCCGAGAACGTGGCGATCCTGCGCTACAACCGCCCCGACGGGAAGTATGAAGGCTGGGGACTACACCTGTGGGGTGATGTGGCCCAGCCCACCGAGTGGGCCACCCCGCTCCAGCCCGCGGGCGAAGACGCCTTCGGCGTCTACTTCCGCGTCCCCCTGAGCGAGGGGGCCAAGAACGTGAACTACATCATCCACAAGGGGGACGAGAAAGACCTTCCCGACAACCAGCCGCTGGACCTCACCGCGACCGGCCACGAGGTCTGGCGGATCGCGGCCACCGAGGGTTACCTGCTGCCACAGCCGGCGGCCCGTGGCGCGGACGCCGACCTGTCGAAGTCCTCGGCGCACTGGATCGACCGCGGCACCGTCGCCTGGAAGGTCGAGCCGTCGTCCTCGCTCCGGTACTCGCTCGCCTTCTCGGAGAAAGGTGACATCGCCTACAGCAAGGGCGACCTGACCGGCGACCTCCGGATCATCCGCCTCCTTCCCGGAGCGCTCACCGAGGCGCAGAAGGCGAAGTGGCCGCACCTGGCCGAGCACGCCGCGTTCACGGTCGACCCGCGTGACGCCGACCTCGTCGGCAAGGCACTGCGCGGACAGGTCGTGGCCGTCGAGCGCGACGCCTCGGGCACGCTGTTGACCGCCACCGGCGTGCAGTTGCCCGGCGTGCTCGACGACCTGTACGCCAAGGCGGCGACCGCCGGCCTCGGCTCCTCGTGGAACGGCGGCAGGCCGAGCCTGTCACTCTGGGCGCCGACGGCGGCCAAGGTCGAGCTGGCGCTCTACCACGCCCCCTCCGGCGGAGCTCGCACCGTCCACGCCATGCGGCGCGACGACGGCACCGGCATCTGGTCGGTCCGCGGGCAACAGAGCTGGAAGAACCGCTACTACACCTTCCTGGTCACGGTCTACGTGCCCACCGAAGGCAAGATCGTCACCAACGAGGTGACCGACCCCTACAGCCTGTCGCTGGCCGCAGGGTCGGGCCGCAGCCAGCTCGTCGACCTGTCCGACCGTTCCCTGCGGCCCGACGGCTGGTCCTCACTCACCAAGCCCACCGCGGTGCCACAGGAGAAGGCGTCGATCTACGAACTGCACGTGCGCGACTTCTCCGCCTCCGACACCACGGTCCCCGCCTCCAAGCGCGGCACCTACTCGGCCTTCACCGGTGACTCGGAGGGGATGAAGCAGCTGCGCGGACTGGCCAAGGACGGCCTGACCCACGTGCACCTGCTGCCCGTCTTCGACATCGCGACGGTCCCCGAGCGCAAGGCGGAACGGACCGAGCCCGACTGCGACCTGGCCTCGATGCCCCCCGACTCCGAGGAGCAGCAGGCCTGCGTCGCGCGCACCGCGGCGAAAGACTCCTTCAACTGGGGCTACGACCCGCTGCACTACACGGTGCCCGAGGGCTCCTACGCCACCGACCCCGAGGGCTCCTCGCGCATCGAGGAGTTCCGGAGCATGGTCGGCGGGCTGAACGGTGCGGGACTGCGAGTGGTGATGGACGTGGTCTACAACCACACCCACGCCGCCGGCCAGGACTCCACCTCGGTGCTCGACCGGATCGTGCCCGGCTACTACCACCGGCTGCTCGACGACGGCACCGTGGCCACCTCCACCTGCTGCGCCAACACCGCCCCCGAGCACACCATGATGGGCAGGCTCGTCGTCGACTCCGTCGTCACCTGGGCCCGCGAGTACAAGGTGGACGGCTTCAGGTTCGACCTGATGGGCCATCACCCCAAGGCGAACATGCTCGCGGTCCGCGCCGCCCTGGACAGGCTGACCGTGGCCCGCGACGGCGTGGACGGTAAGTCGATCATCCTGTACGGCGAGGGATGGAACTTCGGCGAGGTCGCCGACAACGCCCGCTTCGAGCAGGCCACCCAGGCCAACATGGCGGGCACCGGGATCGGCACCTTCAGCGACCGGCTCCGTGACGCGGTCCGCGGCGGCACTCCGTTCGATCCCGATCCGCGGATCCAGGGCTTCGGCTCGGGCCTGGCCGGGGCACCCAACGGGTCGCCCGCCAACGGCGACGAGGCACAGCGGCGGGCCCGGCTGTTCGGCTACCAGGACCTGATCAAGGTCGGGCTCACAGGCAACCTCCGCGACTACACTTTCACCGCCTCGAACGGCAAGGAGGTCAAGGGCTCGCAGGTCGACTACAACGGCTCCCCCGCCGGTTACACCGCCTCGCCCGGCGAGGTCGTCACCTACGTCGACGCCCATGACAACGAGACGCTGTTCGACGCGCTCGCCTACAAGCTGCCGCAGGCCACCACCATGGCCGACCGGGTGCGCATGCAGTCGCTCTCGCTGGCCACGGCCGTGCTCGCGCAGGGCACCACGTTCGTGCACGCCGGCAGCGAGCGGCTCCGTTCCAAGTCGCTGGACCGCAACTCCTACGACTCCGGCGACTGGTTCAACCGGCTGCTCTGGGACTGCTCCGCGGGCAACGGTTTCGGCGCCGGGCTCCCCCCAAAGGCCGACAACGAGGACAAGTGGCAGTACGCCAAGCCACTGCTCGCCGACCCGGCGCTGCGGCCGGACTGCGCGGCGATCGGCGCGACCCGCGCCCGTTACGGGGAGCTGCTGAAAATCCGCTCATCGTCCCCGGCCTTCGCCCTCGGCAGCCTGGCCGAGGTGCAGAAGCGCCTCACCTTCCCGACCAGCGGCACCTCGGAGACCCCGGGCGTCGTGACCATGCACCTGGACGCTTCGGGGATCGACCCTCGCTGGAAGTCGGTCACCGTCGTCTTCAACGCGACCCCGCAGACGCGGCCGCAGACCGTGGCCGCACTGAAGGGCACCCAGGTGACGCTCCACCCCGTCCAGACGGCCGGCGACGACGCCGTCGTGAAGCAGTCGACGTTCGATTCCGCCACGGGCACGCTGACGGTCCCGGCACGCACGGTCGCCGTCTTCGTCCAGCCCTGACCCCGCATACCCCGCCAAGACGGCCGGGCCGGGTGTTGCAGCACCCGGCCCGACCAGGGAACCCGTCCATCGATCCTGGAGGCCCCCACTCATGAAACCCTACAGAGCCATCGTTGCCACGGCGTTAAGCACGCTGGCAAGCGCCGTCGTCGTGGTGCCCATCGCACTGAGCACCCCCGCCCAGGCGGCACCGCCCACCCCCGGCCCGATCGTCAAGCTCTGGAACTGGAACTGGAACTCCGTCGCCAGGGAGTGCACCGACGTCCTTGGCCCGGCCGGATACTCCGCCGTGCAGGTCTCGCCGCCGAGTGACTCGATGTCCAAGGGCG
Organism: Streptosporangium sp. NPDC000509; assembly: GCF_042898365.1. Lineage (NCBI taxonomy): Bacteria > Bacillati > Actinomycetota > Actinomycetes > Streptosporangiales > Streptosporangiaceae > Streptosporangium > Streptosporangium sp. NPDC000509. The sequence goes on along the minus strand of NZ_JBIAYX010000013.1, from coordinate 65,433 downwards.
GCTCGGTCTGGTGGGACATCTACCAGCCCGCCCGCTACACCCTCACCAGCAAGTTCGGTGACGAGAACGCGTTCAAGAACATGATCAACGCCTGCCACGCGGCGGGCGTCAAGGTCCACGCCGACGCCGTCATCAACCACATGACCGGCCAGGGCAGCACCAGCTACGGCGGCTACAGCTTCGGCAAGTACAACTACCCGGGGCTCTACTCGTCCGCCGACTTCCACTCCCCCACCTGCGGGATCAACAACTCCGACTACAAGAACGACGGCTGGCGGGTGCAGAACTGCGAGTTGGTCGGCCTGTCAGACCTCAACACCGGCTCCGAGTACGTCCGCGACCAGATCGCCGGCTACCTCAACAAGCTGACCTCCCTGGGCGTGGACGGCTTCCGCATCGACGCCGCCAAGCACATCAACCCCGGCGACCTAGCCGCGATCAAGGGCAAGCTGACCGGCTCGCCCTACATCCACCAGGAGGTCATCGAGGGCGATCAGGAGGCGATCACGCCGAGCCAGTACACCGGGATCGGCGACGTGCACGAGTTCGTGTACGGGCGCAAACTCAAGGATCAGTTCAGCGGCGGCCAGATCAAGAACCTGCAGTCGTTCGGGCAGAGCTGGGGCCTGTCGGTGCCCAGCGACAAGGCCGTGGTCTTCGTCGACAACCACGACACCGAACGTAACGGCTCGACCATGAACTACAAGTACGGCGACGCCTACAAGCTGGCCAACATCTTCATGCTCGCCTGGCCGTACGGCACGCAGCGCGTTTACTCCGGGTTCACCTGGGGCGACAGCGAGGGCGGCCCGCCGTCCGCCAACGGCGGCTTCGTCACCGACGTCAACTGCGGCAACGGCCAGTGGACCTGCTTCCACCGCCAGATGAGCGGAATGGTCGGCTTCAACCGCGCCGTTGCCGGCACCTCGGTCGGCAACTGGTACGACAACGGCAACAACGTGATCGCCTTCAGCCGCGGCGACAAGGGCTGGGTCGCGATCAACAACGAGGGTGGCAGCGTCACCCGCACCTTCTCCACCGGCCTGCCCGCCGGAACCTACTCCAACGACGTGGGTGGCGGCACGGTCACCGTCGACTCGAACGGCTCCGCCTCGGTGACCGTCCCCGGCAAGAGCGCGATCGCCATCCACGCCGGGGGCATCAGGCCGACCGACCCGCCGCCCGGTGAGGCGACCGTCTACTACTCCACCACCTGGTCGAACGCCAACATCCACTACCAGCCCACCGGCGGAACCTGGACCCCCGTCCCCGGCGTCCCCATGAACGAGACCGCCTGCACCGGCTGGAAGAAGAAGACCGTCGACCTCGGCACCGCCACCGGCCTCAAGGCCGCCTTCAACAACGGCTCCGGCAGTTGGGACAGCAACGGCGGCTCCGACTACACCATCAGCCGCGGGGTGAGCACGATCAAGAACGGCGTCGTGACCGCCAACGCCACCTCTCCTTGCGGCCCCGAAGCCAGCCCCACCCCGACGGTGAACCCCGGCAAGGTCGCCACCTCCTTCAATGCGAACGTGACGACCTCCTATGGCCAGAACGTCTTCGTGGTCGGCGACATCGCCGAACTGGGCGGCTGGAACCCCGCCAACGCGGTGGCGCTCTCCTCGGCCGACTACCCGGTCTGGAAGGTCACGGCCAACCTGCCGGCCAACACCGCGGTCTCCTACAAGTACATCAAGAAGAACCCCAACGGCTCAGTGGCATGGGAGAGCGACCCCAACCGGTCCTTCACCACCCCGGCGAGCGGCACCACGGCGCGCAACGACACCTGGCGCTGACCTTCGGGCCGGGCCGGGCCTCGGCCTGGCCCGCCACCCCGGGCGCCCGCCGGCGCCCCGGACCATCCCCTCGCCGCCTCGCACAGAGGAACCCCCATGCGCTCATCTCCCAAACGTGTCCTCAGACTGCTCACCGTAGCGGCCTTCGGCCTGGGCTCCGCCGTCGTCCCGCTGTCCGCAGCTCTGGCCGCCAACAACGTGACCGTCTACTACGCCACCGGCTGGACGACCGCCAACATCCACTACCAGCCCACCGGCGGAACCTGGACCCCCGTCCCCGGCATCCCCATGAACGAGACCGCCTGCGCGGGCTGGAAGAAGAAGACCCTCGACCTCGGCGCGGCCACCGGGCTCAAGGCCGCCTTCAACAACGGCTCCGGTACCTGGGACAACAACTCCGGCGCCGACTACACCATCGGCACCGGGACCGTAAAGGTCTCCGGCGGCCAGGTGACGTCGGGCAACCCGTGCCCGGGAGGCGAACTACCGGACAACCAGGCCGTCGTCTACTTCCACAAGAAGACCAAGGGCTGGACGACCGCCAATATCCACTACCAGCCCACCGGCGGCGCCTGGACCGGCCTCCCCGGCGTCCCCATGAACGAGGATGCCTGCACCGACTGGGCCAAGAAGACCGTCAACCTCGGCACCGCCACCGGGCTCAAGGCCGCCTTCAACAACGGCTCCGGCACCTGGGACAACAACAACGGCGCCGACCACACCATCGGCACCGGTGTCAGCACCGTCAAGAACGGCGTCGTGACCGGCAATGCCGCCGACCCGTGCGCCCCCGAGATTCCGGACACCGAGAAGCCCAGCACCCCGACCGGGGTGACGGCGACCGCGAACGGCGTCTCGATCGCGCTGGCCTGGAGCGCCTCCACCGACAACGTCAAGGTGACCGGATACAAGGTCACCCGCACCGGCGGCACCGGGGGAACCAAGGTCGTCGACGTGACGGCCACCTCGCACTCCGACACCGGCCTCGCGGAGAACACCCTCTATCGCTACACCGTCCAGGCCAAGGACGCCGCCGGCAACATCTCCGAGGCGAGCCAGGAGGCCACCGCCACCACCGGGAAGAAGCCCGAGGCGCCCGAGGGCGGCACCCCGCTCGGCGGCGACCCGCGTGAGGACTCCATCTACTTCGTGATGACCGCCCGTTTCGCCGACGGCGACACCTCCAACAACCGGGGTGGCAGCCAGCACGTGAAGTCGGGCAACGCCGCGAACAACGACCCGATGTTCCGCGGTGACTTCAAGGGCCTGGTCGACAAGCTCGACTACATCAAGGGCCTCGGCTTCTCCGCCCTGTGGATCACCCCGGTTGTGCTCAACCGCTCCGACTACGACTTCCACGGCTACCACGGCTGGGACTTCTACCGGGTCGATCCCCGCCTGGAGTCCGAGGGCACGTCGTACCAGGACCTGATCAACGCCGCCCACGCCAAGGGCATCAAGATCTACCAGGACGTCGTCTACAACCACAGCTCCCGCTGGGGCGCCAAGGGCCTGTTCACCCCCACCGTGTGGGGTGCGCGCGACGATCAGTGGAAGTGGCTCTACAACGAGAAGGAGGCGGGCCGGGAGTACGACCCGATGCAGGAGCACCAGGGGAACGACCCGAACCTGACGGCCGCACAGAACGCGATGGCCAAGGGCAGGCCGTACAACGGCGACCAGTGGTCCACCATCGAGCCGGCGGGCAACACCTGCCGCAACTGGGGCACTCCCACCCAGTGGAGCAGCCCCGAGGGGTTCCGCATCCACAACTGCCAGTGGCCGAACCCGACATCCGGCATGTTTCCGGCAAACTACTACCACCAGTGCTGGATCGGTAACTGGGAGGGCGAGGACTCCCGTAGCTGCTGGCTTCACGACGACCTGGCTGACTTCAACACGGAGAGCAAGACCGTCCAGGACTACCTGATCGACGTCTACAACAAGTACATCGACATGGGGGTGGACGGCTTCCGCGTCGACACCGCCGTGCACATCCCCAGGGTCACCTGGAACCGCCGGTTCCTGCCCGCGATCCGCGAGCACGCGACCGCGAGGTTCGGCGCGGAGAAGGCCAAGGACTTCTACGTCTTCGGCGAGGTCGCCGCGTTCGTGCACGACAAGTGGAACCGCGGCTCGGTGAACCACTCCGCCCAGTTCTTCACCTGGAAGGAGCGCAAGGAGTACAGTCCCGACGACGTCAGGGCCGCGATCGAGCAGTACGACTACGAGAATCTGATGGGCTCGGGCAACCAGCCCACCAGCACCAACGCCACGCTGAACGGCAACACCTACCACGCGCCCGACCACAGCAGGTTCTCCGGCATGAACGTCATCGACATGCGCATGCACATGAACTTCGGCGACGCGTCCAGCGCGTTCCACAACGGTAAGGACTCCGACGACAGCTACAACGACGCCACCTACAACACCGTCTACGTCGACTCACACGACTACGGTCCGAACAAGTCCTCGGTCCGCTACGACGGCGGCACCGACGCCTGGGCCGAGAACATGAGCCTGATGTGGACCTTCCGCGGCATTCCGACGCTCTACTACGGCTCGGAGATCGAGTTCCAGGCGGGCAAGCGGATCGACTGCGGGCCGACCTGCCCGCTGTCCACGACGGGGCGCGCCTACTTCGGTGACCACCTGGCGGGATCGGTCACCGCCTCGGGCTTCGGCACGGTGTCCAGCGCCTCGGGCACGGTGGCGCAGACCCTCGACAAGCCGCTGGTCAAGCACGTGCAGCGACTCAACCGGATTCGCCGGGCCATCCCGGCGCTCCAGAAGGGCCAGTACTCGACCGAGGGCGTCAGCGGCCAGATGGCCTACAAGCGCCGCTTCACCCAGGGATCCGTGGACAGCTTCGTGCTGGTCTCGGTCAGCGGGAGCGCCACCTTCACCGGAATCCCGAGCGGCACCTACGTCGACGCGGTCACCGGTGACACCAAGACGGTGAACAACGGGACGCTGTCGATCGCCGCGAGCGGCAAGGGCAACATGCGCGCCTACGTGCTGTCCCTGCCGGGCAACCCTGCCCCCGGCAGGATCGGCGACGCGGGACCGTATCTGAAGTAACCCATGTCTGGCTCCGTCCGGAGTGGAGACCCGACCCCTCCGCTCCGGACGGAGCCTTCCACCGGCCCCGCGCCCGCCTGACGATCAGCCCAGGCGCCAGACGCGGACGGTGTCGTCGCCGCCGCCGGTGACCGCGACGGGGCGCCCGTCGAGTTCGGTCACCGCGGCGGCGAACACGTTGTGGTCGTGGGCCTTGAACGGCCGTCCCGCCCGCTTCCCGGTGTCGAGGTCGTGGACCTGCGCGGTGGCGTCGTTGCTGCCGGAGACGACGACGGTGAGCGACCCCACCCGGCCGACCGCGAGGGAGTAGATCCAGCCGCTGTGACTCCGGATGGGCGGGCGGGCCTCACCGGCACCGGCGGCGTCGTCGATGTGGATGTCCTGCGCGCCGCCGGCGGACAGCACCACGAGCCTGCCGTCCAGCTCGGCCGTGGTGACGGCGGTGACCTGGGCTCGCTGGGTGAGGAGCGTCTCGCCCGGCCCCGAGCGGAGCGGCCAGCGACGTACCGTACCGTCGCCGCCGCCGGTGAACACGACGGGCTCACCGTCGAGGGTGGCCGTGGCGAGGCCGAACACGGCGCCCTCGGAGGCGCGACGGGCCTTGCCGATCGCGGCGCCCGTCCTCAGGTCCCACACGCGCAGGCTCCCGTCGCGGCCTCCGGTCACCACGACGGGCTCGCCGTCGAGGGTGGCGAGGGCGAGGGAGAAGACGGGCACGGCGGCGTCGAAGGGCTTGCCGACCGGCTTGCGGGTGGCGAGGTCCCAGCGGCGTACGGTGCCGTCGTCGCCGCCCGACACCGCGATCGTCCTGCCGTCCAGCTCGGTGACCGCGATGGAGCGCACCCAGTTGGTGTGCCCGGTGAGGGTGGCCAGCGGCTTGCGGGTGGCGAGATCCCACAGGCGGACGGTGCGGTCGTTGGCACCGGAGACGATCACGGACCTGCCGCCGACCTGGGCGATCGCCACCGACTGCAGGTCGTCGCGATGGCCGCGCAGCGGGCCGCCGACCGGTGCGCTCTTCCAGTTCCCGGTGACCGAGGTGGGGGTGGCGGCGGGGGACGGCGCTCCACTGGGAGAGGGTGAGGTGCTGGGAGACGGTGAGGCGCTGGGCTGCGTGGACTCGCCGGGTGAGGGGGAGCCGCCGGAGATCGAAGGGGAGCCGGTCATCGCGACGGGAGTGGGGTCCACGCTCTCCTCCCCGGTCCCCGCCAGCAGTGACGGGAGCACGAAGACGCCCGCGGAGACCGCGACGGCGCAGACGGCGACGACGGCCCCGATCCGCCACGGGCGCGATCGTCCTGACCCGCCCGGCGCGGTCGCGCCACCGGCCCCCTCCCATGGGTCACCAGGAGAGGTGGAGCCCCCGTGGCCCTGCCGGTGCCACTGCCCGGGCTCGGTGCTCGGACCCGTCGGTGACCACCCGGCGTACGGCGGCAGCGAAGGTGCCGCGCCCGGCTCGAACGGCGGCGACGGCCGGGACGGCGGCCGCTGAGGGTCGGCCTCCCACCCGGGTGACGGCTGTCGTTGCGACGAGGGCGGCCGGTCGTGGAGCGGTGACTGCGAAGACTGTGGCCGAGAAGGCTCAGGCTGCGAAGGCTGCGAAGGCTGCGGGGACGGGGACGGGGACGGCTGCTCGGTCCGCGACGGCCACTGGGACGGCGAGGGCTGGACCTCGGCCGACTGACCGGTCTGCGGCGATTCCGCGGGCGGCATGGCGGTGCCGGCCGACGGCTGGCGGATCAGCCGGAACAGCAGGTCGGAGGCGACCGGCCGATCGGCGGGATCCTTGGCCAGGCAGGCGCGCAGCAACGGGCGCAACCCCTCGGGAACCCCCGACAGGTCGGGCTCGGTGGTGAGGATGCGGTGGAGCACGGCCGGGATGGTGTCCCGGCCGAACGCGGGGCTGCCGGTGGCCGCGAACACCATCGTCACGGCCCAGCTGAACACGTCCGAGGGGGCGGCGGCGGGCTGGCCGTGGATCTGCTCGGGCGACATGTACGTCGGGGTCCCGACGGCGCCGCTGGTCTGGGCGAACCCGGCGTCGAGTGCCTTGGAGATGCCGAAGTCGATGACGCGCGGGCCGTCGAAGCCGAGGAGCACGTTGGCCGGTTTGAAGTCGCGGTGCGCGATGCCCGCCTGGTGGATGGCGACGAGCGCGGTGGCCGTGCTGATCGCGATGCGCTGCAGGGCGGCGCCGTCGCGCGGCCCCTCCCTCTCGACGGCCTGCTGCAGCGAAGGGCCGTCGATGAACTCGCTCACCACGTAGAGGTGGTCGCCGCTCTCCCCCGCGTCGAGCACCCGGGCGGTGCAGAACTCGGCGATCTGCCGGGCGACGGCGATCTCCCGCTCGAAGCGCGTCCTCGCGACCTGGTCGGCGGCGAACCTGGGGTGCAGCACCTTGACCGCGACACGCTCACCGGCCGGATCACGGCCGAGGTAGACCGTTCCCTGCCCGCCCTCGCCGAGCCTCGCCTCGATCACGTACGGCCCGAAGGCGGTGGGGTCGCCGGATCTGAGCTCCGTACCGGCCATCGTGCTCCTCCCCCGCCGCGAGCCCGCCCGAGTGGTCCGGCGGCCACGCCCTGCCGCACGCGCCGGGTTCCGGGCAGCCTGTCCCGGAAAAGAGCATGCCAGTATCGGCAAATTTGACCAAATGCCCGCAGCTATCAGTCGAGGATGTTCGCGTGCAGGGCGCGCAGCACCGCGTTGGTCCGGTCCCGCGCTCCGAGTTTGAGCAGCATGGTCGAGACGTGGTTCTTCACCGTGCCCTCGGCCAGGAAGAGAGCCTGGGCGATCTCGCGGTTGCTGTAGCCCTCCGCGACGAGCCGCAGCACCTCCACCTCTCGTTCGGTGAGCCGCTGGATCGCGGGCAGGTCGTCGTCCGCCGGTCGGCGGCGCCGCACCGCGCGCAGCAGCCGGTCGGTGATCGACGGCGAGATCAGTGTCCCCCCGTCGGCCAGGACGCGGATGGCCCGGGTCAGCCGTTCGAGCGTCACGTCCTTCAGCAGATAGCCGCACGCCCCCGCCCGCATCGCGTCCAGCACCAGGGTGTCGTTGTCGAACGTGGTCAGCACGAGCACCGGCGGCGAGTCGTCCGCGCGCTCCCGCAACGCCCTGAGCACCCAGATGCCGTCGTGGCGGGGCATGCGCAGGTCGAGCAGGACGACGTCGGGGGCGTGCTCCTCGATCGCCGCCAGCGCGGCCATGCCGTCGTCGGCCTCCCCCACCACCTCGATGTCGTCGGTCAGGTCGAGCAGGCTGCGGATGCCCTGCCGGACCAGGGTCTGGTCGTCGACCACGATCACCCGGATCATCGCGCGGGCACCGTGGCGGTGACCCGGAAACCGTCGCTGCCGTCGAGCCGTACGTCGCCGCCGATCGCCTCGATCCGCTCGCTCAGGCCGCGCAGTCCGTTGCCCGGCCGTAGCTCGGGGCTGCCGCGCCCGTCGTCGACGGAGGTGAACCTCACCTCCCGCTCCGGTGTGCTCTCGATCCGGATGCGCAACGAGGTCGCGTCCGCGTGCCGGATGGTGTTGGTGACGATCTCCTGGACGACACGGATGAGCGCCAGGGTCACCTCCTCGGTGGGGCACACGTCGTCGTCGATCCACACGCCGATGTCGAGGCCGGGAATGTCGCGTACCACGGCGGCGAGGGCCTCGCGCAGGTCGGGCGCGTCGGTGCGCAGCTGTCCGACGGTCGCGCGCACGTCGCGAAGCAGGTCCCGCGCCACCCGGTCGGCACGCTCGATGTGCACGCGCGCGCCCGCCCCTTCGCGGTGCCGGGCGACCTCCAGCTCCAGGGTGAGCGCGGTGAGCTGGTGCCCCATCAGGTCGTGCAGCTCCCTGGCGATGCGCAGGCGTTCGTGAGCGCGTGCGGTGTCGGCCAGGATCACACTCGCCGCCCGCAGCTCCAGATGAGCCTCGCTCAGCTCGCGGCGCATCCGCTGCTCCCTGATGGTCACCAGCACGCTCAGCAGCGTCGCGATCTGGATCAGCAGGTACAGCAGCGCACTGAGGCCGATCTCGGCGACGGTGGAACCGGTGAGACCCACGGTCACGGCGATCACGACGACGTTGAGCACGATCACCACCGGGCCCGCCCACGGCGGCGCGACGTACGCGCTCAGGGCGGCGGTGAAGACCAGCAGGATCGGCAGCCATCCGGCGCCGGGGGCCGTCAGGATCGTGAGCCATCCCAGCACGACGGCCGCGCCGTAGCAGACCCACGCCTGCCTCGGCCGGCATTCCTCCCAGAGCGCGGCGATCAGCGCGGTGACCAGCAGCGCCACGAAGAGCGCGCCCCACACCGGCCGGGGGACCTGTGTCTCGGCCACGCCGAGCAATATCGGGGTGCCCACCGCGAGGCACACCAGCAGTGCCGCCAGCCCCGCCCACACGTCCGGCTCGATTCGCCGCATGCCGTTCACCCTAACGTGCGCTCGTGCCCCCGCTGAGGTGCCGAAAGTCATGGGTGCCGATACTGACCATCGGCACAGGCGCCGGCGGCTCGCCCTTCCTAACGTCGACGGCATGCATGCGACAACGTCATCTCCCGCCGTCGAAGCGGACGGCCTGCACAAGCGCTACCGCTCCAAGGTCGCCGTCGAGGAGGTCGGCCTTTCCGTCGCCGCCGGTGAGATCTTCGGCATCCTGGGACGCAACGGAGCCGGTAAGACGACCACCGTCGAGCTGATCGCCGGGCTCAGGCGGCCCGACCGCGGCACCGTCCGCGTGCTCGGCCTGGACCCCCGGCGGGACCGGGCCCGGCTGCGCCAGGTCCTCGGGGTCCAGCTGCAGGAGGCCGTCCTGCACTCCGCGCTCACGGTCACCGAGCTGGTCCACCTGTACGGGACCTTCTACCGCGACCCGCTGCCGTCCGACGACCTGATCGAGTCGGTCGGCCTGACCGCCTCCCGGCACACCCGCTTCGAGAAGCTCTCCGGCGGCCAGCAGCAGCGACTGTCGATCGCGCTCGCGCTCGTCGGACGGCCCCGGGTGGTGATCCTCGACGAGCTCACCACCGGCCTCGACCCCGAGGCGCGCCGTCGGATGTGGTCGACCCTTGAGCGGTTGCGCGAGTCAGGCGTGACCATCCTGCTCGTCAGCCACACCATGGAGGAGGTCGAACGACTGTGCGACCGGGTCGCGCTGCTCGACGAGGGCCGGGTCGTCGCCCTCGACTCTCCCTCGGGGCTCGTGCGAAGGGCCGGGTTCGCCCAGCGGGTCACCTTCCGCGCGATCACCCCTGTACCGGGCGGGCTGCTCGAAGGACTCGACGGGGTCGACCGGGTGCACGCCGACGGCGACCGCGTCGTCGTCGAGGGCCGCGGTGAGCTGCTCCAGGCCGTCAGCGTCGCGCTCGTGCACGCGGGCGTCGCGGCGGCCGAGACGCGCAGCGAACAGGCCGGCCTCGACGACGCCTTCCTCGCGCTGACCGGGCACCGGCTCGACAACACCAAGCTCGACGCAGAGTTCGACACCGTGCCCGACACGAGGGAGGAGACGATCCGATGACGGACATCACCGTCCACCGCCCAGGCCCGCGGGCCTGGGCCGCACTGCTGATCTGCGAGCTCAAGATGGTCACCCGCGACACCGCCGGGCTGATCGTGCCGATCGGCCTGCCCATGCTCATCCTGGTGATGAACGCCTCGTCCGCCGGCCGGGAGACGATCGCGCACGGTCGCACGGCGTTCGACGTCTACGTGCTGCCGCTGGTGTTCACGATGGTCGTGGCCACGACCGGCATCGTCAACATGCCGAGCTTTCTGGCCTACTACCGTCGCAGCGGCATCCTGCGACGCCTGGGGGTGACCCCCGCCTCGCCCGCGCTGGTCCTCGTCGCCCAGGCGGCCGCCGGCGTGCTGCAGATGGCCCTCGGTATCGCGGCCGCCTGGATCCTCGCCCTGCTGGCGTTCGGCGCCCACCCCCCGGTGCGCGTCGGCGCGGCGCTCGGTGTGCTGGCGTTGACGGTGGCCGCCATGTACGCCCTGGGGCTGACCGTCGCCGCGCTCTCGCCCACCCCGAACTCCTCCGTAGCGATCGGCCTGGTCGTCTTCTTCGTGCTGGGCGCCACCGGCGGCATGTTCGGCGGGCGCGGCAACCTGCCCGAGGTGATCGCGACGATCGGGCAGTGGCTGCCGTTCGGTGCCGGGAGCCAGGCCCTGTCGGCCGCCTGGATCGGCGCGCCCATCGAGGCCTCCAACCTGATCGGCCTCGCCGCGGCCATCGTGCTCGGCGGCGTCGTCGCGGCCGTGTTCTTCCGCTGGGAGTAGCCCGCCGTACGTCCCCCGGGGCGACCGGCGCTCGGGCACGGCCCGATGGGACGGTCCGCGAGCCGGCCCCCGCCAGGCTCGCGGCTTTCCCGGCACCCGGTACGACACCCACGAGGAGCGGCGCCGACGGCATCGAAAACGACGGGTATGGATCCAGCCCTTGCACGCCCGCCCCGCGGATCGGCCGGGACGGGTCTTTCCGAACGCTAGGCGGGGGCACGGCGCAAAGCATGAGTATCCCCTACTCATGCCCTGCGGTTCTCGGTTAACAAATCACGCAGATGCTCATATATCCATGTCGGAGGTCATCGATGGGAGGCGCAGGAACGTTGCCCGCTGAGCGGGAGACCGGGGCAGGCCGGACGTCCGCGAAGACCGCTCCGGCGCCTAGGACCTGTTTTGCCGACAAGGGCTACAGCTCCCGCGCCATCCGCACCTACCTCCGCCGACGCAAGATCGGCGCCATCACCCCCGAACGCGCCGACCGGCTGGCCGGACGAGCCCGCCGCGGACACCGCCGCCACACCTTCGACCCGGTCCGCCACAAACGACGCAACATCGTCGAACACTGCTACAACCGGCTCAAGCACTTCAAAGGCATCGCGACCCGCTACGACAAGCTCGCCGCCCACTACCGATCAGCCGTGACCATCGCCTGTCTACTGCTCTGGCTCAAGTGATCCACAAAACAGGACCTAGACCTCGAGTTCCACCGTGACCCCGTAGCCCGGCGGCGACCCGGACAACGGCTTCGTGGAACAATGGATCAGCCAACAGCGCTTACGCGACCCCCGCCCAGACCGGGTCCGTCTCCCAGGAACCCGCACCGCTCGACGGAGCACCCGCCACCGAATGACCATGTCGTTCAGCACAGGGGACGTCCGCCGTCTCCCACCGGTCCGAGAGGTAGCGCAGGATCCGGCCACGCGCCTCGACGCTGCGCTCGGCCAGCACTTTGGAGATCAGCCGGATGGCCACCAGCTCGTCATCAATCTCGGCAACGTGGCAGTGCGTCCCCGAGATTTCGTTGAGCTCACCAGGAAGCGACTCGGCGGCCTCTTGCGCCACCATGCTCTTGATTCGTAGAGCCATGGCGTGTGTTTTCGCTGAGGTCATGACGAGACCATAGCGATCTGACCAGCGGCTTTCACGGAAAGTCACTACCATGCCCCTCGGCATCGAGAACTCGCGACAGTTGAATGGTGAATCGGCGGGTGGATGCCGCGTTTTCAGCCGTCCGGGATCGATGTGGTTCTGGAGAACAAGCTCATTCCAGCCGGGTGACACCGTATATGTCATCATTCGTAGGTGATCCAATCTGAGATGAGCGCATCCCGCGGGCGATCTCAGGAATGGTGAGAAACATCGTCGCCGCCGTGGCCGCGCTCATCGCCGCCGGAGCGCTGGCGCTCACCGGGCCGGTCCCCGCCGTCGCGCGGAGCGCTCCGGAGCCTCCGCATCTGGAGGATCACCCGTGCCCCGTGACGGTTCCCGAGGGCACCCGGTGTGGGTATCTGGTGGTTCCCGAGCGGCGTGACCTGCCGGACGGGCCGAGGGCGGAGGTGGGCTTCGCCGTGCACCGGTCGGCCGCCGCGGACCGCAGGCCGGACCCGGTCGTCTACACCAGCGGGGGACCGGGCTCGGCGTCGATCCAGCTCGTCGGCTATCTCGCCGAGATGTTCCCGGACCGCGACGTGATCGCGCTGGAGCAGCGCGGCGGCCTGTGGTCGCGGCCCCGGCTCGACTGCCCGGAAACGGTCCGCGCGATGCTGGACACGCTCGCGAGCCCCGGCCAAGCCACGGCGGAGACAGGCGTGATCGCCGCGGGCGCGGCGGCGTGCCGTGCCCGGCTCGGCGTGGACCTGCGGGGATACAGGACGGCGGAGATCGCCGCCGACGTGGTGGACCTGCGGCGGGCGCTGGGATACCCGCGGTGGAACCTGTTCGGGGTGAGCTACTCGACCAGATCGATGCTGGCGGCGGCCGCCGCCGACCCCGGGGGCACCCGCTCGGTGGTGCTCGACTCCTTCCTGCCGGCTGGCGTGAACTGGTACGACGACACGACCCGCAACCTGACGGAGGCGCTCGGGAAGCTGGCCGGCCAGGGCTGGCCGGACCTCGCCACGCGATTCACGGAGATGATCGCCGACCTGAACGCGAACCCGGCGGCCGTCACCACCCGCGACCCGCTGACGGGCGAGCCGATCACCGTCAGGCTCACCGGCGACGACGTGGCGACGATCATCGGTGAGGCCATGCACGCGGTCGAGGTGTTGCCGATCGTTCCCGCCCTGGTCGACGGGCTGGCGGAAGGCCGCCGTGACCTGCTGCAACCCCTGGTCGACGCGGCGGGCCCGGCGCTGACCAGCTACGCGTTCGGCCTCTACCACGCGGTCCAGTGCCAGGACGAGGTGCCCTACAACTCCTTCCCCCCGGCACGGCCCAGGCTGTTCACCGCGGTCCACGACCAGGCGGTCTGCGACACCTGGAAGCTGCCCCGCGCATCCGCCCCGGCGGCCACCACCACGGCGCCCGTCCTGGTACTCGGCGGTCAGTACGACCCGACGACGCCCACCCGTACGGCCAGACCCGCCGCCGAGGCGCTGCCCGGCGCGCGGTTCGTCGAGTTCGCCGGGGTCGGGCACGCGGTCTTCCTGTCGAGCAGATGCGGCCGGCGGACCATCGCCGCCTTCCTCGCCGACCCGGCGGCCGCGCCGCCCTGTGATCCCGGGCAGGCCGCCTACCGGGTCGTCCGGCCGGGGGAGCTCCATCTCACCTCCGCCCTCTACCGGGCACAGCGGACATGGTGGCCCCTGCTGCCGTTCGGGCTGTTCGTGCTCACCGCGCTGGTCCAGCTCGCGGTGGGCCTGCGGCGCCCGCGCCGCAGGCCGTACACAGTGGTTGCGGGGCTGTCGGGGCTGCTCCTCACCGGGCTGACGGCCGACGCGCTGTACGGGGTGATCACGGAGAACGAGACAGTGCTGGGAGTGGGCGTCCCCTCGGCCCTGCCCTGGTACGGCCTGCTCGCCTGGCTCGGCCTCGCCGCCACCGCTGTCGCGGCGGCCCGCCGACCGCGCGCGGGAGACGAAGGGCTCGCCGTGGGAGGTTTCCGGAAACCGCCGGGAGCCCACCTGGTGGCGGGAGTCGTCTACCTGGGGTTCCTCACGTGGTGGTACGTCTATCTCTTGTGACCCGCGGCCGCCGGAGACTGGCGGGCGAGGTCAGCACCTTTTCCATCTCGAAGAAGTGCTTATCAGTGGCTTGCTCGGCCATGCCGGCGCCACTACTTCGGGGTTGAGGAGCCTGCGGACAGCCGTTAGCGCTGAGAACGATCATGGAGCCTCGGCGCTGACGGACTGACGGTGGGTCCAGGTCAAGCCGTCCGTGCGGGGCTGTTCCAACCGTCATAACCAACCCGTCGGTGACCAGGTCGAAACGGCGCATCACGCGGCGGGTAACTCCTGGATCACTTCCCCGCGTTGTGCGCAGCTCTAGGTCCTGTTTTGTGGATCACTTGAGCCAGAGCAGTAGACAGGCGATGGTCACGGCTGATCGGTAGTGGGCGGAGAGCTTGTCGTAGCGGGTCGCGATGCCTTTGAAGTGCTTGAGCCGGTTGAAGCAGCGTTCGACGACGTTGCGTCGTTTGTAGCGGACCGGGTCGAAGGCGTGGCGGCGGTGTCCGCGGCGGGCTCGTCCGGCCAGCCGGTCGGCGCGTTCGGGGGTGGTGGCGCCGATCTTGCGTCGGCGGAGGTAGGTGCGGATGGCGCGGGAGCTGTAGCCCTTGTCGGCGATCACGTGCTCGGGGCGGGTGCGTGGTCGGCCGGCGCCGGTGCGGGGGACGCGGATGGCTTCCATCACGGTGGTGAACTGGGTGCAGTCGTTGATGTTGCCGCCGGTGAGCACGAACGCCAGGGGCAGGCCGCGTCCGTCGACGGCCAGGTGGATCTTGGTGGTCAGTCCGCCGCGCGAGCGCCCGAGCGCCTGTCGGCCCTGATCGGTCTGAGCTGATTGCTGCCCGGCTGTGCCTTGGTGGCTCCCCCTTTACGGGCGCCGGCGGCGTGCCGGCGGGCGCGCACGATGGTGGAGTCCACGCAGATGGCCGACCAGTCGACCTGGCCGATCGCGTCGTCGTGGACCTGGATGTGCTCCAGCAGCCGGGCGAAGGTGCCGTCGGCAGACCAGCGGCGAAAGCGCTGGTAGATGGTCTGCCAGGGGCCATAGCGTTCCGGGATGTCGCGCCGGTCGGCGCCGGTGCGGATCTTCCGGGCGATGCCGTTGAGCACCTGGCGGTGATCGCGCCATCGGCCACCGCGTTCGGGGTTGGCCGGAAGTAACGGGGTGATGCGCTCCCAGGTGTCATCGGTCAGTTCATGGCGACGAACCATGTTCTCTATCCAGCCACATGATCGTTGTGGTGTCAGGCGAACGGGTTGACGGCCGGGGAGTGTGAGGGGCCGCAAGGCCCCTCGCCTGGGGTTTGGGGCAAAGCCCCAATCGACCACAGCCCGAGCGTGATACGCGCAGCGCGAAGACCCGGCGAGGCCCAAGACGCGGGCCGCACCATTCACCGTTTAGTGATCCACAAAACAGGTCCTAGCCGAGCGGCAGCGTCTCGCCCGATTCCAGCAGGGTCTTCAGGTTCGACAGGATCTCGGGCCAGCCCTCGCTGACGCCCTTGATCATCTCACTGCCCGCGACGAGGCCCTCATGGGTGACGATCAGCTTGACCGTGGCCCCACCGGCGGGTTCGATCTCGAAGGTGATCTTCGAGATCGGCTCCCTCCTGAGCTCGGCGAGCTTCTCGTCGCTCCAGCCGAACATGTCGGCCACCTCCTGCTCGTAGTTGTGCCAGGTGTACGACAGGCGCTTGCCGGGGTCAGCCTCGAGCACCCGCTGGCCCCAGTCGTGGTACTCGCCGTCCGCGGTGACCTTCCACTCGACCGGGGCACCCGGCGTCCAGTCGGATCGCGGGCCCCCGCCACCGAAGTAACGGGTGATGAAGGCCGTGCCGGTCAAGGCCTCCCACAGCCGCTCCGGCGTGGTTTTGATGTAGCTGACGTAGACGAAGCTGGTCTCGGACACGTCCGTACCCTCCAGGGCTCGTTTCAGGTCGGCGAGCGCGCGCGCCCGCTCGCGGTCGTAGCGGCCGATCCACCGGTCGGCGATCTCGTTGATGGGCGCGGCGTTGAGGTGGTGGAGCTTCTCTCTGCCGCGCCTCACCGTCTCCACCAGGCCGGCCGCCTCCAGGACGGACAGGTGCTTGGTCACGGCCTGCCGGGTCATGTCCAGCCCCGCGCACAGCTCGCGCAGGGTCTGGCCGTTGTGCCGGTTGAGACTGTCCAGCAGCCTCCGGCGACTGGCGTCGGCGAGTGCTTTGAATACCGCGTCCATGCTGTCTCACAGAGTTAGGCAACCGTTTGGGTGCATGTCTGAATATAGGCAACCTTTTAGTTGCCCGTCAATGCGGACCTTCGCACCTTCACGATCTCCCGTCGGGCGACGAGCGCGGCGGGCGCGACCACAGCGGGACCCCCGAGGGCGTGCGACCGCGGTTCAGGAAGCCGTGCCGGAGTCCCAGCTCAACACGGCGAGCACTCCGTCGATCTCGGAGAGCGCCGTGGTCAGCTCCGTTATCGACCCGACGCCGTGCACGGTGAGCCAGAGCGAGACGACGGCCGGGCTCTGGCCCTCGCTGCGCCGGTCGACCGACAGCTCGTCCACACCGAACCCTCGCTCCGTGCATTCGGCCAGTGCCGACCGCAGCACACCCCGGCCGCCGAGGTAGGTCAACCGGAACCGCGAGGGTGCGTACTTGGACCCGGGAAGCCGGTCGGCCAGCGGCGTGAGGACGAACACCGTCACGAGGTATCCGGCGGTCACGATGACCGCCAGCAGCCACAGCCCGGCCCCGGCCGCCATCCCCACCCCGGCGGTGAGCCAGACCGCCGCGGCGGTGGTGAGGCCCCGGACCACGTCACCACGGACGAATATCAGGCCCGCGCCGATGAAGCCGATGCCGGACACGATCTGGGCGGCCACCCGGGACGGATCGACCGTGACGTGATCCCGCAGAACATCGGAGAAGCCGTACTTCGACACCAGCATGATCAGCGCCGCGGCGAAGCCGACCAGGGTGTGGGTGCGCAGGCCCGCGCTCTTCTGGCGGGCCTCCCGCTCAAGACCGATCAGGGCCGAGAGCACGAAGGCGAGGAGCAGCATCCCCACCTGCGCCCAGCCCTGTCCGGCGAGTTCACCGAGAGGCGCCATCGCCGTCACCCCGGTCTCGTGTCCAGGAAAGGGCGTCCGCGTTCCCGGCTACGCCGCCTCCGCGGCCTCCCCAGCCTGCCGCAGCATCGGGAACCGCCGCTGTTCCGACAGGTAGTGGCCGAACCCGACGACGAGCGCGACGGGCCATTCGATGACTCCCAACGCTCCCAGTGCGCCCAGCACCCCGTAGAAGACCAGCCGGTCAGGCGTCGGCAGGGTCAACATCCCGATCACCGGCACGGTGATGTGCGGCGGCAACTGTTCCCCCTTCACCCTGCCACGCGCCCTGCCGTTCGAAGCGGTGGTGGTTGTCCTCGCCATGGCGGCCTCCACAAATCACGACATATCCCGCCAATCCCCTGCCTCACTCGAGCCGTAACGCCGTTTGACCAGGACTTTGCCCCTTCGACCGGCTCTCGGACCACCGGCTCGCGAAACCCTGCGCGTCGCCGGAATCGATACGAACGGACGATCCGGATCAGCCGAACCGCATCGACCATGAGCTCCAGTGCCTCCGCGAAAAGACACCGCTTCGTGGCCGGTACGGCAAGTAGGCTTCACGCGATCAGTGGGAGGCGGCAGGATTGGCGACGTGAACCGCACCGCTGTACGTCTGGGAGTGCTCCTGCTGGCCGCCGTCGCGGTCGGGGCGGTGCTGCTCGCACTGCTGCCACCGTCCTCGACAGGCACGCACGGCAAGGAGGGCATCCACGTCTCCACCGTCGCGGTGAAGAAGCTGGGCGAGCGCGACCACGAGCTCACCGTCACCTCCGCCGCGCTCGGCCGCGAGGGCAGGGTGAGGGTCCTGCTGCCCGAGGGGTGGACACCGGGCTCGGGCCCGTGGCCGGTGCTGTACCTGCTGAACGGCTGCTGCCAGTCCGGCTACGACACCTGGATCACCAAGGGCGGCGCCGCGGAGCTCACCTCCGGCTACCGCGCGCTCGTGGTCGTCCCCGAGGGAGGAACCGTCGGTTTCTACTCCGACTGGCGCGAGGGCCCCGGCTGGGAGACCTTCCACCTCGCCGAGGTACGGACCATCCTGGAGCGCGACTACGGCGCCGGAGACCGGCGGGCGGTGGCGGGGCTGTCCATGGGCGGGTTCGGGGCGATGTCGTACGCGGCCCGCCACCCCGGCATGTTCCAGGCCGCGGCCTCCTTCTCCGGGGTGCTGCACACCCGCGACGGCAACGGCGGCGTCGACTGGCTGCTCGGGCAGTACGGCGAGAAGTCCGTGAAGCTCTGGGGTCCCCCCGAGGATCCGCGGTGGGCCGCCCACAACCCGGCCGACCTCACCGGCGCGCTGCGCGGGATACGGCTCTTCGTCTCCAGCGGCGACGGCGCCCCCGGACCACTGGACGACGTCTCCGAGGCTCGGGACGAGGGCGAGGCATCCCTTCTCCTTCAGGCCGTGACCTTCGTCGAGCGGGCCAGGGCGAACGGCGTCGACGTGGCGGTCGACTTCTACGGCCCCGGTACCCACTCCTGGCCCTACTGGCGCCGCGGCCTCGAACGCTCGCTTCCCCTGCTCATGGGCTCCATCGGCGCGGCGGCCTGAGGACCCCCGACTCGTCCTCGTCCAGCGCCACGAGCAGCAGGCCCTCGTCCTTCTTCTCCGCCCACTCCCGGCTGGGGCTCCCGGTGGCGCGGAAAGTTAAGACTGGCGACTCTGGACGTTCAGCTCAGACACCCCTTTTCGGTCTATCCCCGTAGCTAGGTTCCTATGACACCCCAGCTCAGGGGCGTTCGCCGTATGTCATGAGGAGCCACCTTGCGAGTCCTGGCCGTTGTCCCCGCCCGTGGAGGTTCGGTGGGGGTCCCCCTGAAGAACCTGGCCGCGGTGGGCGGCACTCCCCTGGTCGCCCGTGCGGTACGAGCCTGCGTGCGCGCCGAGTTGGTCGACGAGGTCGTGGTCAGCACCGATCACGAGGGAATCGCCGAAGTCGCCCGCGCCGCGGGCGCGACCGTGATCGACAGGCCGGGAGAGCTGAGCGGCTCGACCGCCTCCAGCGAGTCCGCCGTGCTCCACGCGCTCGACCACGTCCCCGACGTTCCCGACGTGGTCATCCTGGTGCAGTGCACCAGCGCGTTCATCGACCCCGCCGACCTGGACGGCGCGATCGCGAAGGTCCTGGACGGCAGCGCCGACGTGGTGTTCTCCGGGCTGGAGACCCACGAGTTCCTCTGGGACGCCGCCGGCGCGGGCGTGAACCACGACCCGTCCTACCGTCCCCGCCGCCAGGATCGCGAGCCGCACTTCCGCGAGACCGGCGCGTTCTACGTGATGCGCACCGAGGGGCTGCGCGAGCACGGCCACCGCTTCTTCGGCTCCGTCGCCGTGCAGCAGGTGCCCTCGCGCCACGCCATCGAGATCGACACCCCCGAGGACCTGGAGATCGTACGGGCGCTCGCCCCCTTCGTCGACGAGCCCGAGCCGATCGACGTGGACGCGGTGATCACCGACTTCGACGGCGTGCACACCGACGACCGCGCCTACGTCGACCAGGACGGCCGCGAGACGGTCGCGGTGAGCCGTTCCGACGGCATGGGCATCTCGCTGCTGCGCCGCTCGGGCGTCAAGCTGATGATCATGTCCACCGAGCACAACCCGGTGGTCGCGGCCCGTGCCCGCAAGCTGGGCGTGCCCGTGCTGCAGGGCCTCACCGACAAGCAGACCGTGCTGCGCGACTGGCTCGCCATCGAGGGGATCGACCCGGCCCGCGTCGCGTACGTCGGCAACGACGTCAACGACCTGGGCCCGATGAGCGACGTCGGCTGGCCCGTCACGGTCCCCGACGCCCACCCCAGGGTCCGCGCCGCCGCCAGAACCGTACTGACCAGGCCAGGAGGCGCCGGGGCCGTACGGGAACTGTGTGACCGCGTCCTCGCGGCCCGCCCGGTGGACGAGGTCGCCGTCGCCCCCGCGCCGCGCGCCGAGCTGCGGCTCACCCCGACCGCCAGGCCCGTCCAGATCGGCGACGCGCTCGTCGGCGCCGGGCAGCCGGTCTACGTGATCGGCGAGATCGGCATCAACCACAACGGCGACCTGGACATCGCGCGCAGGCTCATCGACGTGGCGGCCGAAGCGGGCTGCCAGGCGGTCAAGTTCCAGAAGCGCACGCCGGAGATCTGCGTGCCGCTTGAGCAGCGCGACCAGATCCGGCAGACGCCCTGGGGCGAGATGACCTACATGGAGTACAAGATCAGGACCGAGTTCGGCCTGGACGAGTACACCCAGATCGCCAAGTACTGCCAGGAGCGCGGGCTGCACTGGTTCGCCTCGCCGTGGGACGTGCCGTCGGTGGAGTTCCTGGAGTCCATGAACGTCGTCACCCACAAGGTCGCCTCGGCGAGCGTGACCGACCTGGAACTGCTCCGCGCGCTCGCCGCGACCGGCAAGCCGATCATCCTGTCCACCGGCATGTCCACGCTGGAGGAGATCGACCGGGCGGTGGAGATCATCGGCACCTCCAAGCTGGTCCTGATGCACGCCACCTCCACCTACCCCCTGCCTCCCGAGGAGGCCAACCTCCGCGCGATCATCACCCTCCAGGAGCGGTACGGCGTGCCGGTCGGCTACTCGGGCCACGAGCGCGGCCTGCAGATCTCGCTCGCGGCGGTGACCCTGGGCGCGGTGACCGTGGAACGACACATCACGCTCGACCGCACCATGTGGGGCTCCGACCACGCCGCCTCCCTGGAGCCGGCCGGGCTGGAGCACCTGGTCCGCGACATCCGGATCATCGAGACCGCCCTGGGCGACGGCGTCAAGCGCGTCTTCCCCGGTGAAGAGGCTCCCAAGTCGCGGTTGCGCCGAGTCACTGTATGAATTGCGACGCTAACGCGTCGCGGTGAGGCGGGTGATTTGCGACGCTAACGCGTCGCGGTGAGGCCGCTCTTGTCCGGCTCGTTTTGTTTGCGACGCTAACGCGTCGCGGTGAGGCCGCTCTTACCCGGCTCCTTCCCTCGTCGAGGGAGGTCGCTCGTTCCTCGCGACCTCCCTCGTCGAGGGAGGTCGCTCGTTCCTCGCGACCTCCCTCTCCTCAGTCCAGTCGCCGGCGCGGCCTCACGGATAGTCCCATTGGGGGCCTCATGGGGGTGGTCCCGTGGGGAGGCAGGTGAAGCGGGTCGATATGAGGTGGGGATGGGAGGGTGGAGTTGATCAAGTTGTCGGTGGTGGTTCCGGTGCGGGACGCGGAGGGCTACATCGGTGACGCGCTGACCTCGCTGACCAGGAACGCGCGCAGGGACTTCGAGTTCATCGTGGTGGACGACGGCTCCGCGGACGCGACCGGGCAGATCATCGAGGACTTCCGCGACGACCTGCCAGGGTTGGCCGTGCTGCGCAACGAGGCGCCGGTCGGGCTGGCCGACGCGCGCAACCTCGGGGTCTCCCTGGCCTCCGGCCGCTATCTGACCTTCATGGACGGCGACGACTGGCTCGCGCCCGGATACCTGGAGAGCCTGGTCGGGGCGATCGAGCGGCTCGGCTGCGACTTCGTCCGGGTCGATCACGTCCAGGTGGAGGGCAGGAAACGGACGATTCACCGGGCGCCGCTCGCCACCCGGGAGGTGGTGGTGAAGCCGCGCGACCACATCCTGCCCGCCGAGTCGAAGACCATGGTCGACTACCCGTACGCGTGGGCGGGGATCTACCGCCGCGACCTCGGCGAGTTGCTGACCTTCCCGGGGCACCTGCACACCGCCGAGGACAGGCCGTGGATCTGGCGGCTGCACCGTGAGGCGGGTTCCTTCGCGGTGGTGTCGCTGGCCGGGCTGTTCTACCGGCGGATGGTGGCGGGCTCGCTGACACAGATCGGCGACGCGAGGCAGCTGCACTTCTTCGACGCCTTCGACCTGGTCTTCGAGGGCCTGGAGGAGGAGTTCACCCCCAAGGCGGTGCGGATGTTCCTCGCGCTTCTCGCCCACCACCTGGAGACGGGCGAGCGGTTCTCCCCCGAGCTGCGCGCCCGCTTCGAGGAGCGCGGCGCCGCGGCCCTGAGGCGCTTCCCCCCGGATCTGCTCGCCGAGATCCGTCTGGACCCGGAACGCGACCAGATCCTGCAGAGACTCCTGGAGGACCGATGACGCAGCTGTTCTACGCCTCGACCCTGTTCGGCGCGATGACACTGGCGGCGGCGATCGACGACGGCCGCTTCGGTCCCCGCGAAGGGCGCCGGATCCTGCTGGTGTCCAACAACGCGGCCATCCCGGAGATCACCCCGCCCCTGGACGAGGCGGCCGGTTTTGCCGCGCTGCGCCCGCATTTCGACGAACTCCACTCGTGGAACGAGATCATCGCCCCGCTGCATCCCTCGGACTGGAGGGCCCGCGTCATCGAGGTGCCGATGCTGAGCCGCCTGGTCGCCTCGCGTCTGTCCCTGGGTGACGGTCCCGCCGAGCTGATCCTGGAGTCCGTCGCGGTCCCCCCGGCCAGGACCCTGGGAGGGCTGGTCAGGGACTGTCCGATCACGGTCTACTCCGACGGCCTGATGAGCTACGGCCCGACCCGCGACCCGCTGCCGTCGGAGATCTCCGGGCGGATCACCCGCCTGCTCCACCTCGACCTGGTGCCCGGCCTCACGCCGTTGCTGTTGTCGGAGTACGGGGTTCCCGCCGAGTCCCTTCCCGGCCGGGCCTTCCTCGACGTGATCGGGAAGGTCGGCGGGGAGACCGGGGACGCGCGTTCGGGCCGGGCGATGATTCTCGGACAGTATCTGTCCGCCCTCGGCATCCTCACCCCCGAGGAGGAGGCGCGACTGCACGCCGACATGCTGCGCGGCCTCGTCGCCCGGGGATTTCGCGGCGTGCTGTTCAAGCCCCACCCGGTCGCCGGGCGCAGGCACGCCCAGCGGCTGCGCGAGACGGCCGCCGAGCTGGGCGTCGAGCTCGACGTGGTGGCGGAGACCGTACCCGCCGAGTCGTGCTTCGCCGGGCTGAGGCCCGAGCTCGTGGTCGGCTGCTTCTCCACCGCCCTGATCACCGCGAGCCGGTACTTCGGGCTCCCGGTGGCGACGTCGGGCGTCGAATCGGTCCTGGAGCGGCTCACCCCGTACGAGAACAGCAACCGGATCCCGGCCACCATCGCCGACGCCCTGCTGCCGCGCCTGTCGGCGGACGGCTCGCTGGAGGAACCGCCGCCGGTGGATCTTCCCACCCTGGTGAGCGCGGTCGGCTACTGCATGCGGGCCGAGGTGTATCCGGGGCTTCGCGAGAGCGCCACCGCCTACCTGGAGGCGCACGGCACCGCCCGCTACTTCAAGCGCCAGCGTCTCGGCGCCCTGGATCTGATCACCGCTCCCCCGGCCGCCGCCCCCAGGGAGCGGAGCCCGCTGGGCAGGCTCCGCGACCGCCTGTCGAAGGCGCTCCCCTAGGGAGAAGGTCGGGTAACCACGCAGAGGCGTTGATCGACATAGGACGCGGCCAGGCCGATCCGTTGCGAACCGCGGTTTCACCCGGTGGCCGGACATCGCCCGGCCCCTACCCCGACCGGTGCTCTAGAGTCGGCCGAACCCCTTGAGGTAGCGGCGCATCCGGCGCTTGGCGCGGTAGCCGACGCGCAGCATATTCGGCGGCACCTCCACGCGCATGCGGGCGCGGCGGCGGGCGGTGGTGTACTCGGGACCTTCGAGCAGGGACATCGCCGGGGCGAGGCGGCCCGAGCGAGCCTTTCCCACCAGGGAGACCATCCGCGACACCCAGTCGCTCTCGCCACCGGGGTGGAAGTAGTTGACCTTGCACCAGGCGTCGTCCGGGTGCAGGAAGCGCCCGGCGGAGAGGTCGTCGAGGGTGCCGAGCAGGCCGCTGTCCTCGAAGACCAGATTGATCATCTCGGCGCCGACCCCGAAGTCCGACAGCACCAGGAGCGGTACCTTCTGGGCGATCGCCTCCAGCGCGGCGGTCGAGCTGACGGTGACGAAGCCCACCGCGTGGGCCAGGTGCTCGTGCATGGGCCCCACCGCGAAGCGCACGGCCTCGGCGCGCACCCGGCCCTCCTCGGCGAGCGACTGCCACAGGCGCTGGTAGTGGTAGCGCTCGTTGTGGGTCTGACGCTCGGTGTCCAGGGCCCGAAGCTTGACGACGACGTCCAGGTCGGGCCGCTTTGCGGCCAGCTCGGCCAGGGCGAGCAGGACGCGTTCGCGCTCCTCCCTGCGTTTGGGCACCTTGGCCTGGGTGGCGAACACCACCCGGTCGCGCGGCCCGGTGGCGGCGATCTCCGCGTCACCGCGCAGGAACGGCAACCTGGCCAGCCCGATCTGGCCGCCCCCGCCCAGTCTGGCGCCGATCTCGGAGAACTCCTCGACCTCCCGGCCGCTGTGCAGCACGAACAGGTCGCATCCGCTGCGGAACAGCCACGCCTTCTCGGTGGCGGGGACGGAGATGCCCGGCAGCCCCGAGACGAACACCGGCCGGGGCCGCAGCCCGGTCAGCACGTCTGCGGTCAGCACGTCCACCACCGGTCCCGTACAGGCGACGAGCACCACGTCGGGTCTGAATCGTTCGGCGGCCCGGCGCAGCGCGCGGGCCGACAGCACCGGCGGGTCTGCCGCCGAGCCCGCCACGGCGGCGTGGATCTGCGCCGGCGAAGGGGTGATGGGGGTGCGGACGACCGCCAGTTCCGACTCACAGCCTGCGGGCAGGTCCCGCAGCAGACAGGCCGCCCACTTCAGGTAGGAGTCGGAGTCGGCCACGGCCAGGACCTTCAAAGAAAACCTCCGGCGGGGAATTCCCCGGTTTCGTGTGCGGGCACGGTGTGCGTGGCGCGAGCGGCGAGCCCGCCCGGCCTCGGCCGTCGGGTCATGACCCGGTGACTCCCGTGTCGTGATGGGCGAACCTCGACAGGTGGGAGCGCAGTGACGGCGCCGCCTCGGCCGTCCACCACTCGTCGGGAACGTCCACCGTCTCCACGGCGACCCCCCGGGCCGAGAGCAGGACCCGCAGGGAGGTGACCGCGGTGGACGGCAGGCTCAGCACCCGCTGCTCGGCGGCCAGGCCGCGCAGGGTCATCTCGGCGGGGATCCCGCCGTCGTAGACGGTGATTCCCGGCTGCTCCCCGACCCGGGCCAGGTCGCCGGGGTCCTCGCGGCGGTGCGGGAAGTAGGCCACCGGCTCGGCCGATCCGAGCCCGGCCAGCCAGCCGAAGTAGCGTTCGCGGTGGATCAGGCCGTTGCGGACCAGCGAGGTGCCGAGGACGACGGTGCGCTCGGCGGGGCGGGGCCTTCGCAGCGGCTGGGATCGCAACCAGGCGAAGTCGTGGGTGACCAGCTCGACTCCCCTGGCACGTACGGCCTTCGCCAGGTCGGAGGGCACCGGCAGCGCGGTGAAGATCGACAACCGCCCCGCGCGGGCGGCGGCGCGCAGCCTGAGCCCGGCCGCCGTGGCGAGGACGGTCCTGAGCCTTCCCGTCTTCCCCCTCGCCCTCAGCAGGGGCGTTCCCGTCCTGCCGGTGAGCAGTTCCAGGAGCCTGATGGTGGCGAGCCCGTCGTCGACGATCACGATCCGGCCGGGGGACGCGGTGAGCCAGCGGAACTGGACCTTGCCGGAGAAGGCGTCGCCCACCGCCCAGGTCTCCCCCCGGCGCGGCCGGGGCATGTCCGGGCGCGCCGGGGTGAGCTCAAGCCCTCTCGGCAGGGTGAGGCGGCCGAGTTCGCGGCCTGTCACGGCCAGCGGGCGGAGTTTCGCCCGGGGGACGAGATGGCTGCGAGCGCCGAGCAGCCCGGCATGGTGGGCCTCCACCGCGCAGAGCATCTGCAGCGGGGATTCCACCCAGGCGATGGCCGAATCCTGCTCCCGCGCGTGGTCTCGACCGTCCTCCACGCCGGGCGATGACCCGTTCACGACTGGCACAACCTAACCCGGTGGCCTTAAGGAGCAGGGAACTGCGGGTGAACAACCGACCACGCGAGATTGCAGATGATCTCTCTGGTCTTTACCTCTCCGCCGCCACCGTCCGAGATCGGATACGACCGGATGTCCGTCGGGCGGGCCGGCGTCGGCGGGGCCACGACGATTCATCGTCGCGGGCCGGGCGGGGAGGCGCCGGCCGTGGACCCCGATCATCTGGAGGCCGCGAGAACCTCCTCGGACATGGTCGTGAGCCGCCGGGTCCCGTGCGCGCTCTCCGGCACTTCCATGGGAGAACTCCTACCATCCGCATACTTTTTACCATCGAATACTTGTTCTAAAAAATGGTGATTATACGATCTTCGACGGAGGGTCTCCCCTCGCGCGATAGCACACCCTGGCCGACGCCTCGCGGACGGGTCGGGAAAACCCGGATCGCCGTGAAAGTGGGGGATCCCGGACGTCCCTCCACCCCCGGAGGGAGGTGCGCCCGGCGCCGGAGGGACGTGATCGACTCCTCTCTCCCTCGCCAGGCGGCACCCCGCCGTACCCCCTCATTTGGGACGTATTACCAAGTCAGAGCAATGTGTCCCACTTGTAATCGTCTGCCGGGTTGTCGTACGTTCGTCCTGTTCATGGCAATTGTCTAGGTCTATACAGATCTGTGCATTGCCGTCACATTGCCCGACCGCGCTCCACCCGGCGGAACCTTCCGCCGTCGGTGAGCACGGCCGCCGAATCCGCGAAGTCTGCGGAACCGGGGAACCACGTTCCTGGGGTGAATCAACGCACTCATGCGTCGTAGGGCACTTCCCAGCCCGAACCCGTCAGCTAACCCGGTAGGCGGTATGGAAGCGAAGCAAGGAGTCGAACCCCCGCATGACCAAGCATCGCCTCACCTCCACCCCCCGCGCCGTCTGCGCCGTCCTGGGCGCCTGCGCCGTCCTCGCGACGGGCACCACCGGCGCGGCTCTGGCCGACAGCCACGGCGTCGTGAACGCACCGCCCGCCGACACCCGCGCGCAGGACGCCGGGGCCGCGAAGACCTCCCTGCAGGTCATCGCCGAGAGCCTTCCCAAGGTCTCCGCCGCACAGATCCTGGACATCGCCTCCAAGCAGATCGGTGTCCGCGAGAACGCCCAGGGCGGTGGAACCAAGTTCCAGTCCTGGTACGTTTCGAGCCCTCGCGCCAAGGAGACCATGGCCCGCGACGGCGGCAAGAGCGTGTACGAGTACGCCAACGCCCCCTGGTGCGCGATGTTCGTCTCCTGGGTCGGCGAGACGGCCGGCATCCGCCCCACGATGGGCTGGGACGCCTACACCGTCACCCACGCCAAGTGGTTCAAGAACAACGGACACTGGGGCACCGTCCCCACTCCCGGCGCCGTCGTCTACTTCGACTGGGCCGGCGGCAAGAGCATCGAGGGCATCGACCACGTCGGCTTCGTGAAGAAGGACAACGGGAACGGCACGATCACCACGATCGAGGGCAACACCGGCAACGGCGTCGTCGAGGAGCGCGTCAGGCCCGTCTCCCAGGTCGTCGGTTACGGCTACCCGGTCTACTCGGACTGACCTCCGGCCACCCCGGCCCCCGCCGGTGAACGCGGACCGGTCATCACACTCCCAGGGGCACCGCTCGTTCGAGCGGTGCCCCTGACGATATTCCATATTCCACCCCGCCCGCCCCTCCCTCTCCCCTCCGCGAGCCCCGCACGGCCACGAAATGCCCCAACTGGTATGCCCGTGAGGTGGGAGCGCTCCCAATCACCCTTGTGGGAGGTATGTCAACCTTTCACACCAAAAGTCCCACCTAAAGCGGCTGGATGTAACGGTTGAGTTTCGGCATATTGACGTCCTGGTTGCCCATCGTCCACTCTTCGTGGGAGCGCTCCCAAAAGCACATTGAGGAACGATCTCGTCGCGACGACCGCGTTTGTCGGGGACCGGTTCGCGATGTCGCCTCCCAATGAAGTTCGGGCGACCACCTGAGAGGGGTCCGGAATGTTGAACAACAAGCGACACGGCAAGCTCGCCGCCGTCGCGGTCATGGCGGCCACCGCCCTGGCCATCACGTCATGCAGCTCCAGCGAGCCGGCGGCACCCGCCGCGGAGGGCGGTTCCTCCGCCCCGGCCGAGCCGGTAACCATCACCGTGCACACCTTCGGTGGCGGTGAGAACTTCGGCTACGACAAGGCCGTGGAGACGTGGAACGCGGCGAACCCGAACATCCAGGTCAAGTACCAGAACCTGACCGACCGTTTCGAGGACGTCTACCTCCCGCAGCTGCTCCAGCGCCTGCAGGCGGGCAGCGGCGCGGCCGACATCATCGCCCTGGACGAGGGCGCGATGGGTCTCATGAAGGCCCGCCCGCAGTTCTTCACCGACCTCGCCGAGTACGGGCTGGACAGCCGTAAGGCCGACTTCCCCGCAGCGAAGTGGGACAACGGCATCAACGCCGACAACAAGCTCTTCGCCCTGGGCACCGACATCGGTGGCATGACCATGTGCTACCGCAAGGACCTGTTCGAGAAGGCGGGCCTGCCCACCGACCGCGAGGAGGTCGGCAAGCTCTGGCCGGACTGGAACGCCTTCAAGGCGATCGGTGAGAAGTTCAAGGCCGCCAACCCCGGCAAGACCGATCCCAAGTTCCTCGACGGCCCGAACACGCTCTACAACGTGATCCTGTCGCAGGAGGCGCCGAAGAACGGCAACGTCGCCTACTTCGACAAGAACAACCAGCTCATCATCGAGAGCAACCCGGCCATCAAGACCTCCTTCGACACGGTGAAGGACTTCAGCGAGGCCGGTCTGACCGCCAAGCTCGCCTCGTTCACCCCGCCGTGGAACGCCGCGATCAAGAAGGGCGCCTTCGCGACCATGGGCTGCCCTGCCTGGATGCTCGGCGTGGTCTCCGGTGCGGCCGGTGACGACAACAAGGGCAAGTGGGACGTCGCGGCCGTGCCCGGCGGCGCGGGCAACTGGGGTGGCTCCTACCTCGCGGTTCCCAAGCAGAGCAAGCACCCCAAGGAGGCCGCCGAGGTCCTGAACTACCTCACCGGCAAGGAGGGCCACGTCATGGCCTTCCAGGAGGCTGCGGCCTTCCCGAGCTCCATCCCCGCCCAGCAGGACCCGGCGGTCGCCGACCTGAAGAACCCGTTCTTCAACGACGCGCCGACCGGTCAGATCTTCGGTGCCTCGGTCAAGGACCTGCTGCCCGTCTTCCTCGGCGAGAAGCACGCCCAGGTCAAGACCGCGGTGGAGAAGGTCCTCGAGGGCATGGACCAGGGTTCGGTCCCCTACGACCAGGCCTGGACCAAGTTCCTTGAGGCCGGCGTCAAGGCAGCGGGCTGATCCCCGTACCGCCCCGCATCGGCCCGGCTGTGGCGATCCCGCAGCCGGGCCGGTCGCCTGCCCCCGCTGAAAGGCTCTGACCGATGACACTGCACGTCGACTCCCCGGCCGCGCCGCCACGGCCCGGCCCCCGCCGGTCCGGCGGGCGCCGCGGACCGAAGCAGGGCGGTGGGTGGTCTCGCTTCGACCTCCGGGCGACCCCCTACTTCCTCGTATCCCCGTACTTCCTGCTTTTCGCCGTCTTCGGCGTCTTCCCCCTCGGCTACACCCTCTGGGTCTCCCTGCACGACTGGGAGCTCGCCGGAGACAAGACTCTCGTCGGCCTCGACAACTACATCGAGCTGATCACCGACGAGGCCTTCTGGAACGCGGTGATCAACACCCTCGGCATGTTCGTCATGTCGACGATCCCGCAGCTCGTCCTGGCCCTCCTGCTGGCCAACGCGCTCAACAAGCGCATCCGGGGACGGCTCTTCTTCCGCCTCGGCGTACTGCTGCCGCTGATCACCTCCGTCGTCGCCGTCGCCGTCGTCTTCACCCAGCTCTACGGGCGCGACTACGGCATGATCAACTGGTTCCTGAGCTTCTTCGGGGTCGACGCGATCAACTGGCAGAACGAGAAGTGGTCCGCGTGGATCGCGATCTCCACGATGATCGACTGGCGCTGGACCGGCTACAACTCGATCATCCTGCTCGCCGCCATGCAGACCATCCCCAAGGACCTCTACGAGGCCGCCGCCATCGACGGCGCCACGCCCAGGCGGCAGTTCTGGCAGATCACCATCCCGATGCTCCGCCCGACGATCATCTTCGTCGTCTTCATCTCCACCATCGGCGGCCTGACGCTGTTCACCGAGCCGGTCATGTTCGACGGCAACCCGACGATGAGCGGTGGCGCCACCGGCCAGTACCAGACCGTGGCGATGTTCATCGTCAAGGAGGCATTCCGCGACTTCGACTTCGGCTACGCCGCCGCGGCCTCGTGGCTGCTGTTCGCACTGATCCTCATCGGGACACTCATCAACTACTCCTTCACCCGCCGTATCGGGGGTTCCAAGTGACGGCCACCCAGCTCCGGCGGCCCCCCGCGCAGCACTCCCGACGCCCCTCGGGCCAGTCGGCCGCGCGAAACCGCATCTGGGACGCGGGCCCGCTGACGAAGGTCGTCCTGGCCTTCGCCCTCGTGCTGTCGGCGTTCCCCATCTACTACATGTTCATCATGGCCACCCGGACCAACGAGGAGGCCATCGACGTACCCCCGCCGCTGTTCCCCGGCGGCCACCTCGGTGAGAACATCGCGCGACTGCTGTCCACCGAGGACGCCTACTTCATGACCGGCCTGATCAACTCGGCCATCGTCTCGGTCACCGTGACGGTCTCGGTCGTGCTGATCTCCACCCTCGCCGGCTTCGCCTTCGCGAAGCTGCGCTTCAGGGGCAGCAAGATCCTGCTGGGCCTGATCCTGGTGACGATGATGGTCCCGCTCCAGCAGATGGGCGTCGTGCCACTGTACGAGCTCATGGTCACGCTCGGCTGGACCGGTCAGCTGAAGGCGGTGATCCTGCCCTTCCTGGTCAACGGCTTCGGGGTCTTCATGATGACCCAGTACGCCACCCAGGCGGTGCCGGACGAACTGGTCGAGGCGGCCCGTGTCGACGGCGCCTCCACCATGCGCATCTATCTCAACGTCATCCTCCCGGCGCTCCGGCCGGGAATGGCGGTGCTCACGCTCCTGGTCTTCATGCAGACCTGGAACGAGTTCATGTGGCCGTTGATCGTGCTGAACCCGGACAACCCGGTGGTCCAGACCTCGATCGCGGCGCTCAACCAGGCCCACGGAACCGACTACGTGATGCTGTTCACCGGCACCGCGGCATCGGTCCTGCCGCTGTTCATCGTTTTCATCGCGTTCGGCCGCCAGATCGTCGGCGGACTCATGGAAGGTGCGGTCAAGGCGTGACCACGCAAGAGACGCGGATCAAGAGCCCGGATCTAATGTTTCCGACGAACTTCGTCTGGGGTGCGGCCACCTCCGCCTACCAGATCGAGGGCGCTGTCTCGGAGGGCGGCCGAGGCCGCTCCATCTGGGACACCTTCGTCAAGCAGCCGGGAAAGGTGGTGAACGGCGAGCACGCCGACATCGCCATCGACCATTACAACCGCTACCGGGACGACGTGCGGATGATGGCCGAACTCGGCCTCAGCGCGTATCGGTTCTCCGTCTCCTGGCCCCGGATCCAGCCCGAGGGGCGCGGGGCCGTCAACCCCGCGGGCATCGACTTCTACAGCCGTCTGGTCGACGAGCTCCTCTCCCGGGGCGTCGACCCGTGGGTGACGCTCTACCACTGGGACCTGCCCCAGCCCCTGGAAGACGCGGGCGGCTGGCCGGCACGGGACACGTCGAAGCGCTTCGCCGACTACGCGATGGCCGTGCACGACGCGCTGAGCGACCGGGTCCGTAACTGGAGCACGGTCAACGAGCCCTGGTGTTCGGCGTACCTCGGGTACGCCTCGGGAGAGCACGCCCCCGGGCGGCGTGAGCCGGAAAAGGCGGTGTACGCCGCCCACCACCTCCTGCTCGCGCACGGCCTGGCCGCGCAGGCGATCCGTGCCCAGCGGCCGGAAAGCATGATCGGCGGCTGCGTCAACCTGTACGCGATCTCGCCCCAGACCTCCTCGGAGGCCGACCAGGACGCCGCCCGCCGCATCG
Source organism: Streptosporangium sp. NPDC000509 (assembly GCF_042898365.1). Lineage (NCBI taxonomy): Bacteria > Bacillati > Actinomycetota > Actinomycetes > Streptosporangiales > Streptosporangiaceae > Streptosporangium > Streptosporangium sp. NPDC000509. The sequence goes on along the minus strand of NZ_JBIAYX010000013.1, from coordinate 33,104 downwards.
ACGGGCTGCAGAACCGTTTCTTCCTGGACGCCCTGCTCAAGGGCGAGTACCCCGAAGACGTCCTGGTGGACCTCGGCCGGCCCGAAGGGCTCGTCCACGACGGCGACATGGAGATCATCTCGACGCCGCTGGACAAGCTGCTGATCAACTACTACAGCCGCTTCACCGTCTCGGGAACCCCCGGCGGCGCCGCGTCGGCCGCGGCGGCACCCACCGACAGCGGGTCGCCCTGGGTGGGCAGCGAGCACGTGTCGTTCGTCGAGGGCGGGCGCCCCGTGACGGCCATGGGCTGGGAGATCGACCAGGCGGGACTGCTGGAGATCCTGCACCGGCTGGCCACCGAGTACCCGCGCGTCCCGCTGGTCATCTCCGAGAACGGCGCGGCCTTCGACGACGTCGTGGGCCCCGACGGGGTCGTCCACGACCGCGACCGAGTCGACTACTTCGACGCCCACCTGCGCACCTGCCACGCCGCCATCGAGGCCGGGATCCCGCTGGAGGGCTACTTCGCCTGGTCGCTGATGGACAACTTCGAGTGGGCGTGGGGGTACGGCAAGCGGTTCGGGCTGGTACACGTCGATTATGAAACCCAAATTAGAGTTCCCAAAGAGAGCGCTCTCTGGTATGCCGGGACCATCAGGCGTGGAGGCCTGAGCGGTCCGGCAGAATAGGGGCCGGGAAATTCATCACTGGGGGCACAATCACATGAACGGCGACCGTCGTCCGACGCTTGAGGCGGTCGCGGCCCTGGCAGGTGTCGGCCGGGGCACGGTGTCGCGGGTCATCAACGGCTCGCCGAAGGTGAGCGAGAGGGCTCGCGACGCCGTGCTGCGGGCGATCCAGGAGCTGGGTTACGTGCCCAACCGGGCGGCCCGCGCGCTGGTCACCCGGCGCACCGACACCGTGGCGCTGGTCGTCTCGGAGTCGGAGCTGAGGGTCTTCGACGAGCCGTACTTCGCCGGGACCATCCGCGGCATCGGCTCGGCCCTGTCGGAGACCGGCCTGCAACTGATCCTCGCGATGGCGCAGTCGGCGCAGGAGCACGAGCGGCTGGAGCACTATCTGACCGGGCAGCACGTCGACGGGGTGCTGCTGATCTCCCTGCACGGCGCCGACCCGCTGCCGGGGCGGCTGGAGGCGATGGGTGTGCCGACCGTCATCGGCGGTCGGCCGGTCGGCCTCACCCCCTACAGCTACGTCGACGTCGACAACCGGGCCGGGGCCAGGCAGGCGGTCAAATACCTGCTGAGCAAGGGCCGCCGCCGGATCGCCACCATCGCGGGCACCCAGGACATGGGCGTGGGCGTCGACCGGCTCGCGGGCTACCGCGACGCGCTGATCGCGACCGGCGTGAGCGAGATGGTGACGTACGGCGACTTCAGCGAGGAGAGCGGCATGGCGGCGATGCACAGGCTGCTCGCCGAACACCAGGACCTCGACGCCGTCTTCACCGCCTCCGACCCGATGGCGCTGGGTGCGATGCGTGTGCTGCGCGAGGCGGGAAAGTCGATTCCCGGTGACGTGGCGGTGATCGGCTTCGACGACTCCCCCGCGGGGGCGCACTCCTCACCCGCTCTGACCACCGTGCACCAGCCCACCGAGTCGATGGGCCGGCAGATGGCCCATCTGCTCGTCGCCCGCATCAACGGCGAGCAGCTGGAGCAGCCGGTGGTCATACTGGACACCCACCTGATCGAGCGCGACTCCGCCTGACCTGCCCTTCAAGGGTCGGCGCCAACCTTCCTCCCCTGCCCCGGCGCGCCGTGTTCAGGCCGCACCACCGTTCCCCAGCCGCGCCGAGGCAGGACGAGGTAGGACAATGGACAGCAGGACGAAACGCCCGCTCACGCTCGCCCAGCTCGACGCACTGGCGCGGCGGGCCCTGGGGGTCGGCCTCTCCTCCGGCACCGAGTCCGTCACCGAGCTCACCGGCGGCTTCGCCAACGCCGTGTGGCGGCTCACCCTGCTGGACGGGCGGGAGGTGGTCATGAAACTGGCACCGCCGCCCGAGCTGGAGCAGCTGCGCTACGAGCGCAACCTGTTGCGTACCGAGGCCACGGTCTACGGCCTGGCCGCTCAAGCGGGGATTCCGGTCCCCGAGCTGCTGCGCGCCGGGTTCGACGATCCGGTGCTGGGCGGCGACTACCTGGTCCTGTCCGTCCTCGACGGGGTGCCCTGGAGCCGGGCGAAACCGGCGGAGGCCGATCGGCGGGCCCTGCGCAGAGAGCTCGGCGGCCACCTGGCCAGGCTGCACGCGATCACCGGCGACGTCTACGGCTATCCGTACGCGGGCCTGACCGGGAGCACGTGGCGGGAGGCGTTCCTGGTGATGACCGATGCGATCCTGGCCGACGCGGGCCGCTACGCCACCCCGCTGCCGAGGCCGGTGTCCGAGATCGCGGCGGCGATCGAGGCGGGTGCGAGCGCGTTGGAGGAGGTCGTGACGCCCTGCCTCGTCCACTTCGACCTGGGGTCGGGCAACGTCTTCCTGACCCGCGACGAGACACCGCGCATCCAGGCGATCATCGACCACGAGCGGGCCTTCTGGGGTGACCCGCTCGCCGACTTCGTCGTCCCGACGATCTTCGGCGAGCTGGAGGAGTCCGATCCGATCGTCGCCGGATACCGCGACGCGGGCGGCGTCGTGGAGTTCACCGGCCCCGCCCGTACCCGGATGGTCCTCTACCGTCTCTACCTGGCGCTGATGATCCTGATCGAGAACGGCCCCCGCCGGTACCCGGAGAAGGAGTACGCCCCCCTGCGCGACCGCTGCGCCGCCGACGTGCTCGAAGCCCTCGACAAGCTCTCGGCGACGCCGTGACCCGCGTCACTCGGGTGACCTGAGCCGCTCGTCGCCGCCGACACGGGAAGGCACGGACGGACACGGGAAGGCGCGGACGAGCGGCGACTCGCGATCATCCGGGCCCTCCGACGAGGCGTCGTACGACGGCGAGCCCTTCGGGCGTACCGGGCCAGTGTCCTGCCAGCGCGTCCGGGCCCGCACGCCTGACGACCGACCGCAGGACGAAGGCGACGACGATCGCGTCGTCGGCGTAGCCGAGCACCGGGATGAAGTCGGGGATCAGGTCGATGGGCAGTGCCAGGTAGCCCAGCAGCAGCCACAGCCGGACCCGTACCCCGCGAGGCAGGCCGTCGTCGCGCGCGAGCCTGGCGACCAGGCGGAGCAGGTCGGGCAGCAGGCGTAACGCCTCACCCAGGGCGCCGCCCCTGGGGCGCGCCATCACCAGGAAGACGGCGAGCACGAGCCAGAGCAACAGCATGCCCCCCGCGATCGCCGCGGCCACCTGCCAGACCTCGGCCACCTTGCTCACCTTCCTCGCTCTCACCGGTCCTCACCGGTTCTCGCCGCCCGCGAACGCCTTCGCGCCGACGGCTCCGAAGCACCAGAACGGGTATGGCCGAACCGTAGGTCAGGATACGCGTCCTCGGGGAGACGGCCCGAGGCGGAAGGCTCTGGTCACCGTTATCACCCCGAACCTGTTTCCTTCTTCCGGATCCTGTGTCAGAATTTCACTAGGTGATGAATTATGCGGAGAAACACATGCGTGATCGCCGGGGGCGGCCCGGCGGGGGCGATGCTGGCGCTGCTGCTGGCCAGGGCCGGCGTCGAGGTGACGCTCCTGGAGAAACACGAAGACTTCCTGCGGGACTTCAGGGGTGACACCATCCACCCCTCGACCCTGCAGATCCTCGACGAGCTGGGGCTGGCCGAGGAGTTCCACCGGCTCCCGCACCGCAAGGCGTACACGATGGAGATCCGCACCGACGACGCCACGGTGCCGATCGCCGACCTGAGGCGGCTCAAAGGCAGATATCAGTACATCGCCTTCGTGCCGCAGTGGGACTTCCTCGACCTGCTGACCACCGCCGCCGGGCGCTATCCGAACTTCCGCCTCATCATGAAGGCCGAGGTGTACGGGGTGATCCGCGAGGGCGACGCGGTGCGCGGGGTCCGCTACCGAGACCCCTCGGGCGAGCACGAACTGCGCGCGACCCTCACCGTGGCCGCCGACGGCCGCCACTCCGACGTACGCCGGGCCGCAGGCCTCGTCCCCGTCGAGCACAGCGCCCCCATGGACGTGGTCTGGTTCCGGCTGCCGCGCGAGCCCTCCGACCCCGACGAGACGTTCCTGCGGGTGTCCAACGGCCACATGATGGTGTCGATCAACCGCGAGACCTACTGGCAACTCGCCTACCTGATCCCCAAGGGCGGCTTCGAAACCCTGCGCTCGGAGGGGATCGAGGCGCTGCGCGGGCCGGTCGCCAGGCTCCTGCCCTTCCTCGGCGACCGGACCGGACGGCTGCGGGACTTCGGGGAGGTCAGCGTGCTCTCGGTCGCGCTCAACCGGCTGCGCCGCTGGCACCGCCCCGGCCTGCTGGTCATCGGCGACGCCGCGCACGCCATGTCGCCGATCTTCGGCGTCGGCATCAATCTGGCCGTACAGGACGCGGTCGCCGCCGCGAACCTGCTGGCCGGGCCACTCGCCTCCGGGTCCGAGATTCCCGAATCCCTGCTCGCCAAGGTCCAGCGGCGGCGCACCCCACCCACCATGATCACCCAGTTCGCCCAGCGCGTCGTCCAGAGCCGGCTGATCCGCCCGACGCTGAGCGAGCGCGGCCGGCCGGTGCGGCTACCGCGCGACATCTCCCACCTTCCACTCATCGGCTCGCTAGCCAGGCGTTTTGTCGGATTTGGCGTCCTCCAGGAGCATGTTTCCAGCCCCGAGGAATCTCACCAGGTATAAAGTCCTTCTCACTACGTGGACGATCGGGTCTGTTCCGACACCCGGTTGCAATAACCTGGTATGTCGTGAGCATCAACCTCGAATCCTGGCGGCGGCTGCCCGCGGCACAGCAGCCCGAGTGGCCCGACCGTGGCGAGCTGGAGAAGGTCGTCACCGAGCTGAAGAGCCTCCCGCCCCTCGTCTTCGCGGGCGAGTGCGACAACCTCAAGGCCGACCTCGCGGCGGTGGCGCGGGGAGAGGCCTTCGTCCTCCAGGGCGGAGACTGCGCCGAGACCTTCGCCGGTGCCACCGCCGACGACGTGCGCAACAAGCTCAAGACGCTGCTCCAGATGGCCATCGTACTGACCTACGCGGCGAAGGTCCCCGTGGTGAAGATCGGCCGGATGGCCGGGCAGTTCGCCAAGCCGCGCTCGAAGAACACCGAGATCCGCGACGGTGTCGAGCTGCCCGCATACCGGGGCGACATGGTCAACGGCTTCGAGTTCACCGCCGAGTCCCGCGTTCCCGACCCCTGGCGGCTGCTGCGGGCCTACCACTCCTCGGCGGTGACGCTCAACCTGGTCCGCGCCTTCACCAAGGGCGGCTACGCCGACCTGCGCCAGGTGCACGCCTGGAACCAGGACTTCGTGATCGAGTCCCCGGCCGGCAAGCGCTACGAGCAGCTCGCCCGCGAGATCGACCAGGCGCTCGCCTTCATGCGCGCCTGCGGGGCGGAGCCCGAGGAGTTCCACACCGTCGAGTTCTACTCCTCGCACGAGGCGCTGATCCTCGACTACGATCAGGCGCTCACCCGGATCGACTCGCGGACCGGCCGGCCGTACGACGTCTCGGCGCACATGGTCTGGATCGGCGAGCGCACCCGCCAGCTCGACGGCGCCCACCTGGAGTTCTTCGCCAGCATCCGCAACCCGATCGGCGTCAAGCTCGGCCCGACGACCAGCTCCGAGGACGCCCTCGCGCTGATCGAGAAGCTCAACCCCGACAACGAGGCCGGACGGCTCACCTTCATCACCCGGATGGGCGCGTCGAAGATCCGCGAGCACCTCCCCGAGCTGGTGGAGAAGGTGACCGCGAGCGGCGCCCAGGTGGCGTGGATCTGCGACCCCATGCACGGCAACACCTTCGAGGCGCCCAGCGGTCACAAGACCCGCCGCCTGGACGACGTCCTGAACGAGGTGGCGGGCTTCTTCGAGGTGCACCGCGCGCTCGGCACCCACCCGGGCGGCGTCCACATCGAGTTCACCGGCGACGACGTCACCGAGTGCGTGGGCGGCGGCGCCGAGATCGTCGAGAACGACCTCGCCAGGCGCTACGAGACGGCCTGTGACCCGCGTCTCAACCGCGGCCAGTCACTCGACCTCGCCTTCCGGGTGGCCGAGCTCTACCGTTCGGTCTGATCTCACCGGCAGGTTCTGCCATCACGCGAAAGCCCCGCGCCATCGGTCTTCCTCCGGTGGCGCGGGGCTTTTCACGTGATCGGGAGCCGGGCATCAGCCCTTCTGCGCGCCCAGCTCGTTGGCGAGCTCGGCGCGGATCGCGTCCATGTCGAGCGCGCGAACCTGGCCGATGAGGTCCTCAAGGGCGGGCTCGGGCAGCGCGCCCGGCTGGGCGAAGACGACGATGCCATCGCGAATGGCCATGATCGTCGGGATCGAGGTGATCTCGAACCCCTGCGCGAGCGCCTGCTCGGCCTCAGTGTCGATCTTGCCGAACTTGATGTCGGTGTGCTTCGCCGACGACTTCTCGAAAATCGGCCCGAAGGTGCGGCACGGTCCGCACCAGGCCGCCCAGAAGTCCAGCAGGACGATCCCCTCGTCGGCGATGTCGTTGAAGTTCTTCTCGGTTACCTCGATGGTGGCCACCGGTGGCTCCTTCTGTCGTTCACGTCTGTATGGCTGGCATAACCACTTCCCCTCCCCGCGCATTCCATCCCGCCATCCCGCCGGGCATGCTCCTCGCACGGCCCGCACGCCTCCCGCCCGGCGTCGCGCGTCGCACCGGATCTCTCCTTTCCCCGGAACCGGAACCGGAGGACGAGGGCGGGGGTCGGTCCCACGCCCCTCGCCGGCCGGGCCTGGCCTGGCCGGGTCATACGGCGAGACCTCCGCGGGGCGGCCCCGCGGAGGTCTCGCGTCAATGTGCCGTGGTCGCGATCAGTGCTTTCCACCGGTCAGCGTCAGTCCGATGATCACGGGGTCGTGGTCGGAGGAGCGGAACGCGTCGGGCTGGTAGAGGCTCGGCGGGTTGAACTCGGTGTTGTAGTCGAGGATCCGGCTCTCGTCGGCGTTGATGTGCCAGATCGTCGCGCTGGTCACGCGCTTGAGCAGGTCCTTGCCGACCAGGGCGTGGTCCAGCTCGCCGACCAGTCCGTCGAAGAGGTAGCTGTAGCGCAGCGGCGCCGGGACGAACCTCTTGGTCACGCTGGTCAGGCCCGCCGCCTCCAGGGTGTCGATCGGGTCCTCCTCGCCGTAGGCGTTGAGGTCGCCGAGGACGAGCGGGTTGGTCAGCTTCAGGCTGTCGATCAGGCCCAGCGTCGCCTGCGCCTGGCGGACGCGCTCGCCGTTGTAGCAGCTCTGCCCGTCACCCTGGTCGGCGTCGGGGCCCACCGCCTGCGCGTCGCAGCCCTTGGACTTGAAGTGGTTGACCAGCACGGTGAAGGACTGGCCGCCCTGGACCCTGCGGAAGGTCTGGATCAGCGGAGGCCTGCGGAAGACCGGGTCGGTGGAGGAGCGCGCGGCACCCACCGGCTCGACCCTGCCCGGCTTGTAGATGGCGGTCACGTGGATCAGGTCGGTGCCGGGATAGGGGTGGGTGATCGCCGCGTAGGTGCCCGCGCCGACCTCGGCGTTGAGCGCGTCGACCAGGGCCTGCACCGCGGTCTGGCCGTTGTTCTGGACCTCCATGAGGCCGACGACGTCGGCGTTCATGCCCTTCAGCGCGGCGACGAGCTTGGCCAGCTGGCGCTGCTGCTCGGGGGCGTTGCTCGCGCCGCGCGAGCCGAGGGTGGTGAACCAGTTGAGCGTGTTGAGGCTGGCCACCTTGACGTTGCCGATGACCGGGAACGGCGCGGGCAGGCGCGGGTTGGTCCGCAGGAAGTTGACCTGCTTGGTCGGCTGGAGGCGGTACTTGCCGAAGCCGTACCCCATCACACCGGTGACGCCGAGCGCGGTGTCACCAAGACGAACGGTGCGCGGGTCGGTGTAGGGGATCGTCGCCGGGTTCTCCACCGTGGAGCCGTCGTCCAGCAGCAGGGTGCGCCGCGCGTTCTTGGCGGCGTCCACTCCCGCCCGGTCGGTCGGCTGGAACACCCGCCCCCCGGAGGCGACGGTGACCTCGCCGTAGCGGCCCAGGTTGTAGTGGTCGTTGACGGTGAGCAGCTCGGGGAAGGTGACGAGCATGCTCTCGACGGGCTCGAAGGTCGCGCCCTCGGCGAGCGGCAGCTTCTGCTTGAGCGGGGTGATGGTGCCCTTTCCACAGACATCCACCGCGGTGACCGGCGACAGCTCGGTCCAGCCGTTGAACTCGATGACCCTGCCGGTGACCAGGACGCGGTCGCCGACCTTGACGTCCTTGAAGGTGTCGCGGGCGAAGGCGAACAGCCCCTCGGAGGTGGCCGGGTCGGAGTCGGGGGTCGGATCCTGCAGGAAGAAGCCGCTGAGCTGCGTGCTCTTCTGGAGGTCGGCGGTCACGACGCCCTCGACGCGGACGGTCTGGCCCGCCAGCGGGCTGACGTCACCGCTCCCCTGCACCTGGGCGATCTGGTGGGTGACCGGAATCTCGCACGGCTCCCCCGTCGGCGTGGGCGTCGGGGTGGGGGTCGGCGTGGGCTCCACCGTCGGGGTCGGCGTGGGGGTGGGGGTCGGCTCGACATCGCCGCAGGGCGCGGGGGTGGTCGCCCGGTTGCGCGGCGCCGGGTCCCCTGTCTCCACGTCGTCACCGTTGACGTCGGTGTCGGCGCAGCCGTGGTCCTTGCGCAGGCCCGCCAGGGCGACCGCGAGGGCGGGGGCGGCGGTGCCCTCGAAGTAGTTGGCGCCGCCGTACCCGATCAGGTCGGCGATGAGTGCCGTCTGCTCCGGTGCGCAGGGAGCGGAGCCGCCGTTGCACGCCAGGCCCGTGGCCGAGCGGACCAGGGCCACCTTGCCCGCGGTGCCGCTCAGGTTGATCGTTCCTGTGGTGTCCGCGGCGGGCAGCGGGGAGCCGTTGGCGCCTCCGGCCAGCTGGACCAGGTGGTACTGGCCGGGCGCGAGGGTGCCCGCCAGGGGGACGACCGGGTTGGCGCCGAAGTTGCCCGTACCGGTGGCGCTCGCGTACTGGACGGACCAGCCGTCCAGGGCGACGGGCGCGGCGCTGCGGTTGAACAGCTCGACGTAGTCGTTGGCGAGCGGCGCTCCGGCGTTGCCGCCACCGCCGTAGACCTGGCTGATGACGACGGTGCCCGGTTCCGCCAGGGCCGGGGATGAGGCGAGGGCCGCGACGCCGGTGGTGGCGAGGCAGGCGGCCACGAGGGCGGCGAACGCCCGGGTTGAAGCACGCATGAACCGGAGCGTAAGGCTCCATGCATTGCTTATCACTCACATATAAGTGGATAGATAGTGAAATCCCGAATATTGACACTTCATGTCTATCCGACCCGGTCAGATATGGCTTTCCTTGACCTAGAAGTCGCTTGTCCCGGCGTTGGCGGGTATCACTGGAATTATGAGAACTCTGGACGTGGGTTGGGTCACCTGCGCCGCCTCCCCCGAGTGTGCCGGATCCGCGCGGCAACCGTACGGGCGGTGCCTGGCACATCTGGACACCGCCGAGCTCGACGAGGTCGCCCGCGGCCTCTCCCCCGGTTCCGCCGTCGACCTGCGGGCCACCGTCGTCGGCAGGGATCTGCTGGAGCGGATCCTCACCGCCACCCGAGGGCGCCTGGGCCGGGCCCGGTTCGACTGGGCGACCTTTCCCGAGAGCGTACGGTTCGGCGACATCACGTTCGGTGGGGACGTCTCCTTCGACCACGCGCACTTCCGGCGTCTCGCCTCGTTCTTCAACGCCCGTTTCGCACGCAACGCCTCCTTCAGGGAGGCGAGGTTCGACCGGGGGTTGTCCCTGCACGGCGTCGCCGTCACCGGGCACGCGGCCTTCGACCGGGTCTCCATCGACGGTGACGCCCTGTTCGGGGCCGCCCTCTTCGAGAGGACCGCGTCCTTCGAGTGCGCCGACTTCCATGGCTTCGTCACCTTCGACGGCACCGGCTTCGCGGGTGACGCGACCCTGCGAGGATGCAGGTTCCGCCGTACGGTGTCCTTCCGCAAGACGAGCTTCGGCGGGCTGGCAGGGTTCGACGGCGCGCGTTTCTCCGCGGGCGGCTACCTGGCCCCGATCTCGGTCGGCCGCCACCTCACCCTCGCCGGGGCGTGGGCGGGCAAGGGGCTCGACGTGACCACGGGCGGGTGCTCGGTGGACCTGCGGCGCCTGGAGGTGGGTGGGCGGTTGAACGTCCGGCTCGACGACGCCGAGGCCGACCTGGAGGGGGCGACCCTGCGCGGCCCCGCCACGGTGCGGGGCCGGGACGGCGCCAGGGTGACCTCGCTGCACGAGGTGGACGCCGAGGAGCTGGAACTCGCCGACCTGGATCTCAGCACCTGCCTCTTCACCGGCATCCGCCATCCGGAAGGACTCAGGATGAGCGGCTGCGCGCTCGCCGTCGTCCCGCGCGGGACGCGCTGGTGGTCCCTGTGGCGCTCCCCCGACCACGGGTGAGAGCTTTTCGCGCGGCCGGACGGCCCACCGGGGTCCGGCCGTGCGGACCCGGGGGCGGGAAAGGGCGGGGAGCCGTGACGGTCAGCAGGTCGTTCGGGGGCTCTCACCCGGATCGGCTCCCGTCAGGAAGGCCGTGACGTCCTCCGCGAACCGCCCGCTGCGGAAGGCTCCCAGGTGGCCGAGGCCCGGATAGGTGATCAGGCGGCCGTCACGGACCCCCTCGGCGGTCCGCCTGAAGAGTTCGACCGGGTAGTCCAGGTCTCTCTCGCCGCCGATGACCAGGGTGGGGGCGACGATGTCGGCGAGACGACCGGTCAGATCGAACCCCTCCTCGGCGCGGGCGAAGGCGAGCATGTCGCGAGGGTCGTCGGGGCGTGCCAGCGGGTCCAGCAGCCACAGCAGTGTCCCGGCGAGGACCTGGCCCGCGGGCGAGGCGACGGCCGTGACCGCCTGGTGCTGCAGGCCGCGCCGCCCGGCGGCGACCGCCTCGGTGTAACGGCGCTGGAGCCGCCTGACGCGCTGCGTGAGCCTGCAGGCCGCCCCGGCCACGACCAGCGTGCGGACCACGTCCGGACGGTCGGCCGCCATTTGCAGCGCCACCGAACCTCCCGACGACAGGCCCATCACGTCGACGGGTCCGCCGAACCGCGCGTGCAGGGCATCGGCGTGCCGGGCGGCGATGTCGGCCATGGTGGTTCCCTGGGCCATGCCGGGAGCACGGCCGACGGCGTACAGCCGGAAGTGGCGGGCCAGCGGGGCCAGCACCCGCAGTTCCAGGCCACGCGCCAGTCCGGTCGGGTTGGCGTGGGCGGGGGTGAACCAGCGCAGCACGACGAGCGGCGCGCCATCGCCGAGGGCGTAGTACGGCAGGCCGCCCGCCAGCGTGCCCTCACGCACCTCAAGATCCTTGATCCTCACGACAAGCCCCTCCCTCCCACCCGTGCCGCTGGGTTCGAGCGTATTCGCAGGTGGGCGCGGGCCGACTCGGGGTCTTCTCAGGGGCCTCCCCGATGCGCGGGTTCCGGACGGGAGACCAGGATGGGAGACGCGTACCCTGGACGGAAATCGGGCGACTGGAGAGCACATGGCAGGCACCGGGGTCATCGAGGATTACGTGACCGGGCTCAGCCGCACTCTCAGGGGTCCTCGGAGACCGAAGCTCGACATGATCGCCGAGGCGCGCGACAGCCTGCTCGACACCGCCGAGGCACTGGAGGGCGAGGGCCTGAGGCGTGAGGAGGCCGAGCGGGCCGCGGTCGAGGAGTTCGGGACGATCCGCGAGATCGCGCCCGGCTACCAGGAGGAGCTGTCCAACTCGGCGGGCCGGAGGCTCGCGGCCCTGCTGTTCGTCACCGTGCCGCTCACCACGGTCATGTGGAGCGTGATCTGGAAGATCTTTCCCGCCGCCCCGGCGTACGAGACCATGCCGGACTGGTTCGTCCCGGTCGCCCGCGGCGTGGACCTGCTCCAGATGCTCACCGGCGTGATCGGCGGGGTCGCGCTGTTCGCGCTGGGCAGAGGTCTGCGCAGGATCAGGCGGCCCCGGCTCGTCACCCGGGCCCTGGCCGTGTTCGTCTGGGCCATGCTGCCGGTCATGCTCGTGCTGTGCGGGGCGCTGATGTTCGGCTCACGCGACTCGGCCGGGTTCGACGACTATCCGCCGGGGATCGGCGCGTCGCTGATGAGCTACGCGTTCTGGCTCGCACAGCTGTACTGCGCCTCCCGCTGCCTGAGCATCACCCGGCGCGGGCCCGTCCCCGTGATCGCCTGAGTATTCTCGTCCGGCCGGCACCGGAAAGGAGCGCGCGGGTGCGCGCCGTACCAGAAGCGATCACGGGAGTCGCCGTGACGAGCGGCTCCCATGCCGTACGGCTTCAGGGGATTCCGCAGGTCGTGGGGCAGAATGTGACCTCGGGGTAGCGTGGTGAGGGCCTGTCCAGGAGGGGTTGTCGTTGTGATCCCAGGTGCCGGTCGAGGAAGGCGGCCACGTAGGTGCGGGTGAGCTCGGCGGAGCGGGCCGCGGGCAGGATGCCGGGTGCCGGTCCGATGCCGAGGGCGTTCGCCAGGAGGGGCAGGTCGGTGAAGGACTGGTGTTCGGTGTTGGTCACCACGAGCCAGCGCTTCCATCCGGTCAGCAGTTTCCAGTCGCGCTCCCAGGAGGTGTCGCGGCCTCCTGGGATGTGCTGCGGTGAGCCGATGAACATGAACGGCCGAGACAGGCCGTTCTTGGGGATTCGGGCGTAGGTGGTGCCGTCCATGTCGATGCCGGCGCGTATGCGTGGGTCCTTCACCATGGCCGCCAGGGTGGCGGCCCCGCCGATCGACTGGCCCGCCATCGCGATTTTGGAGCGGTCGATGAGGCCGGAATGCTTCCAGGTGGAGGTCAGCCGGTCCAGGACGAAGGAGACGTCGGCCGCCCGGCCCTGGACCACTCGTGGGCCGAAACCGGGGTCGGTGTCGCTGTCGCAGGCGAGGCATTCGGCGATTCGTCCGTCGGACAGGGTGGTGGCGTGGCTTTCGTGGGTGTGGTCGATCCCGGCCACGAGGTATCCGCGGCCGGCCAGGTCCTCGGCGAGCGAGGTGAGGGTGCTCACCGGTTTGGTGAACCCCGCGGAAAGCACCACCAGCGCAAGCCGTCGTCCGGCGGGTTCGGCGTCTTTGACGGCGTTCGTTCGCGTCGTGCTCAGCGTGTCGTACGGCGTGTTCGCGATGCCCGAACCCTTCAGGAGCAACTCCGACTCCTTGGGGGTCATGTACGGTGCTCGCTGCCCGTCACGTTGTTCGGTCGGATACCACAGGGTGACCTTGAGCTGTCTGGTGTCGGCGTCGAGGTCCCAGGGGTCGGGGCGGGAGGTGTCCGTCAGGTACAGGGCGGTGGTGGCGACCGGACGGTCACCGGTGGGGGCGGGCAGGGTGGCGGGGCCGGTCGGCGTGGTCGAGGGGGCGCCGGAGCGGGGTGGCGCGGGGGCCGAGCAGGCGGACGAGGCCAGGACGACCAGGCCCGCGGCGAGGGCGAGAAGTTGTCTCACGGAGAGATCCCTTCACTTGCGCAGCAGGGTCAGGGCCTTGGCCAGGGCGGGATCGTGTCCGGCGGCCGCGTCTTCGGGGGTGAGGGGGACGTGGTGGTCGGGGGGTACGCCGATGCGGTCGATCACCTCGCGGTTCGGCCCCAGGTGGTGCCTGGCGGGCAGGCTCAGCAGGGTGTTGTTGGCGAGGAGGTAGGGCTGTGCGGGGCCGGAGATGACCCCGGCGGTGCGGGTGCCGACCAGCCGGCCGATGCGCAGGTCCTTGACCGCGGAGCTGAAGTGCTCGCAGGCCGAGGCGCAGCCGCGGTCGGTGAGCACCACCAGCGGCAGGTCGAGCAGTTCGACCGTGTCGTCGGTCCGCGTCGTCTCGCATTCACCGTCCACGGTGCACTGGTAGGCGGTGACCTTGCCGTGGACGAACGCGCTCAGCAGCCGGACCGCCTCCGCGGGGCTGCCGCCGCCGTTGCCGCGCAGGTCCAGCACGATGCCGGTCAGCGTCCGCCCCTTTCGCAGCCGGGAGACGGCTCGCAGAACCCGGTCCGCGGAGTCGGGGGTGAAACCGGTCATCCGTACCTGGGCGATGTCACCTTCCAGCAGCTGCGATCTCACCACCTGCAGGCTGTCCGGGTCCCGCTGGTAGAGGCCGGGTTTGAGCGTGGCGGTCCAGCGGCGGCCGGTGGTCTGTCGCAGGAGCCGCAACCGGACCGGCCTCGCTTGCGGGTATTCGGGGTAGAGGGCGGTGATCGCGGGGGTGGGCTCGCCGTCGATGAAGGGCGCCGACCCGTTGATCGATTCGATGAGGTCACCCGGGCGTAGTGCGGCGGCCCGTGCCGCGCCGCCCTGCACGCCGGTGACGAACAGGGGGCCGACGGCGGTGCCGGGATCGCCGCTTACCTGCGAACCGTTGACGTTGGTCTCCAGACCCAGGCCGTAGCCGTCGCCGTCGTAGTGGTCGGGGTGCCGCTTGACATCGTGCGCCCAGCGAGCGTGGTTGTCGTCCAGGGCGGCCACGATGGCCTCCAGGGTGACGACGGCCGTCTTGTCGCGCAGGCCGGGCACCTGGTTGGTGATCGTGCGGTAGGCGGTCTCGAAGGTCGCCCAGTCGGCTTTGCGGTCGCCGGTCAGCGCGGGCATGGTCGCCTCCGGCAGGTCGTGCCCTTCGCGGTTGAGCTCCTGGGTCAGAGCGGCGAATCCGGCCCTCAGCAGCGAACGGGCGTCCAAGGTGGCGCCGCTGTAGTGGTTGCCGAGGATGCAGAAGTACGCCTGCTCGATGACGTCGATCGTGGTGGCCGTCTCCGCCTCGGGAGCTCCCGAGGGGCGCGTGCAGACCGTGGCGCCTGGTGTGCCCGCCTGGTCGCGCGGCGGCGCCGGCGCGGTGCAGGCGGCCGCGAGCAGGAGAGCGAGTCCGGTGGCCATCGCCCTGAGGGCGGTCATGACAGGCGCCTTCCGACCCACCAGAAGCAGAACCACGTGAGGCCGACGGTGAACAGGGCGTAGATCCCGGTCTCGATCCACTGGAAGGGCCAGAAGCGCTCAAGCGGCTGGTAGGTCGCCTGTTGCCGGTAGCCGAGCCGGTTGATCTCGGTCACGCACGAGTCCATGCCCTGTCCCGGTCCCTGCGGTGCGCAGGGGCCCGACGTGGTCGAGGTCCTGACGGCGGCTTCCGCGCCACTCGTACGCCCGGTCGGATCGACGAGGTCGCTGGACAGGACCCAGGCACCGGCGTGACCGGGAACGACGGACTCCAGCATGATGCGCACGTACTGGGTTTCGTCCCGGTCGACGCCGATGCCGTCCACGTTCGCCTTGCTGAGCTCGAAGGTCGACGTGACCGGGGGCATCAGGTGGGGCCGGACCAGCAGCGGCATGGCGATCTGGATCGCGGCGAAGACGACCAGGGTGAGGGCCATGGCGGGCAGCGTGCGTCGCACCAGCATGCCCACGGTCACGCCCAGGACGAAGGCGAAGGCCGCGTACCCCATCGGGACGATGCCTCGCGCGCCGAACACCAGGGGAGCCATCAGGGCCAGCTCCGACGCGGCCGACCTGTCCAGGGGGTCGGACCACCAGGTCACCGCGAGGCCGCACAGGCAGGTGACGGCCACAGCGGCCAGACCGACAAGGCCGAGCTTGACCGTGAGCCAGCGACCGCGGGTGATGCTCTGGTTCCACACCAGCAGGTGTGTGCCCGCCTCCAGCTCCCGGGCGATCAACGGTGCTCCCCAGAAGAGCCCGATGAGGGCGGGCAGGAGCAGCACGACAAAGCTGACGGCCATGAAGGGCAGTTGGTACTCGTCGAAGAAACGGTCGTAGAAGCGGTCGCAGGAGCCGTCCCGGGTGCAGGCGGTGATCCCGGTGGAGTAGGAGGAGGCGAGTTCCGGTCCGGTCAGGGCCAGAGCGGCGACGAGCGTGACGAGCAGGGCGGCCATCATCGCGGCCGAGCCGCGGAACTGACGCCAGGTCAGCCAGATCATCGCCGCACCTCCAGGGTGGTTCGCCGGCTCTCGGCGATGCGCTTTTCCATGTAGGCCAGGACGAGGTCCTCCAGGCTGAGCCGGTTCACCGTCCAGGCGGGATCGTGGATCGGGGCGTCGGTACGGACCACGTAGGTGCTCTGCCGGTCGGTGTGACGCGCGGAGACCACGTGCTGGTCGGCGGGGAGCCGGTCGGGGTCGCGGCGCGGGCCGGTGAGCCGGTAATGGGTGGACAGCAGCCTGTCGGTCTCCCCTGCCACCTGGACGCGGGAGTCGACCAGCACGATGAGGAAGTCGCAAACCCGTTCCAGGTCGGAGGCCAGGTGGGAGGAGAGCACGACGCTGAACTCGTGCTCGACGGTGGCCTCCATCAACCCCTGCAGGAACTCGCGGCGGGCCAGCGGGTCCAGCGAGGCCACGGGCTCGTCCAGGATCAGCAGTTCGGGCCGCTTGGCCAGGCCGAGGGTGAGGGCGAGCTGGGCGCGCTGGCCGCCGGACAGCCTGCCCGCGCGTTGGGTGGGGACGAGACCGAGCCGTGCGACGCGCTCCCGTGCCATGGCGGCGTCCCAGCGGGGGTTGAGCCGTGCCCCCAGCCGCAGGTGATCGTCGACCGTCAGGTTCGCGTAGACAGGGGTGTCCTGGGCGACGAAGCCGACCTTGGCCAGCTGCCCGCGACCGCCGGCGGGACGGCCCCCCAGCACGGTGATGCCGCCCGTCGTCGGTTCGAGCTGGCCACTCGCCAGCTTCAGCAGCGTGGTCTTGCCGGCTCCGTTGGGGCCCATCAGCCCGACGACGTGGCCTGCCGGGATCTCGACGGTGCACTCACGCAGCGCCCAGCGCTTGCCGTACCTCCTGCCAAGTCCCCGGGCCTCTAAGACAGCGGTCACGCTATGTCCTCCTGAGCGGTGGTCCGAAAGGTGGTCGTGAAAAGGGCCTCGATGCTTTCGTCGTCGAGGCCGGCCCGGCGGGCCTTGGCCAGCCAGCGCTGCAGCTCCAGCCGCAGCGGGCCGTGCGCGGCGAGGGAGGTGTCGGTGAGGGTCGCCGTCACGAACGTCCCCACCCCTGGCCTGGCGGCGACCAGGCCCTCGTGCTCAAGTTCCCGATAGGCCTTGAGGACGGTGTTGGGGTTGATCGCCAACTGCGCCACGACCTCCTTGACGGTCGGCAACTGGTCGCCCTCGTGCAGCAGGCCGAGCCGGAGCGCATGCC
Source organism: Streptosporangium sp. NPDC000509 (assembly GCF_042898365.1). Classification (NCBI taxonomy): domain Bacteria; kingdom Bacillati; phylum Actinomycetota; class Actinomycetes; order Streptosporangiales; family Streptosporangiaceae; genus Streptosporangium; species Streptosporangium sp. NPDC000509. The sequence continues at coordinate 15,881 of NZ_JBIAYX010000013.1, read as the reverse complement.
GTACCTGCTGGACCAGCTGCATGTACGGCGAGATGCCGGACTTCGCGTCCAGATGGAACTGGATCACCGGTTCCTCCATTTATCTATAGTTCTAGTACTCTAGGCTAGTAGATATATGAGACTTGTTAAGAAAGCGATCGGCGAGCACCCGCTCCGGTCACCGTGAAGAGGGCTCGCCGGCCCGTTCGCCCGGCCCGTCCGAGATGCGCTGCGAAGCGGCGGGAACAACAGCATGGTTCGCGGCCCGTCCGCCCAGCGGGAACGGTTCGGCCCGGGAGGAAGGGTTCGGCCCGGGAGTCTGCCTCAACCGGGCGGGCCCGCCCCCCCACGGGAAGAACGGGCCCTTGGTGTGCCATGGGGTGCGAGTCCCGCCGCACCCATCCGCGGGAGTCGTTTTCTCCAGCGGTCGCCGCGATCGACGAAGGCGACGCTCGCACCAGGCCGACCCTGACGTCGGCGGCGCGGCCGAGGAGGCGCCCCCTCGACCGGCGGCTCAGGAGGGCGTCAGCGGGTGGTGCGCGGTTCCAGGACGCTGCCGATCGCCCCGGCGAACTCCCGCCAGGCGGAGCGCTCGCCCGCGAGGGCCGTACGCCCCGAGGAGGTGAGCCGGTAGGTGCGCCGCTTGCGCCCGCCCACCGTGGCCCACTCGCTGGCCAGATATCCGGCCTGCTCCAGCCGCCGCAGCGCCGGGTAGACCGTGCCCGTCGGCACGTTCAGCGCGCCACCGCTGCGCGCCTGGAGCGCCTCGATGATCGCGTAGCCGTGCAGCGGCTCGTGCTCGAGCACGGAGAGCAACAGGGCGTCCATGTGACCGCGGAGCGCGTCGGTGTTCATCCGACCGCCTCCGCCCGCCGGGCGGATCCCGTCTCACCGCACCCGGCGGTTCGTTCACTTCGCTGGCTCACGTCGTCAGCCTACCTCTCGTATAGGCATGCTACATGTAGGCGTTCTACATGTAGCATGCCTACAGGTAGACAGACATAACAATGGAGGTGAGACCGTGGACGTGCTCGACCTGGCCCGGACGCAGTTCGCCGTGACAGGAAGCCTCCACTTCCTGTTCGTCGTGCTGACCCTGGGCCTGGCCCCCCTGATCGCGATCATGCACACCCGTTACGCCATCACCGGCAGGCCGGTCCACGAAAGGGCGACCCGCTTCTGGGGCCAGATCTACGTGATCAACTACGCGCTCGGCATCCTCACCGGGCTGGTGATGGAGTTCCAGTTCGGCATGAACTGGAGCGGCCTCTCGCACTACGCGGGGGACGTCTTCGGCGCGCCGCTCGCGATCGAGACGCTCGTCGCGTTCTTCCTGGAGTCCACCTTCCTCGGGCTGTGGATCTTCGGCTGGCACCGGCTGCCTACCTGGCTTCACGTGGTGTGCATCTGGATCGTGACGCTGACCGCCTACGCCTCCGCCTTCTGGATCATGGTGGCCAACTCGTTCCTGCAGAACCCGGCGGGAGCCGTGCAAGGGGACGGCCACCTCGTCCTGACCGACTTCGGCGCGCTGCTCGCCAACCCGATGCTGACCATGGCGCTGCCGCACGTGCTCGGCGCGGGCCTGTGGGCCGGCGGTTTCGTGCTGATGGGGGCGAGCGCGTACCAGCTGTTCCGGCGCACCGCCGAGCGGGAGTTCTTCACGAGCGCGCTCCGCACGGGAGTGATCACCTCGTTCGTCGGCTCGCTGATCACGGTCGGCTTCGGCTACGCCCAGTTCGGCCCGATCTCCCTGTTCCAGCCGGACAAGTTCAACGACGGGGGTCTGGCCGGGTGGGCGCTCGGCTTCATGATCGCGATCGGCCAGCTGCTCCAGTTCTTCATCATGTTCGTGCTGGCGCCGACCGTGTACTGGCTACCGCGCTGGCGCTGGGCACACCCCCTGCTGATCGCGATCACCCCGCTGCCGTTCGTGGCGGCGATCCTCGGCTGGCTGGCCAGGGAGTCCGGCAGGCAGCCCTGGATGATCAACGGCAAACTGACCGTCGCCGACGCCATGTCCCCCGGCCTCACCTCCCAGATGGTCAGCGTCTCGCTCATCGCCTTCGGCGGCGTGCTCGCCCTGCTCGCGGTGATCGACTACGTGCTGATCGCCCGCACCGTACGGCGCGGACCCGCCGCCACCACCCTCGGCGCGGACGCACCGGCCGACCCCACCGAGCGCGCGCACGCGCTCAGCCACTAGGGAGACAGACCGTGGACATCCTCTGGCTCGGCGTGTTCGCCCTCCTGCTGATCGGCTACTTCGCCCTGGAGGGCTTCGACATCGGCCTGGGCATGCTGTTGCCCGTACTCGGCAGGACGAGGAGGGACCGGGACGAGATCGTCGCCGCCATGGCGCCGTTCGTCCTGGCCAACGAGGTGTGGCTGGTGGCCGTGGCGGGCGTGCTGTTCGGCGTCTTCCCCTCGATCGAGGGAGACGTGCTGTTCGGCCTCTACCCGCTGGTGGTCTCCCTGCTGGTGTCGTGGATCGTGCGCGACGCCGGGCTCTGGTTCCGCCGCCGCGCCGACGGGGGCGCGTGGCGGACGACCTGGGGCTGGGCGATCGTCGCCGGCTCGTACGGCCTGGCGTTGAGCTGGGGCATGGCCCTGGTCGCGGTGGCCGGTGGCCTGACGGGGTCCCCGATCAGCCTGCCGGGACTGGTCGGCGGGCTGGTGGTCGCCGCGCTGCTCGCCTTCCACGGCTGGACGTTCGTCTCGTGGCGGCTGCCCGGACAGGTGACCGGCGCGCGCCGCACCGGATGGGCGCTCCTGCTCTCCGCGTGCGCCGCCGCGGCGCCCGTCGCGGTGCTGCTCGCCGTACTCGCCCCCTGGCTGCTCGACCGTACGGCGCCCGCCGGGACGCTGAGTGTGCTGAGTGTCATGATTCTGCCCTTCGCGCCGGTCATGGTGGGTGCGCAAGTATGGGTATGGCGGACGTTCGGTCCCGGGCGCGCCGCCTCCGATCGGGTTCCTTCGTTCTTCTGAGCTCCTAGGGTTGGCATGCACAAGGATCTTGTACGGCTGGCACTGGGCGAGCGGGCCGTCCGCCGCCACCTGGCCCTGTGCCTGGCCGCCGCCGTCCTGACCGGGCTGCTCGTCCTCGTCCAGGCGGAGCTGCTCGCCGGGGTGCTGTCCGGACGGTTCGCGGCCCAGGCCCTGATCCTGCTGGCGCTCGTCGTCGGCGTCCGGGCGCTGCTCACCCTGGGGCAGGGAGTCGCCGCCGGGCGCATGACCACCGGGGTGAAGTCCGCCCTGCGGCACCGCCTGCTGGCGCGGCTGCGGGATCTGGGTCCCGTCAGGCCCGCCTCGCAGCGCTCGGGCGAGCTGGTGACCCTGACCGGCCGGGGCCTGGACGCCCTCGACCCCTACCTGTCGGGCTACCTGCCGGCGGTGGCGGTCGCGGGTGTCGTGCCGATCGCGGTGCTCGTCCGGCTGTTCACCGCCGACCTGGCCAGCGCGGTGATCGTACTGGTCACACTGCCGCTCATCCCGATCTTCGGGGCACTGGTCGGCATGCACACCAAGGCCGTGACGGAGCGCCAGTGGAAGGCCCTGTCCCGCCTCGGCGGGCACTTCCTGGACGTGGTCAGGGGCCTTCCCACGCTGCGGGCCTTCGGCAGGGCCCGCTACCAGGCCGAGGTGATCCGGCGGGTGGCCGACGCCCACCGGGCCGCGACGATGCGCACGCTGCGGGTGGCGTTCCTGTCCTCGCTCGTCCTTGAGCTGGCCGCGTCCCTGTCGCTCGCCCTGGTCGCCGTCCCGGTGGGCCTGCGGCTGCTTTCCGGCTCCCTGGACCTGTCGACCGCGCTGCTGGTCCTGCTCCTGGCGCCGGAGGCGTACCTGCCGCTGCGCACCATGGGCGGCAGGTTCCACGCGGCGATGGAGGGCGTCGCCGCCGCCGACGAGGCGTTCGCCGTCCTCGACGGCGAGGCGGGAGCCCCGAGGGCGACGGGGGCCGCGGGAGCCGTCGCGGTCTCGGCGGTCCCGGCGGTGGGGTCCGCGCGCGGCGGGCGGGCGGGAACGCGTCCGGCGGAGGAATCCCCGCCGGAGGCGGAGTCCGCAGCGGGGAGGGCGCCGGAGATCCGGCTGGAGCATGTCACGGTGCGCTACCCCGACCGCGAGGAGGCCGCGCTGCGGGACGTGTCGCTGGTGATCGCCCCCGGCGAGCGGGTGGCCCTGGTCGGCGAGAGCGGTGCGGGCAAGAGCACCCTGCTCCACCTGCTGCTCGGCTTCGTCACCCCCACCGAGGGCCGGGTGCTCGTCGACGGCGCCGAGATCGGCGACCACGACTCCTGGCGGGCGCGCCTGGCGTTCGTCCCCCAGCGCCCGCACCTCTTCGCCACCTCGGTGGCCGACAACATCAGGCTCGGTGCCCCCGGTGCGACGATCGAGGAGGTCGGGGTCGCGGCGCGGGCCGCGCAGGCGGAGGAGTTCATCCTGGCGCTGCCCGAGGGCTACCACACGGTGCTCGGCGAGCGTGGGACGAACCTGTCGGCCGGGCAGCGGCAGCGGGTCGCGCTCGCCCGCGCGTTCTGCCGCCCGGAGGCCGACCTGCTCCTGCTGGACGAGCCGACCGCGCGGCTCGACGGCCGCAGCGAGGGCGCGGTCGTGAACGCGACCCGCGAGCTCGCCGAGGGCCGCACCGCCGTGATCGTCGCCCACCGGCCCGCGATGATCGACCTGGCCGACCGGGTGATCCGGATCGCCGACGGCCGGGTGGTGGCCGGGGAGAGACCTCCGGCGGGGACACGAGAGGAGGTCTCCCCGTGACCGATGTCAGCCGGATCCCGACGGGCCGGACGGACGGGGAGCGGACGGAGGCGCGACCGGTGGACCGGGCGGGCGGACGACCGGTGGGCCGGTCCGGCGGGCGGCTCGCCCTCGCCGCGGCCGCGGGGGCGGCGGCCGAGCTGGCCGGGCTCGGGCTGATCGGGTCCGCCGCGTGGCTCATCACCAGGGCCGCCGAGCAGCCGCCGCTCGCGGCGCTGAGCGTGGCGATCGTCGGGGTCAGGGCGTTCGCGACGACCAAGGGCGTCTTCCGCTACGGGGAGCGGCTGGCCGGTCACGACGTGGCGCTGCGGGCCCAGGCGACGACCAGGGAGCGGCTCTACCGGGCGCTCATCCCCACAGGATCGCCGAAGCAGCGGGGGGCCGACCTGCTCAGCCGCATGGTCGACGACACCGACGCGGTACAGGACCTGCTCGTACGCTGCCTGCTGCCGGCGCTGGCGGCGCTGGTCACCGGCGTGGCCGCGGTGGTGATCGGCCTGTTCCTGCTCCCGGTGGCGGCATTGGCGCTCCTCGCCGGGCTGCTGGTGGCCGGGGTGCTGATCCCGGCGGGCACGGCCGCCGCCGCGCGGCGCTGGTCGGCGCGGATCGCCCCGGCACGGGCCGACCTGGCCGCCCGGGTCGCCGATCTGGTGCACGGGGCCGCCGACCTCGCCGCCTACGGGGCGGACGAGCGGGCACTCGCCGCCGCCGCCGAGACCGACGCCCGGCTGGCGGCGCTGGAGCGCAGGCAGGCGCGGGCGAACGCGGTGGCCTCGGCCCTGGGCATGCTCACCCAGGGACTGACCGTGACGGCCGTCGTCCTGCTGGCGGGAAGCTCGGGGGCGGGTTCGGTGACCACCGCGGTGCTCGCGCTGGTCTCGCTGGTGTCCTTCGAGCCGGTACTGCCGATGGCCGCGGCCGGGGAGCGGCTGACCGGGGTGCTCGCCGCCCTGCGCCGCCTGCGGGAGGTGGGCGCGACCCCGCCGGCGGTGACCGAGCCGTCCGTCCCGCTCCCTGTCCCCGGCGGGCCGCCGATCGTCGAGATCGAGAACCTGGTGGTCCGGCACGACACCGGCCTCGCCCCCGCCCTGGACGGCGTCAGCCTCACCCTCACCCCCGGCAGGCGCGTCGCCCTGGTCGGCCCCAGCGGTGCCGGCAAGAGCACCCTGCTGTCGGCCCTGATGCGCCTGGTCGAACCCGAGTCGGGGACGATCAGGGTCGGCGGGGTGGACGTCCGGGAGCTCGCCTCCGACGACGTGCGGCGGGTGATGACCGGGCTGACGCAGGATCCGTACGTGTTCCAGACCTCGCTGAGGGACAACCTGCGGCTCGCGGGCCCGGAGGCCGGTGAGGAGGAGCTGGCCGAGGCGGTGCGGCGGGCACGCCTGGACCGGTGGGTGGAGCGCACCGGCTGGGACGCGACGCTCGGGGAGGACGGGCGTACGGTGTCCGGTGGCCAGTTGCAGCGGCTGGCGCTGGCGCGGGCGCTGCTGCACGACCCGCCGGTGCTGCTGCTCGACGAGCCCGCCGAGGCCCTGGACGAGACGACGGCGGACGCGCTCATGGCCGACCTCCTGGACGCCACCCACGGCCACACGACGCTGCTCGTCACGCACCGGCTGCGCGGGCTGGAGCGGGTGGACGAGATCGTCGTACTGGAGAACGGGTCGGTGACGCAGCGGGGCACCCACCGGGAGCTGGTCTCCTCTCCCGGCTACTACCGTGACCTGTGGCGCTCGGAGGCGCTCACCGCCGGCCGGTGACGCCTGCTCACCCGCCGCCCGTCCCTCCTCTCCGGCCGGAGCGAAACAAGTGATCTTGGCCGATTGGACGAACAATTCACCATTCTTAGGAAAACCAGCCGAATTACATCTCCCTCAACCTGTCGTACCGTCGCGGTAACCACGCATCGGAGGGCTGGCACGTGTCCGTTGAGCTCCACCACCGCGCCGTCGTCGCGGACACCCACAACGATCTGTTGATGGCGGTCGTCGCTCGTCCACCTCGTCGCTGGGCGTCGTTCTTCCGGGAGCGTTGGCTGCCGCAGTTGCGGGAGGGAGGGGTGAACCTCCAGGTGCTGCCGGTGTTCGTCGACGAGCAGTACCGTCCCGAGGGGGCGTTGCGCCAGACGTTGCGCATGATCGAGTGTGCGCACGTGCTGGCCGAGGGCAACGCCGAGTCCGTCCGGCTGTGCCTGGACGGTGCGCAGATCGACCAGGCCCTCGCCGAGGGCAAGATCGCTCTGGTCCTGGCGATGGAGAGCATGCCGGGTCTGGACGCCTCGGTCGAACTGTTGCCCACCGTGCACCGGCTGGGTGTGCGGATCGCCTCGATCGCGCACTGGGGTCGTACCGCGCTGGCCGACGGCAGCGGCGAGGACGCCACCGGCGGCAGGCTCACCGGCGCCGGGATCCAGGCGCTGCGGGAGATGGAACGCCTGGGGGTGATCTTCGACATCTCGCACCTGAGTGCCTCGGGGGTGGAGCATGTGCTGGAGCTGGCGAGCAGGCCGGTGATGGCCACCCACTCCTCGGCCCGCGCGCTGCGCGAGCATCACCGCAATCTCACCGACGAGCAGATCCGGGCCGTCGCCGCGACCGGCGGGGTGGTGTGCGTGAACTTCGTGGCCGCCTTCTTGTCCGAGGATCCGGCCGAGTACACCGTGGATCGGCTGGTGGACCACCTCGCGCACGTCGCGGGTGTCGGCGGTATCGACCACGTCGGCCTGGGACCCGATTTCGTGCGTGAGGTGCTGCAGGACGTGACTCCCCCGTGCTGTGAGATGGACTACGACGTCGATCCCTTCGCGGCCCTGCCGGGGCTGTCGGGGCCGAGCGGGCTGCCCCTGGTCACCGACGCCCTGCTCAAGCACGGCTTCGCCGACGAGGAGATCACGAAGATCATCGGCGGCAACGTGCACCGCCTGTTCCGCGCCGAGCTGGGACGAGCACGATGAACCTGGACGTCATGCTCGAGGACCTGGAGGAGCTCGTCGCGTGCGAGTCGTTCTCCGCCGACCACGAGGCGGTGGCCCGTAGCGCCCGGGTGGTCGCCGACCAGGGGTTCAGGAGGCTCGGCGCACGCGCCGAGACGATCGTGATCGGCGGGGTCACCCACCTGCGGTGGACCTTCGGCACGCCTCGGGTCCTGCTGGTCGGCCACCACGACACGGTCTGGCCGCTCGGGACGCTCGCCGAGCGCCCCTGGTCGGTGAGCGGCGGGATCGCCCGGGGTCCCGGGGTGTTCGACATGAAGGCCGGGCTGGTGCAGGCGTTTCACGCGCTCGCCGCGCTGCCCTCGCCGGACGGGGTGTGCGTGCTGGTCACCGGCGACGAGGAGGTCGGTTCACCGTCCTCACGCGCGCTGATCGAGGAGTCGGCACGCGGCCTCGCGGCCGCGTTCGTGCTGGAGGCGAGCGCCGACGGCGGAGCGCTCAAGACGGCGCGCAAGGGAACGTCGCTCTACGAGTTCGTGGTGCGCGGAACGGCCGCGCACGCCGGCCTGGAACCGGAGAAGGGGGTGAACGCGGGAATCGAGCTGGCCCACCAGATCCTCGCCGTCACCAGGATCGCCGATCGGGTGAACGGTGCTCCCCATACCATGACGACGGCGGAGACGTCGCCCGCCGCGACGCGCGGGCTGTCCCTGCTCCACGATCCGCGGCCGGGCTCCGCGGCACCGGGGACGCCATCCGGCGGGCCCGACGGCCTGGGGCGGACCACCGTCACGCCCACGGTGCTGTCGGCGGGGACCACGGCCAACACCGTGCCCGCGCTGGCCCGCCTGTCGGTGGACGTGCGGGTGCCCACGCTCGCCGCGCAGGAGCGGGTGGACGAGCTGATGAGGGCGCTGTCCCCCCGGCTCGCCGGGACCCGGCTGGAGGTGACAGGCGGCCCGAACCGCCCTCCCCTGGAGGAGGCCTCGTCGGCCGGACTGTTCGCCGTCGCCCAGCGGATCGCCGCCGGCCTCGGGCTCGCCCCGCTCATCGGTGTCGGAGTGGGCGGAGCCTCCGACGGCAACTACACCGCCGGAGCAGGCTGTCCCACCCTCGACGGGCTGGGCGCGGTGGGCGGCGGCGCCCACGCCGACGGTGAGCACGTGGTCGTGGCCGAGATGCCCGGCCGTACGGCGCTGCTGGCCGGCCTGCTCCGGGCGACGCTCGGATGAACGACGTGATACTGCGCGAGCTGCGCTCCATCGAGGAGATGGAGGAGGTCTTCCAGCTGTTCGACGGCATCTGGCACCCCGATCCCGGCGGGGAGCCCATCACCGTCGAGCTGATGCGGGCGCTGTCACACGCGGGCAACTACGTCGCCGGCGCCTACCAGGACGATCGGCTGGTGGGCGCCTCGGTCGGCTTCCTCGCCGCCCCGGCCGGGCAGGTGCTGCACTCGCACGTCACCGGCGCCGCCGTCGGGCGCGGCATCGGATTCGCGCTCAAGTCGCACCAGCGCCGCTGGGCACTCGACCGGGGCCTGGATCGCATCACCTGGACCTACGATCCGCTGGTGCGCCGCAACGCCCACTTCAACCTGGTCAAGCTCGGTGCCCGTCCCGAGGAGTACCTGCCGTCCTTCTACGGCGTGATGGAGGACGCGATCAACGCGGGCGACGAGTCCGACCGGATGCTCACCGTCTGGCGGCTGACCGAGCCGCAGGTGCTCGCCGCCGTACGGGGCGAGCCGCACCGGCCGAAGACCCCGCCGGACGCGGTGACCGCCCTGGCCGAACGCGACGGCCGCCCGGCCCTGGGAAGGGCCGACGCCCGGACGCTGCTGGTCGCGATACCGGCCGACATCGAGGCACTACGCCGCACCGATCCCGGTGCGGCCAAGTCATGGCGCCACGCCGTGCGCGACGTGCTCGGCTCACTGATGGGAGAAGGCGCCCGGGTGACCGGGTTCACCACCAAGGGCGACTACCTCGTGGAAAGGGCGCCCGGGTGACCGGGTTCACCACCCAGGGCGATTGCCTCGTGGAGCTGACCGGGTTCATCGCGAGGGCCGCCACCCGGTGGAGCTGCGCCGCTGAGTGCCCCGATCTGCGAGGCTCGCGGCGGAGGCTCCGGAGACGTCCGGCGGGGCGCGCGGAGAAGGACGCGGCGCGAGCCGCGCGACAATCGTGGAACGGGTCGCCTGACCGGCGGCGCTAGAGGAGGGAGACGCGGCGGAGGCCGCACATCGTCATGAAGATCACTGGAATCGAACTGCGGCGGATCAAAATGCCGCTGGTCGCCCCCTTCCGCACCTCGTTCGGCACCGAGACCGAACGCGACGTCCTGCTGCTGCGCGTCGTCACCCCCGACGCCGAGGGCTGGGGCGAGTGCGTGGCCATGTCCGACCCCCTCTACTCCTCCGAATACGTCGACGGCGCCGCCGACGTCCTGCGCCGTTTCCTCATCCCCGCCCTGCCCGCCCACGTCGACGCCCACGGCGTGAACCGCGCCCTGCGCCCTTTCAAGGGCCATCGCATGGCCAAGGCGGCCCTGGAGACCGCCGTCCTGGACGCCGGGCTCCGCACCTCCGGCGAGTCCTTCGCCTCCTTCCTCGGCGCGGAGGCCGACCGTGTGCCCTGCGGAGTGTCGGTCGGCATCATGGACTCCGTCCCCCGGCTCCTCGACGCCGTCGCCGGCTACCTCGACGAGGGCTACGCCCGGATCAAACTGAAGATCGAACCCGGCTGGGACCTCGCCCCCGTCCGCGCCGTCCGCGAACGCTTCGGCGACGACCTTCTCCTGCAGGTCGACGCCAACGCCGCCTACACCCTCGCCGACGCCCCCCACCTGGCCAGGCTCGACGACTTCGGCCTGCTGCTCATCGAGCAGCCCCTCGCGAACGACGACATGGTCCAGCACGCCCGGCTCGCCACGAAGATCACCACTCCCGTCTGCCTGGACGAGTCCATCGAGTCGGCCGAGCACGCGGCCGCCGCCATCACCCTGGGCGCCTGCTCGATCATCAACGTCAAGCCCGGCCGCGTCGGCGGCTACCTCGAGGCGCGGCGCATCCACGACCTCGCCCGCGCCCACGGCGTCGCCCTGTGGTGCGGCGGCATGCTGGAGACCGGGATCGGCCGCGCGGCCAACCTCGCCCTCGCCGCGATGCCCGGCTTCACGCTGCCCGGCGACACCTCCGCCTCGCGCCGCTACTACGCCACCGACATCACCGCCCCCTTCGAGCTGGACGAAGGGCATCTGGAGGTCCCCACCGGGCCCGGCATCGGTGTCGCCCCCGTCCCCGCGATCCTGGACGAGGTCACCGTCTCCACCGAATGGATCACCGTCTGAAGCGTTCCCCACCTCGGCGAGAACCCAGGTGGAGCCGGTCGTGGCGAGCGCCGCGGCCGGTTCCCCTTCTCGTCGCCTTCCACGGCGCGGCCGGTCTTCGGCCTCGCCTGTCCGGGACGGGAGAGGCGGAGGACCGGCCTCTCTCAGCCGCGCCTGAGGCGGGGCACCGCCTCAAGCAGGGACCGGGTGTAGTCGTCCCTGGGTGACCCCACCACGTCCTCGGTCGCCCCCATCTCGACCAGCCTGCCCCGGTGCATCACCGCGACGATGTCGGAGACGTACCGGACCACGGCGAGGTTGTGCGAGATGAACAGGGGCGCCGAGTACGGCCACCGCTCCTGCGCGCCGCCTCGTCGAGGCGCTCTCGCAGGTTCTCGGACATCCCGGCTCCTCAGGCGATCTTGGGCGTGGCACGCACACCCAGGTGGATGTACGGCGAGCCGTCGGGGAGTTCGTAGAACACCGCCGACAGCCACTGCGGCTCTCCTTCGGGACGGCCGACGAAGGTGACGTCGTCCACCGCGACGAGACCGAACTCCATGGGCTGCTTCAGCCCGGCGAGGGCTCCGGTGGCCTCGATGTGCAGCGAGAGCCTGCCGTCGCGGACCGTGAGCGTCATCCGACTGCCCGCCCGCTCGTACACGCCGGCGTACCGCTCGACGTCGGTCTCGAACGGCACGGCCGGCGGTCCCAGCACGGGCGGCACGGCCAGGCCGAGCAGTTCGTCGAAGAGTTCGGTGGCGAGGGTGTGGTGGAACGCGGCGGTGTGGCCGCCGTTCGCCAGCACGCACACCACGGTCTCGCTGTCGGGTACGGCCCAGAGCATGGCCGCCTGGCCGATGGTGTTGCCGCCGTGGGAGATGATCCGGTGCCCCTGCCACTCGTCCAGGATCCAGCCCAGCCCCCACTGCCTCCCGAGGGTGTACGGGTTGGGATGTCGACCTGCGGCTCCCACATCGCCCGCGGGTCGGCGAGCAGGCCGCTGCCCAGGTGCGCGCGGGCGAAGGCCACGACGTCGGCGGGACGCGCGCAGATCAACCCCGCCGGGCCGCAGGAGCGCATCAGGCCCCAGACGGGTGCGGGTGCGCCGTCGATGTGGCCCATCGCGCCGCGGAAGCGCAGCACGTCCTCCGGCAGGGTCCAGGTGTGGGTCAGGCCGAGCGGCTCGATGATCTGCTCGGCGAGACGGGCGTGCCAGCGACCGGGATCCGCTGCTCCAGCCATTCGACGATCCTTTCTTCGTGGTCCACCCGAAGGCGAGGCATGTCCGAACGTTAAGCCCACCCGGGCGGCGCTTCTTCGGCCTTCACGACGAACCGGGCCCGATCCGTTGTGTCGTTCTCCAACCGCCTCGCGGGAGCGCCCGTTCTCCGGCCCCGTGCAGGGGGCGCCTCCGGCGAGGGCTCGAGACCAGCGGGACCCGGCGGCGGCCCACGGCCCACGGCCCACGGCCCACGGCGAGGATGTGCCGTGAACGACGAAAACGGATGTGCCGCCGGAGCCGTGTGGCTCCGGCGGCACATCCGTCGGGGAACCTTACTCGCCGGTCTTCTCCGCGAGGGTCACCGTGACGCTGTGGGGCTGCCCGTCCCGGACGTAGGTGATGCTCACCTGCTGGCCGGGCTTGAAGCCGCGGACGGCTCCGACCACGGTGGCGGCCTCGTCCACCGCCGTGTCGTTGATCTTGGTGATCAGATCGCCCTGCTGGATGCCCGCCTTGGCCGCGGGGCTTCCCTCGGTGACCTGGCCGACCAGGGCTCCGCCCGCGTCCCCGGTGGCGTCGGTCATGCTCACGCCCAGGAAGGCGTGGGAGACCTTGCCGCTCTCGATGAGCTGCTGGGCGACCTGGTTGGCGGTGGTGATGGGAATCGCGAAGCCGACGCCGATGCTGCCCTCCCCGCCGTTGGTGGCGATGGCGGTGTTGATGCCCACCACCTGGCCGGCCGCGTTGACCAGCGCACCTCCCGAGTTGCCGGGGTTGATCGCCGCGTCGGTCTGGATGGCGCCGCCGATGGTGGTGCCCGCGCTGCCGCTCTGCTGCTGCCTGCCCCAGCCGGGCGGGAGCTGCTGCCGGCCCTGGTCGCCGCCGACGGTCAGGGTACGGTTCAGCGCGCTGACGATACCGGCGGTGACCGAGCCGGACAGACCGAGCGGGCTGCCGATCGCGAGGACGGAGTCACCGACCTTCAGCCGGTCGCTGTCGCCGAGCGAGGCCTTGGTCAGGCCGGAGACCCCCTCCGCCTTGATGACCGCGAGGTCGGTGGCCGGGTCGGTACCGACGATCTTCGCGGTGGCGGACTTCCCGTCGCTGAACTTGACGGTCACCTGGCTGCCCGGACCCCCCTGGCCTCCGGCCTCCACCACGTGGTTGTTGGTCAGGATCAGTCCGTCCTCCGACAGCACCACCCCGGACCCCTCGCCCCCGCCGGCGGCGGTCCTGATCTCGATCGACACCACGGAGGGCTGGACGGCCTGGGCGATGTCGGCGACCGTGGTCACGTTGCCGACCTGGCTCACCACCGGGCCGGCCGACGAGACCTGGGCGACGGCGCCGCCGTTGAGACTCGTCGCGGCGAAGGCCCCCGCGACCCCACCTCCGACGGCCATGGCCGCCAGAGCGAGACCGGCGCCTACCTTCTGCCCGACGCTGAGTCTTCCTCGCTGCGGGGGGACCGCCCCCGATCCCCCGTACCCCCCGGCTCCTACCGGCGCCTCGGCGGCGAGCTGTTCCGGCACCGGGTGGATCAGCGTCGGCTGCGGTCCGGTGTCGGCGTCGGCGCGGTAGGCGCCGACGCGTGGCGGCACCTTGCCGAACTGGGTCCAGCCGTCGTTCCCGGGGGTCGCCTCGGCCGGTGTGCCCTGCTGCTCATTCCTGTTCGGGTCCATGTCTTCCCCCAAGTCCTACATCCCCCACGATTCGACGGGGCGGAGGCCGGTACTCACCGGTTAGGGAAAACAATGCCCGACCGCGCGTAAGACCAGGTTAAGAGCCTGATCGCGTCGAGCGGGATCCTCTGACAACGGCTTTATCCGCCGTGCTCAGCGGGCACCCCGCGGCGTGGAGACCACCGTGAAGATCTTTTCCGAACTCGGCGCGCGGACGGGGATGCCGAGGACCACCCACCTCTCCGGCCGGGGAATGCGGTGATCACCCGCGAGGACACCACCGGCATTTCGCCTCGCTCTCGTGCTCTCAGCCCATCTCAGCTCTATACTCATAAATATGAGTATTAATCACCATGACTGTGGTGGCTAGTCGATGGCCTTGCGACACGCGGTGCTGGCCGCGCTGCTGGACGGCGAGTACAGCGGTTACCAACTGACCAAGATCTTCGATGTGGGGGTCTCCAACTTCTGGTACGCCGCCCCCCAGCAGCTCTACGCCGAGCTGGCCAAGCTGGAGTCCGACGCTCTGGTGACGGGCCGCGAGGTCGTGCAACGAGGACGTCCCAACAAGCGGGTTTTCACCGTGACCGAGGCCGGGATGAGCGAGCTCGCCGCCTTCGCCGCGAGCCCGGTCAAGCCCCTGCTCATCCGCGACGACCTGGCCGTGAAGGTCCACGCGTCCGACCTGCTCGACCCCGAGATTCTGATCGCCCAGCTCCACGAGCGTGCGGAGGCGGCGGCGGCCAAGCTCGCGCTGTTCGGCAAGATGCTGGTGCGCCTGCGCGGCGACATGGACGAGGAGTCGTTCCTGCGCGGGGGGGAGCGCGTCGGCCCGTACCTCACCTGTCTGGGAGGGCTTCGGCTGGAGCGGGAGATGCGCGACTGGTGCCTGCAGACCGCCATGACGCTGGGTGAACGCGCCGTACACAACGAGGGAAAACCGACGTGAAGACCTACCACCGCTACGTCGCGCTCGGCGACAGCCAGACCGAGGGCCTCGGCGACGGCGACGACGTGAGCGGGTACCGCGGCTGGGCCGACCGGCTCGCCGAGCACCTGGCCGCCGCAAACCCGGACCTGCTCTACGCCAACCTCGCCGTACGCGGCCGCCAGGCCGCCCGGATCCGCGACGAGCAACTGCCGGTCGCCCTGGAACTGCGCCCCGACCTGGCCACGGTCGTGGCCGGCATGAACGACGTCATCCGGCCCGGATACCGGGCCGCCGAGGTCGCCGGCGCCCTGGAGGACATGTTCGCGGGCCTGACCGCCATCGGGGCGCACGTGGTCACCGCGACCTTCCCCGACATCACCAGGGTCGCGCCGCTCACCCGCCCGCTCCTGCCCAGGGTGGTCGACCTCAACGAGCGCATCCGCGAGGCCGCCGCCCGCCACGGCGTCACCGTGGTCGACATGTACCCGCTCGCGTTCGTCACGGATGCCCGGATGTGGCACGAGGACCGCCTGCACATCAGTTCCGTGGGGCACGCCAGGCTCGCCGCCGCCATGGCGCACGCCCTGAGCCTTCCGGGTAGCGATTCCACCTGGATGTCTCCGCTCCCCACGCTGCCCGTCCCCGCCGCCTGGCGGACCGCGGCGACGGAGCTGCGCTGGCTGGTCACCTTCGCCAGGCCGTGGATCGGCCGTCGTCTGCGTGGCCGATCCTCGGGTGACGGCCGCACGGCCAAGCGTCCCCTTCTCGCTCCACCGGCGATGAACGATCAGCCGATGCCCGGCAAATCAGGCATCGGCTGATCGACGAGCTCGCCCCGCGGGTTCGGCGAGAGGTGCCCGTACGCGACCGGGCCGCGATCTCACGGACGAGATCGCGGCCCGGCGGACGGGGGGGGCCCCCCCCCGGGCCCGCCCCCGTTGTTATTGGGGGGGGGGGGTGTTTTTGCCCCCCCCCCCGGGGGCGGGGGTTTTGGGCGGGGGGGGCCCCCCCCCCCACGCAGGTAAT
>NZ_JBIAYX010000012.1:295970-321212 GCF_042898365.1 Streptosporangium sp. NPDC000509 | reverse complement strand
ATGGCGCTGCACGGCATCGGCGCGGCCCACAACCGCCCCGATTGGCGAGCCGAGGCCGACGGCGTCATCACCCTCCTGCTGGACGGGCTGCGCCGCCCGCTATGACAAGGTGCGACGCGAGGTCGCATGCCGCGAGCGAAGGATCCGGTCAGTGGTACGGCGGCGAAAATGCGGTCCGGGGCGGGCACCCGGGTCGCGGGCCGGTCAGGGAGTAACGGCGCGTGCGACGCAGTCGTGCAGCAAGGCACGGCGGCGGTCGTGGTCGGCGGCGGGCTCGTCGGCCGTGGCGGCGTAGAAGGCGCTGACCGGTGACCACGCGCACGCCATGGCGATGATCAGGCCCATCAGGTCGGCGGGGTCGCCATCGCGCACGCGCCCGGCCGCTTGGGCGGCGGTGATGGCGGCGATCTTCGGGCCGTCGGCGGGGCTGTCGGTCAGGCGGCCGGTCGGGCGCCGCTCCAGCCGCAGCCAGGTCATGAGGCGCACCAGTTCCGGATGGCGCAGGTTCTCGTCGTACATGCCGACGGCCCAGCCGGGCAGGTCGTCGGCGTTGAGGGGGACCGCGGTCATGAGCCGGCTGGACAGGTCGGCGATGACCGCGTCGAACAGGCCGTCCTTGCTGCCGAAGTAGCCGTAGAGCTGAGCCTTGTTCGTGCGCGCCGCCGCGGTGATGCGGTCGATCCGGGCTCCGGCGATGCCGTACTGCGCGAATTCCTCGGCGGCCGCGTCGAGGATGCGGCGGCTGGTCGCAGCGCCACGCGAGGTGGTGGGCAGTTCAGGCACGGGAGCACGATATCAGACAGACCAGTTGGTTTGCTTTCGCGACCAGAGTGGGTACGGTGAGGCAGACCGAATGGTTTGTTTTTTTGGAGGATTCATGCGCACCACCATCGGCTGGCAGAGCACCGGCGACGGTTCCACGAGGCTGGAACGGGTCGCGATCGAGCGCCGGGATCTACGCGACGACGACATCGCCGTGCGCATCGACTTCTGCGGTGTCTGCCACAGCGACCTGCACCGGATCACCGGCGCCCTGGGCGAGGGCGTCCTGGTGCCCGGTCACGAGTTCACCGGCACGGTCACCGCCGCCGGAGCCGCCGTCACCGGCTTCGCCCTCGGCGACCGGGTCGCGGTCGGCACCGTCGTCGACTCCTGCGAGGCCTGCGCGATGTGCCAGGCCGGGCAGGAGAACTACTGCTACGAGCGGCCCACCACCACCTACGGCGGGCTCGACCGCGTCGACGGCACCAAGACGCAGGGCGCCTACAGCCGCGAGTACGTGCTGCGCGAGACGTTCGCCTACCGGCTGCCCGACACATTGGACGCGGCCGGCGCCGCACCGCTGATGTGCGCCGGGATCACCATGTGGGAACCGCTACGCGCGGCCGGGATCGGGCCGGGCAGCCGGGTCGCCGTGGCCGGCCTCGGCGGCCTGGGGCACCTGGGCGTGAAACTGGCCGCCGCGCTCGGCGCCGAGGTCACCGTCCTCAGCCGAACTCCGGGAAAAGCCGACGACGCCCGCAAACTCGGCGCCGCCGACGTACTGGTGACCACCGACGACGCGCGGCTCGCGGCGGCGCGCGGACGGTTCGACCTCATCCTCGATACCATCCCCGCCCCGCACGACCTGTCCCCGCTGCTGCGCATGGCGGTCATGGACGGCACGGTAGCCGTGCTCGGCTACCCGCTCCCCACCACCGTGTCGGTCATGGACCTGATCCAGGGCCGTAAGAAGCTCACGGCTTCCGGCACCGGCGGCCGCCGCCACACCGCCGAACTGCTGGGCTTCTGCGCCGAGCACCAGATCACCGCCGATGTCGAGGTGCTCCCCTCCACCCTCAACCAGGAAGCGCTCACCCGGCTCGGCCAGGGCGACATCCGCTACCGCTTCGTGTTGGACCTGTCCGACCTCGACCAGCCCGCATCCTGACCACCCCCGACGCAACGGGCCGGTGGGTCACGACGGGCTCCCGTCATCACCGGCCGGTGCGTCGCCGCTCAAAGCCCGTGACGCTCTCGCGGAGGACGGAGGACGGAGGACGTCGGGATTGGCGGGTTTCCCGACAACCCAACGGTGGGAAACCCGCCCCGATGAGGCGACCTCCGCGAAGGAAGGTCGCCTCACCAAGGGGTCGGTCAGCCGAGCAGCTCCGAGAGCCTGGTGTCCGGCTCCGCCACGGCGCGGGTGAGCAGCGCCGCCACCCGCGACAGGCGCTCCTCGACCTCCTTGCGGTCCCACAGCTCGACGGCGTACTCCAGGTCGAGCACCACCTGCTCCCCCGCCATCCCGGCGTACATCTCCAGCTCGTAGCGGTTCGCCCTGGTGTGCACGTAGTCGAACCCCACCTCACACCCGGCCAGCTCGGGGATCGCCGGTCCGTCGCCGGCCCAGTCGGACGTCACCTGGAACAGTGGCATCCTGCGTGGGTCGGGGTGGATCTTCAAGGCCCGCACCACCTCGTTGAACGGGGTGCTCTGGTGGGCGTACGCCTCCAGCACGGTCCTGCGCACCCGCCCGGCCAGCTCGGTGAAGGTGGGGTCGCCGCCGCAGTCGACGCGCAGCGCCACCATGTTGACGAAGCAGCCGACCACGCCCTCCAGGCCGGGCAGCGGCCGGTTGTCGGCGGTGGTGCCGATCATCACGTCGTCCTGACCGCTCCACTGGGCGAGCATCGCCGCGAACGCGGCCGTGACCAGCATGTAGGGGGTGGCCCTGTTCTGCCTGGCCAGTGCGAGCAGCCGCCGTGACTCCGCGTGCGGGAGGCGGTGGGCGATCATCTCGGTGTCGCGGCTCTCGCGTCGCCCGCCGCGGGTCCTGGGCAGGACCAGTTCCGGTGCCTCGCGCAGCCGCTCACGCCAGAAGCGTTCCGAGGCCGCGGCCTCGGGGCCGCCGAGCCAGGCCTGTTCCCAGGCGACGTAGTCGGCGAAGCGCAGGTGCGGAGCGGCGGGGGTGGCGTCCCGCTCGGAGTACAGGCGGCCCAGCTCGCCCACGAGCAGCCCGATGGACACGCCGTCGGTGACCAGGTGGTGCTGGACGAGCGCGAGGACGTGGTCGTTCTCGCCGAGCCGGTAGAGGGTGGCCCTCACCAGGGGCGCGGCCGACAGGTCGAAGCCGCGGTCGGCGTCGCTCGCGGTGCGGCGGGCCGCCTCCGGCGCGCGTTCCTGCTCCGGCAGGCCGGTGAGGTCCTCGACGGGCACCTCGACGCGTACGCCGGGGTCGAAGCGCAGCACCGGCACGTCGCCGACGAGCGCCACACGGGCGCGCAGGTTCTCGTGTCGCGCGACCAGCGCGTCGAACGCGCCGCGCAGGGCGTCCACGTCGAGCGGGCCGCGCACCCGGTAGGTGACGGCGGCGATGAAGTCGCGGGCGTCGCCGCCCGCGAGCTGCTCGTTGATCCAGATCTGCAGCTGCGCGGTGGACAGCGCGCTGGTGTCGGGCTCCTCGCCGTCCCGCTCGATCTCCCCGGTCTTCCCCGCGGGGGTCGTACGGCTCGCGCGGCCCGCGTCGCCGAGGGTGTGCTCCAGTGTGGGATGCCTCGCCGCCATGTAGTCGGCGAGGTCGGCGGGGGTGCAGTTCTCGAAGAGGGCCATGAGCGGTACGCGCACGGCGAGCACGGAGGCGATCTCGCGCACCAGGCGGGCCGCGAGCATGGAGTGGCCGCCCAGGGCGAAGAAGTCGTCGTCGGGCTCCACCTCGTCGAGGTTCATGACGCGTGCCCAGATGACGCAGAGCGCGGCCTCCAGGGCGGGCAGCTCGGTCCGCTCCGCGCGCTCGCCGGCGTCGGGCAGGCTGCCGGTCTCGACGCGGCCGTCCTCGGCGCGCGGGATGTGGTCCACCGGCACGACGACGGCGGGCACCATGTACTGCGGCAGCCGCTCGACGAGGGTGGCGCGCAGCTCATCGGTCGGCGGCTCGGCGACGGCGTAGGCGATCAGTTCGCGGCCCGCGCCGCTCTCGACCGCCACGACGGCGGCGTCGCGTACGGCGGGGTGCGCGCGCAGTGCCTCCTCGACGTCCTCCAGTTGCACCTGGAAGGGGCCGATGCCGACCAGGCGGTCCTCGCGCCCGCGTTCGACCACGCGTCCGTCGGGCCTGCGGATGGCGAGGCGCCCGCTGGGACCTGCCACGCCCTCACCGCCTGAGCGGTGGACCAGCCGGCCGACGGCCCCGGCGGGCAGCACGTTGCCGTCGTGGTCGAGCACGGTCACGTCGCCCTGGGTGAGGGTGACGAGCTCCTCCGGGCCGATCATCGGGATGTCGGCCAGGGTCCGGGTGGGGTCGTCGGCGACGGCCCGCAGCACCCGGTCGTAGTGGCGCATCACCCGGGCGATCGTGGCCTCGTCGAAGAGGGCGTCGTCGTACTCGACGAAGAGGTCGACCCGGTCGCCCCGGCGTACCGCCTCGACCGCGACGTCGAAGCGGGACCGGCCGCGTGTCACCTCGACCTCGGCCGCGGGCACACCGCCGATGGAACGCTCGGCCGCCCCGGCGTCCCACATGGTGAAGACGACCTGCACGAGCGGAGTGTGCCCGGCGTCTCGCTCGGGCTGCAGGAACTCCACGAGTTTTTCGAAGGGCATGTACTGGTGGTCGAAGGCGTCGAAGGCGGCCTCGCTGACCGCGTCGGCCAGGTCGGTGAAGGGCATCTCGCCCGCCGGGCGCAGCCGTACGGGCACGATGTTGGCGAAGAAGCCGAGCGTGCCGTCGAACTCGCGCCCGGGACGGCCGGGGGCGCCGGTGCCGAGCACCATGTCGCCGCGTCCCGTGTAGCGGTAGACGGTGGTGGTGAAGGCGGCGAGCAGCACGGTGAAGACGGTGCCGCCGACGCGTTCGGCGACCTCGCCGAGCGGGCCCGTGAGGGCGGGGTCGAGCGGGAAGCGCTCGCGCCTGCCCGCGCCGGCACGGCGGCGCGGCCGGGGCCGGTCGGCGGGCAGTTCGAGCACGGCGGGCGCTCCGTCGAGTTCCCGCCGCCAGTGGTCGACGTCGGCGGCGAGGCGGCCCCCGCTGAACTGTTCGCGCTGCCAGCGGGCGAAGTCGCCGTACTGGGCGGGCGGCTCGTCCGGTGACTTCTCCCCTGTCCTGTCCGATGACTCGCCGGGTGGCCCGTTCCGCGAGCCGTTCCGCGACTCGCCGGGTGGCTCGTCACGTGGCCCGCTCAGCGATTCACCGGGCGGGTCATCGCGTGATCCGCCATGCGGTCCGCTCCGGGGCCCGCAGGGGAGTTCTCCCCGGTAGGCGGCGTCCAGCTCGTCGAGCAGCAGGTTCATCGAGAACCCGTCGCTGATGATGTGGTGGACCCCGAGCACCAGCGCCTGCCGATCCGCGCCGAGCGTGACGAGCGAGGCGCGCAGCAGCGGTCCCGAGGCGAGGTCGTAGGGGGCCTCGGCGACCTCGCGGGCGTATTCCATGAGCGCCTGCTCACCGCCGACGGTCGCCTCGCGCAGCACGGGACCCCGCTCCCAGACCGCCTGCACCGGTTCCGCGCCCTGGTAGACGAAGGTGGTGCGCAGCACGTCGTGCCGCGCGACCACCTGCTCCAGTGCCCGCCCGAGCCTGGCGGCCTCCAGCGTGCCGTCCAGGACGAGCACCTTCAGCTCGTTGTACGAGCCGTTGCCCGGATCGTCCTGTTCGACGAACCAGAGCTGCTCCTGAAGGTAGGACAGCGGGGCGGTGCGGACGGGCAGACCGGTCACGACGGCCCCTCCGTCTTTCTCGCGATCACCCAGAGGAAGCGTGACTCCCCGAGCGGTGTCCGTTGTGCCACGACCTCGTCGCGTTCGGGGGCCAGGCCCGCCTCGCGCAGCAGGCGCAGGTTCTCCTCGGTGGGGAAGCCGGAGAAGAACATGGTCGAGCCGAACCACTCCTCCACCGCGCCGGGGATGTCCTCGGTCATGAGCGTGGCCAGCAGCAGACCGCCCGGCTTGAGCCAGCGGGCGATGCCCTTCAGCAGGGCGGGAAGCTCCTCCCTCGGCAGGTGGGTGAGGGTGTAGATGGACACCACCGCGTCGAAGGAGGCGTCGGGGAACTCCGCCTGGGCCATGTCGGCCTGGACGAGCGTCGCGCCGGGCAGGGTCTTCGCGGCGAGCCTGAGCTGCTCGGCGGAGATGTCCACGGCGGTGAGGTCGTGTGCCTCGGCCAGGCGGCGCGACGACTCGTGGCCGCCGCCGACGCCCAGCTCCAGCACGGCCGCGTCCTCGTCGGGCAGCATGCCGAGCAGGTGGCCGGTCCAGGTCATGCGGGGGCCGTCGGAGAACTCCGACTGGAAGGCGGCGTAGCGGTCGGCGATGTCGTCCCAGCCCTCGCGGACGATGTCCTTGATGTCGGAGCGGACCTCGGAGTCGACGGCGTCGGCGACCCCGGCGATGGTGGGCCGGTCGAAGAACTCGACGACCGGCACCTCGATGCCGAAGGTCGTGCGTACCTTGCCGAGGAGCTGGATGACCTGGATGCTGGTGCCGCCCAGCTCGAAGAAGTGGTCGTGCGGGCCGAGGGAGTCGACGCCGAGCAGCGGTTTCACGATCTCCTCGGCCACCCTGCGCCGGGTCGGCGTCCACTCGGCGTCCTCGGTGTCCTCGGCGTCCCTGGCGTGCTTGGTGTCGCCGCCGGTCTCCACGGCGGCCGCGCGCCGCCCCCTCGCCTCGGCCAGGGCGTCGCGGTCGACCTTGCCGGCCGGGGTGAGCGGGATCTCGGGCACGTGGACGAACTCGTTGGGCACCAGCGGGGCCGTCAGCCACCTGGCCGCGGTCTCACGCAACTCGGTGACGCCGGGGGGTTCGGGGGCGGTGGAGACGACGTAGGCGATCAGGCGGGCGTCGCCGTCGTCGCGCGCCTCGGCCTCGACCACGGCGTGCGCGATGTCGGGGTGCCTGCACAGGGTCGCCTCGATCTCCTCCAGCTCGACGCGGACGCCGCGGACCTTGACCTGGCGGTCGGCCCGCCCGGCGAAGACCAGCTCGCCCTCCGGGGTCCAGCGCACCAGGTCGCCGGTGCGGTAGAGCCTCTCGCCGGGCGTGGTGGCGAACGGGTCGGGGACGAAGGAGGCCGCGCTCGTGCCGGGGCGGCCCAGGTAGCCGCGTCCGAGGCCGGGGCCTCCCACGTACAGCTCGCCGACCGTGCCGATCGGGACGGGACGCATCGACTCGTCCAGCGCGTAGGCCCGGTGGTTGGGCATGGCGCGTCCGATGGGCGGCGAGGCGTCCCAGTGTCCCTCGCACTCCTGGGTGATGACGCCGACGGTGGTCTCGGTGGGGCCGTAGCTGTTGACGAACCTGCGTCCGGCCGCCCAGCGGGTGGTGAACTCACCCGAGTAGCTCTCGCCTCCGACGGCGACGACCCGCAGGTCGGGGAAGTCGCCGGGCTCCAGCAGTCTCAGCACCCCGGGGGTGCCCATGTAGACGGAGATGCGGCGCTCGCGCAACAGGTCGCGAAGGCGCGTCGAGGAGGTGCGGGTCTCGGTGGAGGCGACGTGCAGGGCCGCGCCCGACAGCAGCGCTCCGAAGGCGTCGAAGGTGGAGACGTCGAAGGCGATCGAGGAGAACTGCACGAAGCGGTCCTGAGGAGAGAGCCCGTACAGGTGCTGGGCGCCCCTGACGAACGCGGTGACCGCGCGGTGCTCGATGAGGACGCCCTTGGGGGCCCCCGTGCTGCCCGAGGTGTACATGACGTAGGCGAGGTTGGCCGGGTGCAGCCGAACCTCGGGGTCGCTCTCGTCGTTGCCGGGGTGGTCGTCGACGTTGACCACGCACCACGGGCCGGGCGGCACCTCGGCCTCGGTGGTGGAGTCGGCCAGCACCACGGCGGTGCCGGCGTCGCGCAGGATCGCCTCGACCCGTTCCGGCGGGTTGCCCTCGTCGATCGGCACGTACGCGCCACCGGCGGCCAGTGTCCCGAACATGGACACGACCATGCCGGCCGAGCGGCGCTGGTAGACGGCGCAGCGGTCCTCGGGGCGCAGGCCGAGGGCGAGCAGGTGTCCGGCGAGGCGGTTGGCGGCGCGGCGTACCTCGTCGTAGGTGAGGGTCGTGCCCTCCTCGTCCGTCAGCGCCGTGGCGTCGGGCGACCTGGCGACCTGGGTGGCGAACCGTTCGATGACGGTCGCCGGCTCGTCGGCCAGCTCGGTGCGGTTCCATTCCTCGACGACCAGGCGCGCGTCGTGCTCCTGGATCGTGTCCATCGGCTCCTCCTTAGGGGGACCGTCCTCGGGGGACCGTTCGTCGGCGGGCTCCTCGGCGGGCGCGCGGGTCAGGGGCGCTCGCCGTCCATCCAGCGGCGCAGGCTCAGGGGACGCATGTCCGTCCAGACCTCCTCGATGTGGGCCAGGCACTCCTCACGGGTGCCGTTGTGGCCGACGCTGCGCCAGCCCTCGGGAATGTCACGGTCGGCCCACCATATGGAGTACTGCTCCTCGTGATTGCGCACCACCGTGTACTCGGCCGTATCCACTGACTCTGCCATTCGACTCTCCTTTGCCTCATTCGCCATTCGACACGACGTTGCAATCAAACAATGCCATGGTCAAGCAGAAGCGATTTAACGTACTTTCCGTGAAATGTTAGGGTTTTGAAGGGGAGCTATGTGTGGAATAGCCGGCGTATCTGTTCTCGATGGGACCGCCGGGCGGCCGGCCTTCGACGGGCTCGTCACCCTGCAGCACCGTGGCCAGGAGTCGTGGGGCATCGCGGTGGCCGGGCCGGGGGGCGTGGAGGTCCGGCGGTCGCTGGGGTTCGCCTCGCGCTCGGACTGCGGTGACTCCGCCCGCGACGACTGGCCCGCCGGGAGGCTCGCGGTCGCCCACACCCGTTACTCCACCACGGGCGCCACGCTGCTGGAGAACTCCCAGCCCTTCGTGCACGAGGCGCGGCGCATCGCGCTGGCGCACAACGGTGATCTCACCAACGCCGCCGAACTGCGCGCCCGGCTCGGCCGCGAGGGCTACGCGTTCCGCTCGACCAGCGACTCCGAGGTCATCCTCGCCCTTCTCGCCGGCGCCCTGAACGGCCTGAACGGGCCAGACGGTTCGGACGGCCCGCACGGCGCGGCCGCTCAGGATCGTCTGAACGACCTGAACGGCCTGAACGCCGTTGATGGCCCGGCCTCTCAGGACAGTGATCATCTCGACTCCGACCCGATCGTGGCAGCGGTCGCGCGGGCCATGCGGGTGCTGCGCGGCGCGTACTCGGTGGTGTGCGCCGTCGGCGACCGGCTCGTGGCCTTCAGGGACCCGCACGGCATCCGTCCCCTGGTCGCCGGGTTCGCCGAGGGCAGGGCGGTCGTCGCCTCGGAGACCTGCACGCTCGACGCGCTCGGCTGCTCCGGGCAGCGGGAGGTGGAGCCGGGCGAGCTGCTCGTCCTGCGCGACGGCCGGCCGATCGGGACGTACCGCGTGGCGGCCCCCGCCCCGCGCGGCTTCTGCGTGTTCGAGCACCTCTATCTGACCAGGCAGGACTCCAGGATCGGCGGCGCCAGGACCGGCGCGACGCGGATGGCGTTCGGTGAACGGCTGGCGCTGGAGTCCCCGGCGGACGCCGACCTGGTCGTGGCCGTCCCCGCCTCCGGTGTGCCCGCCGCCAGGGGGTACGCGCGAGCGGCCGGACTCCCGCTGGCCGGGGCGCTGGTCCGCGACGAGCAGGTGGGCAGGACGTTCATCGAGCCCGACAAGCGGCGGCGCGAGCGCAAGCTGCGGCGCAAGTTCTCCATCGGCTCGCCGGTGGACGGGGCCAGAGTCGTGGTGGTCGACGACTCGATCGTGCGCGGGTCCACCATGCGGCGCATCGTCACACTGCTGCGCGAGTCGGGGGCGAGCGAGGTGCACGTGCGGATCGCCGCTCCGGCGCTGATCGCGCCCTGCCACTACGGGGTGGACATCGTCGACACCGGCGAGCTGGTCGCGACCGGCCGCGAGACCGGGGAGGTGTGCCGGATCATCGGCGCGACGAGCCTGGCGTACCTGTCGGTGGCGGGCATGCGTCACACGGTCGGCAGCGCGGCGGGCGAGGGATTGTGCGAGGGCTGCATCACCGGCGAGTACCCCACCCCGGTGAGTCCGGGACGCGACAAGTTGAAGCTCGTACCCGCACAGGCCCCACGGCACGCGACGCCTCCGGCGGCCGTCCACCCCCGTTGACGGTGATCAAGGCCGCGCCTAGCCTCCGCCAGATGGGACCTAACACACAGCACACACGGCCCACCGGCTACGACGACGACGGTGGATGCGACGCCCGGTACACCAGGACCGCCTGCCTGTGGGGACGCAGGCCTGACCAGATCTCCGACGCCCTGGCAGACGCGCTCTCCCTGCCGGCGGCCCCCGAGGAGATCGGCCCGCCCGCCTCGCCACCCGGCGCGGGCGCGCCCGCCGTCCTCGACGTGGGGTGCGGTGAGGGACGCAACGCGGTGCGGCTCGCCCAGCGGGGCGCGCGGGTGCTCGCGATGGACGTGTCGGCCGCCGCGCTGGAGAACGGCGCGCGGGCGTGGGGTGACGCCGGGGGGATCGAGTGGCGGCGGGGCGACGCGCGCACCGCCGATCTGGAGCCCGCCGCGTTCGACGGGGTGCTGGCGTGCAGCGTCCTGCACTGGCTGGAGGACGAGGAACAGGTCGCCGACGTCGTCGCCGGACTCCAGGCCGCGACCAGGCCAGGAGGGGTGAACGCCCTGCTGATGTTCAACCGCGGCCACGCCTACGTACCTCCCGCCGGCGAGATGCGCATGCCGGTCCTGCTGCCCCACGACTGGTATCTCGCCAGGTACGCCGGGTGGACCGTGCTGAGCGCCACCGACACCGACTCCACGCACACGCACAAGGGCCACGAGGAACCGCACACCCACGCGGTGACCAGGCTCGTGGTCCGCAAGGGGGCGGTCGCGTGAGCCCGCCGCACCCGCTCGAATGGCCGGTCTACGACGACGGCGTGGCGGCGAGGGTCGCCGAACTGGTGTCACTGGGGCGCACGTTCGACTACGACTACGGCCCCGAACTGGCCGAGCTGGAGCGGTCGTTCGCCGAGCGGCACGGCCGCGCCCACGCCCTCGCGCTCACCTCCGGTACCGCGGGACTGCTCGCCGCCTACTTCGCGCTGGGCATCGGCCCCGGCGACGAGGTGATCGTCCCGGACCTCACGTTCTTCAGCACCGCCTCACCGCTGTTCCTGCTGGGCGCGGTACCGGTGCTCTGCGACGCGGGCGGCGCCGACGGGAACGTGGCCGCGGCGGACGTGGAGGCGCTGGTCACGCCCCGTACGGTCGCGATCGTCGTCACCCACCTGTGGGGCCACAGCTGTGACATGGACGCCCTGCGCGCGGTGGCCGACCGGCGCGGGCTCGCGCTGGTCGAGGACTGCTCGCACGCCCACGGCTCCACCTTCCGCTCCCGGCCCGTGGGCTCCATGGGCGACATCTCGATCTTCAGCGTGGGCGGCAGGAAGCTGATCTCGGGGGGCATGGGCGGCATGCTCCTCACCGACTCCGAGGACGTCTTCGCCCGCGCCTGCCTGCTGACCAACTTCCGGCACCGCACCGACCTCACCATCGACGCCGCCCGCTACCAGCCGTTCCTGCTCACCGGGCTCGGCGGCAACTTCCGCATCTCCACGCCGGGGGCCGTGCTCGCCCAGAGCCACCTCGACCGCCTGGACGAGCTGGTGGAACGCAGGGGGGGCAACATGTCCGCCCTGTCCGCGGGGCTCGGCGCGCTGCCGGGCGTGCGCCCCTCCCCCGTCGCCGAGGGCGTCACGATGGGGGCGTGGTACGACGGGGTCGTCGAGGTGACGCCGGAGTGCCCGTTCAGCCGGGACGAGCTGGTGAGTGCCGGTCAGGAGCGCGGCCTGAAGGTGCGCGCCCCGGCCACCCGGCCGCTGCACGTCTTCCCGCTCTTCCAGGGCACCGCGCCCGACTGGTCACCGGCGGTCGCCGCCGCCGTGCGGGCCGCCGCGGCGGTGAACGACCGGCCGTTCCCGCGTTCCACGGAATTGTTCGCCAGGTGGATGAAATTGCCGGTGAACTTTCTTTGGGAACCGAACTCACCGCTGGTCGGCGCGTATCTCGAGGCGTTCGACGACGCATTCTCGATGGCGCGTACCGCGTAACGTCATTCCTGTTTCCAGCGTCGATTCCGGAGTAATCCACATGAGCCGACAAATGTCTCCCGTCATCCATGCCGTCGCCCCCGCCAGCCTGGAGAGCTGGTTCGGTCACTTCGTCGACCTCGGCCCGCGGGACCGGGTCGTCTTCACCGGCGAGGACCACCGCGTCGATGTGGCCCCGCTGCTCGACGCGATCGGCGAGACGCCACGGGCGACGGTGGTCTTCCACTCCAGCCACACGACACTCGGCCGCGACCAGCTGCTCGCCTTCCGGCTCCGCGAGCTCGGCCACGGGGCCGAGTGCCAGTCACGGCTGTGCGCCTCGCTGGGCAGCGACAAGATCCTGATGAAGGAGTTCTTCGACCGCTACCGCCTGGTCTCCCCGCCGTGGGCGCGGGCCGGTGAGCCGCTGCCCGAGACGGGCCCCGACACCCCCGTGGTCATCAAGGACCGGCACGGCACGCAGAGTGTCGGCACCCGGCTGGCCCGGGCGGACGAGTGCCGCCTCGCCCCCAACGAGCTGGGCGAGTTGTATGTCGACGGGATCGAGTACTCGGTGCTGGTCTACCGCGACGAGCACGGCACGGCGACGTTCCCGCCGGTGTGGAAGGGGGCGACCTCGCCCGACCTGGTCCCGCCGTGGCGGCGGCTGCGGCTGTGTCCCGGCCCGACGCTCGGCGGCACCTGGGAACGCAAGCTGCGGGCCGTCGGCAAGCGGCTCGCCGACCTGGCCGAGGCGCACGGCTACCTGGAGGTGGAGTTCCTGCTGACCAGGACCGGGGAGGTGCACCTGCTGGAGATCAACCCCCGGGTGTCGGGCACCATGCGGCTGGCCGCGATGGCGACCCGGCTGCCGATCTTCTCCCTGCACGCCCGGCCCGAGCTGCGTGACCACCTGTACGCCGCCCGCTTCAGCGGCGAGATCCCCTACAGCGGTGACCCGATCACCGACGCCGACGGCGAGGTGTTCGCCACCTCCCGGCTCACCGTCGCCGGGGAGAGCCCGCAGGAGGTCCGCGCCAAGCTGCGCGAGCTGGGCACGGAGCCCCGGGTGCTGCCCCGCGCCTCCTGACCCCGCTCCCCCACCTCCCCGCCCCTCCTCTCGCCTTCCCGCCTCCCCTGTTCTTCACCGGCCCCCTGCTCTCTCCTCGCCGGCTTCCCGCTCTCCCCCTCCCCGATTCCCCGATTCCGGCCTCCCGTTCTCGGCCCCCGATCTCGGTTCAGGCGGATCGGGGCACCGTTCCCGCCGCCTCGGGCTCCCCTCGGCTCCCGTCCGACGCCTTCCCGTCGCGCCGCGCGTCCCACCGGTCGAGCAGCCCGAGCAGGGGCGCCGTCGCGGCCGTGGAGACCAGCGCGACGATCACCAGCATCGTGAACAGCGCCTGGGTGATGATGCCGAGGCCGAGGCCGATGCTCAGGATCACCAGCTCGGTCACCCCCCGGCAGTTCATCAGCACCCCGAGCCGCACTGCCTCTCTCCCCGGCACACCCATCGGCCTGGCGATGACCATCACGCCGCCGACCTTGCCCACCACGGCGACGGCGAGGATCAGCAGGCACCATCCCCACATGGCCAGGTCCTGGCTGAGCAGCCCGATCTGGGTGTTGAGCCCGACGAAGGCGAAGAAGGGCGGCAGCAGGAAGGAGGTGGTGAAGTCCTGGGTGCGCTCGCGGACCCGTCGCAGCCGTACGTCGCCGTCGCGCGGGAACAGGACGCCGAACAGGAAGGCTCCGAAGATCAGGTGGATGCCGATAAGCTCGGTCAGCAGTCCTGAGACGAGCAGGCCCACGATGACGACGGGCAGGGTCGCCTCCTGGGAGAGCCCCCGGCGCAGCAGCCGGGTCAGCAGTGGCCGTACCACCCCGACCATGAAGGCGGCGAAGGCGACGGTGAGACCGAGCGTGCGCAGCGCCTCGGCGGGCGAGGAGCCTTTCGCCATGGTGACCGCCACGGCCAGCAGCAGCCACGCGGTGACGTCGGCGATGGCGGCGCAGGTGACGGTGAGCGCTCCGGTCGGGGTGTGGAAGAGCCCGCGTTCCAGCAGGATCCTCGCCAGTACGGGAAACGCGGTGACACTCAGCGCGGCTCCGACGAACAGCGCGAAGACCGGGAAGTCGACGGAGGCGGTCGCCAGCGGCGGGTAGATCAGCAGGGCGAGCGCGACCCCGAGTGCGAACGGGATCGCCACGCTCGCCTGGCCGCAGAGCGCCGCGACCCGGCCCCGGCCGCGCAGCAGGTCGCCGCGCAACTCCAGCCCGACCAGGAACATGAAGAAGGCCAGCCCGAACTGGGCCAGCAGGTTCAGATACGGCATCACGGCGCTGGGGAACAGCGCGCGGTAGGCCTCGGGCCACACGGCGCCGAGCAGGGAGGGGCCGAGCACGATGCCCGCGGCCATCTCCCCGATCACCCGGGGCTGGCCCAGCCCGCGGAAGACGGCCCCGCCGAAGTGGGCCAGCGCGACGACCACCGTGATGGACAGCAGCAGCAGAGGGGTGGCCGGCACCTCCTGCTCCCGCCCCGGCTCCACCGAGGGCACCGGGACGGGACCGGTGGCCGTCCCCGGGTCGAGTCCCAGCATCAGCAGCGCCAGCACGGAGGGCAGCACGATCGCGAGACCGTACGCGACCAGAGAATGACGCAAAGTGCGCGTATTCGCGGACCGAAACCTTGGATACGGCATGATCGATTCCATTTCCGAGAGGTTGAATTCTGAACCGGCGCGTATATCACAGAGCAAAAAAAATCGCCAAGCTGATTGGAGACTCAGCTGGTCAACGGCGTGTTTTCGCATTTCCGTTGTACCTCAGGAGGGCCGTCTCGAAATTACTCATGATCGGAAGTGCGCTTTCCGGAACGACGGGTAAGGGACAGACCTGACTCACTCCAAGTGCACAGAAATCCGGAGGAACAGTCGCATGCAGGTGCTCTCCCCCAACCGAGAGGCGAACCGCCAAGTCCCCCCATCCTGTGATGAGAGGCCTCCCGTCCCGGCACCGCGCCGCAGTGCCCCACAGGGCTCCAAGCTGGCCCTGGACGCGTCCGCCAAGCCCCGGAGGACCGGGCTTCAGCTCCCGTCGAGCCTCCCCTTCGACACCTGGCGGCGGATCGGTCACCAGATCTCCCTCATCGCCGACTCCTCCGCCTGGTGGCTCGGCGACTGGCTGGTCTACGGCGAAACCGAATACACCGACCGTTACAAGAGAGCGGTCGAGGAGAGCTCCCTGGATATCCAGACCCTGCGCAATTACGCCTGGGTCGCGCGGCGATTCCCGGTATCCCGCCGGCGAGACAAGCTCAGCCTTCAGCACCACGCGGAAGTGGCCGCGCTTCCCGAGCACGAGCAGATGCTCTGGCTGGATCGCGCCGAACGCTTCAACTGGTCGAGAAACCGTCTCCGCAGCCAGATCAAGGCCCACCGCACCGCGGCCCTTTCCGCGTCGGAGCGGGCCGCGCGGGCCGCCAAGGAGAAGGCCGTCATCCATATCGACGTACCGGTCGACCAGGAGCAGTCGTGGCGTGACGCGGCCCGCCGGATGAACCGCAGCGTGGAGGAGTGGGCGAGGCTCATCCTCAACCAGGTCGCCACCGGCGAGATCCCCGCACGCGAGCTCCGCGACGCCAAGGCCGGGTGAGGAACGGAGGACAGGTGGACGCCGTCCACACGCTGTTCGAGAAGAAGGCGTCCGAGGCACCGAACAGGACGGCCCTGGTCTCCGGGGCCGTCCTGTTCACGTATCGAGACCTCGACGCCCGTGCCAACGGCCTCGCCCGCTCGCTCCTGCGACGCGGCGTCGGCCCCGAGACCCTCGTCCCCCTGCGGCTTGACCGCTCACCCGACCTGCTCGTCGCGCTGCTCGCCGTCTGCAAGGCGGGCGGCGCGGCGGTGCTGCTCGACCCCGGCTGGCCCGAGGACCGTGTCGCTGCGGTCCTCGACGGCTGCCCCGTGGTGATCGACGGTCCTCTCGACGCCGAACCCTCCGGCGAGAGTCCCGGCGTCCCCGTGCACGAGGACCAGCTCGCGTACGCGGTGCACACCTCCGGGTCGACGGGGCGACCCAAGCTCGTCGGGGTGACCCACCGGGCGATCGCCCACCGGGTCGCCACCCACGCCGAGGCGTACCGCATCACCCCCGCCGACCGCTCCAGCTGGCTGGCTCCCCCGGCCTCGTCGGTCTCGGTGGTGGAGTTGTGGCCGTACCTGTGCTCCGGCGCGAGCGTGCACGTCGCCGACGCGGCGACCGCGGGCTCACCACCGGAACTGCGCGACTGGATGGTCGCCTCGGGCATCACCCGCGCGTACGTGAACATGCCGCTCGCCGAGTTGCTGTACGGCCTGCCGTGGCCCGAGCGGACGGCGCTGCGGCTCATGACGGTCGGCAGCGACGCGGTGCGCGTGTGGCCCTCACCCGACCTGCCGTTCGAGGTCGCGGTGGAGTACGGCTCCGCCGAGGCCAACGGCGTGACGAGCTGCCTGGTCCCGCTGGAGGACCGCCTCACCTCGGCCACCGCCGACGAGGCCGCCAGGCGCGCCCGGCCCCCCATCGGGCGCGCCTGGCCCGATGTCGGCGTGCCCGTCCTCACCTCGGGCCTGACTCCGGTCGCGGCCGGCGAGGTGGGGGAGCTGTTCGTCTCCGGTCCCGAGCTCGCCCGGGGCTACCTGGGCGAGCCCGCCCGCACCGCGGAACGCTTCCTGCCCGATCCCTCGGGCGGAGGAGGCCGTGTCTACCGGACCGGTGACCTCGTGCTGGAGCGGCCGGACGGGCGGCTCCAGCACCGCGGCCGCGTCGACCAGCAGGTCAAGATCCGTGGCCATCGGGTGGAGCCCGCGGAGGTGGAGGCCGTACTGCTCGAACACCCCGCGGTGCGCGAGTGCGTCGTGACGGGCGTACCCGGTCCCGAGGGCGACCTGAGACTGTGCGCCTACGTCGTCCGGGACGGCGCCGCGGACGGCACCGTGCGCGAAACCTGGGCCGGGGAGCTGCGTGCCTTCACCTCGGCGCGTCTGCCCGCACCGATGGTGCCGGTCGCCTGGACCGCGATGGAGCGGCTGCCGCTGAACTCCGGCAACAAGGTGGACCGGCGCACGCTGCCCGCGCCCTCCTGGGGCGATCCCCGCGGAACCGATCACCCGGGAGCCGACGCCCCGAGGGAAGCCGCTCCCCCCGGAGACGGCGGGCACGAGAAAGAGACCGACCCCGTGACGGCGGGGGTGCTGGAGCTGTGGGAGCAGGCACTCGGGGCGCGCGGCGCGCTGGGCGACCACTTCATCCGCTCGGGCGGCGACTCCCTTTCGGCCACCCGTCTCGTCGACCGGATCGGGACGCGCTACGGCGTGCGGATCCGGCTGCGCGACTTCCTGCGGGCGCCGACCCCCGAGACCCTCATCCGGAACATCAAGGCGGAAGGAAAGGCGAGATGACCGAGAGGAAGCGGAGGAGGAACCGCCCCACGTGGCTGTTGCGCACCCCCGACCCCGAGGCGAGGGCGAGGCTGTGGTGCCTGCCGTACCCGGGGGCGGGGGCGTCGATGTATCACGGCTGGCCCGCCGAGGTGGACGGGATCGAGCTGTGCCCCGTCCAGCTGCCCGGCAGGGAGAACCGGCTGCGCGAGCCGTTGTTCGAGAGCTACGCGGCCGTCGCCGCCGAGATGCTGGAGGGCCTGGAGCCCTACCTGGACCGGCCGTTCGGCTTCATCAGCCACTGCGGCACGGTCTTCATCGGCTACGAGGCGACGTTGCTGCTCATGGAGCGCGGCGGCCCGCTGCCCGGCCACCTGTTCGCCTCCTCGATGGTCCCGCCGCACCGGGCGTCGTGGCCGAGCATCCTCAAGCTCGACGAGGAGCAGGTGGGCGCGCTGGTGTCGGACCTCATGCGGGCGCGTGGCGCCGAGCCGATGCCCGAGCTGGTGGAGATGGCCGCGGACGTCATGCGCGCCGACGTGGCCGCATACGGCCGCTTCGACAAGACCGACCCGGTGGAGCTGCCGTGCCCGATCACCGCGATCGGCTGGTCGGGCGACACACAGATCCCCCCGGAGCAGATGGCCGGCTGGGAGTCCTACGGCGAGGCCCGCTACACGGTGCTGGACGGCGGGCACTGGAGCTACCTCCAGGCGCCCGCCGCCCTGCTGGACGAGATCTCGCGGAGCATGTCCGCGCGTGTCCCCGGCTGAACGAGTCGAACCGTTGACCTCAGACGCCCTTGCCGTCCTCGCGCCCGCCGGGTCCTTCGGCCTCGGCGGGCTCCTCGTCGTCCCGCAGGAACTCGGCGTCCTCAAGCCTGCGCAGGTGCGGCACCGGGGAGCGGAACAGCAGGATGATCCAGGGCAGCAGGAACGCGGCCCCGGCGTAGATGGCGGGCTTGATGCCGATCAGCTCGCCCAGCACGCCGGCCAGCATCGCGGACAGCGGCAGGATGCCGAGGTAGACCGCGCGGCTCGCGCCGATGACCCGGCCCCGCAGGTGGTTGGGGATCACGTACTGGAAGAGCGTGAGCTGGCCGATGTTCCCGGCCACCACGCCGAACACGGTGACGAACCAGATCACCGAGAACAGGGTGATCTGCAGCCACTGCGGACCGGCCACGAACGGCGTGAAGCACAGCACCCGGAACGCGATCAGGGCGGCCATGATGCCTCGGCCGTAGCCGAGCTTCTCGAACAGCTTGCTCGCGAAGACGGCACCGACGACGCCGCCGATGCTGCCCATCGCGTAGATGAAGCCGATCCAGGTGCCCGACAGCTGCAGTTCCCTCGCCGCGTACAGCAGGAACAGGGTCAGGATCATCATCGACCCGAAGTTCGCCCCGGCGGAGTTGATGATGAGCGGCCGGGCGTAGTCGTTGCGGTAGGTGACCTTCAGGCCGTGCTTGATGTCGTGGAGCATCGCCGCGACGGCGCCGCGCCCGCCGCTGTCCTTGCGCTCGACGGGCGGCTCGACGTGACGGATGCGCGACAGGGCGAAGGCGGAGATGAGGAAGGCGATCGCGTCGCCCAGCATCACGTACGCGGGCCGGAACAGGTCGATGAGCACGCCGCCCGCGCTGGATCCCGCGATGGCGCCCACCGACTCGGTCGCGGCCATCCGGCTGTTGCCCGCGACCAGGTGCTCCTCGCTCAGCAGGGTCGGCATGTAGGCGGCGTAGGCGATCCCGAAGACCACCGACAGGCCGCCGACCACGACCGCGACCACGTAGAGCACCCACATGTCGAGGAAGCCGACGAAGGCCGCGATCGGGATCAGCATCACGATGCCCGCCCGCCCGAGGTTGGAGGCGACCATCAGCGGCCTACGGCGGTAGCGGTCGATGAGCACGCCGGCGACCAGCGTCAGCAGGAGCGCGGCGATCGTACGCATCGTGTTGAGCAGGCCGACCTCGAAGGAGGTGGCCTGCAGCATGAGGATCGCGGTCAGCGGGAGTGCCAGGGTGGTCAACTCGGAGCCGAGGACCGAGACCGACTGGCCGGCCCAGAGCCGGTTGAAGTCGGGGTTTCGCCAGAGAGAGGGCGGCTTTTCCTCCGGTGCCCTGACTTCTGTTCCCTGAGTGTCCATGAGATCGTTCCGTCCTTGTCGGGTTTCACCTCTGGTTGACTGTAATAAGGTTTTTGTTAAGGGTGATGATATGCGAAATCACCGGAGAGGCACACTGGAAAACAATCAGCGAGTGCGCCAGATGACACTCCCCGACGGTCATGTGGTATTCCAGCTCAATCCCGCCGAGACCAGCCTGCAGTATCGCAGTATCGTGGGCGACAGAAGCTACTTCAGGCATGACGTTCGCCTTGAGCCCGGAATGACGGTGTTCGACGTGGGAGCCAACATCGGAATCGCCGCGCTGGCGTTTCATTGGGAATGTCCGGGCACCCGGATTCTCGCGTTCGAGCCCGCCAGGCCGCTTTACGACGCGTTGTGCGCGAATCTGTCCGCCCACGGCCTGAACGCCAAGGCGTTCGACTGCGCGCTCTCCCGCGCCCCGGGGACGGCGGTCATCACCGTCTACCCGGAGACCACCGCGATGTCGGGGATGTACACCGACGTCGACCACGACGCCGAGGTGACCAGGACATTCCTCGCCAACAGCGGTTTCGCCCCCGAGGACGTGACCGACATGGCCGAGGGCAGGCACGTCACGGAGAAGCAGGAGTGCCAGGTGCGGACGATCTCCGAGGTGATGGCCACCGAGGGCGTGGACCGCATAGGACTGTTGAAAATCAACGTCGAGAAAGCCGAATGCGATGTCCTGGACGGAATCGCTCCCGGTGACTGGGAGGCGGTCGACCAAATCGTCATGCAGGTCCACGACATCGACGGCAGACTCGCGTCCGTACGCGACGATCTCACCGGCCGTGGATTCCAGGTCGACATCGGCCAGGATCCCCTGCTGAAGGACACGGACATCTTCGACGTGTACGCACGGAGGAATTCCCTATGACAGTGGACACGACCGTGAATCTGAAAAATCTGGATCTGGCGGATCCGGACATCTACACGGCCCCCGACTCCGGCCTCGGCGTCCTGCATTACCTGCAGGAGCACCGGCCGATGTTCTGGAACGCCAGGTCGGACGGGCCGAGTTTCTGGGCTTTCACCAAATACGCGGACGGCGTCGCCGTCTATCTCGACAAGACGAATTTCACCTCCGAGCGGGGCATGCAGGTGGGGCAGACCGAGTCCGCCGCCCGCGCCGCCGCCGGCAAGATGCTCATCGTCACCGACGGCCGCCACAGCCAGCTGCGCGACGTGATGAACCCCGCGCTCACCCCCCGGGTGGTACGCCGCCTGGAGGGCGCGATGCGCGAGACGGTGGGCGGGATGCTCGAGGAGAACGCCCGGAAGGACTCCTTCGACTTCGTCGACACGGTGGCGGGCAGGCTGCCGCTCTCGGTCATCTGCGAGCTGCTGGGCGTGCCCCGCGCCGACTGGGACCTGATGATCCAGTGGACGCGCACCGCGTTCGGCTCCGCCGCCTCCGACGACGTCATCTCCGACGCCGAGAAGGCCGAGGCCAACGCCAACATCTTCGCCTACTACGCCGACCTGCTGGCCGAACGGCGCGACGACCTCGGCGACGACGTGATCAGCGTGCTGATCCGCGGCCGGATCGACGGGACCCCCCTCACCGACGAGGAGATCCTGCTCAACATCAACGGCCTCATCACCGGAGGCAACGAGACGACCAGGCACGCCTCGGCGGGGGCCGTCATCGCTCTGGTGGAGAACCCCGACGAGTGGCGACGGCTGCGCGAGGACCCCTCGCTCATCCCGACCGCCGTGGAGGAGGTGCTGCGCTGGACCGCCCCCAGCCTCAACGTCATGCGCACCGCGCTGCGCGACACGAAGATCGGAGATCAGACCATCCGGGCCGGTGAGCGGGTCAGCGTGTGGCACCCGGCCGTCAACCGCGACGAGGACGCCTTCCCCGACGCGCGCCGCTTCGACGTCGGGCGCACCCCCAACAGGCACCTCACGTTCGGCCTCGGCAAGCACCTGTGCATCGGCGCGGCGCTCGCCAGGTTCGAACTGCGCGTGCTGCTGGAGGAACTGACCCGCCGGGTGGCCCGCATGGAGCTCACCGGGCCGGTGAAACGACTGCGCTCGAACCTCATGTGGGGCGTCGACCGCGTCCCCGTCCACCTCGAACTCGACCACGCCGGGCACTGATTGGAGCACCCCATGCCGGACAGTAAGACTTCGCTGTCGCCGATCCAGGAGAGCGGGTGGAGGTCCTACCGGGCCAAACCCGCAGGTGACCACACCGACCAGGTCACGCTCGCGGCGCGGTTGCGCGGCCCCGTGGACGAGAAGGCCCTCATCGCCGCGCTGGAACACGTGCTGGAGGCGCGCGAGGACCTGCGGCCGGCGTTGCCCGGCGACTCCGGGGCCGAGCCCCGGCGCGTCACCGTCCCTTCGCCGGTGGAACTGGGCAGGCACGACGCGAGCCGCCGCGAGGAGGCGCTCGCCCGGCTCGTCTCCGAGCAGGCCAACCGGGGCCTCGACCTGGAGAACGGTCCGCCGGTGCGGATCGCCCTGGCGCGGATGGCCGACGACGACCACGCGCTCGTCGTGACGGCGCACCGGCTCGTGGCCGACGAGCGCGTCCTGGCGGGCCTCGCGCGGGAGATCTCCCTGGCGTACGAGGACGCCTCGGGCGTCACGCTCCGCGCCTCCTCCAACGGCTCCGCCGACCACGTTTCCCCCAACGGCTCCTCGAACGGCTCCCCCGCCGGCCACGCCTCCGCGGGTGGGCAGGTCCCCGGCGAGCGCCACTCCCCCGCCGCCCCGTTCACCGCCGCCGCGTCCCCCGCCGACCCGGCCGCCCCGGCCGACGGCCACGCCTCCGTCGACGGCACCGGCGCGGAGGCCGCGGACCTCGCCTACTGGCGTGAGCGGCTCGACGGCATGCCCCCCGCCTTGGACCTGCCCTCCGACAGGAGCCGTCCCGCCGTACCCGGTTTCACCGGTGCCCAGGTGACCTTCACCGTCCCACCGGAGACGGCCGCGCTGGTCGAGACCATGGCCCGCGAGACCGACACGGAAAGGGCCACCCGGGCCGCGCGGGCGATGACGCTGTCCCGCTGGTCGGGGCAGGCGGAGACCGTCCCGCCCGGCGAGACCGACACCCGGGCCGTCACGCTGGCCGCGTGGGCGGTCGCGCTGTGCCGCTGGTCGGGCCAGGACGAGGTCGTGGTCGGCGTACCCGTGCCCGCCGCAGAGCGCGCCCCGGCGTTCCCGATCCGGATCGGCTGCGAGGGCGACCCCTCGTTCACCGCCGTCGTCGCCCAGGTGCGCGACGCACTGGACGAGGCGGCCGCGCACGGCTCCTACCCCGCGCACCGGCTGGCCGAGGAGCTGGAGCTGGACGCCTCCAGTGGCGTGCAGCCGTTCTACCAGGCGGAGTTCGACCAGGCAGCCCCCGCCTGGGGCGCGCTGCGGCTGCCGGGCGTCCAGGTCTCGCCCCTGGTGGCGGGCCGTTTCCCGCTCGCCTCGGACCTCGCGCTCGTCCTGGAGCCCGGCTCGCTCGACGGGGAGATGCGCTACGGGCTCGACCTGTTCGACGCGCCGGGCGCCAGGACCAGGGCCGAGCAGTACGTCACCCTGCTGTCCGACGCCGTGCGCGACCCCGCGCGGCCCATCTCGTCGCTCTCACTGCTGGACGCCGAGCAACTGCGGCTGGTGGTCGAGGAGTGGAACCGCACCGAGACGCCCTTCGACGAGGAGGCCGGCATCGGCGCCCTGTTCGAGGCGCGCGCCGCCGCCGCCCCCGACGCGCTCGCGGTGCTCGCCGGTGAGCGGCGGCTGACCTACCGGGAGCTGGACGAGCGCGCCAACCGGGTCGCCCACCGGCTGATCCGCGACGGGGTGCGGCCGGGCCACATCGTCGGCTCGATGACCGGCCGCTCGGCCGAGGCGCTCGTCGCCTTCCTCGGCATCGTCAAGTCCGGTGGGGTCTACCTGCCGCTGGATCCGGCGCTGCCGCCCGACCGGCTGGGCTACATCCTCGACGACAGCGGGGCACGGCTCGTCCTCACCGGCGCCGAGTACGCGGGCCGGGTGCGCGACGACCGGGTGCGCACGATCGAACTGGACGCCGAGTGGCGCGCGATCGAGGCGGAGGAGCCGGGCACGAGCCCCGGCCTGACGCCCGCGCCCGACGCCCCCGCCTACCTCATCTACACCTCGGGCTCGACCGGGCGGCCCAAGGGCGTGGAGGTGCCGCACCGCGGCGTCGGCAACCTCGCCTCGGCCCTGTCCCGGGAGTTCTCCCTGACATCCGACGACCGGGTGGCACTGTTCGCCTCGCTCAGCTTCGACGCCTCGATCTGGGAGATCACGATGGCGCTGCTGAACGGGTCGGCACTGTGCGTGCTGGACCCGTCGGCCATGACCCCGCAGGAGACGGCGAAGGCCATCTGCGAGCAGGGGGTGACCGCGGCCACGTTCCCGCCGACCTTCCTCAGCACGCTCAAGGGCGACGAGCTGGACACGGTGCGGCTCATGGTCGTCGCGGGCGAGCACTGCCCGACCGGGCTGGTGCGGACCTGGGCTCCCGGCCGTGTCTTCGTCAACGCCTACGGGCCGACGGAGACGACCGTGTGCGCCACGATGGGGACCTGCGACCCCGCCGCCGCGTACGCGCCACCGATCGGCCGGCCGCTCGCCAACTTCCGGGCCTACGTGATGGACCGCTGGCTCAACCCGCTCCCCGCGGGCGTGCCCGGGGAGCTGTACGTCGGCGGCACCGGCCTGGCGCACGGCTACCGGGGCAAGCCCGGCCTGACCGCGCAGTCGTTCATGCCCGACCCGTACGGCCCTCCCGGCGCCCGGCTCTACCGGACCGGCGACCTGGCCCGCTACCTGCCCGACGGCCGGCTGCAGTACGTGGGCCGGGTGGACCACCAGGTGAAGATCCGCGGTTTCCGGGTGGAGCCCGCCGAGATCGAGGCCGCGATCACCCGCTATCCGGGGGTACGCGAGGCCGTGGTCAGCGTGCGCGACGACAGGCTCGTCGCCTACGTCGTGCTCGACGACGCCTCCAGGATCATCGCCGACCGCAGCGGTCTCACCGGCGAGCTGCACCGGTTCCTGCAGGGCTCGCTGCCCGCGTACATGCTGCCCTCCTCGTACGTGACGCTGGACGCGATGCCGCTCACCTCCTCGGGCAAGGTGGACCGCCAGGCGCTGCCCGAGCCCGGCGGCGACGGCGGTGACGGCGGTGACGACGACTTCGACGCGCCGCAGACCGCGACGGAGCAGACGATCGCCGAGATCTGGGCCGAGGTGCTGAAGCTCAGGCGGATCGCCCGCGAGGACGACTTCCTGGAGATCGGCGGTCACTCCCTGGTGGCCGCGCAGGTGATCACCCAGGTGCGGGAGAGGTTCGCGGTGAACGTGCCGATCCGGGTGCTGTTCGAGAACCCGGTGCTCGCCGACTTCGCCGAGGCGGTGGACGGCGCTCTCGCCAAGGCCGAAGCCAAGGCGGAGGCGAAGGTCTGAGCCGTGGGGCCCGGGCTTCGCGCCCGGGCCTCGGGCGGCGGGACATCCCGCCCGGCGGGATGCCCGGCCCCCTGACCCGCGCATGACGAGGGCCCCCGGGGGGCAGACACACCGGGCCCCGGCAAGGGCGGGCGGGGGGCGTGGTGTCCCCCGGCCCCCCCCCCCAACG
>NZ_JBIAYX010000012.1:0-295960 GCF_042898365.1 Streptosporangium sp. NPDC000509 | reverse complement strand
GGCGGGGGGGGGGGGGGGGGCGCCCCCCCGGGCGGGGGGGCGGCCCCCGCCCCCCCCCCGGTGCTGGCGGCGGGGGGGTTTTTGCCCCCCCCCCCCCCCCGCCCCCCCCCCGGCCTTGGTCCTTCGTCACCCGCGGCCACGACCCTCATCGCGTACGGCCGCGGTGACCCCGGCGACCCCGCCCCCTCGCGAGCGGCCCGGCGGACGGCTCCGCGCCTCTGCCGGGCAGCGCGACGGGAGGTGCTCAGCGCCGCCCGGGAAGCGCGGCGGTCTCGGACTCGGGCCGCCAGGTGGGGAGATACTCCCGCAGCCGCAGCACCATGCCCTGGCAGTAGGAGGCGTTGTGCTCCAGGCTGCGTTCCGGCATGAACGGCAGCTTGCGCCCGCGCGGGTGGTCGAGCTCGAAGCGGGTCAGACGCTCTTGGTCCGCCTCAAGGCCGGTCACGTCGAGGTCGATGAGCAGGGCCGCCAGATCGGCGGGCATGTCCACGACCGAGGTCGTCTTCCCGCGCGCCCCCGCACGCGACTCGACACCCAGCTCGGTGAAGTCGTAGCGGGGCGGCTTCGGCTTGGCCAGGTAGATGTAGGGTCTGGCCAGCAGGTCGAGCTCGAACGCGGCCCGCGCTCCCGCGTCCTGCCACCAGGACTGGCCGCGGGCGAAGTCGACGAGCAACGCGTCGAACTCCTCGCGGTGCGAATGCAGGACGAGATGCGCGACCATCCCGAAATTGTGGAAGTCGTAGTTCCAGAGTTTCTTCACGGAATCGCGGAAGAACGTCGCGACCTCGGTGTCCGTGCGGCTCTCGAAATATGTCGCGGCGTCGGTGAAGAAGTCCTCGAACCTTCTCCTGCCCGACCTCTCCAGATAATTGGCGAGGTAATACAGGCCGCGCAGGTTGTAGAGCGAGTGGACCGCGTAGTAGAACCATGTGCCGCGTTCGCACTCCTCGCGGCTGACCCAGTTGGTGCCGACCACCACATCGGCTTCCGTGACATCACTGGGAACGCGTTCGACCTGCACTCCGAGAAGGTCGCGTTTCGCGTAGATCGAGGTGTTGTGAAGAAGGAGCTGCGGATAGACGATCAGGGTGTCGGCGCGCAGCCGGCACAATTCCGCGACCCCTTCCTTGTACGAGTCGAGGGTTTCCCCGGGAAGCGGCCAGATCAGCTCGATGTAGGAGCTGATGCGCTTCTCCCTGAGCGTCCTCTGCAGCTCGGTGTAGGTCGCGGGCTTGATGTTCGAGCGGTCGACCAGTTCGAGGGTCTTGGAGCTCATCGACTGCAGCGAGATGGGCTGGCTGGTCAGCAGGCCGCCCTGCACGAGGATCTCGGTGATCTCGGCCATGCGGTCCGGCTTGTTCTTGGCCGCGGCCATCGAGACCATCACCGGGTAGCCGTTCTCCTCGCTGCACTCCACCAGGTGGCGGGTGAGCTCCACGTCTCGCGGGGCCATGCCCCAGTTGGCGTCGGCGATGAAGATCGACACGAAGTTGTTCTTGCTGATCCAGGTGATGTCGTCGCGGACCCGCTGGTCCTCGAACTTGTGCACCTTGTCGTTGGTCGCCGCACCCCAGAAGCAGAAACCGCAGCTGAACGGGCATCCGCGGTTGGTCTCCAGGATGGCGGTGGTGTACTTGCCCTCCTCGAAGACGCCGGAGGTGAAGGGCGAGGGCACCTCCATGAGGTCGCGTACCCGCTCGGCGGCCTCGGTGGTGACGAGCTCCCCCGACCGCCAGAAGCTGATCCCGTGGACGGCGGCGAAGTCGGGGTCGTCGCTGAGGACCTGTCTCAGGTACTGCACCATCGTCTTCTCGCCCTCGCCGTTGCAGACGACGACGTTCTCCTGCTCCGGGGGGACGTACTCGTGGGCGTGCTGCATGACCTGCGGGCCGCCGAGGATGAACTGGGCCTTCGGGAGCCGCTCGTGCAGCGCGGCCAGCACGGCACGCGCGAATCCGATGTTCCAGATGTAACAGCTGATGGCGTACACGTCGCTGCGCCTGCCGAGGAGTTCGTCGATCACTTCCTCCCGGTTCGCGGACACGGGTGCGGAGAAGATCTCGAACTCACATCGCGGCCCCACCTCGGGGTCATGCTGTGCGTAGGCCTGCATGTAACCGGAGGCGAGGGGCAGGATGGCCTCGAATGCAGACAGCTCGACGAATGTGACTTTGGTGTTCATGACGCTCGTCCCTGCGTAGTCTGAGTAATCGCTGAAGCCGATCGGATGGAATCCGCTTATGGTTTCACAGCGGGAGTGGACGAACAACGCACGCCATTTGCGGTCGCCAATCGCGTGTTACGGTTCTTAAAACCTCGATGACCACGGACTCGATAACCACGGAGGAGAAAGCGCATGACGACTCCCAACTACGAGACCGGCCAGGGGAAGCTCTCACTCGACGATCGGATCGCGGAGCATCTCGAAAAGACCTTTCAAGACCCTTGGGAAATCCGCAAACTTTCCCATGATTTCCGCAGGAACGGCTATGTCAAGCTGCGGAACGTGGTCTCCGGCGAGATCAAGGACCTCGTCTCGGACGAGGTGAACCGGCTGCTCGACCTGCACGCGCGCCGGATCGACATCAACCTGAAGGAGACCAGCAACTCCCCGAGGAAGATGAGCACGGTCAGCCAGCAGTCCATCGCGCACGACAGCACCCTGATCCCGGAG
Source organism: Streptosporangium sp. NPDC000509 (assembly GCF_042898365.1). Classification (NCBI taxonomy): domain Bacteria; kingdom Bacillati; phylum Actinomycetota; class Actinomycetes; order Streptosporangiales; family Streptosporangiaceae; genus Streptosporangium; species Streptosporangium sp. NPDC000509. The sequence continues at coordinate 293,286 of NZ_JBIAYX010000012.1, read as the reverse complement.
CTCTACGACTCCCCCGCCCTCAAGGACTTCCTCGGCCGGCTGGCCAACGAGCCGGTCGTGAGCTGCCCCTGGGACGAGGAGAAGTACGTCATCATCCGGCAGGAGAAGCAGGGCGACACCCACGGCTGGCACTGGGGCGACTTCAGCTTCACCCTCATCTGGATCATGGAGGCGCCGAGCAGCGAGTACGGCGGCATGCTCCAGTGCGTCCCCCACACCAACTGGGTGAAGGAGGACCCCCGGGTCCACGACCACCTCATCAAGCAGCAGATCAGCACCTACGCCCACGAGACCGGCGACATCTACTTCCTGCGTTCCGACACGACGCTGCACCGCACGGTCCCGCTGTCGGAGGACCGCACCCGGATCATCCTCAACACCTGCTGGGGCAGCGAGTCCGACGCCAAGAAGGAGAAGTCGCACGAGACCATGGAGGCGATGTTCAACTGAGCCTCCCGGCCCCAGCGGCTCCGGGACACCTGGGAGATCCGGAAGCGGTACGGGGAACACGGGAACGACGAGAGGGCCCGGTCGATCATCGACCGGGCCCTCTCGTCGTTCCCCCTGTCCTCTCGCCCCCTGTCCTCTCGCCGCTCGCCCCATCGAGCGTCCGCTCGGTCCTACAGGTGTCCTGCCGGTACCTTGACGGTGAGGCGCGGCAACGGTCGACGCCCCGCCGAGCCCCGTCCGACCGGCGCCTGCCGAGACGACCGTGCGCGAGGGCGGAGGCGTCGGCCCCGGAGGTTTTCAGCGGCGGCCGGAGCGGACCGGGCGCCCGCCTCCCCGTGTCGCGTACTCCCGCCCTCGCCCCGCCTGCTCCTGCTCACGCTGCCTGCGCCGCCGTCCCAGGAACCAGCCCGCCCCCAGGATCGCCAGACCTATCGGTGTACGAGACAACCTTCGTGCCACTACGACCTTGAAGAACTTTTTCATACCGGTCCCCTGCCCCTCAGCGACTCGATTAGACGAACGCGGCGCGCTCATCTTCGAGTAAGGGCTTTCCTGCCATCAGGCGCGGGAACATGCGCCCCTGTCGAAAAGCCCTGAGACGTGGAACGCGCCGGGGCGCCGCGCTCAGGTGAGTTCCAGCCCTCCATCGACGGTGAGGATCTGGCCGGTGATCCAGGGAGCGGCGTTGTTGACCAGGACGTCCAGACGTCCCCAGCGACCGATCGCCGTGTCGATCACGGCCTGCGGCGCGCCGTCTCCGGTGATGTCGGCGGGCAGGACGGCGACGGCGGGATGGTGGGCGGCGGCCCGATGCAGGGCCTCGGCCCGGCGCCCGACGCCGGGGACATGCGCTAACCTCGTCCTACACGAGGCGGCCTCTGCTGGATGACGTGAGTCAGCTCATGGCCCTGGGCGTACCGCGGGTCCTCGTCTGTATACCAGCGCTGGACGACGCCCTCCCCGCCGCCGCCGCTGCCCTGCTGGACGACGTGAGTCAGCTCATGGGCGATGAGCTCGCGGCCGGCCTGGCCGGTCAGGTCGGTCTCGCCCCGGCGCAGGAAGATGTCCCTGCCGGAGGTGAAGGCCCTGGCCCCGAGACTGCGGCTGAGGTGGTCGGCCTCACTGTCGGTATGCAGCCGAACGTGGGTGAGGTCGACGCCGAAGGCCTGTTCCATCGGGACTCGGACATGCTCGGGGAGCGACTGGCCGTGACCTCGCGCCTGCTGGATGTCCTGCTGCAGGCCGGGAGCCACCGAACCGCCCGCGGCCCGCACGGGCGCGTTGCCGGACGGGCCGCCGACGGACTGGGCACCCACCGTTCCAGGTCTGGTGGTTCCGCGAACCACGGCCTGGGCGACTCGGTCCGCCTCGCGCTCGTACCGGTCGCGGGGCGGGCCGACCACAAGCTTGGCCTGGATCACGGCCTGCTGCACATGCTGGTTGCCATGACTACGTTGCAACGCGAGCAGCGACTCACCGGCCGGATGCGGCCTTCCGCCGTCACGTTGTCCGGGTGCGCCGCCCTGCCTTGCGGACTGGACGGGCACGGGGCGTGCCTTGGCGGCAGCGACATGGTCCACACCGAAGCTTCGGCCGCGCATGGTGGCTCCTTGATGGGTCTTGTCGGATCCGCCATCGGGCAGGCTCGCTACCTGGTGGCGGTCGGCAGGTGTACACCGGTTGATCAGGTCGCTCGCAGGTCACGGCGGTTCGTGGCATGCCTGGGGCGGCCCGTGTTCTACAGCGCACCACCCTCCGGTCTGTCGACCCGTCTCCCGACACGTCTGTCGGACCGTCTCCGGCCGCGAACTCGGCTCGATCGGCGCGTGGCGCCACGTATCCGATGAGTTCCATCTCACCGGCCTGGCGATGCGTCGCCCCGGTCGGCCGCGCGCTGCTGTGGCGAGTGGTACGAGCATGACGACCTTGGCCGGCCGGAACGGCGGGTCGTCCCGACGACGGCCGTGCTCAGGAAGGCGCTCGACACCGGCTACGTCAAGGACCCGTAGCCGGTGAGTTCGCCGCCGCTGACACCAGGCCGTCCTGCGGGGCCATGCCGGTGAGCAGTTCTTCCAGGACCTGGATGGCGCCGCTGATACGCAGCAGGGTCTGGTGCAGTTCGGCCTGCTTGGCTTCGAGCTCGGCGAGCATCTGCTGCCCCTTCTGCTGCTCGGCCCTTAACTCGCCGACCCGCTGTTCCAGCTGTTCTCGCATGCTGAGCGCTCCTTCCCTCATCAGGCCGTCTGGCCGGACAGCCCGGCCCGTAAGGCGGTCACCTCGGATGACAAGGCCCGTAGGACCGCATCCTGCTCCTTGATCGCCTCGGCCAGCAACGCGGTGAGGTGCTGATAGCGGATGTGCTTGTACCCGTTGACTTCGTGCACCAGTTCCGGCAGCACCGCCTCCACCTCCTGGGCAACGAAGCCGACGCGGTCGCCTTCCAGCTCCGCCAGGGCCGTGGCGAGCTGCTGCTGTCCGACCTCCTGGTCCTGCTGTGCGGTGGCACCCGGCCCGGCACACATGGTGTCCTCGATGCCCCTGGTGAAATGCCGTAGCCCTTCCTCACCCCACTGGTACCGCACCGCCTGGAGTCGCGTGACGAGTCCCAGGGCGTGGTTGACCGGCCGCAGGTCGGTCTTGAGCCGCAGGTCGGAGGGCCCGCCAGTCGGGCCGTTCCAGTCTGCCCCCTGCCCCGCAGGCACGCTGTAGCCCGTGCCGGGTGCGTTGAACGCGGACGCGTGCAAGTACATCCAGCCGAGGCGGGTTTGCATGACGATTCGACCGCTGACGAACGTGTCCCCCTGGATCCACGTCGACCCGTTGACGTGCAGCTTGGTGGTCGGGTTCGTCGTGCCGACGCCGACGTTGCCGCTGGGCAGGACCGCGAGGTGGAAGCCGCCGTTCCAGAGGCCGATCTTGTTCGTTTCGAACCCGCCGACGAACCGATCCGAGGCCACCCACAGCCCGCCGTCGTTGTTGTCCGACCGCAGCCGCCCGTTGACCACCAGGTCGACCGACTGGCCGCCGCCGCCGACCACCTCCAGCTTGGCGGTCGGGCTCGCCGTGCCGACGCCGACGTTGCCGGTGGGCAGGACGTTCAGCCCCGACTGCCCGTTCACGACGAGCTTGCCGCTGACCGAGGCGTCCCCCTGGAGCAACGTCACCCCGCTGACGTGCAGCTTGGCGGCCGGGTTCGCCGTGCCGACGCCGACGTTGCCGGTGGGCAGGACGTTCAGCCCCGGATCCCCGTTCACGACGAGCTTGCCACTGACCGAGGCGTCCCCCTGGAGCAACGTCACCCCGCTGACGTGCAGCTTGACGGTCGGATTCGCCGTGCCGACGCCGACGTTGCCGGTGGGCAGGACCGTCAGCCCTCCCTCCGGCGTGTTCACTTCGAGCCGCCCCCTGACCGCCGTATCCCCCTGAAGCTGCGTCGACCCACTGACGTGCAGCTTGGTAGCCGGGCTCGCCGTGCCGACGCCGACGTTGCCGTCGACGGTCAGCGAGCCGGCCAGGTGAACCCGGTCGCCGCTGGTCGCGCGCAGGGTGACCGGGTCGGCGCCGGAGCCGGGCAGGCGCAGGCCCGAATACGGGCGCACCGTGCCGTCCACCACGACCCGGCCGACGTTGTCCACCCCCACCTTGGCGAGCAGCACGGGCGACGCGCCCGAATAGGTCTGGTCAGGGGCGAGGGCGGTCAGCGCCGGGCGCTCCAACCAGCGGGTGAAGTCCTGGCTGCCTCCGGCGGTCTGCGGGTCCTCCGCGTTCTCCCGGTAGCTGAGAAACAGCTCGACGCCCTGCTTGTCGTTGAAGTCGGCGCCGGGCAGGTCCACCGTCGTGGCCTGCGCCAGCACGAGCTGACGGCCCTCGCTGTCGATGGCGGTGCCCGGGGCGACGGTCACCTGGTTCGGCGCGGCGGAGGTGACCGTCAGGCCCTCGGCGATGCCGGGCCCGTGCAACAGACGGTTGTGCCGATGCTCGCGGTCGAGCTGGTAATTCTGCTCGTCAATGAAGTCCTGGTCCTGCAGGAACTGTCCGTCGAAGTAGCGGACCCGCTTTTCTACGGCGCTGGGCAGGGCATTGTCGGGCATGGGTTCTTCCTCTACAGGATCGACGTTCCCAGCAGGGTGTTCTTGCCGAGGATCAACAGGGGTGCTTTCTCCCGCTCGTGCAATGCCTTCGACACCAGGCGCATCGCGGGTACCGCGACCTGCAGGGCGTAAAAGGTGTGCGCCGGCTTTTCCTGGTCGATGATGGACCGGGCGATCTGCTGCTTGGCCTGCAGCAGCACCGGGTCCGGCTCGCTCAGCGTCAGCCGTACCTGGAAGAAGTAGGGCAGGTTGTCGAACGTGTCGTAGATTTCAACCGGCTTTCCGGTGTACAGCTCGAGCATGCGCCGCAGCCCGGCCTTGGTGCCGCGCAGGCGGTAAAGCGGCACGATCTGTGCGATGAAATTACGCTTGGTCTGCTCATCCCAGTCGGCGGGCAGGCTGAGCGCCACCCAGCCGGCCAGCCAGGGCAGGAATTCGGCCTCGGTCGTCGCCGGGTCGAAATAGTCGGCAAGGCCGCCGATCACGGTTTCGAGCCCGGGCCGGCCGCCCGCGCCGCTCAGCACGCTCTCGAAGGACAGCAGGAAACGGCCGACGAACGGCTCCTGCCGGAAGATGGCCGGCAGGTAGTCGAGGTAGCCGCTGACGGGCTGCGGAGGGTTCTGGGGCTCCGTCGTCACCACTGCCCCCGGTAACGCTGGCCGCGCACGTCGTAGGCGACCAGCGGGGTGGCCTGCAGCCGCACGAGTTCGTCGGCGTGCAGCACCACGGCGACCCGGTTGCCGTCGGCGTCGGTCCGCACCCTGTCCGGTGCGTCTGGGGTGCCGTGGACCCTGACCTGGACGTCCTCGACGTAGTCGACCATCGGGACTCGCTCAAGCACCGACGAGGCCTCGGACGCGTAGACCGCCCGGCCGAAGGGCCAGCCCGCTTGGCCGGGGCCGCCGGTTCGGGGATCGTAGAAGTCCTTCAGCGCCTGCTTCGCGTCGTTGAGCGTCTGGGACGGCGGCGCGTCGGGGTGCAGGGCCAGGTTCGCCGAGATCTCGACCGGCACGTAGCCGGGTCTCACCACGTGGTGGCGGGTGGTCAGGGTGCGGCGCTCGTCGAGGAACTGCCACAGCGCGTCGTACAGCGCGTCGTTCGCCTCGACGGTGAACTCCCTCACCACGAGTCTGTGGTTGCCGGCGGAGGTGGCGCGGTAGCGGACGTAGCGGGCCAGGGTGCCCTCCGGCGCGGTGACCCTGATCTCGGCGGTGGTGCCGGTGGCAAGCTGTTTCCAGGTGACGCCGTCGGCCGACGACTCCAGGGTGCCGGCGTGGATGTAGTCGTCAGGGCTGGAGGGTTTGCCCATGAGCAGCCGCACATCACCGATCGAGTGCAGCGCGCCGAGGTCGACGGTGACGTGGTCGCCGACTTTCTGTGAGCTGCTGCTCCAGAAGAAGGTGTCCGGGTCGCCGTCCACCATCCGGTCGGGGGTGTTGCCCCAGTCCGTAGTGATCTTTGCTAACGGTGCCGTCTTCAGGGGCAACGGTGGCCGATGGTAGGTCTTCCCTGGCTGCCGGTAGGCGTCGGGCAGGGCGCCGAGCCCGGCCACCACATCGGTGTAGGCGCCGCGGCGCCTGGGACCAATGATCCAGTGGAGGATCATCGCCCGGTCACCCTTGATCAACAAGGTCTCTTCATCCGAACGGTCCGGTGTTTTGAACATCACGGCATGGTCGAAGTCGTCGCTCATGCCCTGGGGCACATTCAGCCAGTGCCACTTGGGCATTTGGTTCAGGGGTCCTTCGTAGGAGCAGCGGCCCTGGTCCCCCCACTCGATGATCGCGCACTGGTCCCTGTTGAACAGCATGGTGCTGCCGTCCGGCAGTCCCATGACGGCGTCGAGCCCGCTGCGAAACCCGTCCGGGATGTGGCATCCGAAGCCCGGCAGGTCGATGATCGGCCCCTCATATCCGGCCCCGACGCCCCACCTCCAGTCCAGGCATTCGTCGCCGGCGATGAATATCGTCCGCCGAGGGCCGGCGGTGCCCCGGACATCGAACGCCGCGTCGCTATGGCCGGCGAACAGCTCAGGTATCCCGGCCAATTGATCGTCGTAGGCCTCCAGCAGCGGCCCCTCCGATATCAGCGACCCCTGGTTGATCTTCGCAACCCGGCCGCCTCGCAGAAACAGCGCTTCCCACGGATCGTTCCGCGCCGGAATGATCGCCGTGAATCCTGTGGCCTTCGGCCGTACGAACCCCATCGATGGCACCATTGCGTCTCCTTGCCGGGCCCTGGGGCCCACGCGCCGACGTGAACAATCAAGCTCGCTCCCAGATGACCGCTCACCGGGTCCCTGCGCGGTCACGGGCTCAGGTCACGGGCTCAGGTCAGGGTGAAGATGAGCGGGTCGGCCAGCGCGGTGTAGCCGTCGTTGTACAGGTACCAGGCCGCGTAACGGCCCGGCCCGGGCACCCCGCCGGTGTCCAAGGTGACGCTGCCGCCGGTGCCGGGCGCGTACGTCCAGACGATGGCCCCCTGCTTCCCTATGGTTGCGCCGTCGTCATCGAGGTAGACGCCGACCCAGTTCGTGCTGCTGACAGTGCCCGGCGCGGTGGAGTAGTGCACCGTGAGGGGCGCGCCCCTGACCACGGTGGGGGTGTCGGTCCCCTTGCTGCTGGTGGCTCGTGGCCTGGTGGAGGTGGCGTTTTCGCCGTCCTCGGCCGGTAGGACCACCAGGCTCACGTGCGCCGGGGCGTCGGCACGGCGCTTGGCCGGGTCGGTGGCGGACAGGTCGCGCCGCGGTATGCAGTGCACCCGCGCGAGCCGCCCGCCGCCGCGGAACCGCCCGGCCTCCGGGGTCTGCGGCCAGGCGTTCAGCGCCAGCCACTCGTAGTCATCGGCGGTGACGGCTCGGTAGCGCCGGCGCTGAGCGAGGAGGGTCTGGCGGATCGCGGCGTCCAGGCTCACGTCCGGCGGCTTGCGCCAGTCCGGCCCGTTCAGCAGTTTGAGGAACTTCTCGGTGCTGGCGGGCGTGACCTGGTTGACCTGGAACAGCTGCATCTCGGTCAGCCAGGCCAGCAGCTCGACGAGCGTGATGCCCGGGTCGCTGGGGTTGAAGTTGGTCCAGGCCGGGTCCAGGGCGGGGATCAGCGCCTGGGCCTGCGCCATCAGGTCGGCGTAGCTCCGGTCGTCGAGGTTCGGGAGCGGGATCGGCATCGGCTCTCCTTAGGGTCTGCTCACGCCAGAGCCACGGTGATCTGGTGCGGGCCTGAATAGACCAGGGCGCGGTCCAGCCAGTCCGTCAGTTCGCGTTCTCGTTCCGGCGCGTCGCCCGGCGCGGTCAGTGGCCGGGCCAGGATCCGCCCCAGCGCCGGCTTGCGATCCGGGTCGGAGGTCTCCGGCTCGTAGGACACGCTCAGGGCCCCGACACGGTCCACGCCCGCGACCGCGGCCAGCAGCGCGGTGAGGTCCGAGCCGTGGGGCCTGTCGCCGAGCGCCCACCCCTGACCGTCCACCCCGCCGGTCAGGGGGTGAAGGTAGCGGTCCAACGCCGCCCTGACCCGGTCGGCGGCCAGGCCGGCCTCCCCCGCCGAGGTGACCACCACCGTGGCCTTCACCGTCAGAGCGATCCACTCAGGTCCCGCCACCCACAGATCGGCGGTCAGCGGACAGCGCCGCCGCAGGTACTCCTCGACCTGGCCGAGCAGAACGAGGCTGGGCGTGGGACGGACCGACTCCGGCTCGTCCGGGACGATGATCACCCCCATCCGGCCGGCCTTGACCAGCTCGTGGTCGGGGGTACGCACGGGCGCCCGCGGATCCAGCCAGAGGCTGTACGGGTTGAATGCCGGCATGACCACAGCCGCGGTGGCCACTTCGGCGGAGGCGGCCACGGCCAGGTCCTCGATGTCCTGGGCTGTCACGGCGCGGTCGCGGTGGCGCAGGATCCTGGGCCCCCGGGCCTTCACCCGGTCGATCGGCTCGACAGACGCGCCGCCCCGGCTCGGCCCGTTGATGGTGACGCCGTCGATGTACGGCAGGCTGGACTTGAGTTCGACGATGGTCGCGCTGTCCCGGTTGCCTTGCTCGCCGCCGCCGGTGCGGTAGGTCATGCGGATGTTGTTCGGCCCGACGGGCGGGATCAGCCCGTGCGAACCGTCGCCGAACCTGATCACGCCGGACAGCGGGTCGACCGTGTAGTGCCGGTCCCGCGGACCGGACTGGTAGAAGTCCGGCACGGCGTGCCAGCGCACCCAGATCTCATCCGGGTGCCCGGCGGCGTCCAGGGCGACGGTGACGGCGTCGCGACCCTCGACCTTGGCCAGCGCCCGCTCCTCGGCGGGCGCGGGCCGCTGCGGTTCGCGCACGGTCACCTGCTGGCCTGGCTGGACGGGGGTTTGCGCCGCGGTGAACGCCTGGTCGGCGTCACCGTTGCCGGAGCCGAGGATCTCGCCGTTCACCGTGGTGACCTGGGTCGCCCAGGTGGTGTTGAGCAGAATCCGGCGCAGCCGGGGCGGGAGCGGGAAGGCGCCCGCCTGCCAGCGCAGCCGCAGCCAGGACAGGGTCCGGCCGAAGCAGGAACGCGGGGCGAGGTCCGCCGGGCCGACGAAGGTCACCAGGTCGCGGCGGCTGAGTCCCTGGGTCTTGTCCACCACGTCCAGTGGCCGCCAGCCGGCCGGGCCGGCGTACTCCCAGGTGAGTTGTACGGCCGAGGAAGGGGCGGCCCTGGCCAGTTGGTCGGCCCCCACCTGTTCGGGAAGCGGCGGTTCCACTTCGAGGAACAGTGTCACGGGTCGCTGACTGAACGGCTGGTCGAACCCCAGGTAGAGGGCGGGCTCGGTGTCCGCCGTACGTGCGAAAGGAGTCGACAGTGGGCCCGCTCCGGCAGACCCGGCCCCGGCGGAAGCGGTGAGGTCGGCGTACCTGAAGTCGTTATAGCTCATACCGGCCGTGACAGGGGCGGGCTGCTGCGACGCGGCCGCCGCGGTGATCGTCAGGGTCTTGACGACCGGAGGCGCGAAGGTCTCGGGCTGGTATGTGTACGTGTTGCCGGTCTGCTGGTAACCGGCGGGCCTGCCGTATCCGCCGCTGACCAGCCTGGCGCGCAGCCAGTATCCCCGTCGGCCGTTGACCGTGGTGGGCTCGGCGGGATCTGGCAGGGTAAGGCTCACCTTGCCGTTGCTCGTGAACGTGTGGTTCGCGGCCGCCACGTGGTGCCACCGGCTGCCGTCCGAGACCTCCCAGACGATCTTGGGATTGCCGTCGGTCCGAACCGGCGGCGGCACCTGGGTGCTCGCACCACCCGGCGGGTTGGTCAGCGTCACGTCGAGGGTGATGACCGCGCCTGGCTTGGCCAGCGCGTCCGGGCACGCGACGTAGAACGTGTCGTTGAACTGCGGCTGCCGGCCGAACGGGTGGAAGTCCTTGCTGAGGTCGATGCCGGTGGCGTTGCCGAACGCGGCCTCGGGCGGCACCGAGGGCGCGGGCGCGCCCGGCTGGACGGTGGCGGTGATGCCGCCGAGCCGGGGCGGCGGCCAGTCGTATCCGACCGTCAGCGCCTCGATCTGAGGTGGGGTCGTGTACTGCCCGCTGGTGACCTCGACGCGCAGCCAGCGCCCGGTGCGGTTGTAGTAGAGGCCGCGTGGCCACGACATGGGCACGTGGAAGCTGATCTCGCCGTTCTGGGTGAGGGCCCGGGTGCCGTCGCGGAGGTCGAAGTCGATGCTGCCCGTCTGCTCCGCAGCGGTACTGGACGTCCCCAGCTCCCGCCACTTGCCGTTCTCCTGATAGGACCAGGTGAGTTTCAGGTCCTTCCCTCCTCGCCCCGGCTGTGACAGGCGGACCCGTACGCTCACCTGGCCGCCTTTGGCGGCAAATGCCTCGTTCGCGCTCAGGTAGAACCGCTGGGGCGTGTCTGCGGGAAACGGGGACAGCGGGAGCGCGAGGTCCTGCGGCTTCTTGGCGCCGACCGCGGCCGATTCGGGAACCAGACCGCTCCGGCGCGGGGGGAGCGGCAGATCGAGCTGCGCCCGCAGCCAGCCCGCAGTGATCCCGTTGACCGTGGAGGGAGTCACCGCGGGCAGGGCGGGCAGCGTCACCCGCCAGGCGCCGTTCGCGACCTCGGCGCTGCTGGTGACCGGGTGCCAGGCCGTACCGTCCCAGTACGCCCAGCTGATGGGCCACTTCAGCCATTGCCAGGTATCCGGCGAAGTGAGAGCGAGCACGACCTTCTTGGGGCCTGGCTGGGCGAGCAGCGGATCACATGCCAGGTAGAGCTGGTGGGGCGAGGCCTGCTCGCCGGCGAAGACGGCGAACGGCTGGTCGGCCGCGCCCGTCGCCTGGGCGGACCGGTCGCTGTATTTGTCGTGCTCGGTGTCGCTCACGTAGGCGGCCTGTAGCTGTGTCCGAGTGACGACCAGCAGTTGCTCGGTTTCGAAGACCACGTCGTCCTGTTCCCCGGGCAGCGGAGGCGCCGCGGCCAGCACGCCGGCCGGGACCACCGCGTCCACTGGGCTGCCTGTCGCCAGGCGGAACGTCAGCGGCACCCGGGCGGCCCGCGGCGGCTGCGGTGCGGCACCGATGAGGTTCAGGAATGCGAGGTAGTTCTTGTCCGGCGCGCGGTTGAGCCGCTCTATCACCAACTCGGCGAAGCGGCCGAAGACGCCGATCAGCGCCTTGCCCGGGTCCGGCGCCCCGTCGGGCGGGGGCTTCCAGCCGCTGAGCTGCCCGGCCAGCTTCTGGGTCTGGTCGACGATGTCGGCGTAGGTCCGCTTGTCGATGTCAGGCGCCTGCACAGCTACTCCAGGAAGAACGGGTAGACCAGGTTGAAGCGGCTGTTGGTCGCGCTCACCTGGTAGTTGATCTCAATGACGAGAACGTTGGGTCGAGTCGGGTCGCGGGCGGCGTAAACGTCGAGGACGTCGATGCGCGGCTCCCAGGTGGCCAGCGCCTCGCGGACCGCGCGGGTCACCGCGGTGGCCATGGCCGCGTTGTTGACGCCGAAGACCAGGTCCCGCAGGCCGCAGCCGAAGTCGGGCCGCATCACGCGCTCGCCCGGCGAGGTCGACAGGATCATCCAGATGGACTGGCGGATGGAGGCATCGCCGTCCGGCGTCGGCTCGATCCGGCCGCTTTTGTCGACGCCGATGGGGAAGTCCCAGCCCAGGCCAAGGAAATCGGTGCCCGCCATCGCATCAGCCGATCAGCACGGTGCCGGTGGCGATCACGGTGCCGGTCGGCAGGTCGGCGGGATCGTTGCAGGTGAGTACCTTGTCGCCGTTACGTGCCGCGGGCTTGCCGTTGATCATCACCGTCGGGCTGCCCACCTGGACCATGCCCTTGTTCGACGGCGGCCGTTGGAAGCCGGTGCCGGGAGCGGTCGGTACGTGCGGCGGGGTGTTGTCCGCGGTGCTGCCCACCGTCGCGGCCGGCCGACCCGAGATCTTGACATCAGAGCTCAGCCCGCCGCTGAGCACCCCGGTGAAGGGATGCGGCAACAACAGAACGGGCCCCGGGGGCGTCTGAACGAAGTGGTTGTCCACGGCCGTCACCTGGTCGCCCTGCTTGGCTGCTGGCTGTCCCATCGAAAGCGTCCCCGTCCTAGTTGATGTTCACTTGGCTGCCCTTGAGGTTCAGCTGGCCTGACGCGGTGACGTCGGCCTTCTGGCCGGCCTCGATCTTGACCGTGGAGGTGGAGGTGATCTCCACGCCATTGCCGCTCAGCTTCAGCTTCCCGCCGCTGGACTGGATGGTCACGTCGCCTGCGGCGGTGATCGTGATGCTGTTGTCCTTGGTGCAGATGACGATCTTGTTCTTGGTGCTGCCGTCGATGATCTCGATCTTCGCGTCGCCGTCGGCGTCGGAAAGGCGGATCACGTTCCCGCTGCGTGACCTGATCGTGCGCAGGTCGTTCTTGCCGTCGCTGTTGGACTCCGGCGGCTTGTCCTGGCCGTTCCACAGCCCGCCCAGCACGTAGGGAGTGTCCGGGTTGCCGTGCTCGAAGGCGACCAGCACCTCGTCGTCGACTTCTGGCAGAAAATAGACGCCCCGGCCGGAGCCCGCCATCGGGGCCACCACCCGGGCCCAGTCGGTCTCGACCTGATCGCCCATCCAGGGCAGGCTCGCCTTGACCCGCCCGAGGCCGTCGGGGTCCTTGTTGTTCGTCACAATGCCGATGACCACGCCGAAGAAGCGCTCGTCGGTGCCGGGCGGCATGGTCAGTGCCGAATACGCGTCCATCAGGCGGCGTTCCTTTTCACGGTGAAGGAAGTCTGGTAGCCCTGCGCGAGGGTCATCGTGTGGGTGACCGAGGTGACGTAGTAGTGGCCGCTGAACGTCCGGCCGGCCCCGGTGATGTCCACCACCGTGCCGGCCCGCAGTCGAGGCTGCCCGAAGGCGACCACGTCGCCCTCCACGTACGTCAGGGACATGGCGTTGAACTGGCCCTGGGCAATGGGGCCTGCTTCGGCGAGGTCCCGGGTGGGCTGGCCGAGAATAGCCAGGCTGGAGGCTCCGAACGCCCGGCGCGCGGTCGCGGAGCCTGATGGCGAGGCCGACTGCTCGGTGGCGACGACCGCCTTCTTCTCCTTGACGTTCCAGCTGCGGACGGCCACCTCGCCGGCCTGGGCCAGCGAGCTCAGGCGTGGGCTGAACTCCGTGATGCCCTGGCCGAGTGACAGCGTGGTCGCGGGCTGGGCCCCGGACTGCGGCGGCCGGAAGTACAGGACCTTGTCCCTGACGTACATCTCGTACCCGATCAGGCTCGCCCGCCGAAGCAGGAATTCCCAGTCGGACTGATTGCTCTGGATGACATAGCTGTGCGTGACCTTCGTGTCCTCGACCTGGGCGCGCAGCCCGGCCTCACGGGCGACCTGGCCGGCGATGGCGCTGTCCTTCATCTGGGCGAAAGTGCGGGTCTTGCGGCCCCGCGCCAGCCGGTGGCGGTGGTCGTAGCCGCGGACCATCAGCACGGGCGGTGACTCGGTGGTGAAGACGGGTTCGAGGCTGGTGATCTCGGCCAGCATCACCTTGTGCAGGTCGCCGACGTATCCGAGCCAGATCTCAACCTGGTTGCCCACGGCGAAGAGCGGGGAGTCCGACCAGGAGACCCGCAACAGCTTGTCGTCCCAGTTGTACAGTTCCAGCGTGAACATGCTGAGGGCCTCCAGGTCCTCCTGGACCGTGACCGAGCGCAGGTCCGACTGAGCCGCCGCGGGCAAGGCCGAGCCGTTGACGCGGACGCTGAGGTCGGGCAGGCCGCCGCGCTGCGCGGCGGCTCTCCTTTCGGCCCTCATGGCTGCAGCTTGGGGATGGTCAGCCTCATCCCCGGCCGCAGGTTGCGCGGGTTGACGATGCCGTTGGCGGTCGCGATGGGCCGCCACAGGGCCGGATCGCCGTACTCGTCGGCGGCCAGGCTCTGCAGCGTGTCGTGGCGCCGCACCCGGCGCGTCTTGACGACGTCGGCGGAATGCAGTTCCGTGGCGTGGGCCCGCGTGCCGACTTCGGCGAATTCGCAGGTCAGAGTGGCCCGCACCGGCGTCCCGTCGTCCAGGAACATCGTGAACCGCTGCTGCAGGGTGGTCAGCACGCCGGTGAAGATGTCGAAGACGCCCCAGCGCAGTTCGCATATCGGCGGGCGGTGCAGTTCGGCGTCGACCTTGGCCAGCCGGGCGATCTGATCGGTGTGCTGCCGCACGTCGGTCGCCTCGCGCCCGGAGATCAGGCTGGCCGGAAGGAACGTGGCCGCGGCACGCGCTGCGGCCAACCCGCTCGACCGGGATTCGTAGGTGTCGAAGAACAACTCGATGGAGAACCGCTCCGCTTCCACCGAGCGGAATTCCTGCTCCACAGATGCCGTGCTCTGGCCGACCGTCTCCTGTTGCTCCCACTTCGCGGACCTGGTCAGGCTGATCTCGCTGGGATTGAACAGGGCCTCGATGGAGCCCTGCCGCGGCGCACCGCCCTGCTCGTAGTAGATGGTGAGCTTGTGCAACTCGCCCCCGCCGCCGCCCAGGCCGAGGATCTCCGACACCACCTTGGCCTTGTTAACGCTCATCGCCTCATCCCTCTGCGCTCCCTTTCGATGGCCATCTGGTGCGTGAGCCTGCGCTGCACGGTGCTGACGATGCGGTTCAGGTCGATCGGGGGCGGTGCCGGGCGCACCGGCTCCCGCTGTCCGGCACGGTGACCGGAGGGCTCCACCGGCTTCACCGGCTCCGCTGGCTTATCCGGCGACGTCCGGGGCGGGACGCGCGCCGCACCGGCCGGGTCCACGGTCCGGCCCGGGGCCGGCACGGTGGGGTCGGCCGCGGGTGGCGCGGGACGCTGGGGCATGGCGGGCCGCTGCGGTACGGCCGGGCCGGGCCGCCAGGCGCCCTGCGGGGAGACCCGTTCCCGCACCACTGGCACGGGCGGACGTGCGGGTCCACTGGTACCGCCGGCCTGCTCCGGGGAGGGCCGGGGCCAGGCGAGCGTCGGGGGGGCCTTGCCGTCGGCTCCGGCGCGGACGACTGGGCGGCGGGTCTCGCCGGCCGTCGGGGCCGATGGGGCCCTCGGGTCCGGCCCGGTGCCCCGCGGCATCGCAGCCGGTCCGGGGACCGGCCGGGCCGGGATCAGGACCGGGCGCGGTGCGCCTGGACGGGCGGCGCCGGCGGCCGGCCGGGCTTCGGCCCGGGGCGTCAGGGTCCCGGTGGCCGTGGTTGAGGCCGTGGTTGGGGCCGGGGTGCTTCCGGCGGACGGGAGCGGGGAGACCAGCCCGGCGGGGTCGGCTGGTGCCTGGGCTGCACGCCGCGCCGGGGACGGCAGGCTGGACGGCTGGTCGTTGGGCCGCACGGGCCTGGTGCGGACCGATGGCCGGGGGGCCGCCGGTGGCGTGGCGACCCCCGGAACGGCACCGGGGGCGGCGGTTGCCGGCCTCGCGATCACGATGGGCGGTCCGCTCGGCTCAATGTCCGTGCCGTGGCCGCGGCGCAGCAGCAGTTCGGCCAGCGGCGGTTCGCCCGCCATGCGCCGGTGTCGGGCGAGCAGGGCCCGGACCTGGCCGTGCCGGACGCAGCCGGGTTGTTCCACCCGCCGCCAGAGCCGGGTGAGCAGGGCACCGTCCGGGGACGGGGCCTGATCCTCCGTCGGCGTCGGTTGTGCCATCGGCTTCTCCACTCCTTACCGCCCGGTCATCCCCGCGATGCCGGTCGCCTGAGCGCCCGCCTGGCCCAGCAGGGGCTTGGTCAGCCCTTGATGGGCGAGTTCCAGCGACTCGACCCCCACCGCGTCGCTGGAAGCGTTGAAGGTGGGACCGGACCAGTGCACGGGCAGGGCGTTGCGGAAGTTCCACCACATCACCGGGACCTGCCTGGGGTCGAGCAGCATGATCGTGCCGTTCTTACGCTGGATCGAGCCCTGGGTCGTGTCGTAGTACCAGTTCCACAGAGTGCTCATCGACGTCAGGCCGTGGCTGAGCACCAGGTTGGAGTGGCTGGTGCGGCCGGGGAGCTTATGGACGAAGCCGTTGACCCCGCCTTCGCGGTACTCCTCGACCTCGACCTGGCTTTCCAGGCCGCTTACCTCGGTGAACCCGCCGACGAGCAGTCCCTCGATCTCCACGGCGAAGTTGAAGGTCTGATACGGCTGCAGCGGTTGCGCGCCCGGCACCCAGTTTCCGACCACCGACGGCAGCCAGCTCAGTCCCAGCGGGACACCCGTCGACGTCATCGCCACATACCTCCCGTTTCGCTGAGTCGTTCGTTGATCCGGGCCGCCTCCGCCACCCACCGCCGGCGCTCCTGGTGGTCAAGCCGCATGACCTCCTGGTAGGACCAGTGGAAGTGAAAAGCCAAGTACGCTACCTCCTCGTGCAGCCGGTCGGAGGGGTAGCGCGCTATTCCCCCGAACCGGCCACCTCCACGTCGAACTCGCCGTCGCAGTGCGGGCAGGCCACCTGGAGCCTGGTGTGCCCGTTCTGGTTGACGCGCAGGTAGAAGTCCTGAAGGTAGGCGAGGTCGGCGGCGTACAGGTTCTCGATCGCCCTGGTGTTGATGTGATCGACGGTGCCGAGCCTGGTGATCACGCGGGCCAGCAAGATGATCACCAGGTAGCCTGGGTTGGCGCGTACCCGCGGATCCTTGAGCGGCTCGACCTCGTCGAACGCCGTGGCCAGGCGCATCGCGCCGTCCCGGTGCACGGTGCCATCAGGACCGGCCAGGCCGAGGGGCAGGGTGAAAGAGAACTCGGTCTGATGCGCGGTCGGCGTGACGGTCAGCTCCACTTATCGACCTCGACCCGCTCGCAGGCCAGGACGAGCTGTTCGATGGCCAGGTCGTCGGCGGTCGCGTTGAGGCTCGGCCCGGTCCACTGACGTGGCCAGCAGTCGAACAGGTTCCAGGTGATCTTGGCGTTGCCCTTGTTGTCCAGGAGCGTGATCGAGATGTCGTGTCGCTCGACGTTGCCCTTCATCGCCTTCTCGCGCCAGTCCCACAGCTTTCTGTCGGACGTGATGCCGCGGCTGAGCGTGATGTCGGAGTGGGTGACGAGTCCGGGCAGCTTGCGGACGCTCAGGTTCTTGTCCGTGCCTTCCCGGTATTCCTCCGCGTTCTGGCTGTTCTCCAGCCCAGAGCACTCGCGGAAGCCGGCCCGGGTAATGCCGTCCAGTTCGACAGAGAAGTTGTAGCCGCTATAGGGATCGAGTCGGTTGGCCATGTCGGACCTCCTGATGCGGTCTTATACGGTTGCTGAAGCTGACTGGATGCTGACGCCGCTGGTGCCGTGGATGATGCGGACGACGACGAACTCGGCCGGCGCGGCCAGGGCCACGCCGATGTTGGTCACCACCATCCCCGCCTCGATCACGTCAGGTGGGTTGGTCTCGCTGTCGCACTTGACGAAGAAGGCTTCCTCCGGGGTGTGGCCCTTGAGCGCGCCGTTCCGGAACAGGCCGTCCAGGTAGGCGGTCAGTTCGCGCATGATGCGCACCCACAGCCTGACGCCGTTGGGCTCATAGGTCAGCTCGGTGAGGAACCGCTCCAGCCAGCGGCCCATGGTCAGGAAGACCCGCCGGGCGCCGATGGACTGCCAGCCGGGCTCGCCGCTCAACGTGCGCGCCCCCCAGACCCGGATGCCTCGGCCGGGCATCACGCGAAGAGAGTTCACCCCTTTGGCGTAGAGTCCGCCGATCACGTCGTCGGTCAGGGCGGCCCGCAGGTCCAGCACCCCCTCGACGGCCTCGTTGGCCGGGGCCTTGTGCACGCCGACCTGCTGGTCGCTGCGGGCGTAGATCCCTGCCACGTGTCCGCAGGGCGGCAGGTAGAGCGGGGTCCCGTCCTCACCGGGAGCCCACAGCCAGGGGTGGTAGAGCGCGCCGTCCCGGCTGTCCAGCGCGGCACGTTGCCTTTCGACGGTGCCCGTGTCAGACGTCGGCACCGCGTCGAGGATGGCGAACCGGCCGCCGGTGCGTCGGCAGTCGGCGAGCACCTCGGCCTGCAGGGCGGTCACGGCCTCGACGTCCGGCGTGCCGGTCAGGCCGGCCGGGGCCATGATGTCCGGGGCGCAGACCAGGTCCACGGCGTCGACATCATGCAGCGCCGTCAGGCCACCGCGAAGGGCGGTCAGTGGGGTGGCCCTCTTGTCGAGGGGGACCACGTAGCACAGCAGGCCGCCGTTCTCGAAGAAACCGCGCACGGCGTGGCCCAGGAAGCCGTCATTCCGCGGAACGCCGAACCGCGTCTTGAACTGCGGCCACAGCGTCAGTGGGTACGGCGCGCCGGGCTTTCCGTCGCCGGTGTAGCCGAGGAAGGCGGGCACCCCGGTGAGCAGGCTCGGCGCGGGTGGCGGGAAGACGTCCTGCGGGTAGACCCCGGGCGCCTGGTAACCGGTGATCGGCGGCACGGCCATGGTCGGCTACTGCCCCGGTCCGGCCCACTGGCTCAGCCGGAAGACGACGAACTCGGCAGGGCGCGCCACGGCCACGCCGATCTCGGTCACCACCTCGCCACGCGCGCGCACGTCCGGCGGATTGGTGGTCTCGTCGCAGCGGACGTAGAACGCCTGCTCCGGAGTCGCGCCCACGAGCGCGCCGGCGGTCCACTCGCCGTTGAGGAACGCGGTCACGTTGCGGCGGATCTTCGACCAGAGGTCCGGCGCGTTCGGCTCGAAAACCGCCCACTGCGTCCCCTCGTCGATGGACTCGCGGAGGAAGTTGACCAGCCGCCGCACGTTGACGTAGGCCCACTCGGGATCGCCCGCCGGGTCCGAGGCCAGCGTGCGCGCGCCATACACCTTGATCGTGCCGTTGAACGACCTGATGCAGTTCACGCCGGCCAGGTTCAGCGGGCCCTGGGCAATCTTGCTGACCTGGTACTTCACGTCGAGCGCGCCCAGGATGACCTCGTTGGCGGGCGCCTTGTGCACCCCGCGCTGGGAGTCGCTGCGGGCGTAGACGCCGGCCACGTGGCCGCTCGGCGGCACCGCGATCCGGCTGCCGGGCGGGCCCAGCGGATCTGCGACCAGGATCCAGGGGAAGTAGAACGCGCCGTAGCCCTTCGGGTTGGCGGCCGGCCGCCAGATACCGGTCGCGTCCGTCGTGATGTTCAGGTTGTTGTTCGCGATGTCGCTGCCGCTGTCCAGGATGGCGAACCGATCTTCGAGCTTCTGGCAGTGCGCGATCAGGGCCTGCTGCGCCGTGTTCAGCTCGTTGGCCGGCACATCGGGCGGCAGCGGCGCGGCGACGACGGCGACTTCGTCGATGCCCTCGAGCTTCGCCAGCGCCTGGGTCAGGTCGCCGGCGTTGTCGATCCTGATCACCCAGCAGCGGGTGCCCCCGTTGTTGAAGAATCCGAAGACGGCCTGAGCAAGGTACTGGTTGGCTGCCTGGATGTCCCCGAAGCCCTGGGTGAACTCCGTCCAGCCGTTGACCGCCTTCGGGGTGAGCTTCGCCGCCTGGGTGTAGGCCTGGCCGGACGCGTTGGCCGGCATGCCGGCCTTGTTCTTGGGATCCCATGCCTTGGTGATGTCGGCCGAGACGCCGATGAACGCGGCTGTGCTCGTCCCGGTCCCGGCGATGGGCTTGATCGCCGAAGGTACTTCCTCCACGTAGACGCCTGGCCACGCGTATCTCGCCATCTGTTCACTCCTGACTGGTTACGGCCGGGCTTGTTCCCTGAGTAATCCTGGTCACCGTCTTGGTCACGGTCGGGCCGGCCGCGACGGGCTCGGAGACGTTGACGCTGATCGTGACCGCGTAGTTCAGCGTGGCCTTGGGCTTGCCGCCCATGGCCTGCCAGAGTTCGCCCAGGCTCTGCAGGTGGCCCTCGGCGATGATTCTGGCGGGTGGCGGAACCTGCTGCCCCGAGAGCTCACCTCTGAGATAGCTCTCCGGAATCGTGCGGTGGCGAAGCAGCACCTTCAATGCCTCGCCCAGCAAGCGGTGCTCGTCCTGGGAGGGGTCCGGGGCGCTTGGGCTGGGCCAGGCGGTGATCAGGTATGAGCAGGTGACGCGGACCGACGGCGGCGTCCGTTGGAACGTTCCGTCGGACTGCTTGTCCAGCTCCCACTGGGCCGAGCGCAGGCCCTTGTCCTCCCGTACGTCATAGAGGAAGAAGGAGATCGCGGGCAGGCGGACGCCGGACGGCGGAAACTGGTCGTCAGGCGCCGCGAAGCTGACGGCGACGTTCTGCACGGTGAGTTCGTCCCGCAAGACCGCCGCCAGCGTCGCGTCGAGGTCGTGGAGCATGACATCTGTGATAACAGGCCGACGTTCACGCGGCATCTGCCGGCGCGTCAGCGGGGGCGTCTTAAACCAAGCGCTGAATGAACCCGCCGTACGGATGGAAGCCGTCGATGTACGTGATGACCGCTCGTCCGGCCCGGGACCCTGGGAAGAACGCCCGCTGGTATACCGGCTCAGTCTTCGACTTCCCGAATCGGCCACATCGCGGGCGGCCCGCGGGCGTGTGTGTTCCCTCGATCAGGACATACCGACGAGCTCGGTGCACAACTCGGGGACGTACTGCCCGGGTTCTTCGACAGTCACCCTGCCTTCCGAACTGACTCGTCGGGCGGCTCAGTGGTCGCCGAGTTCCCCGGCGGTAAGAACTTTCCCCATCTTCTGGTACTCCCGGCGAGTCGCATGCAACAGGTGCGCCATCGTGACCATGCCGCCGTCCGCGGCGGCGAGGAATGCGCCGGCCAGCGCGATGTTGCGGATGCTGCCACCGGCCACCTCAACCCGCCGGGCCAGGAAGTCCACATCAAGGCCGAGGTCGCGCGGCATGGCCGTGGGCCAGATCTGCTCCCAGATGCGCCGCCGCTCGGCCACGCCGGGCACCGGGAACTCCACGGTGACGTGCAGCCTGCGCACGAACGCCTCGTCCATGTTCTTGAGCAGGTTGGTGGCCAGCACGACCATGCCGTCGTATTCCTCCATCTTCTGCAGCAGGTAGCTGGTCTCGAGGTTGGCGTACCTGTCGTGAGCGTCGCGTACCTGGGTGCGCTTGCCGAACAGCGCGTCCGCCTCATCGAAGAACAAGATGGCGTTGCTGGTCGCGGCCTCGGCGAAGATACGGGCCAGGTTCTTTTCCGTCTCGCCGATGTACTTGCTGACCACGGCGGAAAGGTCGATCTTGTACAGGCTCAGGCCAAGGCTATGGGCCAGAACGTCGGCAGCCATGGTCTTGCCGGTGCCTGGCGAGCCGGCGAACAGGACGTTGAGCCCCTTGCCCATCGCCAGCTTGCCGTCGAAGCCCCACGTGTCGTACACGAGGTTGCGGTGGCGGACCTGGTCATAGATCTCCCGGAGCTGCGCCATCTGGTCGTCGGGCAGCACGATGTCGTCCCAGGTGTAGTGAGGCGTGATCTGAACGGCCAGTTCCGCGAGCCTGCGGTTGGAGTGCAGGCGGCAGGCGGCGTGCAGGTCGGCCAGGGTGACCTGCGTCGCCGCCGAGTCGCGGGCCAGAGCCAGGTTGCGGGCGGTGACCACGGCGTCGTGGATCTGGCCGCCGCTGAGGCGGAACATGCCGGCCAGGTCGGCCAGGTCGGACGGCGGCACGCAGGCGTCGGCCAGCGCCGCTTGCCACAGGCGCAGGCGCTCGCCCGGACCGGGCAACGGGAACGGGATCCGCAGGAACGTGAGCCCCCGCAGGTCACCCGCCGGTTCCCAGGTGGCCGACCCGGACAGGAACTTCGGGCCAGGAACCGCCTCAAGCAACCGGAACAGAGCCGCCAGCCGCGTGTCGTTCTCCTTGACCGACTCGAAGTCCTCCCAGTACAGCAGCGCTTCTTGCAGCCTGGCCTCGCGGCCGATCAGGTGCATCAGCTCGGTGAACTCGTCGGCGTCGCCGGCGGCCAACCGCCTGCCCGCCACGACCAGCAGCGGCCGGTCGAAGGCCGCGGCAGCCGCGGTTCGCCTACCCGCGCCATAGGCCCCCTGGAGATACAGCACGCAGTCCTCGGGTGCCTGTCCGGCGAGCCGGGACAGGGCATCGGGGACCGCCGGTTCCCCCGGGCCGACTGCCGGGGGGACCAGGCTCGTGTACGCCCGCAGCCGGTCATCGACGGAATCATCCCCGAGCAGGTAGCCGGCCACCCGCGGCTCAAGCCGTAAGCCGTTGCCCAGCAGGGAACCAGGCTCGTCGTGCAGGTCCACCAAGCGGGACGCACGCAGCGGGCCCGCCTGGGTAAGGCGCGCCCGTGCGGCCACTTTGCCGGCCAGGTCGGGACAGAAAAGGTTGAGGGCCAGCTCGACCGTCGGCCGACGGCGGGTGACGTCGTCGTGCAGGTAGGCGTAGAGGCGTTCGTAGCCCCGGTCGAGTTCCGGCGCCAGGCAGAGCAGGATGACATCGAGATCGAACTCGGTCAGGCCGAACATCCGGCCCAGCTTGACCAGCCGGAGCGGTATGCCCTGTGCCAGGCTTTCCGTCGCGTGCCTGCCGGCCTCGGCCGCAAGCTGGTCGAGCTTGGCCTGGGCGGCTTCCCGCTGCTCAGGCGGGAGCGGGAAGCCGGCCCAGACCGGTGCCCCAAGGGCCTTGTCAAAGAACTCGTCCGCCTCGGCCTCGGGAATGTAGAACGCAGCCAGGTCCCCCGCCTCGCCACGCGCCTGGCGGGCGCGCCACACCTGGATGCGGAGCAGCAGGTCCAGGCGTTCCAACTCAGCCAGGATGTGCTGAAGCGACGTGGTGTACATCGTTCCAACTCAGCCAGGACGCGCTGGAGTGATGCGGCGTGTATCGAGTTGGCATCCGGCTGATCGCGTCAGCTGTTGTTGAACCTGGCGCTCGAGGTCGGTCAGGCTGGCCTGGATACGGTCGAGGCTCGTCTGCAGCCCGAGAAGCAGATCGCCTGGGTACGCGGCGTCCGTGGCCTGGCGGGGCGGATCCGCCAGGCGGTCACTGCGGAGAAGGTGGTAGAGGGAGACCGTTTCATGCGAGGGCTCGAGATCGAAGTACTTCGCCATAGCCGCGGCGCAGCGCTCGTACTGACGCAGCGCAGTGGTGCGGTCACCCGCCCGGTAGTACATCCGCATCAGATACCGGTGAGTGTATTCCCGTGCCGGATCATAGCGTAGAACGCGCTGACCATACGCGATTCCTTTCGCGTAGCTCCGCTTGGCTTCGTAATGTGACATCAGCTGCTCGAGCATCGCCAGCCAGATTAGTTGAAGTCGGTTGCGTTCAAGTATGCACCAATCCTGGTACCACACCTCGATCAAATCGCCGCCGTAAAGGACGACGGCTGCCTCAAGAGCCTGCGTCTGGCTGTCGGTGAGTTCCTCACCTGGAATATCACGATGAAGGTTATACGTCTGCTCAAACGTCGCCACGTCGAGCCAGTAGGACGCCTGTGGATTCACTCGAATCCAGCCGGGATTCACGATGAACAGCCCTTCGGATCCCTCCCGTGCCGGACCGACCTGGCCAGACAGCGTCGAGCCGAGCCGCCAGACGGCCTGGCGGAGGTATTTCCTTGAAAGGGATTCCGGCGTATCCGGCCATAATACGGCCGCTAGGGCCTCGCGTGTATGACTGCGTTCCCTGTGGAGCAGCAGGTAGCAAAGAAGCTCCAGCGCTTTGGACAAAAGGCCTGGCAGTGGTTGCCCGTCTCGCTGAACAGAAATCTGGCCGAACAGGCGGATGGTAAGCCCTGCCATCAGAAAGCCATCCCATGTTGGTAAACAGCGTTCCTCACCATTCCCCCCAGCAGCGCTAAGCACACCAGTCCGCCCACGCCAAAGCTAAGCGAGCAACTTGCGAGAGTCAAGACGCCATTGGAAGCGATAGTGTCTGACATAAACCAGTGACGCGCGGTGTCTTCACGGCAAATAAGGCCCGCGCCCTTCGTCTTTCGCGGCGAATACGGGCGGGCCTGATCGTTTACCTGAGGAAGTACCTTTGAACTGGGGTGATCGGAATTGCCTAAGGCCTCGTCCGCCCAGCGGACCGCCCCCGGGGCGATTTTCAAAGCCGGGCGGCGACCACCGGGTGTGACGCCATGTGATCAGTGGAAGGGCGCGTAGGGGGTTACGGCCGATCGGCCCGTCCGGTCTTCTTGATCTTGGTGACGGCGTGGATGCCGAACAAGCCGAGGGCCGGATTGCGCAAGGTGGCCATGACCCGGGGGCCGTTGCCGAGATGGGCTTGGTAATCGTCTTCGCGCCAGAGGTGTCTCGGGGCCGGCGCGTGAGGTTCTCGACGCCCTCAGGCTCCGGTTTCGCCCATGGCCGCCTCGATCCCGTCCAGGAGGATGACGAGCCCGGCGGCGAAGGTGTCTCTCCCCTCCTGTTCCAGGTAGGGGACGGTCTCGTCCTGAGCCTGGTAGGCGCCCTCGCCCTCCATCCAGGTCAGCGTGGGGAACCGCTCGGCGAAATCGGGGGCGACCTCCGTCAGCAGGGCCGATCGAGCGTACCACCACTCCTCGTCGGACAGCCCGGTCGCCGCCGGGGCCTGACGCACCTCCGCGACCGTCTGCGCCGCCCCGCGCACGAAGCAGGAGAGCGTCCCCGCGACGCGCCGCAGCGTCCCGGCGTCCAGCCCGGTCTCCCGGAGGATCCGCATCAACTCCTCGATCATGACGTACTCGTTGGGGCCCAGCACGGGGCGCGCCTGCGACACCTGCAGCATCCACGGATGGCGTATGTAGAACTCCCATGCCTCCCGTGCCCAGGAGGTCACGGCCGCCCGCCAGCCCGCCTCCAGGTCGTGGCGGGTGGACAGCTCGGCGAGGGCCCGGTCGTACATCAGGTCGACCAGCTCGCTCTTGCTGGGGACGTAGGTGTAGAGGGCCATCGCCGTGCGGCCGAGCCGCTCGCCCACCGCGCGCATGGAGAGCGCGGCCATCCCCTCGGAGTCGGCGATCGCGACGGCCGTGTCCACGATGAGGTCAACGCTCAGCGCGGGCTTGGGCCCGGGACGCGCCTGGTCCGACCTGGTGGTACGCCACAGCAGCGCCATCGAACGGCGCGCGTCGCCCTGTCCGGCGAAGACGACCACTTGCAACTCCTTACGGCATAAACTAACTTTGCCGGGCTAACTCTTTACACCCTAAGGATATCGCGTGAGAAGGTTCGTGTTCCCACCCGCCACACCGGTCGGATCAGGCGGTCCGCGGCGCCGCCCGGCCGCCGCGGACAGCCACGACGTGATCGAGGTTCGCGGCGCCAGGGAGAACAACCTGGCCGACGTCTCGCTCGACATTCCCAAGCGGCGGCTCACCGTCTTCACCGGGGTCTCCGGCTCCGGGAAGTCCTCCCTCGTCTTCGGCACCATCGCGGCGGAGTCGCAGCGTCTGATCAACGAGACCTACACGGCCTTCGTCCAGTCGTTCATGCCGAGCCTCGGCCGTCCCGACGTCGACGCCCTGCGCAACCTGAGCGCGGCGATCGTCGTCGACCAGGAGCGGATGGGCGCCAACTCCCGCTCCACGGTCGGCACCGCGACCGACGCGCAGACGATGCTGCGGATCGTCTTCAGCCGGATCGGCACCCCTCACGTCGGCACCTCGAGCGCGTTCAGCTTCAACAGCGCCGAGGGCATGTGCCCCGAGTGCGAAGGGCTCGGCCGGGTCTCCGACATCGACGTCTCCCAGCTCGTCGACGTCGACCGCTCGCTCAATGAGGGGGCGATCACCGCCCCCAACTTCACCGTGGACTCGTGGTACTGGCAGGGCCTGGCCCACTCGGGGTTCTTCGACCCCGACGTCAAGCTGAGGGACTACACCCCCACCCAGTGGGAGGACTTCCTCCACAAACCCGCCACCAAAATCAAAATCGGCACGATGAACACCACCTACGAGGGGCTCCTGGTCAAGGTACGGCGGCTCTATCTCGTCAAGGACCGGGAGTCGATGCAGCCCCACATCCGGGCGTTCGTGGACCGGGCCGTGACGTTCACGAGCTGCCGCGCGTGCGGCGGCAGCAGGCTCAACTCCGCCGCGCTCGCCTCGAAGATCGACGGCCGCAACATCGCCGACTGCGCGGCGATGCAGATCAGCGACCTGGCCGAGTTCGTCCGGGGCATCGAGGACACGTCGGTGGGGCCGCTCGTCGCCACCCTGCGCAACACGCTGGAGTCACTGGTCGAGATCGGCCTGGGCTACCTGAGCCTGGACCGCGAGTCGTCCACCCTGTCCGGGGGCGAGGCCCAGCGGGTGAAGATGGTCCGCCACCTCGGCTCCAGCCTGACCGACGTCACCTACGTCTTCGACGAGCCCACGGTCGGGCTGCACCCGCACGACATCGAGCGGATGAACAACCTGCTGCTGCGCCTGCGCGACAAGGGCAACACGGTCCTGGTCGTCGAGCACAAGCCGGAGACGATCGAGATCGCCGACCACGTGGTCGACCTCGGCCCCGGCGCCGGCTCCTCCGGCGGGCGGATCTGCTTCACCGGCGACGTGGCCGGGCTGCGCGCGTCGGACTCCCTCACCGGCCGCCACCTGGACCACCGGGCCCGCCTGCGCGAGAAGGTACGGCAGCCCAGCGGGCAACTGTCGATCACCGGCGCTCGCCTGCACAACCTCAAGGACGTGAACGTCGACATCCCCCTCGGCGTGCTCACCGTGGTCACCGGCGTCGCCGGCTCGGGCAAGAGCTCGCTGATCCACGGCTCGCTCCCCCGCAGGGACGACGTCGCGGTGGTCGACCAGGCCCCGATCCGGGGCTCGCGCCGCAGCAACCCGGCCACCTACAGCGGGCTGCTCGACGCGATCCGCACCGCCTTCGCCAAGGCGAACGGGGTCAAGGCCGCCTTGTTCAGCGCGAACTCCGAGGGGGCCTGCCCCAACTGCAAGGGCATCGGCCTGGTCTACACCGACCTCGCGATGATGGCCGGGGTGGCGTCGGTGTGCGAGCAGTGCGAGGGCAAGCGGTTCACCCCCGAGGTGCTCACCCACAAGCTGCGCGGAAAGGACATCAGCGAGGTGCTCGCGATGTCGGTGGCCGAGGCCCGCGACTTCTTCGCTCCCGGCACGGCCTCTTCCCCTGCGGCCTCGAAGGCGAGCTTCGGCGCGGCGCGGGCCGTCCTCGACCGGCTCGCCGACGTGGGCCTGGGCTACCTCGGCCTGGGCCAGCCGCTCACCACCCTGTCCGGCGGCGAACGACAGCGGCTCAAGCTCGCCATCCGGATGGCGGAGAAGGCCACCACGTACGTGCTGGACGAGCCGACCACCGGCCTGCACCTGGCGGACGTGGACCAGCTCCTCGCCCTGCTGGACCGGCTCGTCGACGACGGCAACACGGTCGTCGTCATCGAGCACCACCAGGCCGTGATGGCCCACGCCGACTGGATCATCGACCTCGGCCCCGGAGCCGGACACGACGGCGGCCGGATCGTCTTCACCGGCACTCCCGCGGACCTGGTCTCCGCGGGGGACTCGCTCACCGCCCGGCACCTGCGTACCTACCTGGGAAAAGGCATCGCGTAGCGACTGAACCCGTCCGGTACTAACCGAGGGCAGCCGCTTCCTTGGCCTCTCCGCCGTGCTGACCCGCTCCAAGAAACCCGTCAAGCTCACCGCGTGAGACATCGTCCAAGGAAGTGGCTCGGCTGTGCCGGGCGGTACGCCAGCCAGAGGGGATGCGGTAAGGGCCCATCCACGGTTCGAGGGAGACGCCCCAGCTGTTGAGCTGGAAGGAGATCTTGTGGTACTCGCCGATCAGGGTGACGAGTTCGATCAGTTCACGCTCGCCGTAGGTTTCCGAAAGGGTTGCCCAGGTGTGGTCGGAGAGCAGTGACTCGGTGTGCAGTTCATCCACAGCGGTCAGCACCGCCCGCTCGTGCCGAGTCCATGGCCCCAGGGAGATGTCCCGGGAAATCAGGTCGATCTCCTCTTGGGTGAGGCCGACGCTGAGGGCGACATGGTGGTGGTGATTCCACTGGTAGATCGCCGAACACGCCCACGCGCCGCGCAAGATCGCCATTTCGCGGTGGCGCGGTGGCAGGACGCCGGTGATCACGCCGCGGGCGATGGGCACGGTCTCCGTGTACAGCTTGGTGTGCCGCACCAGGGTGGTGAGGATGTTCGGCGTGTTCGCACTGTGCAACTCGAAAATCGAGTTCTCCCCTTTGGTGAGACTCAGCGCCTCCAGTGTTTCCTGGTCACGCTCGCCGGGGGCGACGGGGGCGATCCGCGGCTGCCGGCGGATGCCCTCGGCGATTTCGGCGGCGGTGGTCAGAACCCCGGTGACCGTGCGGTCGCTGCTGTCTCCCAGCGAGTCATAGACGCTGGCCAAGGTGATCGCCAGGTTCTCCCGGCAGGCCCACTGGTCCCAGCGGCCGAGCGGCAGTTCGGCCGCGGCTTCCTCGACCGGCATTCCCTTGCGGTAGCGCACTTCCGCCTCGCTGTGCAGGTGCTCGAGATAGTCCCGCAGATCGATGATCCCGGTGATGTCGGTGACCGGCCCGTACCCGGGAACCACCACGGTCGGCCGTAGCGCCGCGAGCTCGACGCAGGCCGCACGCCACTGCTCGATCGAGCCCGACCACGACGCGGGATGCACACCGTTGACGACAGCGGCACCTGTGATCAGCACCGCCTCGTCAGGAAGCCACACGATCGTGTCGGCGGTGCTGTAGGCACGCCCGATGTCATGAACCTCGACAGGTGTGTGGCCGAGTTTGAGGGCGGTCTCCCCCTTGAAGGTTTGATCAGGTGTCAATCGCCGAATCGCGATTCCGTGTGTGCGCTGGGATCTCCCGAGATAGGCGTCAAGTGGAGAACCTCGCTCCACCTCGACGGCGTCGAGCAGAGGGCACCCGGCGAGTGCTGTCGCCGTCTCCACCGAGGTGAGTGTCGTGGCGTAGTCCGGGATGTGCTGCCCGGAGTCGGTGTCGGTGAGCACCACCACCTTCGCCACGCCGTCGCCGTGAACGAGCAACTGTCTTGTGGCGTCCGCGCTGTCGAGAGTGCCGACAAGCATGCCCCCGCTCATGTCACCCCGCACGTACGCCGTGTTGCGAGTGGTTCCGTCATAGGCGATCCAGACGGACTCGCTCAGGTGCTCGTAGTACATGTCCACCCTCTCTCACTGCCTTTTGTTCAACACCGTGCGTTCGAGCCAGTCCGCCACGCGACCACCGGTCTCCACGACGTGCCGCTCAAGCATCGACAGATGGTGGCCGGGGCCGTCGATGACGTCGGTCATCCCGGGCAGCGTCGCTCGCCAAGCGTCGTCGTGCGCGGTGCCCAGCGGCTCAGACGCGCGCACCAGCAGCGACGGCACTCGCGTCGGCCGAGGACGCCACGACGCCAACAGGTCCAGATACCAGGCGGTGGCCGACAACCGGATCCAGTCGAGCCCGTCGACCAGCGATTCCATGGCATACATCGCCGGCCACAGCACGGGCCGCAACGCCTCGGTGGATTTCGCGTCGAACAAGTGGGTGTCCAGCAGGACAACCGCATCGACGGCAAGGCCGCGATCGTCAAGCCAGGCGGCGACCTCGTGGGCGAGCAACCCGCCGGAAGACGTCCCGAGCAGGACAAGCGGGCCCGCCGCGGTGCGGTCCACGACCGCGGTCGCCAGTTGCTCGATCAACGCGGTCCGAGAGCTGGGCAACGGCTCGCCGGCGGTGAACCCGCCGGGCGTGACCACGCTGATATCCCACTGGCCGCCAAGGGCGGTGGCCAGACCATGGTAGGTATGCTCACCGGTGACGGGGACGATGGGCGCGACACAGACCAGCTGACGCCCCGTTCCGCTGTCGCGCAACGGTGTCAGTCGCAGGGCCGGCGGCTCGGCCGACTTTTCCCGCACTTCGGCCACCCCGCGCAGCAGTGCGTCCGCCTGGTCCAGGAAACCAGCGTTGACCGACTGCCGGTGCAGGCTCGCGACAACATCCGGCGGGCTCTGTGGCGCGCTCGGCGCGGTGTCCACCGCGACCCCGCGGACGAAGAGCTCGGCCGCTGAGAGCAGCACCCTGTCCGTCCCGCCCTCGCCGGAACGTAACGTCCCGACCACCACGGCGGTGACCCCCGCCGCGTCCACCGCCTGCTCGATCCCCAGCGTCAGCAACGGATGCGGGCCGACCTCGACGAACGCCCGATAGCGCTCCTCCAGCAACCGCTCGATGGCCGGCGCGAACTCCACCGTCCGCCGCACGTTCTCATACCAGTAACCGGCGTCCAGCTCCGTGCCGTCCAGCCACCGCCCGGTCGCCGTCGACAGCATCGGCACCGCCGCCGCACGCGGCGCCACCTCCGTCAGATCCGCCAACAGCTCGTCCCGGAGCCCGTCGACCTGAGGCGAGTGCGCGGCGAAGTCCGCTCCGGCCAACTGCCAGCGCATCATCCCGTCGGCCGACAACCGCCGCTCCAGCACCCGCATGGCCTCCGGATCACCGGCCACGGTCACCACCCTGGGCCCGTTGACCGCGGCGATCGAGATCCGCTCCAGCAGCCCGGCGTCGGCCAGCATCCCGCGAACCTGCTCCGCCGTAGCCATCACCGACAGCATCGTTCCGCGCCCCGACAGCCGCTCGGCGATCAGACGGCTGCGCAACGCCACCACCCGCGCACCATCGGACAATGACAGCCCTCCCGCCACGACCGCGGCGGCGATCTCCCCCTGGGAATGTCCCACCACCGCGTCCGGGCGCAGCCCCAGCGACTCCCACACCGCCGCCAGCGACACCATCACCGCGAACGAGGTCGGCTGCACCACATCCACCCGATCCAGCGACGGAGCACCCTCCTCCTGCCGGACCACATCCGGCAGCGACCAGTCCACGAACGGCTCCAACGCCGCCGCGCACTCCGCCATCCGGCGCGCGAACACCGGCGACTCCCCCAGCAGCCGCGCCCCCATGCCCGGCCACTGTGCCCCCTGACCGGGGAACACCCACACCACCCGGCCATCCACATCGGCCATGCCCCGCACCACACCCGCCGTCGAGTCGCCGGAGGCGACCGCGGCCAACCCCGCCTGTAACTCCTCGTGATCCCCGCCGACCACCACCGCCCGATGCTCGAACGCCGACCGCGACGTGTCCAGCGAGAACGTCAGGTCGGCCGGCCCCAGCTCGTTCCCCTCCGCTATGTACACCGCCAGGCTGCCCGCCCACGCCCGCAACGCCTCACCCGACCTGCCCGAGATCACGCACGGCATCACACCTGCCACCGGCGCCGCGTCCTCCACGCCCGGCTCGGCCTGCGGCCCCTGGTCGAGCTCGTCCAGATAGCGGGCGAGAGCCGCGGAGGTCGGGTACCGGAACACCGCGCTTGCTTCGATCTTTTTGCCGGTGCGGGCGCGCAGCCTCGCACGCAGGTCGATCAAGGCCAACGAGCCCAGGCCGAGCTGGGTGAAATCATGGTCCGGCGCCACCGTCTGCACGCCAGGCAGGCCGAGGGCCCTGGCCACCTCGGTCCGGACGAGATCCAACGCCGACAGCGGCTCGGTCCGGGCATCGGCTTCGATGGGGCCGGGAGGCATGGTGTGGGCCACCTGTGGCCAGAACCGCTGCCGTTGGAAGGCATATGTGGGCACGGCGCACCGCCCGCCCGGAATCACGGCTGCCCAGTCCACCACGACGCCGCGCACATGGAGTCCTGCCACCGCGTTGACCAAACCGGACAGTGAACCGCAGGTCCCCGGTTCGACAACGACTTCGTCCTGCCCGGACAGCCGGACCCGGTGTTCGGCGACACGGGATTCCCCGGCCTTGGCGGTGACCAGTTCGTAAGCGTCATCGAGCGACAACGCCCCGGCCACGTACGCGGCGGCGACCTCGCCACCCGAATGGCCGCGGACTTCCGCCCTCACTCCCCAGGACTCCAGCAACCTGAACAACGCCACCTCGAACGCGAAACCACTTTCCTCCCCGAACCGGCTGCCGATCTCGGCCAGCGCTGCCGCGAACACCGGGAACCGGGCCAGCTCACGGCCCAGTTCCGCGCACGCGATCGCGCCGGCGAACACGATCGTCGGCACCACCGGCCTCTCGACCACACCACGGACGATCAGCTCATGGTCTTCGCCTCTCGCGAGAGCGGCGAGAGCGTCAAGGCTGCCGTCCAGCACCGCCGCACGGTACTCGAAGTGCGTGCGAGACACAGCGAGCGGCCGAGCCGCACGCGAGTCGGGGGCGGCCGCCAGGAGGCGTTCCGCCTGCGCGCTAAGGGCCTCGGCGGTGCGGCCGGACAGCAACCAAGGCGGCTTCCCCGGGCCAGCCTGATTCCCGGACTGTTCGCCTTCTTCAAGAATGACGTGTGCGTTGGTCCCACTGATCCCGAAGGCGGACACCGCACCGCGTCGTGGACGCCCGTTGGCCGTCCATGGCACCGCATCGGTCGCCAACCTGACCGAACCGGCCGACCAGTCCACATGAGACGAAGGCTGGTCCACATGTAGCGTCCGCGGAAGAATCCCGTGCCGCATCGCCATGACCATCTTGATCACACCCGCCACACCCGCGGCCGCCTGAGTGTGCCCGATGTTCGACTTGATCGAGCCGAGCCACAACGGCCGGTCCCGGTCCTGACCGTAGGTAGCCAGCAACGCGTGGGCCTCGATCGGGTCTCCCAGCCTGGTTCCGGTGCCGTGTGCCTCTGCGACGTCCACATCGGACGCGGACAGGCCGCCGGAGGCCAACGCCTGGCGAATGACACGTTGCTGCGCAACGCCGTTCGGTGCGGTGAGCCCGTTCGAGGCGCCATCCTGGTTGACGGCGCTGCCCTGGAGCACCGCCAACACCTCATGGCCCTTCGCCCGCGCGTCCGACAGTCGCTCGACCACAAGCACGCCGACGCCTTCAGCCCACCCCGTCCCGTCGGCCGCGTCGGCGAAGGCCTTGCAACGCCCGTCGCCGGACAGCCCTCCCAGCAAGGTCAACTCAACGAACCCGTCTGGCGTCGTCATCACGGTGACGCCGCCGACCAGAGCGAGCGAGCACTCCCCGGACCGGAGTGACCCAGCGGCCAGATGCAGGGCGACCAGCGACGAGGAGCACGCGGTGTCCACTGTGAGCGCCGGACCGGTGAAGCCGTACGTGTAGGCGAGCCGCCCGGACGCCACGCTCGCCGCGCTGCCAAGGCCGGCATAGCCCCCGAAGTCGCCTTCGGACTGGGCCAGCAGCGTCGGGTAGTCCTGGCCGTTGGTGCCGATGAACACGCCCACGTCATCACCGCGCAGGGTCGCGGGCACGATGCCGGCTTGTTCCAGTGCCTCCCACGAAGTCTCCAGCAGCAGTCGCTGCTGGGGGTCCATCGCCAGGGCCTCGCTGTGGTTTATCCCGAAGAATCCCGGGTCGAAGTCAGCGGCTCCGGCGAGGAACCCGCCGGATGCGGTGGCACTGCGGCTCACCAAGGTCGTCAGATCCCAGCCGCGGTCCTCAGGGAAAGAGGACAGCACTTCACCCCCATCGGCCAGCAACTGCCACAGTTGCTCAGGAGTGTCGATCCCACCTGGAAAACGGCACGCCATGCCGACAATGGCGACCGGGTCGTCGTGGCCGGCCCTCGCCTGAGGCCGGCTGACGTCCGGAACGGCACCGTCGATCCGCGACCAGAGATGGGTAATCAGCTCATCAGCCGTCGGATGGTCGAAGACCACGGTCGTGGGTAGCGTCAGCCCGATGCGTTTCGCCAGGCCGTTGCGCAACCGTACAGTGGCGAGCGAGTCGAAGCCCAGATCCTTGAAGGTGCGGTCGCCACGGATGTTCACACCGTCCGTGTGACCGAGGACGGCCGCGATCTGGTGGCGTACCAACTCAGCCAAGGCGTCCTTGCTGCGCGGGCGCCGTGATTCGCCGGGCTCGGCCACAGCGGCGAAGCCGGACAGCAGGGGTCCTGAGTGGGTCGTGGTGAAGCGTTGCCAGTCGACGTCGGCGACAGTCACCGTGGTGTCACCCAGCGCCGCGCCCAGTGCGTCGAGTGCGGCTTCCGATTCCATCGGCCGCAACCCGGACCCGCGCATGTGGTCGTCGAGCCCACCTGCCATGCCACCGCCGGCCCACGGGCCCCACGCGATCGACGTCGCCGCGAGGCCGAGAGCTCGCCTGTGCTCAGCGAGCGCGTCCAGACACGCGTTGGCGGCGGCGTAGTTGGCTTGCCCTGCCATACCGACCGTTCCCGCGAGTGACGAGAACAGCACGAAGGTGTCGGCGTCCCGGACCAGGTCGTGCAGGTTGATCGCGGACAACGTCTTGGCACGCAACACCTTCTCAAACCGAGCCGGTGTCATGGCCGCGAGTATGCCGTCGTCCACCACACCCGCGGTGTGGAAGACCGCTCGAATATCTTTCCCGGCAAGAGCTTCGGCCAGGGCGACGCGGTCGGCGGCGTCACAGGCCGTGATGGTGACTCGGACGCCCATCGCGGTGAGTTCGCACCGCAGCTCAGCGGCGCCGGGTGCGTCCAGACCGCGTCTGCTGGTCAGCAACAGGTCGGTGGCCCCGGCTCTGACCAGCCAACGCGCCACCTGACTGCCCAACGCACCGGTACCACCGGTGATGAGCACGGTGCCATCGAAGGTGAGTGCCCTCGCAGGCGCTGCCCCGGCCTCGACAAGCCGGCGGGCACGCGCCCCGTTCGCGCGGATGACGAGCTCGGTTTCCTCGCGTGCCGCAAGGAAGGAAGGAATCGCAGCCAGGGAGTCGGGGTCGAGAACGACGGGCAGGTCGAGCAGGCCACCCCACCGCTCCGGGCTCTCCAAGCCGGCGACCCGCCCCAGTCCCCACACTCCGGCCTGCGCCACATTGCCGTCGAACGCATCCCTCGTGACACACCACAGGGGCGCGTCGATCCCTGCGGCGGCCAGTTCCTTCACAAGCTGTGCCGTCAGCGCAGGACCTTTCGGCACACCCGCCAGCCCTTCATCGGCCAGTGCGAGGAACGACAACACTCCGGTGAAGACCTGCGGCGCAGGCGGTGCGGCGCCGTCGGTCCACACAACAGGCACGTCCAGAGCCTGAGCGACCTGTTCGGTCCACTCATCGCGAGGGCCGACCACCAGCCAGATCCCGGTGAGTTCACCACTCGCGGTGACCGGCCGCCATTCCGTGCGGTAGCGCCAACTCCGAGTGGGCGTACGCTCGCCAGGCCAGAACCACTTGCGCTCAAATGGATAGGTCGGCAGGTCGACATGCCGTGCCGCACCGAGGAACTCGGCGAAGTCCACCTCGACACCGCTGACGTGCAGCGCCCCCAACGCGAACAGCGCGGCGTCCCGCTCCGGACGATCCTTACGTGCCAAGGGCACGATGGTCGCCTCCGGGGAGACAAGGTCTCCGACCAGTGACGACAGCGCGCTGTCCGGGCTCAGCTCCAGGAACCGCAGCACACCGAAATCGTCGGCCAGGCATCCGATGGCGTCGGCGAACCGGACGGTGCCCATCACCTGCCGTGCCCAGTACGACGGCGAGGACAGCTCTTCCCCTGCGAGCTCACCGGTGACCGTCGAGACGATCGAGATCGCCGGTGGATGGTAGGTGAGCGATTCGGCGACCTGGGTGAACTCAGCGATCATGTCCTGCATCAATGGCGAGTGGAATGCGTGGCTGACCCGTAGCCGTCTGGGCCGGTCGAAGCGCGCCGCGATGTCCAGCACCGCCTGCTCGTCACCGGCGAGCACCACCGACTCAGGGCCGTTTACCGCCGCGATCACCACCCGGTCCGTCAGCAACGACGCGACCTCGTCCGGGGATGTCGCCACAGCGACCATCGCGCCACCTTGAGGCAAGCCCTGCATCAGCCGCGCCCGTGCGGTGATCAGCGCACCCGCGTCCACAAGGGACAGGACGCCCGCGAGGTGCGCGGCGGCGATCTCGCCGAAGGAGTGTCCGACCATCAGGTCCGGCCGAACCCGGAACGACTCCAGCAACCGGAACGCCGCGACCTCCCAAGCGAACAAGGCCGGCTGCGCGAACTCCGTGCGCCGTAACAGTTCTTCGTCGTCACCCCACATCACCGACCGCAGTCGCGGATCCAGCACGCTGAGTGCCTCATCGAACGCGGCCGCGAAAATCGGAAAGCGTTCGGCGAGGTCACGCCCCATGCCCAGACGCTGGGAGCCTTGACCCGCGAAAAGGAACGCCGTCCTCGACCGCGCGGGCTCGCCGACGACAAGACCATGGTGCGACCGGCCGTCGGCCAGCGCCGCCAGCGCATCGCCGCCGAGCACCACGGCCCGATGCTCGAATACGGCACGCGAGTTCAGTCCGTATCCGATGTCTCGCGGATCCAGCGCGTCCACCATCGGCAGAAGCCTGTGGGCTTGAAACCTCAGCGCGGTCGGTGTCCGTCCGGAAAGGACCCATGGAACGAGTTCAGCCGATCGCGGCCGGCCCACACTGGCGACAGGTGTCGGCGATTCCAGAACCACATGCGCGTTGGTCCCGCTGATCCCGAACGACGACACACCGGCCCGCATCGGACGACCATTGTCCGGCCACGGTCGGCTGCCGGTCAGCAACTCGACCTGACCACTTCTCCAGTCCACTCTGGACGATGGCTCGTCGATGTGCAGTGTGCGCGGCAGGGTCTGCTGTTGCATCGCCAGCACCATCTTGATCACGCCTGCGACGCCGGCCGCCGCCTGGGCATGGCCGATGACGGATTTCAGTGATCCCAGGAGAAGTGGTGTGCTCCGGTTCTGGCCATAGGTCGCGAGGATGGCTTCGGCTTCGATCGGGTCGCCCAGGCGAGTTCCGGTGCCGTGCGCCTCGACCGCGTCGATGTCCGCGGCGCGTAGGCCGGCATCGTCCAGGGCCTGTTCGATGACCCGCTGCTGTGCGAGACCGTTCGGTGCGGTCAGGCCGTTGGAGGCGCCGTCGGAGTTCACCGCCGAGCCACGCAGAATCGCCAGCACCTGATGGCCGTTGCGGCGGGCGTCCGACAGGCGTTCCAGCACCAGCACGCCGACGCCCTCGGCCCACCCCGTGCCGTCGGCGGCGTCGGCGAACGCCTTGCACCGCCCGTCCGGAGAGAGACCGCCCTGCTTGGCGAACTCCAGGAAGATGCCCGGCGTCGACATCACGGTGACCCCGCCCGCCAGCGCGAGCGAGCACTCCCCCGACCGCAGCCCCTGCGCGGCCAGGTGCAGACCGACCAGCGACGACGAACACGCGGTGTCCACCGTGATCGCGGGCCCCTCCAACCCCAGCGTGTAGGCCACCCGGCCGGACAGCACGCTGAGCGAGGTACCCGTCAGCGTGTAGCCCTCGGCATCGCCGGACGCCTCGTGCATCCGGGCCCCGTAGTCCTGCGCCATCGCGCCGAGATACACGCCGGTGCGGGTGCCATGCAGCGACGAGGGCGAGATCCCGGCCCGCTCCACTGCCTCCCAGGTCACCTCCAGCGCCAGCCGCTGCTGCGGATCCATCGCCAGCGCCTCACGCGGCGAGATCCCGAAGAAGTCGTTGTCGAACCCGGCCGCACCGTCCAGGAACCCGCCTTGCAGTGGCGACGTCGACAACGCGTCGAGATCCCAGCCACGGTCGACCGGGAACGCGGAGATCGCGTCGGCGCCGGAGTCCATCAGACGCCAGAGCGCGGCCGGCGAGTCCACTCCACCCGGCAGACGGCATGCCATTCCCACGATCACCACGGGATCGTCGTCGCCGACTACCGACTCCTGGGTCACCCGGGCCGGCTCCGATCCGTCGGCAAGAGAGTCCAGATAGGCTGTCAACGCCGCCGGAGTCGGATGGTTGTAGATCACCGTGGTGGACGGCGAAAGCCCGGTCGCGGCGACGAGTCTCGCCCGCAGGTCGGCCGCGGTGACCGAGTCGATGCCGAGTTCCTTGAACGTGGCAGTGGGGTCGAGGTCGGTGTGGCCGAGCACGGCGCCGATCTCCGCGGCGACGATTCCGGCCATGTCCACGGCGGCCGGCCGCTCGGCCTTCTCCGGCTCGTCAAGCCAGTACCGCCGGCGCTGGAAGACATAGCCCGGCAACCGAACGCGGCGCGCAGCATCGAACACCGCTTGCCAGTCCACGGTGACGCCGTAGGTGTACGCGGTCGCCAAGGACAACAGGAACCTGTCAAGTCCTCCGTCGTCGCGGCGCAGTGTGCCCACTGCCGAGACATCACCCTCTATCGAGGGCGTCAGCACCGGATGCGGGCTCATCTCCAGGAAGACCTCGTGCCCGGCGGCCTTCAGCGCATCCGTCGCCGCCTCGAACTCAACGGTCTGGCGCAGGTTGCGCACCCAGTAGTCGCCGTCCAGCACTTTGCTGCCGTCTACCGTGGACTGGATGGGAATCCGGGGTTCCTGTGGTCGTATCGGAGCGAGCAGCTCGGCCAGCTCCGCCATGACAGGTTCGACCTGAGCCGTGTGGGAGGCGTAGTCGACGCCGATCAGTTTGATCCTGACACCGGCTTGGGTAAGTTCGTCGACCAGCTGCCGCATCGGACCGGGTTCACCTGCCACGACGACGGAGTTGGGGCCGTTGACCGCCGCGACCGAGATTCCTGGCGGGAGCAACGGTCGCAGCTCGTCGAGGGACATCGCGACCGATGCCATCCTCCCGCGACCGGCAAGCCTCTCACCGATGACCTTGCTGCGCAGGGCGACGACACGCGCACCGTCCGCTATGGACAGTGCGCCGGCCACATTCGCTGCGGCGATCTCGCCCTGGGAGTGACCGACGAGCGCTGCGGGCTCGACACCGTGGGAACGCCAAAGCGCGGCGGCGGAGACCATGAACGCCCACAGCACCGGCTGCACGACGTCCACCCGGGCGAGCGCGGCCTCGTCGCCGAGCACGCGGAACGGATCCCAGGTCACGAACGATTTCAACGCCTTCGCGCAGGCGGTGTACTGCTCGCGGAAGACTGGTGACGTGTCAAGGAGTTCGGTCCCCATACCGACCCATTGCGTCCCTTGCCCAGGGAACACGAAGACCGGTTTCACCTCGGCACGGGCCTTGGCGCTGACCACGTTCGGTCCGGTAAGGGTGTCGAGAGCCCCCAGAAAATCGGCCCGGCTGGTTGCGCTGATCACCGTCCGATATGGGAACGCGGTGCGGGTCGTCGCCAACGAGAAGCCGACATCCGCGAGACTCAGGTCGGGACGGGACAGAAGCTCCGTGTGCAGGACGCGTGCTTGGTCGCGGACCGCGCCCGCCGTCTTGCCCGACATCGGCCACAACAGCGGTGCCTCGACGGGGTTCTCCGGTGCGTCGCCCCCGCGCTCGGCCGCCGAAAGCACGACGTGACAGTTGGTCCCGCCGACTCCGAACGACGAGACACCCGCCACCGCACCGTCTGGCAGCGGGGTGTTCTCCTGGACGACCTGGAGGCGCCAGGCGTCGAAGTCGATCTCTGGGTTGGGTTCGGCGAAGTTCAGGCTGGGCGGAACCACCCGGTGCCGTAGCGAAAGCACGGCCTTCAGGAAACCTGCCAGCCCGGCCGCGCCTTCCAGGTGACCGATGTTCGTCTTGACCGACCCGACCAGCAACGGCGAGTCCCGGCCCGGGGCGAAGACCGCGCCGAGCG
This sequence comes from Streptosporangium sp. NPDC000509, assembly GCF_042898365.1. Taxonomy (NCBI): domain Bacteria; kingdom Bacillati; phylum Actinomycetota; class Actinomycetes; order Streptosporangiales; family Streptosporangiaceae; genus Streptosporangium; species Streptosporangium sp. NPDC000509. The sequence goes on along the minus strand of NZ_JBIAYX010000012.1, from coordinate 253,891 downwards.
CCGCCGCCTCGACCCGGTCGCCGACCGCCGTGCCGGTCCCGTGTAATTCCACGTAGTGCAGATCGCTCGGTGCCACCCCGGCCCGGCGGCAGGTGGCCCGAATCACCGCCTGCTGTGCCTCACCGCGCGGCACCGCGAGCGAGTCACCGCCGCCGTCGTTGTTCAGCGCGGTCCCCCGTATGACGGCGTACGCGTCGTCGCCGTCCTCCCACGGTTTGAGCACGACACAGACGCCACCCTCACCGCGCACGTAACCGTTGGCGCGAGCGTCGAAGGTGAAGCATCGCCCGTCGGCGGACAGCCCACCGAACTCCTCGACGATATTGGTGCTCTCCTCGGCCATGATGAGGTTCACGCCGCCGACCAAGGCGATCTCGCTCTCGCCGCTCTGCAGACTTTCGCACGCGAGGTGCAAGGCGGCCAATGACGAGGACTGTCCGGTGTCGACGGTCAGACTCGGCCCGTTGACGCCCAGGAAGTACGAGAGGCGATTGGCAATGATTCCGCGGCCGATTCCAGTCAGCGAGTGATGGCCGATGCGCCCGGCGCGGTGACTCAGATACGCATAGTCGTCGGCCATCGCACCGACAAAAACGCCGGTCGGCGTTCCTTTGAGGGCACCTGGGACGATCCCGGCGTCTTCGAGCGCCGCCCAGCCGAGTTCGAGCATGATCCGCTGCTGCGGATCGGTGTACCGGGCCTCTCGTGGGGAGAGTCCGAAGAAGGCCGCGTCAAAAGCCGCCTTGTTCGCCAACCGTCCCGCCCACCTCGGCACACCGTCACCGGTCCGTTCGGTGACCGCGTCGACCCCACCGGTCAACAAGTCCCAGAACGCCGCTGGACCGTCGGCCTGAGGCAACCGGCAAGCAACACCTACAACAGCTATATCCGCCGAAGTCGCCAGTTTGCTCACAGGGTTGTCTCCAGGGGCTGGCCTCAGTTCGTGATCCACTTCCCCCGGGATTGTAGGACGGTATATCTAGGGCAATACCTAGTCCTCATTCGGCCCCGAACGCCGACCGGAATTCAACAGACAATTGTTCCATTGGGGCATGATGAGCTTGTTCGCGCAGCTCGGCGCGTGAGGATCTATCGGGATTGGTGAATTCTCCTGGGGCACGCTTCGACCGAAGAATGCCACATCGACCCGGGTTTTCTCAGTACGGCCCAGCGCTGTGCGCCGGCGCCGCACCCGCTCGTGGATCATGGACAAGGATCCGGAGTTCGCTCCAGAAGAACGCGGATCGTCGGCCTCCACGCCGACCCATCCGAAGACAGCGCGGTGATCCGCGTGACGAGATCGTGTTCCGCTGAAACCTCGCCTTTACCTGCGGAGTTTGAGCAGCTCAGGCGAGATGGTCGAATTCGCCATCCCTGGCTCCGGACAACCACGCGTTCCACTCGCCTGGAGTGAACACGAGCGTCTCCTCCGCGGGGGTGAGACGCATCGCTATGTGAGCGTCGACGAACGCGATCGACAGGTGGGTGTCGCCGGGGTTAGGAGTGGACAGCCATTCGGCGGCGGCCAACCCGAGGGCTGCTGCTGCCGGTTTGGGCAGATGGGATGGTGTTTCGGGAAGGTGAGAGGGCAGGTCGTAGGAGCCGTTCCGCGCCTCGGTCACCAGGGATCTCCAGGCATCGGGGGTGCACAGGAGCCTGGGTCCTTCCGGGTTCTTGGAATCGCGGATGGCGACCCCGGACGGCATCGGCTTCATCTGGACACACTGCTGGCCACTGCCGCTGTAGCTGCTGGTGATCCAATTCTGATCATCGGTCATCAGATCGCCTTTCTCACGTCCTTGATCAGCGTCACCGACTCATCGGGGGCGAGGGCTTTCTCACGCGCGACCTCGACGGCCCGGTAATTCTTCAGCACGCGCCCCGTTTTCCGCTCGACGTCTACCCGCAGGCAACCATCGGACGAGACCGACGGATCTCAGATGTCGAACTCGCCGCCCTTGACACCGCCCAGAAACGCCGACCACTCGTCCGGGCCGAAGACGAGCGCAGGGCCTGTCGGATTCTTACTGTCCCTGATCGCGATGAACCCGGGCAGATTACTGGCAACCTCAACGCATTCACCACCATTGTTGCCACTGCGGGAACTTTTCCTCCATACGGCCCTGGCAAGGTCCGCGCCGCTCAGATCCTTGAGTTCCATCGCTCTACTGCTTCCTTGATCTTTTCGAGTGATTCGCCTGGACGATATGCCTCTGTGCTCAGCCTGTCATACCGGTCCAAGATCTGCGTAACGAGATCATTTTCCTCTGAAACCTCGCCTTTACCTGCGGAGTCTACGGAGACAGTGGTTGGCGCATCGGTCAACTCCGCGATGACGAATGCCGACGACAGGCCATCCGTGCAAGCGGTGTCGTAGGGAACGAGTTGCACTGTCACGTGACGACGCTTCGCGACGGCTAGTAGATGGCTGAGCTGTTCGTACATGACTTTCTTATCACCAATTGGGCGATTGAGCACCCACTCATCCAAAAGTACGCGCATCTCAGGCGGATTGTCGCGGTTGAGAATTTCCTGTCGCTGCATGCGACTCGCCACCTGCTCTTCCACCTCTGCCTCGGGGGTCGAGAAGCGGCCGAGGAAGACGGCTCGCGCATAGTCCTCTGTCTGGAGCAGGCCAGGAACCAGGAAAGGCGCCCAGATGCGTAGCACGGTCGCCCCGGGCTCTATCTCTTCCAGCCAGCGAAGGAACCATCCAGGTCCGGAGGACGACTGATGTATTCGCCGATATAGCCGGACAAAATGGTTTTCATCGGAAAGACCGAAGAGGCGGTCGCAGGCCATCGAGAAGTCGAGTTGCGGATTACGACTACCGACCTCGATGTGGCCTACAAGGGATGGCGAGCACCCTATGCGGTCGGACAGCCGTCTTTGCGACCACCCTACCTCCTTGCGGCATCTTGCCAGCTCACGGCCGAAGCGCTTAAGCGGGGAGAGCTGCGAATCGACGTTGCCAGCCATGGCCGCCCCTACCTTCCTGGATGCGTTGCTGACACTTGCTTACACAGTAGCGATACTTCTTACACCGTCCGAGGTTTTCTGTCGCAGAAATGTCCAGCGTCTTTTCATGCAGGAAGCCCGCGACTACCTGCATTCTAGGCATACGCCAGCGAGCCGCCAGGGAATATTTAACTAGAAAACCGACAATTGCCCATCCACGGATGGAGTCGTAGTGACAAACCAAGATCACAGAAGTCTTCGAAAGCGCACAAACAACGATGCATCTGTAAGAAATCGACAGGCTCCCCGGAAGCGCCGCCTGCTTCTGATCAACGGGAGTGGGCTTTGAGTAGCGAAGCGGCACGGCTCTGCGGAAAGCGGTAAGCGCGAAGCCCAAGCCGCCGACAGAGCGTCTGCCGACCTGATCACAGAACTTGCCCCAAATCACACCCTTTAGGAGCGACGATGCTCATCGAGCATGTTCCGGACCCCGGCGAGTACGGCAGAGCCCAGAACCGCTTCCGAATGGTCGCCTGGTGTCTGCCTCCCGGCAACGCGGCCCGCCGTGCCCGGGAGTTGTTCCGCGACCAGCTGGGCAAACAGCTCCCGGCCCCTGACGTGCTCGACGACCTGGAGATCGTCGTCTCCGAACTCGTCACCAACGCCACCCGCTACGCCCCCGCCCCCTACGAACTACGCCTCCTGCACGACCACAATCTGCCCGTCCGCGCCGAGGTCGTCGACGCCGGAGCCGGAACCACCCTCATCGACCATCTCCTACGCCGCCCACCGACCGTCCCAGACCGCATCGACGACCTCGAACTCGGCGGCCGGGGCCTGCGCATCGTCACCGAACTCACCCACGGCCACTGCGGCACCCAATGGACCCGCCTGTGCGGCACCGGCCAACTCGGCACCGCCGTCTGGTTCGACCTCCCCACCCAGCCCTGAACCCCCCAGACCTCCGGGGCAGCCGGGATCGTCCCCCGATCCCCTGACCCCGGAGACGGTCCACGCCTACCACTCCCCCGTACCGGGCGTGGACCACAACGGAGGCCGACGTCCACGGACCCGCTTTCCCTTGGTCCGGGACGTCGGCCTCCCCATCCCTGCCGCGTCGGTCAGATCCGCGTCCACTTCTGGTTGGTGGCACCGGTGCAGCTCCAGATCTGCACCCTGGTGCCGTTGGCGGTGCCGTACCCGGAGACGTCCAGGCACTTGTTCGCTCCGACCGCGGTGATGGTGCCGTCGGCGTTCAGGCGCCACTTCTGGTTGTTCTGCCCGTTGCAGTCCCAGATGATCACCGCGGAGCCGTCGGCGGTCCCGGCGCCGTTGACGTCCAGGCACTTGCCGCCGTAGACCCGCAGCTCACCGGCGGCGGTGGAGGTCCACCGCTGGTTGGGCTGCCCGCTGCAGTCCCAGATGTTCGCCGCGGCACCGTTGGCCTGCGAGGCGCCTGCCACGTCCAGGCACCGCCCCGACCCCACACCCCGCAGAGCACCCGTGCCCCCCGAAGGTGACGGCGACGGGGACGGGGAGACGGACGGTGAGGGGGACGGCGTGGAAGAGCCGCCGCCGTCGAGGCCGAGGAAGGTGATGGCATAGGCGAGCTGGCCGCTCATCGGCAGCTGGTGGCCGACCCCGCTGATGCTGATCCCCTCCACCGTGGCCTGGGCCGAGGTGACGCCGTACCTGGTCCGGGTCCAGTTCGACTGCGGACGGTCGGTGAACGCCGGAGTCTGGCTCAGCCCGTGCAGGTTCGTCCACTGCTTGATCTCTTCACCGAAGTTGTTGTAGTGCAGCGTCGTGTCCGTGCTGCCGTGCCACAGTTGCATCCGTGGGTAGCGCCCGGTGTATCCGGGATACATCGACCGGGCCTGGTCGCCCCACTGCTGCGCCGTCTTGATGATTTGCCCGCCCGAACACTGGCTGTTCCACAGCGATCCGTTCGTGGTCGCGAAACACCCCGCGGGAACTCCGGAGAACGCCGAACCGGCGGCGAACACGTCCGGATACTGGGCGGCCAGCACGTTGGTCATCATCGCCCCCGAGGAGAACCCGCTGACCACGATCCGTTCCGGGTCCACGTTGTAGCGCTGCCGCGCCCAGGTGACCATCGCCATGACACCGGTGGAGTCGCCGCCGCCGTCGCGCCGCAGCGCGGCGGGGGTGGACACGTCAAAGCATTTCTCGCTGCGGGTGACCTCCGGAACCACGATGACGTATCCGTACCTGTCGGCCGCGGTCACGTAGTCGTGCCCGTTGCCGTTGAAGATCGCGCCGGCCGACCCGCCGCAGTAGTGGGTCAGCACCAGCAGTGCGGGCCGTGCCGCGACCCTGTCCGGCACGTAGATGTACATGTTGAGGTTCGTCGGGTTGGTTCCGAAATTCGTCACCCGGGTCAGGGCCGCGGCGGACGCCGACGGTAGCCCGACGAGGACTCCGGCGGAGGCCAGGCACAGGACGACGGCCGCCAGCACCGCTCTGATCATGCGTTTCACTCGTTCGCCTTTCGTTTCCGGTCGACCCGCGCCGGTTGAACCCGCTGCTCCTCACCGGGACACCACGAAGGGACGCATGGCGAAGCGAGGTTGTGGATGTCGACGTGGACCGCCATGATGCGGAGTGCCGCGAAGCGCCTCCACACTGCGCCCATGTGATCCGGCCGCAGAGGTTCCGGAAGGAGCGCGTCCCCGGGGCCTCGCCTCTAATTACGGTCGGAGTCATGAGGCCCGTCAAGACCTTAAGCCTGCTTATTTCACCATTCGCACACCGAGGGTCCGACCATGGTTAGCCGTTTTACCCCTTCAACAGCGGTGATGCCCAGCCTCACAGGTATCCGCGTCGACCATCCTCATATGAACCGTTCAGATATGTCGTACTCATCGGACAGCGTGGGCCCCTGAGGCAACCTCGCGTCGAACCGTGCGGGTTCGAGCGGCCGGGCGCACTTCGGCGTGGAGCGTTCTCCTTCGCGGCCGCACCCCGTGCAGGGCCTCCGCGATGAAACTTTCAGTCATCTGAAGATCGATATGGTTCCGGGTCCGGCTCGCATCCCGATTTCCCGCCGCACCGTATGGCGTGATCATTCTACCGACGGCCGTCGGACCGGCCCCTCTCCCGTGCACCCGTCGGCGGGCCGTCATCGCCGGTCCGTGACAACCTGCGTCATCCCGTGGATTCCGGGCCGGATCATCGAACCGATTCGCCTCAACCACCGAATCCGGGGCCGAGCATGACCTGGCCGACGCTCGACAGAAGTCAGCAGCGCCCGAAACCATGCGTTTACTTCTATAACACACGTTGTTGACATCACTGACAGCGAAATCTAGGCTGCGGTCGAATCGATTCGACTTAGGGACATCCCGGTTTTCGAGCCCCCACCCCCCACGAAGCCGTTCCACTCACATGTGCGCGCAGCACTCACGAGTGAGGAGAGCCGAAGATGAACGTTGGCGACATCGTCCGCCGAGCCCGACTGTGGCGTCTCACGCCATCGCTCCCAGCCCATCCGCCCCGCCCTCACGCGTCTGAGACGCCAGAGGCGGACATCACCCCCGGCAGGCGGCACAGAGGCCGCCGCGCGATCGCCGCCTTTCTCGCCGTCGGCGCCCTCGTCGCGGGCCCCGTCGTGACGTCCGCCACGCCGGCCCAGGCCGCGGACCAGTCCATCGCCGTCGACTTCTCCGCCGGCGGTGGCACTCCGACCTACCGTGCCTCCGGCTGGATCTACGGCATGACCGAGAACGCGTCGGGCCCGCCCAACCAGTACTTCACCGACGTGAAGTTCCGGTACATGCGGGCCGGTGGGGCACAGCTCGACAGCCCGGGTGGCTGGGTGTCGGGCAAGTACGACCGACGGTGGAACGCCACCCGTGCCCAGTTGCTGCGCACCCGGTCACTGGGCGGGGAGTTCATCCTGCTCGTCCACGACCTGTGGGGCGCCGACGGCTACCCGATCTCGCGCTTCCCCGGCGACAACGGCAACTGGACGGACTACGACAACTTCCTCACCCGTCTGATCAACGACGTGCAGGCCACCGGCGCCCCGGTGCAGTGGGACCTGTGGAACGAGCCCAACATCACCCTCTTCTGGAACCGCCCGATCTCCCAGTACCTCGAACTGTGGCGCCGCACCTACCAGCGCATCCGGGCCGCGTTCCCGACGCAGCTCATCGTCGGACCGAGCTGCGCGTGCGTGCCGTCCACCGGCCACGCTTTCTGGAACCAGTACCTCGACTACGTCAAGGCCAACAACGTGGTCCCCGACATCATCAGCTGGCACTCCCTGCCGGGCGACCCGGTGGCCAACGTGGCGGCGGCCGACACCACGTTGAACTCCCGTGGCATCCCGCACCCACGGCCCTACCAGATCAACGAATACGGGGCGTCCAACGAGCAGAACCCAGCCGACGGCTCCTGGTACATCGCGCGCCTGGAGCGAGCCGGCGCCGACGGCCTGCGCGCCAACTGGGCGGGCGGAGGAAACCTGCACAACGACCTCGGCAACCTGCTCGTCCGCAACTCGTCGGGCCAGTACCAGCCGAAGGGCGAATGGTGGGCCTACCGCTTCTACGGCTCGCAGACCGGCCAGATCGTGTCCGTCACCCCCAGCGCCTCGTACGACGCGTTCGCCACCAAGGCGGCGGGGACGGCCAAGATCCTGGTCGGCGGCGGCACCACGACCGGCAACATCGCCGTCAACCTGCGACGCCTGGACGCCACCAGCGGCATCGTGGAGAACAACCAGGTGAGGGTCGTCGCCGAGCGCATCCCCTACAACGGCGGCGGCGCCGTCACGGCCCCGGTCACCGTCCAGAACTCCGTGGTGACCCTGTCCGGCAACGGCACGACGGTCAACCTGCCGCACACCGCCATCGACGACTCCTACACCGTCACGCTGCTGCCCCCCTCCTCCGACCCCGGTCCCGGCCCCGACCCCGGGTCGACGTCGGTGTTGCGCAACGTCAACGCCGGCCGATGCCTGGACGTCCCGAACGCGACCACCACCAACGGCACCCAGCTCCAGCTGTGGGACTGCGGCAACGGCACCAACCAGCGCTGGACCTCCACCTCCGGTAAGCAGCTGCAGGTGTACGGCAACAAGTGCCTGGACGCCTCCGGCCAGGGCACCGCCAACGGCACCCAGGTGATCATCTGGGACTGCAACGGCGGAACCAACCAGCAGTGGAACATCAACGGCGACGGCACCATCACCGGCGTGCAGTCCGGCAAATGCCTGGAGGCGAGCAACTTCGGGACCGGCAACGGAACCAAGGTGCAGCTGTGGTCCTGCACCGGCACGAGCAGCCAGAAATGGACCAGGAGCTGACCCCACCGGCACGTGGGGTGCCTGACTCCATCCTGACCTGGCCGCGCCTGCCATCGCGGCGGGGACGACGGTGAGAGGCCCGGCGGCGAGATCCTTCTCGCCGCCGGGCCCGTTGTTCACGAATCGCTTCGACGAACCGGGAAGCGCGCATGATCGCGGGCCGCCTCCTCTGAGCAGGGTCGGATATCAAGGAAAGTCTCATCCGGTCTCCCCCTGCGACACGTCTCCAGCGCCTGCGCCTGGGCGCGGCTTCACGAGGACGTCATCTCCCGACGGGCGTACGTGAATTCGGTGACGCACCGGCTCACCGACCGGTCGGGCACCGATAGTGGGGAGCGTGAACGTCGCGGCAGCCGACCACGGACGTAAGCCCGAAACGCTCTGCCCTCAGCCAATGCCCCCAGGCCATGCTTCCACAATGCCTCAGCGCGTCCCGAGCATCCTTGAGCCGCCCCTCGGTGTCCCCCAAACGCCGCTCTTGGTCGGGGTAGGCAAAAAGCGGCTCAAGCTGGCGCAATTGTTCTTCCAGCCAGGCGAGCACCGTTTCGAGGCCCCGGTTGTTTTGATGTGGGTCGGCGGCTTAAGGAGCCAATCACACATACGGAAGGGCGGTAGCGGGGAATTACGGAAATCGTCCGTAGGCGTGGGCGGGAGCGGCGGCCTGCGAACCCCGTCCGCTTTATCGAGAGAAGCGGCCTGGCCAACCCACTGGTAAGAATGGTAATGCCCCGACATCTCATCCCCACTAAGAGCGACAGCCCCCGCGCGTAGACACGCGGGGGCCTTTTTCGTTTTACAGCGTATCCACGCCGGCGGCGAAGCCGACCAGTTCTTCATGCGTGAATCGCAGCATGCCCGCTGCAGGGTTCTTGCTGTCTCTCAGTGCGAAAATTCCTGGCTGTCCCGGAATATCCGCTATCTCCACACAGCTTTCCTGTTCTTCCTCCTGCTGATTCCCCCCACAGAGACGACGGAACGAGACCCCGGTCATATCCACGGTATAAATGTCCATGTACGTACACCTCCCTTCACAGCAATGAAGCGATCTTGGATTCCCTGAGGGGCAGGATGGCGAGCCACAGGCACAGATGCTGCGCCGGGGAAGACACCTGCCACCAACTCATTGCCATCTGGCATGAACAGCCCGCCCTCTGGACCAGAACTGGACATGTCCAGCCCCAGAGGATGGCGAGCTCACTACGAGCCCTGCAGTAGAGGTGATGACACATGGGTTCTGGGACGCATAACGTCCCGACACACACCGCCGTCACCCTCTGCTCAAATGCCATTACTCAGAGAGTAGAAGGGTGTGTTTTCAAAGCTCAACGAGGTTGCCCGACATTGCCCCCTAGAGCGGCAAAGCCTCCTGAGCCGCAGTTATGAGGTTGCGGGCCCCGTGGCCGTACACCGCCACCGAAGCGAGTGCCGCGAATTCCTTGGAGTACATGGCGATCTCCTTCGGCTGAGTGATCTTCAGGTAACCGGACAGCAGTTCGATCGACACCTGTTCGTCGCCAAAGATGACAAATCCCTCAATTGGGCGAACATATTCCCGGTCGACGGTCAGCGGGATCACGCCTATGGACACAGAGGGAAATTTCATGATCTCCATTAGGTGAGCGAGTTGTTCGGCGTGTTCCACCGTGCTGGTAAGCCGGTAACACAGAACGGCTTCTTCGGGAATGAATACAAACTTACGATTTCCTTGTCGAAGTACTCGCTGACGATCCATTCGTTCGACAACGGCAGCCGCAACATCGTCGATTTAAACACCTTGACGTATGCGAACTTGCTCCAAAGACGTAGTGGTAAATCCGGCAGTCTGAATCAGACCAGGGAGGGTCCTGGACTGGTAGGCCCGAATGAGAGAAGTGCGATCGTAGATCGGCCGAACCGAGAGTTGCGCCTGGCGAAGACCCGCACGGTTCAGTCGCTGATACGTAACCCACGTTCCTGCCATCGATTGCTGCTCGGCAAGCAGTTCGTCGGTGCGCTGCGGCGGAACCCCGCATACCTGACACCAGGCGCGAACGTCGTCAGCGGATGCGGGTCGAGTGCCATGCTCAATCTTGCTGACCTTTGTGTTGCCATGCCAGCCGGCGCGGGCGGCCAACTCTTTGGCCGACAGCCCGGCTTGAAGGCGGATCTCGCGAAGTTGGTTGGCAAGGGCCTGGCGGGCATGCTGAGCGCTGGAAGAAGACGAGGACGGCACGAGCGCTGATCAGGTGGTCGTCGGAGAGTACGCTTCGTGATCGATCCCAAGGTCCCACACCGTCTCGAACGCCATCGCGCAGAGACCGACAACAGCAGGGTCCTCGCTGAACTGGTGTCCCGTCACTTCGCCGTCACCACTGAAGAGAGAAAACCTCACCAAGCGGTCATCGAACACCCAGAACGGGTTACCCGGTAGTGCGAGTGTGGAAGCCAGAGCGCGAGGTAGCCAACGAACCAATTCACCTGCAGCGATGTTGTGACCTGCTGTCATGCTGTGTTCCCAGCGGATGTAGTCGCTCGCCGGCTCGGAAACAATCCGAGCCCGACGAATGATCACACCACGTGCCACCGCACTGCTGATCAATCCGCGAAACGCGATCCCACCTGGCGTCTCCGGTTGTGGTAGGCCTTTCTTCCAAGCCAGATAACGCGGATCGGTGGTGATGTGCTGATCGTGCATTTCAAGATGCACCGCTGAACTGGTGCAGTCGGCCAGCAGTTCAGCGAAGGTCGGCTTCTTCGAGTCTCGTCCGAACGTCTTCAGCAGGCCTGGGGTGGGTATCCGGTGCGAAGCGTCGCTTCCCGCGCTCGTAGCTGCCACGGGCCGCCTCCATGATGATCGCCGCCATGACGGCGGGGAGTCGTACTACCGACTCTGAGTCCTTGATTCTGCTGTCAGAGTTGATCCACGCCAGGATGTCCTTATCGGTGACTGTATCGCCCTGGAAGTAGAAGTCTCCCGTCTCGGGATCAACGAATACCGCTGGGCAATCATCATCGGGGTTGCCTGGATCAACGCCTACGAAATCTAGCCGCACGATGTGCTCCCATCTGGCGGACTGCCTGATGTCGTCCCTGCACTTGGTGAGCTTCGACGCCGGCCACAGAGCAGTCAAGCGCTTCAGGAAAGTTAAGCCATCGCGAGGCCATCATGGGTGCCGATAATACCCCGGAACGGACATCAGCTCGAGAAGCTGAATGCCCTCTAACGCCTTTAAAATGAGACTATCAAGCATATTTGATCAGGTTAGACAAGATATGCTCCCAAAGATGACGTTATATGGATAACGTCGGGCTTCAACGCTTACCACCGGTTTCCGGCGGCTTCTCTCCTGGCGAAGCACCCACTCCAGTCGTACGGACAAGGGCCCGACGCCGCCCTGATACCCGTGCCGAGCGGTCCCGCAAGCCATCGTTTAATACGTGTCGAGGCTCCTGGGGCGGATGGCATGCTGAGGGGGTGAGCGAATCCGACGTCCACCTGCGTATCGTCCCCGAGTTGCTGCTGTTCCTGCCCGCGCGACGGCGACGCGAGTGGCAGCGGGTGACGCCGGACGGGACGTCGACGCTGGGCCATGTCGTGGAGTCGATCGGCGTCCCGCTGCCCGAGGTGGGGCCGCTGATCGTCGAGGGCGCGGAGGTCGACACGTCCTATCAGCCCGTCGCCGGTGACGTGGTCCACGTTCACGCCGTGCCCCGCCCTCAGCGGGTGCCGCTCGAACCCGGCCGGCACGCGCCCCGGTTCCTGCTCGACGTCCACCTGGGCACTCTCGCGCGACGGCTCCGACTGCTGGGCGTGGACGCGACCTACCACAACGACATGGACGATCCCTCCCTCGTCGCCGAGGCGAACAGGGAACGCCGCGTGCTGCTCACCCAGGATCACGGCCTGCTGTGCCGCCGGGCGCTCTGGCTCGGCGCCTACGTACGAGGCACCAAGGCGAACGACCAGCTTCGCGACCTGCTGGAACGGTTCGCGCCGCCGCTGCGGCCATGGACCCGCTGCACGGCCTGCAACGGGGAGTTGGCCCCCGTCGAAAAAAGCGAGATCGACCGCCTGCTGGAGACCGGGACGAGGCGCTCCTACGACGTCTACGGCCGATGCTCGGAGTGCGGGCAGATCTACTGGCGTGGCGCGCACAGCGAGCATCTGGAGGAGATCGTACAGTCGGCTCTGCGCATGACCCGCCAGGAGTCACAGGTCGGCGGGGAGACGCGCTGAGGCAGGCCGGGCACGGCTTGCCCGGTTTTCGCCGGTCTCCGTCAGCGGGATGTCACGGCGGAGCATGAGAGCTTTCCGGTCACACTGCGGGATGTCGCGGCGCGGCATGAGGGCCTTCGGGTCGCCGCGCTGCGGATCTCGCCGATCCGCACCGGCCCCGAAGGCCCTCACCCCACTGCAGCCGCCCCGCACCGGACCGGTGCGGGGACGGTCGGTCTGGCGCCGCCAGACGCGGCGCCGCCGGTCAGCCGTCCCAGCACGGGACGGTCGGTCTAGCGCTGCCAGACGCGCACGTAGTCGACCTTGAAGTCGGCCGGGAAGGTGGTCGAGGCGTCCGGGTCGCCCAGCCAGCCGCCGACCTGGAAGTTGATCCGCAGGTGGAACTTGCGCTTGTAGCTCGCGTCGGAGCCGAAGGTCTCCTTCAGCCAGGCGGGCGTGTTGCCCTCCCGGCGCCAGATCTCCTTGCCGTCGATGTACCAGCGGATCACCCCGGGCTCCCACTCGGTGGTGTAGGTGTGGAAGCCGTCGCCCGGGTAACCGCTCGGGAAGGTGTAGCGGAAGTCGCTCTTGGTGGGCGTGTAGTCACGGAAGATCGCGGCGGTCGCGGCCTTGTAGTACTTGGCACCGCCGGGAAGCTCAGTGACGTCGATCTCGCCGTTGCCCCCGTCGTCCGGCCTCATCCAGAAGGCGGGCCACAGGCCCGTGGAATTGGTCGGCCCGTTCGGCGACTTCGCGCGCACCTCGAAGCGGCCGTAGGCGAACGACGCCTTGCCCTTCGTGTCGAGGTAGGCGGTCGTGTAGTGACGGGTCGTGCCGGCGCACTTCCAGTCTTCCTTGAGTGCCCGCACCGTCAGGTTGCCATCGCGTACGAACTGGTTCTCCGGCCTGCTGGTGATGCAGGCGCGGTCGTAGTCCACGGAGCTGTCCTTGGGGTTCCACTTCTTGGTGTCGAGCGCGGTGCCGTCGAACTCGTCGGACCAGACGAGCTTCCACCCGGGCGGGTTCGTGGAGGTCGCCGTCGGTGTGGCGGTCGGCTTCACGGTCGGTGTGGCCGTGGGCGTGACGGTCGGTTTCACCGTCGGCGTTGCCGTGGGCTTCGCGGTCGGCGTGGGAGTGGCCGTGCCGCCCGTGGTGTAGGTGACGACGAGGCGCGGCCGGATCGCCGCGTTGGAGTTGTCGGCGGAGGCCCAGTAGGTGCGGGTGTTCCTGGTCGACTGGCGGACGGCGAAGGTCACCGCGCCGTTGCCCGTGACGGCCGAGGAGACGTCCCAGGCGTTGTAGCCCTTGGTGACCGCGCTGGAGGAGTCCAGCGCGGAGCCGAGCGTCGGCCTGCTCTCCCAGGTTCCGGCGGCCGAGGCGCCGCCGCTCGCCTTGTGGGCGGTGGTCGTGGTCGCGGCGAAGGCGTTCCAGGAGTACAGCTCCAGGCGGGCCTTCACGTTGGTGGCTCCGGCGGGAAGGCCGGCGACCGTGAAGGCGACGACCGCCTGCCGCTCTCCGGCGGAGTTCCCCTCGCAGGACTGCGGGCAGGTCGCGAGCGTCGTCTTGGCGCTGCCGTTACCGTCCTGGGACACCTGCGAGTAGGAGGTGTCGGCCGACGGCTTGATCGTGACGCTCGGCGCCGCCGCCGAGGCCACGCCACCTCCCCAGATCGTGACGAAGGCACAGGTCGCGGTGAACGCCGCGACGAGGTGCCTTCTCGGGAGTCGCGAGCCTCTCGGCCGCGAATCTCCCGATCGTGAATCTGTCATCTTCTTCCCCCATTGATGTCATCGAACCGCTGCTGCAAGCGGTCCATGATCATGTGAACGGGATGAAGATAACAGCGAAAATCAGGGTCTGTCGTTTTTTGAAAATTTGGACGGTTCCATTCTGATACTGCCGTTCACCAGCGTCTTTGACGGAAATCTCACCCTGTCGGTCAGCTCTCCTTCGCCGCGCAGGAGTGACGAACCGCCGGTAGGTGCGGGTGGCCGACCGGCCACCCGCACCTACGCCACGACGGAGAGCGAGTCGTTTACGGGGCGAGCCGGTGCAGGTCCCGGGGGAAGAGCGTGACCTGGCGGATGTTCTGCACGTCGAGCAGGCGTGCCATGAACCTCTCCAGCCCGAAGGCGAAGCCACCGTGCGGTGGCATACCGGAGCGCATCGCGTCGAGATATCCCGAGTACGCCGACAGGTCGCTCTCACCACGCGCGGTCAGCGTTCGCACGTAGTCGTCGTGGCGGTGCATCCGCTGGCCGCCGCTGACCAGCTCCAGGCCACGGAATATCAGGTCGAACGCGCGTGAGTGGCCGGGCCGCGCCGGGTCCGGATGGGTGTAGAAGGCACGATGCGCGGTCGGGTACCCCTCGACGAACACGAAGTCCGAGCCGTGCTCGCGCGAGGCCCACTCCCCGATCCAGCGCTCGTGCGCCGGTGCGAGGTCGGGCTCGGCGGTGATGTCCTCGCCGGTCGCCTTGCCGATCATCTCAAGGACGTCGGAGAAGTGCACCACCACGGGGCTCTCCGGCAGTACGGGCATGGTGACGTCGAGAAGCTCGAGCGAGGGACCGGCCGCCGCCCGGATACCGGCCAGCATGCCCGCGACCGTCGCGTGACACGCGGCGATGACGTCGCGGTGGTCCTCGACGAAGCCCATCTCGGCGTCGAGGGACGTGTACGACGCCAGGTGGCGGGCGGTGTCGCTCGGCTCGGCGCGGAAGACCGGTCCGACCTCGTAGACCCGCTCGAAGACGCCGACCATGATCTGCTTGTAGAGCTGGGGCGACTGCGCCAGGTAGGCCGGGCGGCCGAAGTAGTCGAGCCGGAAGACGTTGGCGCCGCTCTCGGTCGCCGCGCCCACGATCTTCGGGGTGTGGATCTCGACGAAC
Organism: Streptosporangium sp. NPDC000509; assembly: GCF_042898365.1. Lineage (NCBI taxonomy): Bacteria > Bacillati > Actinomycetota > Actinomycetes > Streptosporangiales > Streptosporangiaceae > Streptosporangium > Streptosporangium sp. NPDC000509. The sequence goes on along the minus strand of NZ_JBIAYX010000012.1, from coordinate 238,515 downwards.
GACATGGCTTCGAGCGCCGTACGGAAGCCGCCGACCGCGGCCGCGCCGATGCGGTGGACGGCGGCGAGCTTCGGGTGGCGCAGGGCGACCGGCGCGTGGTCGAGCATCGTCGGCAGGCTCGCGCGCAGGTCGGGCCGATAGAGGTCGAACGGGACCGGTTGCGCGGGGTCGGTCAGTGCCTCGATCACCGGCGAGGTGATCTCGACTCCGCCCGGCGCGGACCGCTCGGCGGTGACCGTGCCGACGACGGAGATCGTCGTCTCCTCCGGCAGGGCCTCCAACTGGGCGCGGACGGTTTCCTCCGACACCACGACCTGGGTCAGGCCCGTGGCGTCGCGCAGGATCAGGAAGGCGACCGACTTCAGGAGCCGGCGGCGGTGAATCCAGCCCGCGACGTGTACGGTCTCACCGACGTGCGCGGACAGCTGGGTGGACAGGATGCGTTGCATGGTGGTGACCTCCTTGAGTTCGCAACGCGTCCCCTGAGAGGCGTGGGCGAGCGGGATCCTCGCGGTACCACCACACCTTCGCCACGCCGCCGGTTGGTGCGGCGCGGCCTCGGCAAACCCTTGACGTGGGCGATTCGGCGGGACTCTACTGGGCCCGGAGGCCGTTCTTCCCCGCAGCTCGGGAGGGTCTTCGCGCCCCGGCCGGAGTCCGCCTTCGCAGCTGCCGGCGGCTCTCTCCGACTCCGGTGATCGAGGCTCTACTTGTCTCCGTCATCGCTGTTGATCGCCACCTTATCCGGCCTCCTCCGCACCTGCCCAGCTCATTTACCCGGTTCAGAGCACCTTGCGCGCACCGGGCAGGGCGCGGACCAGGTACGCCGTCGCCCAGCAGAGCGGCAGCGCGAGCGCGGTGAGCAACGCGGCCTTCGCGACCGCGGGCGCCTGCACGTCGCGAAGGGCGTAACCCAGGGCGACGAGCACCACCGGATGGATCACGTAGACGGCGTAGGCGTGCGCCGACAGGAACCGGCGGCGGCGTCCCTGGTGGCCGAACCGCTCCCGGAACAACACCAGCAGGCCGAGGATGACACCGACGGCGAGCACCGACTCGCAGGTTGCCGCTATCAGGGACGCCGGGGTGCCGTGGCCCAGGATCCCCTCTCCCGCGAAGATCAGGCAGAGGACGAGCACGACCGCGGCGACGGCCGCGACGGCGAACCCGACCCGGCCGGCCGTTCTGGAGAGACCCTCCAGCCAGCCGCGCCTGGCCGCGACCAGCCCGACGACGAACAGTGCCACGTACTGCGGCAGGTAGGCGGGTGAGGGCAACCCCAGCACGGAGATGCCCATCGGCACCACGATGCGCCACAGGTAGGTGACGAGGGCCAGCCCGACGGTGAACCCGACGATCGCGACGGCGCCGGGCGCCCGCCCCGCGGCCGGGGCCGGTTCGGATGCGCGCCGGTCCTCGCCGGTGAGGTGCCGCCAGAGGACGTAGAGCACGCTGAACACCAGCAGCACCTCGACGAACCACATCGGCCCGGATGTGAACGAGCTCAGGTAGAACTCCCAGTAGGGCAGCTCACTCCCCCGCTGGACGGCGGCGTCCCTCTCGGCGGTGTACCGGCCGACGGTCACCAGGGGGCGGAGCACCAGCAGCCAGAGCAGCAGCGGGACTCCCAGGCGCAGCAGCCGCTCCTTCAGGAATCGCCGGGTCCCCCTGCGGTCGCGGGAGCCCGGCACGAAGAGCCCCGAGACGAGGAAGAAGGCGCCCATGAAGAACGCCTGGTTGAGCACGAGCAGGATGTCCAGCAGCGTTGCCGAGGAGTCGGCCGGGGGTTCGATGTAGTACCAGCGCGGCACGTTGCTGTAGGCGATCACGGAGTGGTGGACCACCACGAGTGCCATCAGGGCGGTGCGCAGGTTGTCGACGTAAAGGAGCCGCGGGCGGGTGCCGGACGGCGTGGCCGGCCGGTTGACGGACTGTGTCATCGATTCGACGTCTCTCCGCGAGGTTCGGCCCGAGCGGCGTGCTCGAACAGGTCTGCCAGTTCTTCGGCGTGCGCTTCCAGGTCGTGGCCGGGGTGGGCCACCCAGTAGGCGAACATGTCGTCGATCGCGGCCTGCACGGTGACGGACATCACGCGGGGGTCGAAGGAGCGGAACTCGCCGCTTTCCTGGCCGCGACGGAACAACGCCTCCCGTGCTTCGTAGATCGGTTCGTTGAAGGCGATGCCGTAGCGCGGCTTGCCGTCGGGGGTGCGGAGATTGTTGAAGATCTCTCCGAGGGCGAGCAACTGGGCGCGGTGGCCCCGCATGTACTCGGCGACGGCGCGGATGCTCGCCCGCAGCTCGCCGGCCACCGTGGTCTCCTCGTTCGTCCGCGGCAGGACGAAATCGGCGATCTCGTGGTAGACCCGCTCGACGATCTGCTCCATCACCTCGGTCTTGCCGGCGAAGTGGTAGGAGATCACGCCCTTGCTGATCCCGGCGCGCTCGGCGATGCGCGCCAGCGAGGTGTTGGCGTAGCCCAGCTCGGTGAAGGTCTCGATGGCGCTGTCGACGATCTGCTTGCGGCGGGCCTCCTCGATGAACGACGACCGTTTCTGGCCACTTGGATTTTTTTCTGGCCGCATGGTCAAAAAATAGTGCGAACGGCCAGAGGCCGCAACCCGGCGGGCGTGGGAACTCAGGGACAGGACGCGTCCGGGTAGATAGCAACATCGTGTTGCTATAGTTCGCGACATGTCGTCGCCAAATTCTCGGCAAAATTGGCTGCCTCTCCTCGTTCTCGCGGTCGGTGTGTCGATGATCGTCATCGATGCGACGATCGTGAACGTCGCCGTTCCGGCGTTAATCGACGACCTAGAACTCACGGTCACCGATGTGGAGAGGCGACCCGCAGGGTGCCGGTCATCACCGGGCTGATCCTGCTGGCCGGGCTCGGCTTCACGTTCCTGCTCCCGCGTACCGCCGCTCCCACCCGGGGCCGTGATGGCGCGGACGGGGAAGAAGACGGGGAGAATGACCGTGACGGAGCGGGGACGCCCGAGCCGGACGGCGGAGGGCGCCGACAGGAGGTGTAGATGCCAAGGATCAGCGCGGCGACCGTCGCCGACCACCGAGCCAATCAGCATGCCGCCCTACTGGAGGCGGCGCGCGAGGTCCTGGCCGCACGAGGTGTGCACGCGCTCACCCCGGCGGCGGTGGGTGCCCGGATCGGCCTGGCCCGATCGAGTGTCTACCGTTATTTCTCCTCCACCGCCGACATCCTCGCCCAGCTCACCGAGGAGGCCTTCCCCCGCTGGGCCGACCGGCTGCGCGCCACCGTGGCGGCCCCCTCGCCCGGCGGATCGGCCACCCCACTCGACGAGCGGCTTCTGGCGTACGGCAGGGTCGCGCTCGAGTTCGTCGGCAGTACCGACTACGCGCTGGTCCCGGCGGCGCAGACGCTCGGACTGCCGGCCGAGTGCCTGACGCGACTGGAGGAGTTGCACGCGTCGCTCATCGAACCGCTCTGCGAGGTGCTCCGTGAGGCGGGATACGACCACCCCGCCCTGCGGGCCGAACTCGCCTGGGGCGTCCTGCGCGCGGGCACCCGACGCCTCGCCTCGGAATTCTCCGGCGAGGCCGGCGCGAAGGACACGACCGAGATCATCGAGATCACCCTCGACATGTTCTGCCGGACCCTGCGCTGACCTTCCGCTTCACCGGGTGCGCCCCAGCCCTGGCCTCGGTGGTCAGGCGAACAGGGCGCGGCCCCAGTAGTCGCCCGCGTCGCGCACGCCCGGTGGGCAGGCGAACAGGCCGCTGGAGACGTGCTTGATGTACTCGTTGAGGGAGTCCTTGCCCGCCAGGGAGCGCTGCACGGCGACGAACTGCCGGTGCGGGTCGCGCTGGTAGGCGATGAAGAACAGCCCGGCGTCCAGCCGGCCCAGCCCGTCGGAGCCGTCCACGTAGTTGTAGCCGCGGCGCAGGAGGCGGGCACCGCCGTTGTGGGACGGGTGCGCGAGCCGCACGTGCGCGTCGTCGAGGATGAGCGGCTTACCGTCGGCGCCCTTCGCCTCGAAGTCGATCGCGTCGAACTCGTTCTTCCCGCCCAGTGGGGCGCCCTCGCCCTTGTCCCGGCCGAAGATCTGCTCCTGCTCGGCCAGCGGCGCCCGGTCCCAGGTCTCAATCATCATCCGGATCTTGCGGGTCACCAGGTAGCTGCCCCCGGTCATCCAGTCGGCGCCGTCGCCGGGGCCCACCCACAGCTGCTCCTTCAGCAGCTGCACGTCCTCCAGCTTGAGATTGGCCGTGCCGTCCTTGAACCCCATCAGGTTGCGCGGCGTCGCCTGCGCGCGCGAGGTCGACGAGGTGCGGCCGAAGCCGAGCTGGGACCAGCGCACCGAGACCCGGCCGAAGCCGATCCGCGCCAGGTTGCGGATGGCGTGCACCGCCACCTGCGGGTCGTGCGCGCACGCCTGCACGCACAGGTCGCCGCCGGAGATCTCCGGCAGCAACGCGTCACCGGGCAGGTGCGGCAGGTCGGCGAGCGCGGTCGGCCTGCGAGAGGCGAGCCCGAACCTGTCGTCGAACAGCGACCCGCCGAAGCCGACGGTGAGCGTCAGCCCGGAGGCGGGCAGGCCGAGCGCCTCGCCGGTGTCGTCGGGCGGCGCCTCGGGCTGGCCGCCGATCGCGCCGAACGTGCCCGCCTCCTGGCCCTGCGTCATCCGCGCCGCCGCGGCGGTCCACTCCTGCAGCAGCTCGGCCAGTTCCGCCTTCTTGTCGGTCGTCACGTCGAAGGAGACGAAGTGCAGCCGGTCCTGTGCCGGGGTGACGATGCCCGCCTGGTGCTCACCGTAGAAGGGGACGGCGTCGGAGACGGCGGCGACCGTGGTGGGCGCGGGCTCGCCGCCGATCCCGCGTACCGCGACCACACCCGCGCCGGCGACCGCCACGCCGGCCGCCCCCATGCCGAGCAGTTTCCTGCGGCTGATCCGCTCGCTCACCGAACCCCTCCTCTCATCTGGGACGGTCGTTACTTCGCCACCACTGCGGCGATCTTGCTGATCGGTTCGGCGAGCGCGTTGATCGCGTCCGACAGCTTTTTGAGGTCGTCCTTGGACAGCTCGGTGTGCAGCTTCCAGCCGTCGCCCTTGCGGTGCGCGCCGAGCGCCGCCTCGGCCCCGGCGAACTTCTCGTCCAGCGTCTTCACCAGTTCCGGGGCGCGCTCCTCCAGGACGGGGCGGAGCGCCTGGACCGCGGCCTTGGAACCCTGCAGGTTGGCGTCGAAGTCCCACAGGTCGGTGTGCGAGTAGCGGTCCTCCTCGCCGGTGATCTTTCCGGAGGCCACCTCGTCGAGCAGGCCCTTGGCGCCGTTGGCGAGCAGCACCGGCGACAGCTCGGCGGAGTTGGACTGCTCCACGATGGTCTTGATGTCGGCCATCAGCTTGTCGGCGATCGGGCCGTCCTTGCTGACGTCCTTCTTGACCCACAGGTCCTTCTCGATCCGGTGGAAGCCGGTCCACTCCTCCCCCTCGGCCACGTCGTTCTCCCGGGCGTCGATGGCCGGGTCGAGATCCCCGAAGATCTCCGCGACCGGTTCGATCCGCTCCCAGTAGGTGCGGGAGACCGGGAAGAGCGCCTTGGACTTCTCGATGTCCTCGGCCTTGACCGCGTCGACGAACTCCTGCGTCTTGACCAGCAGAGTGTCGCTCTGCGACTTGATGTAGCGCTTGTAGCTCGCGGTCGCCCCGGCGAGCTGGGCGTCGTCGCTGAGCGGCTTGTGCTCGCCGGTGACCTTGAGCGGGCCGCGGACGCCCTTGCCGACCATGCCCGGCTTGCAGGCGGTCTCGTAGCTGCCGGTCGGCAGCTCGACGATCACCTCGCGGGTGAGGCCCGGCACGATGTTCTCCACCTCGCCCATGACCCGGTCGCCGGGGGCGTACACATAGAACTCGGTCACCTTGGTGCCACCGTTGGTGATCGCGAACGTCGAGGTGCCCGCGGCCACCTCGGTGACCGCGACCTTGCACTCGGTGTCGGTGGCGGCCACCGCGATGGGGCCGCCCTTCGCCGGTGCGGCGGAGGTGCCCGCGCCCGGGGCTGCGGTGGGCTCGGCGGAGCAGGCCACGAGACCGGCGAGGGCGAGGACACCCGCGGCGACGGCAAGGGAAGTACGCATGATCGTCCTGTTCGGGAAGTCTCAGCCCGCGGGCTGCGGGTCGGTGGAGGGAGTGACGGTCGACGGGGTCGGGCGGTCACGCCGCGGCCGCAGGAAGAGGATGAGCGTGGGCACCGCGTAGGCGGCCCAGGCCACCGTCTCCAGCACGCTCGGCTGCGGGGTGATGTTGAACATCCCGGACAGCAGGGCGCCGTACCAGGAGTCGGCGGGCAGCGCGGCGCTGATGTCGAAGGCGTAGGTGGACAGGCCCGGCAGGACACCGGCCTCCTGCAGGTCGTGCACGCCGTACTTGAGAATGCCGGCGGCGACCAGGATCAGCAGCAGGCCCGTCCAGGTGAAGAATTTGGACAGGTTGATCCGCATCGCGCTTCGGTAGACGGCCCAGCCCAGCGCGACCGCGGTGAGCAGGCCGAGGCTGATCCCGATCAGCGGAACGGCGGTGGCGGTCGCTCCCTGCACGGAGGCGAAGAACAGCAGCGCGGTCTCCAGGCCCTCACGTGCCACGGCGAGGAAGGCCATCACGACCACCGCGACCGCGCCGACCTCCAGGGCTTCGCTCAGCCTGGCGCGCAGGTCGCCGGAGATCGTCCGGGCGGCACCCCGCATCCAGAAGATCATCCAGGTGACGAACACGGTGGCGAGCAGCGAGGTGACCGCCTCGAACAACTCCTGCTGCCGGTATTCCAGATGGGCGACGGTGAAGGTGAGCAGCGCGCCGAACGCGACCGACAGGACGAGGGCGGCGCCGACCCCGGCCCACACGAGGGGCAGCCGGTCGCGCCGGTCGCTCTTGACGAGGAGCGCGACGAGCACGGAGACGACGAGCGTGGCCTCCAAGCCCTCGCGCAATCCGATGAGGTAACTGGCGAACACCGTCACTCCATAGATGGGAAGCCTTACCTAAATTAGGGCAGGGCAACCTTACTCTTCGCAAGGAGGTGATTCCCACCGGGGGCCACAAGACATGAACGAAATGGCGATATCGCGGTATGTGCGCGGTCAAGCACTCATACCGGCTCAGCACGTTCCAGGTGCGGCGGGTGAGCCACCCTCTCCTATCCCGGCGCCGGAGCCCGCAGGGATCGCCAGATCCGCTCGGGAAGCAGCCGGGACGCCTCGTCCAGGTCGATGCCGGGGGCCCCGGCCAGCCAGCGGCGGGCCGTCTCCGCGACCGGGCCGATGACCAGCATCTCGATCAGCTCGTCGGGCAGTCCCACGACCAGCCCCGCCTCGACGTACGGTCGCAGCCAGCCCTGGATCCCGGTCAGTCTGGGCGCCTTCTCCGCCGCGATCGAACCCGTGTGCGCGGTCAGGAAGTCGGCGTAGGCGGAGGCGTGGACGAATCGCGCGGCGGCCCGGTGTTCGCGGGTGAAATCGAGATATCCGGTGACCACGGCCCGGATACCGGCGGCGGCCCGTGCCTCGGTGCCCTCGCCTGGGCCTCCCGCCCGCTCCGGCGGCACCGCGTCGAGCGCGGCGATGAGGGCGTCGAGCAGGTCGGCCAGGCAGCGTGCGTACAGGGCCGCCGCCAGCCCGTCGAAGCTGCCGAAGTGGTGGTAGAGGCTTCCGACGCTGACACCGCTCGTGGCGGTCACCGCCGTCATGGTGAAGCCGTCGACGCCCTTCTCCGTGTAGAGGTCCAGCGCCGCCGCCAGCAGCCGCTCCCGGGTCTCCTCGCCGCGACGCTGTCTAGGCGACACCGGTCAGCTCCGCCGCCTGTGCCCACAGTCTCTTCGCCTGTGCGGGATCGGCGGCCACCGGGGCGAGAGGCAGCTCGCGGTCGACGTCGAAGTACCGTCCGGTGCCGGCCTGGTCGAGCGCGAGCCGTACGACCGGTGCCGCGCCGTCGGCCGGCGCCTTCCACAGCCGCTTCGCGACCTTCAGCAGCGCCCCCGCGAGACCGCTCCGGTCACCGAGCCCGGTCCTGATCACTCCGGGATGGACGGCGTCGATCGTGATGTCCCGCGGCCTCCAGCGCTCGGCCCACAGCGGCATCAGCGTCAGGTTGCAGAGCTTGGTGGTGGCGTAGGTCCGCAGCGGGGAGAAGTCCGCACCGGTCGGGGTGCGCGCGAGATCGACCCGGCCCGTGCCGTACAGGCCTGCGGTGACCTGGACGACTCTGCTCAGGCGATCCTCCAGCAGATGGTTGAGCAGGAAGGGCGCCAGATGGTTGACGGCGAAGGACTCCTCGAATCCGTCCTCGGTGAGCCGCCGCGCCGCCGGCCAGATCCCGGCGTTGTGGACCAGCACGTCGAGCCTCGGGCAGGTTCCGGCCAGTGCCTCGGCGACGGCCCGGACCCCCTTGCACGTCGAGAGGTCTCCGGTGACCAGGTCGGCGCCGAGCCGGGCGGCCTCGCCCGCCGCCGCGGGATTCCTGGCCACGAGCACCACCCGGTGATCACGACGGGTGAACTCCTCGGCCGTGGCCAAACCGATCCCGCGGTTGCCACCGGTGATGACGACGGTAGGTCTCATAGCGAAATCGTAGTCGATTCTAGAGAGACTCTCTAGAATCGACTGACCGCCGATCAGGGAACCCGCCGAGAAGGGAAGAGGCGCGGTTTTCGCGCGGGAAGAGCCGATGCCTTCTACCGGAAGAACACCGCCTACCGGAGAAGAGCACCGGCTACCGGAAGAGCACCGCACCTCTTCGTGTCGCCCCGCTCACCGAGGGCTCGTCAGGATCGGCCCGGTCAGAGATATCCCCACTCGGCGCAGATCTCCCGGAGCTCCTCCGGGACCTCGTCTCGGGCGGGCAACGGCCGGCCGGGCTGGACCCTGCCGGTTCTGATCTTGTCGCGCCAGTCTCCGATGCCCTTCACGAACTCTCCGTGCTCGTGGTCTCCGTAACGGACCATGCCCGGCTCGTAGTCGATCCCGAGGTGGGCGCAGACTCCGCGCATCTCCTTCTCGGGGTCGGCGACGACTCTCTCGTAGGTCAGGGTGAGCCCGTCGAGCCGCCGCCGCGCCTCGGTGAGGTAGCGCATGTACCGCAGGGTGTGCTGGATCGCCTCCTCCCAGGGGCGTTCCAGCGGATCGGCCTCGTGCCACGACAGGGCGATCGAGGCGGGATGGCGCATCAGGAAGATGTAGCGCGCGTCCGGCCAGCAGGTCGCGAGGCGACGATGGGCGAAGACGTTGCTGGGCGTCTTGTCGACGATGATCTGCTTGCCGCTTCCGGTCAGCTCACGGTGGAGCATGCGATCCCACAGCAGGTGCTCGATGTCACTGGTGGAGAAGCCGAGCGTCTCCATCGCCTGCCGCAGCGGATCGGTGGTCAGCGTGACCGCCAGCCGCCGCACGTGCAGCTCGTGCGGCGCGTGGATCCGGGAATGGCTGTTGAGCATGACCCGCAGCAGGGTGGAGCCCGACCTCACCGGCGACAGCACGAACACCGGCTCGCGCACCAGCCGGTCGAGCTTGGGATCGGCCGGCGGCCGGGGGACGTCGGCGGGGGGTTGTGGCGCTGGAGGCGGCGGCGCGACTTCCCGCCGCACCCTGCTGACGCTGTAGCCCGTCATCCCTTCAAGAGCCGTGTTGACCCTGGTCTTCCATCCCATGGTCGAGCACCGTAGTGACCCCAGGCATCCGGAAAGTTAACGTGACCTGTGTGTTCACCGTGCTGGGTGGTGCGGCCGGCACCGCACCACCCAGCCGTCCTCAGGTGCGGAACGGACCGGTCACGCAGTAGGTGATCCCCCCGGAGGAGGAACCCGACGTGCCGCGCTGGGAGGAGAAGTACAGGCGATTGCCCGCGGGGGTGAAGGCCGGACCGGTGATTTCCGAGGATCCCTGACCGTTGACGCGCAGGAACGGGGAGACGGTGTCGTTGGGAGTGATCAGGCAGATCTCCATGTTGCCGCCGTCCTCGGCGACGTAGAGGTCACCGAAGGTCGAGCCGGTGATGTTGTCCACGCCGGTCAGCGGCGCGGTGCCGGGGCTGACGAGGTTGTCGTCGTAGGCGAGTTCGTAGGTACCGGCGGCGACGTTGACCTGCCAGACCCTGTTGTCGCCCTTGGTGGTGAACCACACGGTGTCGTCCGCGTAGTGGCATCCTTCGCCGCCGTTGAAGGACTTCGATCCGGAGACCTGGCTGCGGGTCACGGTCGGGGAACCATCGGGATCGGGAACGTTCGCCCAGGTGAAGGAGCCCGAGGTGGCCGAGCCCGCGCACAGCACCTGCAGCGTGCCTGAGGACAGGTCACCCCAGACGGAGGGGACGAAGCGGTAGAACCGCCCGTTGCTCTCGTCCTCGGTGAGGTAGACGACCTTGCGGACCGGGTCGGCGGCGGCCGCCTCGTGTTTGAAGCGGCCCATGGCGGGACGCTGTGTCGCCGCGCCGCCGAAGGGACGGGTCTCGTAGACGTAGCCGCGGTCGACCTCCTCACATGACAGCCAGGTGTTCCACGGTGTCGCGCCGCCCGCGCAGTTCTGCCGGGTGCCCGACAGGATCGAGGCGGCCGAGACGGCGTTGCCCGCCGCGTCGAAGCGGATCGCCGAGGCGCCGCCGCCGGGGTTGATCTCCGAGTTGGACACGTAGATCCAGCCGCTGCCGTCGGCGAAGCAGGCACCACCGTCGGGAGCGCTGTGCCAGGTGTAGGAGGTGCCGGGTACCACCTGGCCGGATCGGGCGACCACCCGGCTGGTGAACCCGGCGGGAAGCTGAATGCCGTTGGCGTCGGCGGCCAGCAGGGGACCGTAGGGGCCCGTGGCGTTCTGGGCCGGGGCCGCGAGGGCTCCCTGCCAGAGGCTTCCGGTGAAGGCCAGGGTGCTCGTGCCGAGCACCGAGGCACGAAGGAATGTGCGGCGTTCCATCGACGAACCTCCAGGACGAGGATCAGCAGAACAACTTCCCGAGTGATCTCGACGGTAGGGGCACCGGTGAACGGCTACCCGTGAACCTGGTTAATGACGCATGGCCGACATATGCCGTTTAAAAGGGAAAGAGCGCAATATTCCCATGCAACTCACTCGTCTCGTTGGACCCTAGGCCTGCCGGACGAACCCGCCGCCGGCCCGGTGGTTCACCCTCGGCAAGCGGCACGACGGTAGACGCCCGGGGTGATGCCGTAGCAGCGGACGAACCAGCGGGTCAGGTGGCTCTGGTCGGCGAAGCCGGTCTCGGCCGCGACGTCCGCGATCGGCAGGCCCCGAGACAGCAGCCCGCGAGCCGCGCGCAGGCGGACCTGCCGCTGGTACTCGCTCGGCGCCATCCCGTACGCCGCATGAAAGGCCCGATAGAGGGTGAACCTGCTGGATCCGGACAGGGCGGCGAGGGAGTCGGCGGTGTGGTCGGTCCGGTAGTCGTCCTCGAGCAGTTCCGCCGCGCGCCTCGCGAGGCCCGCCGTGCCCCGGCCTCCCGCCCGGAACCTCGGGCCCCTCGTGACGGGACCGCTGAGGGCCGCGCGGCGGACCAGGGCGGGGATGACCGCGTCCAGCAGCTCGTCCGCGACCAGGGCCGGGGCTCCGCCGAGGATCGCTGTGTGCAGACGGCCCAGCCCTCCTACGAGCACCGGGTCGTGGACGACCGGCTCTGCGAACAGCGGCAGCCCGACCGCGCGGTCCGCGACCCCGGCCAGCGCGGCGGAGACGAGCTCGGGGCCGATGTGCACGATCCGGTAGGTGAAACCCAGCTCGTCGGCCGCCCAGCCGTCGTGCGGGTCGTCCGGGTTGAACGCCATCACCATCCCCGGCGTGCTCGTGTGGCCCGCCCCCCGGCAGGTGAACGCCTGCCGGCCGTCGTCGGTGATCCCGAAGGAGTAGGTCTCGTGGCTGTGCCGGTGGTAGGTGTGCCGCTCGAAGTGGGCGTGCATCGCCTCCAGCCCCGGCAGGGGAGAGCGCCAGTAGCGCGACCAGTCACCGGACATGGGTCTATTCTCGCGCCGCACGAGCGTTCAAGCTCCGGCGAGGCGGTTGCGGCGATGCTGCCTGGCATGCGTTTCGACACGAAGATCGGCATTGTGGTGCGCGCGGACCTCGCCGTCTGGCAGAAGCTCAACGTCACCGCGTTCCTGGCGAGCGGTGTGGCGGGCGGCGGGCCCGAGGTGATGGGCGAACCGTACGCCGACGGGTCCGGCAACCGTTATCTGGCGATGTTCCGCCAGCCCGTCCTGGTCTACGCCGCGGACGAACCCGGCCTCGCCGCGGCGCACACCCGCGCGCTGGCACGCGGGCTGGAGGTGGCCCTGTACACGGAGGAGCTGTTCAAGACCGACCACGACGAGGACAACCGGGCCGCGGTGCGCGCCGTGCCCTCCGACAGGCTTCGCCTGGTCGGGCTCGCGGTGCACGGGCCGCGCAACGGGGTCGACAAGGTGCTCAAGGGGCTCGCCCTGCACCCCTGAGCCGAGGTGGAGTCCCCGTCCGCACCGCGAACCCTCGCGGTGCGGACGGCACGGCCACGCGGACCCGGTCGGTCCGCCTCCGCACGGCTCCCCCGGTCAGGGCTTGTTGATCTGCGCGGGAGGTGTCCCCTCGGGCTTGGGAATGCGGACGGTCTCGGAAGGCCTCTCCCCCTTGTTGCGCGCGGTCAGGGTCGGATAGCAGTCGTAGTAGCAGTAATAGAGGTCGCAGTACCGCAGGAAGCAGATCCAGCCGTCCTCGACCGTGTCCGAGCAGACCGCCGCCGGTGCGACCTGGGGCGACACGGCGTGGGCGGCGGTCATGGGAAGCAGGCCGAACAGGCCGGTGCCGGCCAGAACCGCCCCTGCCAGGCCGATACCGGCACTGCGGATCAAGGTATTCATGACTCTCCCCGGTTACCTATGGAACACAACGCCACCAAAAGTAATCAAGTAAATACACAGAGTCACGTAGCCGCTCACCCTCGTGTCGGGACGCCCCTGAGACCGCAGGCCACATACGGACGGTTACGACTCGGCTCCCTGGGGGACCTGCGCCGAGCGCCGGGCGATGGAGCGCACGATCTCCCCGGTGCGGACGGCGGTCATGGACAGCAGCGAGGAGGCGATCCCGTGGGTGCCCTCGGTCGCCCCCTGGAGGTAGACGCCCCAGGTCCGCCCGGGAGCGGTGGCGACCCGGTAGTCGCGCTCCACTCTCAGTTCGCCCTTCTCCCCCGTGAGGCAGTGCTCGCCCGCCTCGCCGAGCAGGTCTCGCGGGTCGCGCTCGCGGTAGCCGGTGGCGCAGACGACCGCGTCGGCCTCGATCGTGCTCACCTCGCCCGTGGGCAGGAAGCACACCCGGACGCGGGCGGTGTCGCCGTCGTCGTGCACGCTGAGCAGGCGGGAGGCGTTCAGCATGCGCAGCCGCTGGACCCCGGCGACCTTCTCGGCGTAGGAGCGCCGGTAGAGCTCGTCGATGAGGTCGAGATCCACCACCGAGTAGTTGGTGTTGCGGGAGTAGGCGAGCAACATGTGCTTCACCTCCTCTGGCGCGGTGAAGAAGTGGTCGACGGCCTGCGGGTCGAAGATGCGGTTGGCGAAGGGGCTGTCGTCGGCCGGCGAGTAGCCGTACCGGGTGAAGACCGCGCAGACCTCCGCCGACGGGTAGGTCCGGTGCAGGTGCTCGACGGCCTCGGCCGCGCTCTGCCCGGCACCGACCACGACGAACCGTGTGGGCTCGCGCCCGCCAAGGGTTTCGAGCCGGGTCAGCAGTTCCTCGGTGTGCCAGATCCGCTCGCCCTGCCGTACCCCTTCGGGGAGTACGGGGTCGAGTCCGACCGCGATCACGAGGTTGCGGGCCAGGCAGGTGTGCAGCTCGTCGCCGTGTTGCACGACGACCTCAAGGGTGTCGTCGTCGTGCGGACGCACCGCGACGACCTCGGAGTCGTAGCGCACCAGGCCGGCGAAGGAGGCCGCGGTCCACTCCAGGTAGTCGTGGAACTCCAGCCGGGTGGGGAACATGGTCTTGTGGTTGATGAAGTCGACCAGTCTCCCCTTCTCCTGGAGATAGGAAAGAAAGGAGTAGGGGCTGGCGGGGTTGCGCAGGGTGACCAGGTCCTTGAGGAAGTGGACCTGCATCGTGGCGCCCTCGATGAGCATGTCGCGGTGCCAGCCGAACCTCGGCTGCCTCTCGAAGAAGACCGCGTTCACGCCGGAGCCGTACTCCTCCTCCAGGGCCACCGCGAGCGCGAGGTTGGAAGGGCCGAAACCGATGCCCACGACGTCATAGACCGGGCTCGACATGTTCGCCTCTCACGTGCTGAAGGGGTGGTCCCCCGCGGCCGGGACGGCGGCGGGGGCGGTATGGAACGGGGGTTTCAGGCGGCGTCCGCGGCCTTGGCCGCCTTGGCGAGCTGGGGCACGACCTGGTCGATCACGTAGGGGACCGCGAGTGGCGTCGGTGTGCGCAGCGGCCAGAACGCCTTGAGGTCCAGCGGCACGTACGAGCCGCGCCTGACCACGTCGAGGCCGGCGAACAGCTTGCCGGCCTCGATCTTCCGCTGCGTGGCGGCGTCGTCGTTGTAGTGGCTGAGCAGCAGGTCGACGTCGAGGACCTTCACCTTCTCCATGCTCAGCTCGGCCGCGAAGCCCTCTCCGGGAAGCGCCTTGATCTCTTCGGGCAGCGCGAGCCCGAACTGGCCCAGCAGCTTGACGCTGATGTCGGTGTCGGACTTCATCACGCCGATGTTCCCCGAGGGGAAGACGCTGGTCAGCGCGAACTTCTTACCGGCCAGCTCGGGGTGGGCGGTCTTCACCGAGGCGATCTTCGCCTCGACGTCGGCGACGAGCCTCTCCCCCTCGTCCGTCCTGCCGACCGCCTTGGCGACCTGGCGGGCCACCGTCTGCCAGGAGTCCTCCGCGGGACCGGTCTCGTAGGCGGTGGTCGGCGCGAGCTGGGAGAGATTGGCGTACTCCTTGTCGATGTAGTAGTCGCCGCCCGCGAGGATCAGGTCGGGTTCGAGCGCGGCGATCTGCTCCAGCGAGAAGCCCGCCTCCCCGGCCTTCAGCAGCGTCGGCGCGGTGCCGGAGAGCTTCGGGGCGCTCCAGGGGGTGAGCCCGTCGTCCTGGATACCGGTGAGCTCCGCCATGGCGACGGGCTGCACGCCCAGGGCGAGCAGGGTGTCCTGGTCGGCCTCGCCGAGGGCGACGATGCGCTGGGGGGCGGATTCGATCGTGGTGGTGCCGAGTTTGTGCGTGATGGTGACCGGGAATCCGGGGGCGGCCTGGGCCGCGGGGGCGTTCGCGGCGGGCTGTTCGGCTCCGCCGCTCTCACCGGCGCACGCGCCCACCAGGCCGAGGCCGAGCAGCAGCGTTCCGGTCGCGGCCAGGCGGCGCATCGTGTCGCGCATGGGTATGGGTGTCCTTCCGAGGCCCGAGAGGGCGCTAAGAGTTAGGTTAGCCTCGCCTAAGTTAACAAGCTTTGGCGGTTGGGGGAAGCGTCTCATTCCAGGTGGTTCAGGAGTTCCGCGACGGTCTGGGCCGTCATGAGCGTCGCGACCTTCACTCCGCCGCATCCCGGCTCCCGCCGGAGGCGGCGCACCAACCCCATGACGAGCAGCGAGTGCCCGCCCAGGTCGAAGAAGTTGTCGTGCGGGCCGACCGCGTCCACCTCCAGGACCTCGGCGAACGCCCTGCACAGCATCGCCTCGCGGTCGTCGTCGCGCCGAGTCGCGCCACCGTCGCCGTCGCCGTCGGCGTCGGCGTCGGCGTCGCCGTGTCCGTGGCCGGTGACCGTACGGGCCGTGAGCGTCACGGGCAGGTCACTCAGACGCGTCCCGGGGTCGGCCGCGACGGTCTCCAGCACGCCGACGAGCGCCTCGATCATCGTGTCGATCGTGGCCCGGTCGAACAGGTCGGCCGAGTAGTCGACGACCAGATGGAGCCCCTCCCCCCTCTCCCGGAAGATGAAGTCGAGGTCGAACTTCGCCGCGGGCGGGCTGAAGAGCGCCTCCCGCTGCCGCAGCCCGGGAAAGCGCACGTCGCCCATCGACTGGTTCTCATAGCCGACCATCACCTGGAACAGCGGGTTGCGGCCGGGGACCCGAGGTGGCCGCAGGGCCTCGACGAGCACCTCGAACGGCAGGTCCTGGTTGGCGAGCCCGGCCAGGTCGGTGTCACGGACCCGGGCGAGCAGTTCGGCGAAGGAGGGGTCCCCCGAGGTGTCGGCGCGCAGCACGAGCGTGTTGACGAAGAAGCCGACCAAATCACCGGCCGCCTCGTCGGTACGACCCGCGACCGGGCTGCCCAGCGGGATGTCCTCCCCCGCTCCCGTGCGGTGCAACAGCGCGGCGACCGCGCTCTGGCAGACCATGAACATGCTCACCTGGGCATCGCGCGCCAGCTCGCGGAGCCGCCCGACCAGCGGAGGCGGCAGCCGCCTGGTCGTGGACCCGCCGCGCTGGCCGACGGTGGCGGGCCTGGGCCGGTCCACCGGCAGCGGGATCTCCTCCGGCATGCCCGCCAGGGCTCCGGTCCAGTAGGCGAGCTGGCGGGCGTGCGGGCTGCCCGGGTCGGCGGGGTCACCGAGCAGCTCACGCTGCCAGAGCGTGTAGTCGGCGTACTGCACGGCGGGCGGCTTCCACCCCGGCGTGCCGTCCGGCCCCTCGTCCGGCGCCCTTCCCTCCAGCCTCGCGGCGTAGGCGCTCGCCACATCCCTGGCGAACGGCCCGAACGACCACTCGTCGAACGCGATGTGATGGAAGACGGCGAGCAGTAGGTGCTCGTCCTCCCCTCCCGATTTCACGATTCCCCTGAACACCTCGGCCCTCGTGAGCTCTTCGGTTTCCGTGAATTCAGCGGACCTCGCGGCCTCCGCAGCCTCCACGGCCTCGGCGGACCTCGCGGGAATGAGCGCGACTCGCAACGGGATCTCGGTGGCGAGGTCGAACGGCCGCGCGATCACCTCCTCGGGCGAGCAGGTGGTGATCTCCAAGACGGGACGCGCGGCCTCCGGCGGCAGGATCCGCTGGTAGGGCACCCCCTCGTGCTCGGCGAAGACGGTACGCAGGCTCTCGTGCCGCGCCGTCACGTCGCCGATCGCGGCCCGCAGCGCGTCCACGTCCAGCTCGCCGCTCAGGTGCACGGCCAGCGGCAGGTGGTACGCCTCGCGCGGCCCGTCGTCCTCGCGCAGGATCTGGTCGAGTAGCCAGAGCCTGCGCTGCGCGTACGACAGCGGGACGCGCTCCGGCCGTTTTCCCGGCACCAGCGGGGGCCTGAGCGTGACACCGGCCCTGTCGTGCAGCCGGGTGGCCAGCTCGGCGACGTTCGGCGCCTCGAACAGGTCACGGATCGCGAGCTCGGTGCGCAGCACCGCGCGGACCCTGCCGACGAGCCGGGTCGCCAGTAGCGAGTGCCCGCCCAGGTCGAAGAAGTCGTCGTCCACGCCGACGCCGGGGACGTCGAGCACCTCGCCGAACAGGGTGCACAGCAGGTGTTCCACGGCGGTCCTGGCCGCGCGGCCCGACCCGCGCGGCCCCTGCCGGTCGGGGGCGGGCAGCGCCCGCCGGTCCAGCTTGCCGTTGACGGTGAGCGGCAGCGCGTCCAGCGTGACGACCGCGCTCGGCACCATGTAGCCGGGCAGCCGCCTCTTGAGTCCTTCGCGCACTCGCGCGGCGAGCGCCCCGTGGTCGCGGGCCGCCGCCGGGTTGTTCGCGTAGGACGCGGGCCCGCGCTCCGGGTCCGCGGGGAGGAAGGCGGCCCCTCCGCCGAAGACGGCGTCGTAGTGGCCGATCTCGTCCGACGGGGTGGTCACCACACCGGCATCGAGCGCGTACATCAGTTCGGGCTCGATCCCTCTCGGGGGGTCCTGGAGCAGCTCGCGCGCCTTCCGGTGCGGGGCGCCGCCCTCCAGCGCGCGCAGCGCGGCGAGTTCGGCCGAGAGCCTGGGGTCGGGGATGGCACGCACCCGCAGCGGCCCGGAGCGAGCGGCGAGGCGGGCCGTCAGGTCCTCCATTCCCGCCCAGTCCACGACCGTGGTCCCCGCGGGCGACGCGACCTGACTCGCACCGGTCCGCGGGTCGGTCCGCGAGTCGAGCGGTGCGCCGGTCCGCGCGGCGAAGTTCACGGCAAGGTTCGCGGTGGGTGACTTCCACAGGGTCACGTCGTAGCGGTGCCTGCTGAGCTCGTTGTGGTGGACGCCCCGCTTGGTGCGGATCTCCACCCGCGCGGCCAGGCCGAGGGCGGTGAAGAACGCGGGGTCGAGCAGGAGCTCCTTCTCCATCCGCACGGCCCGGTCGATCGCCGCCGTACCGGCACCGGAACCGTCGTCGTCGCCCCGGCCGAGCCGGATCGCCGCGTGCAGGCAGCGCACCGACCGCAGGTCGCGCACGTCGCCCACGAACAGCGCGCCACCGGGGGCGAGCAGGTCCATCGCGGCGGCGATCACGTCGGCGAGGTATCCGGCGCTCGGGAAGTACTGGACCACGGAGTTGACGACGATCGTGTCGAAGTGGCCCGCGGGCAGGCCGGTGGTGTCGTGCGCGGCCTGGCAGCTCAGGCGTACCGGCGAGCCGGGGCCGAGGTCGGCCCGGAGCTTGGCGATGACGGGCGCCGCGAAGTCGGTGCCCCAGTACTCGTCGCAGCCGGGGGCGAGCCGCGACAGCAGCAGGCCGGTGCCCACGCCGATCTCCAGCACCCGCCGAGGGCCGAGGGCCTCGACGCGGGCCACGGTGGTGTCGCGCCACTCGCGCATGTGCTCCAGCGGGATCGGCGACCCGTCGTAGCTGCTGTCCCAGCCGGCGAAGTCCTCGGTGTGGACGGCGGTGCCGATCTCGGTGTACTCGGCGTCGTAGATCTGCCGCCATTCGGCCAGGTGCTCGCGCTCGGCGTCGGGCCGCGCGACTCCGTCGGGCACCACGTAGCCGATGAGGCGCTTCACGCCGGGCACCTCGGTACCGACGGCGACGACGGCGGCCTGCCCCACACCCGGCTCGGCGGCGAGCGCGGTCTCGACCTCCTCCAGCTCGACCCGGTAACCGCGGATCTTCACCTGCTCGTCGGTACGGCCGAGGAAGTCGATGTTGCCGTCCCGGCGCACCCGTACGAGGTCTCCGGTGCGATACATCCGGCCGCCGCCGAACGGGTCGGCGACGAACCGCTCGGCGGTCAGGCCCGGCCGGTCGAGGTAGCCCCTGGCCAGACCCGCCCCGGCGATGTAGAGCTCTCCCGGCGTGCCCGGCGGTACCGGGCGCAGCCAGCCGTCGAGCACGTAGCCTCGGGTGTTCCAGATCGGCCTGCCGACCGTGGGGGTGGCGCTGTCCTCGGTGCCGCCGCCCAGCGTGTTGATGGTGTACTCGGTCGGGCCGTAGAGGTTGTAGCCCAGCACCCCCTCGGCCTCCGCGAGCCGGTCCCACACGGCGGCCGGGACGGCCTCGCCGCCCAGCAGCACGAGCGGCGGGCGGTGCTCGCCGTCCAGCAGCCCCTCCTCCAGGAGCTGCTGGGCGTAGGTCGGCGTCACGTTGACGACGTCGACGCGGTGACGCCGCAGGTATTCGGTGAGCGCCTCGGCGTCGCGCCGCAGCTCCTCGTCGCAGACGTGC
Organism: Streptosporangium sp. NPDC000509; assembly: GCF_042898365.1. Lineage (NCBI taxonomy): Bacteria > Bacillati > Actinomycetota > Actinomycetes > Streptosporangiales > Streptosporangiaceae > Streptosporangium > Streptosporangium sp. NPDC000509. Next base: position 218,960 of record NZ_JBIAYX010000012.1, on the reverse strand, counting down.
ACCTCGTGGCCCTCGATGAGCCAGAGCAGCTCCTCCCACGACATGTCGAAGGAGAACGACACGGTGTGCGCGATCCGCAGCCGCCGCCCGGCCGAGGCCACCACCGGGTCGAAGATGTTGGCCCGGTGGTTGAACTGCATGTTGGTCAGACCCCGGTAGGGGGTGACCACTCCCTTGGGACGTCCGGTCGACCCCGAGGTGTAGATCACATATGCCGGGTGCTCCAGCCGTCCGGGCACGTCCCTGCCGAAGCCGGGCAGTTCCTCGTCCGTCAGCCCGGTGCCGGGCAGGCCCGCCAGCGTCTCCCGTACGGCGGGGTCGTCGAGCGGGATCGAGGCGCCGGGGTTCGCCAGCCCGGCGGCGATGTCGCGGTGCGAGACCAGGCAGACGGGGGCGGCATCGGCCAGCATGAAGTCGAGCCGCTCTGCCGGGTAGTCCAGTTCCAGGGGAAGGTAGGCGGCGCCCGTCTTGAGCACCGCGAACAGCGCGACGACCATCTCGGCGGAGCGGGGCAGGGCGAGGGCGACCACCCGTTCCGGGCCCGCGCCGTGCGCCTTCAGCAGCCGGGCGAGGCGGTTGGCGGCGGCGTCCAGCTCGGCGTAGGTGAGTCGCGTGTCCGGCTGGGAGACCAGGGCGAGCTCGTCCGGGGTGCGCGTGGCCTGCTCGGCGAGGAGTTCGGCGATGGTGAGGTCGGGGACGGGCCGTTCGGCCTCGGCCCAGTCGCGGCGCAGCCGGTCGTGCTCGTCGGGCAGGAGCGGGTCGAGCCGGTGGCAGGGGGTGTCGGGTTCGGTGGCGACGGTCTCCAGGAGGCGTACGTACCGGTCGGTGAGACGCCTCGCCTCGGTCTCGGTGAAGGCGTCGCCCCGATACATGACCCGCAGGCCGGCGCCGGGCTCGACGACCATGGTGAGCGGGTAGTGGGTCGCGTCGCGCACCTGACGGCCGGTCACCCGCACGTCGCCGCCGGGGCCGAAGCCGCGTCCGGTGGGCATGCCGGGGAAGTTCTGGAACACGAAGAGGGTGTCGAAGAGGGTCCCGAGGCCCGCCACCCGCTGCACGTCGGCGAGCGCGACGTAGGAGTGGTCGAACAGCTCCGAGGTGAACGTCTGCACCCGTTCCAGGACGGTGCGCAGCGGATCGGCCGCCGAGGCGCGCATCCGGACCGGGACGGTGTTGAACAGCAGGCCGACGACGGACTCGACGCCGTCGACGTCGGGGTGGCGGCCGGACACCGAGACGCCGAAGACCACGTCGTCGCGGCCGGTGAGAGCGGTCAGGAGCAGCCCCCAGGCGCTCTCGTACAGGGTGCCGAGGGTGAGGCCGGACTCGCGGGCGCGGGCGTCGAGCCGGGCGGCGAGGCCGTCGGGCAGCGCACGGTGGATCTCCCCCGCGGTGGTGAGGTCGGCGGGCCGGTCGATCAGGTCCGGCCGCAGCAGGGTCGGCTCGTCGAGCCCTTCGAGGGCACGGCCCCACGTCTTGATCGTGGCCTGCCGGTCCTGCCCGTTCACCCAGTCGAGGTAGGCGTGGAAGGGGGTCACGGGCCGGGCGCGCTCGGTGCCGGCGTCGGTGTAGAACTCCAGCAGCGAGGTGACGAGCAGGCCACCCGACCAGCCGTCCAGCAGGATCAGCTCGGAGGTGAGCACCAGCCGGAAGTCGTCCTCGCCCACCCTGGCCAGCGCGAAGCGGATCAGCGGCGGCTCGCCGGGGACGAACGGCCGGGCGCGCTGGGCCTCGACGAACTCCTCCAGCGCCCGCTGGTCACCGGTCTCGGCGTAGGTCCAGTCGACCTCGAAGCGTTCGGGGACGAACTGCACGCTGCGGCCGCCGTCGGTGCGGAACCCGGCCCGCAGGTTGGGGAACTTCAGCAGCACCTCGCGCGCGGCTCCGGCCAGCCGGTCGGGATCGACCGGCCCCGCCAGGGTCACCACGGCCTGCTGGACGTAGATGTCGCGGTCCCCACCGGCCAGCATCAGGTGGAAGAGCAGTCCTTCCTGCAAAGGCGAGAGCGGCAGCTCGGCCCGTGTCCGCACCGGGCCGTCCGCCACGACCTCGGCGGGCGGTCGGGAAAGGTCCGCGACCTTGGCCAGGGCCTCGACGGTACGCAGCCGGAAGACGTCACGGACGGCGAAGGGGAACCCGGCCCGGCGGGCACGTCCCACCAGCAGGGCCGCGCTGATGCTGTCGCCGCCGGTGCGGAAGAAGTCGTCGTCGGCGTTGACGCCGTCCCGCCCGAGGGTCTCGGCGACGAGCCGGGCGACGGCGCGCTCGGTGTCGGTTCGCGGCGCCCTGCCCTCGCGGACGGCGGGCTCGGGCAGCGCGCGGCGGTCGAGCTTGCCGTTGGGAGTGCGCGGCAGACGGTCGAGGCCGACGAGTACGGCGGGGACGAGGTGGTCGGGCAGGATCTCACCGAGCCGGGCCCGCAGCGCGTCCAGGTCGGGCTCGGAACCGGGGTCACCCACGACGTAGCCGACGAGGCGCGGCCCCGAGCGGGCCGCCACGGCCGCCTGGCGCACGCCGGGCTGTGCGGCGAGCACCGCCTCGACCTCTCCCGGCTCGACGCGGAAGCCTCGGATCTTGACCTGGTCGTCGGCCCGGCCCAGGAAGTCCAGGCCGCCGTCGCGGCGGCGGCGCACCCGGTCGCCGGTGCGGTAGAGCCGCGATCCCGGCGGGCCGAAGGGGCTGGCCACGAACCGCTCGGCGGTGCGGGCCGGGTCCTTGAGATACCCGCGCGCCAGGCCGTCCCCGGCGAGGTAGAGCTCGCCGACCGCGACCTCGCGGAGCCCGGCGTCCAGGACGTACGCCACGGTGTTGGCGATCGGGACCAGTCCGCCGCCGCCCTCGGCGATCAGGCTGTCCCCGGCCGCCTCCGAGCAGCCGTACAGGTTGACCAGCCGGGCGGGAACCCGCCGGGCCAGGGTGGCGGGCAGCGCCTCGCCGCTGCTCACCCAGGTGGTCACCGAGCCGAGCCTCCCGCTCGGCGCGCCCTTCCCGGGCTCCCGAGGCTCCTCGGCTTCTCCAACGTCCCCGTTGCGCGCGCTCTGCCCGGGCTCACCGTTTTCTCCGGGCCGTTCGTTGCGTGCGGCCTCCCCCGTCTTCTCCCTCTCCTCGTTCTCCATGAGCGCGGCCAGCAGGCTCGGCACGACCGTCACCAGGTTCACACCGTGGCGGTGGATCAGCTCGGCGAGGGCGAGCGCGTCGGTGGCGGTGTCGTCGTCCGCGACGACGACGGTGTCACCGGCGACGAGGCCGCCGAGCAGCTCGGTACTGCCGTCGATGAAGGCCGGTGAGCTCTTGGCGACCCGCACGCCGACGGTGGCGAGGTCCGCACCCCAGGCGAGCCGGTTGGCCAGGGCCCGCTGGGTGCCGACGACGGCCTTCGGGGTCCCGGTGGATCCCGAAGTGAAGATCACGTACGCGGGGTGGTCGGGGAGGATCGGAGTCCTCGCGCGAGGCGGGGCGTCCGATGGCGGCTCGTCTACGCCGAGGACGAGCAGGGGCCCGGCGGTGTCGAGCATCAGGTCGATCCTGGAGCGCGGGTAGGTCGTGTCGATCGGCAGGTAGGCCGCGCCGGTCTTGAGCACGGCGAGCAGGGCGACGACGAACTCGGCCGAGCGGGGCAGCGCGATCGCGACGATCTCCTCGGGACCCGCCCCCGCCGCGGCGAGCCGGTCGGCGAGGGCCTCGGCGCGCTCGTCGAGCTCGGCGTAGCTGAGCGTGATCCCGCCGTCGCCACAGACGTCACCGCGGACGTCACCGCAGACGACGGCCGTGGCGTGCGGGGTGCGCGCCACCTGCGCCTCGATCCGCTGGGCGACGGTGAGCGGGGCGAACCCGTCCACGGGGCCGGGTCCCGCGAGCGGCCCGAGCGGGGCGCGGAGCGACGACAGGCGCCGCGCCGGGTCCTCGGTGACCTGGTCGAGCAGCTCGCCGAGGTCGGCGATCATGCCGGTGACGGTCTCGGTGTCGAAGAGGTCCGTGGCGTAGGCGACGAACCCCTCGATCAGTTCCTCGCCCTCGGCGAAGTAGACGTCCAGGTCGAACTTGACGCCGCCGGTCTCGGGAAGGAACGGTTCCGCGCGTACGCCGGGCAGCCGCAGCCGCACGTCCTCCAGCCGCTGATGGACGATCATCACCTGGAACAGCGGGCTGCGGGCGAGCGAGCGTTCGGGGGCGAGCCGCTCCACCACCTGCTCGAACGGCACGTCCGCGTTGGAGAACGCGGCCAGGTCGGTGCGGCGGACCCGCTCCAGGAGTTCGGTGAAGGTGGGGTCGCCGGTCAGGTCGGTGCGCAGCACGACGAGGTTGACGAACACGCCGACCAGGTCCGCGAGGTCCGCGTCGGTACGGCCCGCGACGGGCGAGCCGAGCGCCACGTCGTCGCCCGCTCCGGCCCGGTGCAGGAGCGCGGCGACGGCGGCGTGCAGGACCATGAAGACGCTGGTGCCGGTCTCCAGGGCGAGCCGTCGCGCCCCGGCCGACGGCAGCCGGAACGGTACCAGCCCGCCCCGGTGGCTCGCCTCGGCGGGGCGGGGCCGGTCGGCCGGTGGCGTGCTCTCCTCGGGCAGCCCGCGCAGTGTCCGTTCCCAGAAGTCGAGCCGGTCCGCGGGAGCCGGGGACTCGTTCCGCCAGACGGCGTAGTCGGCGTACCGCACGGGCAGCGGCGCCCAGTCGGGCGCGGTGCCCGTCCTGCGGGCGGTGTAGGCGCGTGACAGGTCGGCGAGCAGCGGGGTGAACGACCACTCGTCGGCGGCGGCGTGGTGCTGGAGTATCACCAGCACCGACTCCTCGGCACGGACCCGCAGCAGGGTGGCCCGGATGGGCAGGTCGGTCCCGAGGTCGAAGACGTGCGAGGCGGCCCTCGTCTCGGCCGCGCGCACCCGTTCCTCCGGCCGGCCGCGCACGTCCACCACGTCGAAGGCGACCTCGAAGGTGTCGAGGACGCGCTGGACCGGCAGCCCGTCGGGGCCCTCCTCCAGCAGGGTGCGCAGTGCCTCGTGCCGGGTGACGACGTCGGCGAACGCGGCGCGCAGCGCGTCGACGTCGACCGGCCCGTACAGGCGCAGGCCCAGCGGCAGCGCGTCGGCGGCCGAGGGGCCGCGCAGGCGTTCCTCGAACCAGAAGCCGCGCTGGGCGGGAGAGGCGGGCACGATCTCGGGCCTGCTCACGTCGCGGACCCTCGGCCGGGTGCCCCGTACCAGCCTGGGCGCGAGCGTGGCGACCGTGGGCGCCTCGAAGACGTCGGCGACGGTGAGCTCGGCGTCGAGCGCGGCGCGCACCCGCCCGGCGAGGCGGGTGGCCAGCAGGGAGTGGCCGCCCAGGGCGAAGAAGTCGTCGTCGATGCCCACGGCGTTTAGGCCGAGGGTCTCGGCGAAGACCGCGCACAGCGCCGTCTCTCGGTCGTCGCGCGGACCTCGGCTCGACACCCGTGCCTCGGGCGCGGGCAGCGCGGCCCGGTCGAGCTTGCCGTTGACGGTACGAGGCAGTGCCTCAAGCCGGACGATCGCCGAGGGAAGCATGTACTCGGGCAGCGTCTCGGCCGCCGTCGCCCGAAGGTCCGCCTCGTCGAGGTCTCCGTCCGGCACCACGTACGCGACGAGCCGCTTCTCGCCGGGCGCGTCCTCGCGGACCACGACGGCGGCCTGGACGACGCCGGGGTGGGCGGCGAGCACGGCCTGCACCTCGGCGGGCTCGATGCGGAACCCGCGGATCTTCACCTGGTCGTCGGTGCGTCCCAGGTATTCCAGCGATCCGTCGCGGCACCGGCGTGCCAGGTCGCCGGTGCGGTACATGCGCTCGCCCGGCGGGCCGAAGGGGTCGGCGACGAAGCGTTCCGCGGTGAGGCCCGGCCTGCCCGCGTAGCCGCGCGCCAGCTGCGTCCCGGCGAGGTAGAGCTCGCCGGGGACACCGATCGGGGCGGGGCGCAGCGCGGCGTCCAGGACGTAGGCGCGGGTGTTGGGGAACGGCCTGCCGATCCCCGAGGACGGAAGCTCGGCGGAGGTCGCCCAGATCGTCGCCTCGGTCGGCCCGTACACGTTGACGGCCGACGCCGCCACCGCGTGGAGGGTGCCGGCGAGCGCCGCCGGAAGGGCCTCACCGCCGACGAGCACCCGCAGCCCGCGCAGCGCGGCCGGGTCCAGCGAGCCCAGCAGTGACGGGGTGCCCTGGACGATCGTCGCCCCGGTGAGCAGCGCGCCCAGCGCCGCCGGGTCGCGTACGCTCTCGCGCCCGGCGAGCACGACGGTCGCGCCGCTGATCAGCGGCACGTACAGTTCCAGCGCGGCGATGTCGAACGCGATCGTGGTCACCGCGACCAGCCGGTCGGCGGCGTCCAGGGCGAGACGCTCCCTCATGGTGAGCAGGAACGCGGTGAGCGCGGTGTGCGGGACGGCCACGCCCTTGGGCCGGCCGGTCGAACCCGAGGTGTAGATGACGTACGCCAGGTCGCCGCCTCGGACCGGATACGACTCCTGGCCTGCGGTCGGCCCGGGGTGCGCGCCGGGGAACGTGTCGTCCGGCGTCGGCGTCTCGGCGCGGGGGGCGGCGAGCACCGGGGGGACATGGGCGGGGCGGAGCGCACCGTCCTGGTGCGAGGGCTCGGTTGTCAGCGTCTGGGGTGTCAGCGTCTCGGTTCCCCGCGGGATGAGGGCGGCCGTCTCCGGGGTCGCGATCGCGCAGAGCGGGGCGGCGTCCCGGATCATGTAGGCGATCCGGTCGGCCGGGTGGTCCAGGTCCAGCGGCAGGTAGGCGGCGCCGGACTTCAGCACGGCGAGCAGCGCGACCACCAGGTCGGGGGTGCGGGGCAGGGCCAGGGCGACGACCCGGCCGGGTCCCGCGCCGCGCTCGCGCAGCACCCGGGCGAGGGCCGAGGCCCGCAGGTCCAGCTCGGCGTAGGTGAGCGTGGCCCCGCCAGTGCCCTCGACGGCGCCCTCGACGGCGACCGCGCCGGGAGTGCGGGCGGCCTGCTCCTCGAACAGGGAGGTCACCGTCGTGTCCTCGACGGGCCGCGCGGTGTCGTTCCACTCCTCCAGCAGGGCCGCCTCGGCCGCACCGAGCAGCCTCAGGTCGGCGATCCGCCGGTCCGGGCGGCTCACCGCGTCGCCGAGCAGCGTCTCCAGATGGCCGAGGAGCGCGTCGATGCGCTCGTCGTCGAACAGCTCGCGACGGAAGGTGGCCTCGACGGTCATCCCCCGGGGCCTGACGAATGCCTCCAGCGACAGGTCGAAGTGGGTGGTGCCGTTGTGGATGTGCGTCCAGCTCGTGGTGACGCCCGGTAGGTCCAGGTCGCCGATCTCCTGGGCGAGAAAGAGCAGCATGGTGTCGAAGAACGGCGAGCCGCCGCGCCTGCGGGCGGGCCGCAGCTCCCGCACGATCGTGTCGTAGGGCAGTGTCCGGTGCGCGAACCCCTCGGTGCAGGTGTCGCGGACCCGGCGCAGGACCTCGCGGAAGGTGGGCGCGCCGGACAGGTCGGTGCGCAGCACGAGGGTGTTGCCGAAGTTCCCGGCCAGCCGCTCGATCTCGGTGTGCTCGCGGTTCATCACCGCCGAACCGATCGCGATGTCGGTCGCGCCGGTGTAGCGGTGCAGGAGCACGGCGTGGGCGGCGAGCATCACCATGTACGGGGTGAGGTTCTCCCCGGCGGCCAGTTTCCGCATGCCGTCGGTGACGGTGTCGTCGAAGCGGCGGGCCCTGCGTCCGCCGCGCTCGGAGGCGGTCGCGCCGCGCGGGCGGTCGGCGGGCAGGTCCAGGGGCGCGGGCGGCGGGTCGAGGCGCCGCCGCCAGTAGTCCATCTCCTCGGCCGGGTACGGGCGCCTCTGCTCCCAGTCGGCGTAGTCGGGATAGTGGACGGTGAGCGTGGGCAGGCCGTCCGGCTCACCGGAGACGGCTGCGCGGTACAGGGCCGACAGGTCCCGTGAGAGCGAACCCCAGGTCATGCCGTCCCAGGCGATGTGGTGCACGACCAGGACCAGGGCGTGGTCGTCGACGCCGAGCCTGAGCAGTTCCAGCCGGATCGGCCGCTCGGCGCGCAGGTCGAAGGGGAGCGCCGCGAGCCGCTCGGCGTACGCCTCGGCGTCGTCGGTGGCATCGGTGGCATCGGTGGCATCGGTGGCATGGTCACGCACCGGCAGGTCGAAGGAGTCGTCGGCGAGGACGTACTGCACCGGCGTCCCGTCGTCGTTCTCGTCGTAGACGGTGCGCAGCACGGCGTGCCTGCGCAGGAGCGCGCGCAGCGCCTCGCGGAGCGCCTCGGGGTCGAGCGCGCCCGACATGCGTACCAGCAGGCAGACGTTGTAGGCGGGGCTGGAGGGGAACGTCCGGTGGTGCAGCCACATGCTCTGCTGCGCGTACGACAGCGGGGCGGGGCCGTCACAGGCGCGTGGGGTGATCCGGTCCCTGCCGGATCCGAGCCCCGCCTCGGTCATCATCCGCCGCATCAGTTCGCGCCGCTGCGCGACGTCCTGCCGCTGTTCCCGCACGCTCAACGTCCTTAGTGGCCGGGGTCGGGCACTCTGTCCCGCATCGGAACTTAGGTTAGCCTTGCCTCTTAAATCCACACAAGGTTAGCCTTACCTAAATTGCTGGAAGTTGTCCGGTTTCATAAAGGGGTGGGTTCCTTGTCCTCTGGTGTCCGTACGGATCAGACGCGCACGGAGATAGTCGTCGAGAGCGCGGCCGACCCGTTGCGCCTGGTCACCCACCTGGCCCGGTCCGGGCTGTTCGACGACTACGTCGTGTACGAGCGGCCGGGCCTGTGGACCTTCGCGGGCGGGGTGGCGGGTGAGGTGATCCTCGAACCCGGAGTCGTCCGCAGCCGCTGGCTGGACGTCCCCTCCCCGACCTCCGCCGGCCCCGCGCCCGCGTCGGACCCTCTGGACCCGCTGGATCCGTTGCACGCGCTTGACCCGCTCGACCCGGTGGACCGGTTCGACGAGCCGTGGTCGGGGCGACCGGCCGCGGCGCTGGAGGCGGCGCTGCGGACCGCCCCGTGGCCGGTGTGGAACGCCTACGGCTGGATCGCGTTCGAGTTCGCCGCGCTCGCCCCGGCGGGCAGGCTCGCCCACCTGGTCGTGCCACGTACCGAGGTGCGTGTCGAGGCGGGGCGCGCGCTGGTGGTGAGCGCGGACGCCGAGGAGGCCGAGCGGGTCGCCGAGCTGCTGTCCGGCCAGGTCGTCCCCGGATCGCCGTCGTCGCCGTCGCCGGTCGACGTGCGCACCGGCGGCGACCTCTACAGGTCGCGGGTCGCCCAGGCGATCTCCGAGATCGACGCCGGGCTCTACGAGAAGGTCATCGTCTCCCGGCGGCTGCCGATCCCGTTCCCCGTCGACGTCGTCGCGACGTACGCGTGCGGCCGTGCCGCCAACACCCCGGCCCGCTCGTTCCTCCTCGACCTGGAAGGCTTCCAGGCCGCCGGGTTCAGTCCCGAGGTGCTGGCGGGCGTCGACAGTCACGGCACGGTGACGACCCAGCCGCTCGCCGGCACGCGCGCCTTCGGCCAGGGTGAGAACGTGGACTCACGGACCCGCCGCGAGCTGGAGAACGATCCCAAGGAGATCTTCGAGCACGCGGTGTCCGTACGCGCGTCGCAGGACGAGCTGTACCGGGTGTGCGTGCCCGGCACGGTCCGGGTCACCGGCTTCATGGCGGTGAAGGAACGCGGCAGCGTGCAGCACCTGGGATCAAGTGTCAGCGGTGAGCTGGCGCCCGGCCGCACCGGCTGGGACGCGCTCGACGCGCTGTTTCCCGGCGTGACCGCCTCCGGCATCCCCAAGCCGGCGGCCGTCGACGCGATCGCCAGACTTGAGGAGCCCCGAGGGCTCTACGCCGGAGCCGTCCTCGCCGTCTCACACGACGGGGCGATGGACGCCGCCCTGGTGCTGCGCGCCGTCTACAGCGAGAACGGCCGGGCCTGGCTGCGGGCCGGCGCCGGCATCGTGTCCGGTTCGACGCCGGAACGGGAGTACGAGGAGACCTGCGAGAAGCTCTCCAGCATCGCCCCGTACGTGGTCCCGCGCACCTGAGGAGACGTCGCTCCGCCGGCGGACCCGTCATGCGGCTCCCACCGCCCCATGCCGCGCTGGGCAGAGTGGCCCACCAGCGGGGGATGAACACACATGCCGGGGCGGCGATCATCTGACGTACGCCGTCATCCCTTAATGTCCGCTTCTAGCCTGTTGTTCTCCGGCGCCGAGTATGGCGGCGAGCTCGGCTCGACTGGTGGTGCCAAGTCTCGCGTTCACCCTGTACAGGTGCCCCTCGACGGTACGTATCGAGATAAACAGCCGATCGGCGATGTCCCGGTTGGACATCCCCCGTGCGGCCAGGGTAGCGACCTCGCGTTCGCGGTCCGTCAGGGGCAACGGTTGGATGGCGGCGATTGTCGCGAGAGTACGAACGCCCTCACAGCGTTCGGTCAGCTGACGGACGCGAGCGACGGCGCCCTGAGCGGCGCCGCGCCGACCCGCACGGGTGTATGCGGTCACCGCCTGCGCGGCCGCGTCGGCAGCGGCCAGCAGGTCCCCCATCCGCTCCAACTCCACAGACACCGCTCGCAGCGCGTCACCGCTGTCGGCGGCCAGTGCGGCAGCGTGCGCTGCAGCGGCCTGGGCTCGAGGTCCATCCACCCGGGTGGCCAGGACGGCGAGCCGTTCGACGACGGACCGGTCGCCGAAGCAGAGCGCGGTGTGCAGCGCCTGCACCTCGTGAGCGAGCTGCCCGGCCGCGACCGCGACCGAAGCCGCCTTGTGCGCGAACGCGATCGCGCCACTGGAAACGCCTTGTGCGGCGGCCATCCACGCCTGAGCCAACAGCATGTCAGGCCGGAGAAACAGCAGCGTGGGATGCTCTTTGGCAGATAACTCCGCCAACACCTCGTCGGCGGCGGCCAGGTCGCCGGTGAGGACCAGCGCACGACTCAGGGGAATCAGGCAGGCGTACTCGAAACCGCCGGCATGATCAAAGAGCTCGAGGCCGGCGTGGGCATCGCGCAGCCATCGCAGAGCGCTGACCGGTCGCCCCTGCGCCAGGATGACATCTCCCATCAGCACGCTGCTGATCACGGTGGGAAGGTCGAAGCCCACCATCGATTCCCGGCATTCGCGTACGACCTCGACAGCCTCCTGGAGATACCCCGCCAGCCGGAGCCCGGTAACCTGAATCCCGATCATCGGGAAACGTATGTAGGAGAGTTCCGTCGAGCGACTCGCCGCCTCCAGGCCGCGTGTGACCACCGGCCCCATCTCGTCGGCGCGGCCTGTCGTGGCCAGACCTGTGGTGTATCCGCAGCAGGCGAGGATTATCGACCCGGCCGGTAGTTTCGATGACGCCAACGCCGTGGTCGCCGACTCGATCGCCTGCGCCGGTCGTGCGAGCTGTCCCTCAAGCATCGATCGCATCGCCATCAGCTGCATCCGGCCGTCGTCGTCCACGACCCACGACTCGGCCGCCTCGAGAAGCATCTCCGCGTCCCTTGGCCTCAGCTCCATCCACGCCAGAGCGATCACCTGCGTCATCGTGACCCTGACCACTTCCGCGTCCGTTCTGGCCGTCGCGAGGAGCGCGGCCGTCTCCGTATTCGGGGAGCCACCCAAACCGGTGACCGCGGCCGCAACGATCGATTGGGCTTCGAACCCGCCGCCGGCGGCCTGCGCCGCACGTCCAAGTCGTATCGCCAAAGAAAGCTCACACAACCGGGCGGCGCACCCGGCCGCCTCGGTGAGCAGGCGCCAGTCCGGAACGAGGTCCGAATCCATCGCGAGAACGGCACGCCGCAGCGTGTCGTCGCCCCGACGTGCCCCGGTTCCCTCCAGCGCCTGGCTGATTCGGCCGCGGAGCCGACGCGCTCGCAGCAGCCCCATGCCCGCCCGCCGCGCCTCCCCGTAGAGAGGGTGGGTCAGTCGTGCCTGGAGCCGACGGCCGCTCTGCTCGACGAAGATCAGGCCCGCGGCCTCAGCCTGTTCGACGGCCATCGGATCGGTGAGCCTGCCGAGCAGGCCGCCCCCCAGCGGCTCCTCAAGGGCGAGCAGGTCCGCCACCACGCCCATGCGCTCCGGCAGATCTCCCATCCGGATCGCCACCAGCTCGGCCAACCCCTGTGACATCGGTGACTCTCTGGACCACCGCCACACGCCTCTGATCCGATACAGCCGACGAGCCTCGATCTCCCCGTCGACGAGCTGCCGCAGGTACAGCGCATTGCCCTGGGTGATCGCCCAAATCCGGCCGACACTCGCGTCTTCCACCAGTCCACCGAGAACCACCTCCAGCAGCGCACCGATCTGCGGCTGTGAGAACGGCCGCACCTCAAGCCGGTTCAGATGTCCGTCCTTCCACAGGCCGGTCACCGCGGCGGGTGCGACCTCGCCGGAACGCACGGTGGCCACCACGGTCGCCATGTCGTGCACGACAAGCTGATGTACCAGCAACGCCGAGACCTCATCGAGAAGGTGGGCGTCGTCAATCCCGAGTACGACCTCGGCTCGACCAGCGCCGGCGACGAGTCTCCGGCTCGCCTCCCCCAGCACGGACGTCGGATCGCCGCTCATCGGGCCCAGCAAGGCCGCGAACGCCCCCAGCGGAAGACCTCGTCCCGTCTCCGTTCCCACGACCCAGCGGGTGAAGGCGCCGCGTTCTCCGGCCAGCGCGACCGCCTGCCGAGCCAGCCAGGTCTTACCCACCCCAGCCGCTCCCGCGAGCATCACGCCGCGCTGGTCGCCGGCTCCCCGCGTCGCTTCATCGAGGAGCCGCAACTCCTCCCTCCGCCCTACGAATGACCAGCTCTGCTTCATACGATCAACGTTAGATAACCGCATCATGGCCGGAAAGTGCGATCCGGTGACACCACCCTGCTGTGCAGAAACCGACGTCTCTGCCACGTTCTTCCGCAGACTTCGAGTAGGGCACTACTCGTATGCCGGACCACCCAGTGCGTGACAGTGAGAAATACGCGCGGCAATACCCGATGTAAGCGATGAACCACCGCTGCCCGGCTGGTCTCCCACGCCCGCCGCGGGATCTTAAAGATCAGCGCGACCTGGCCCTGGAAGAAAGCGTTTTCAACCTGCCGGCGGCGCCTACGCGCGCTCCCGGCACCCAGCCGACCAGCACCACAACGCCCAGCGAGTAAGGAAGGAGTGACTGCGACACCCCGCAACCCGTGGAAGCCGACGCCCACCCGAACGCCTCGGCCTCCAGCCCAGCACCGATGATGCCGAAGGTGTCGCCTCCGGCGACGGGGGTGCCGCCACCGGCATCGGTGGCGGGTGCCGGACCGATCACCTGAATCGCCGCACCCACCAGGATCGCCACCTTTACTTCCGCCGACCCACTACTCGATGCCCTTCGCCAAGTGTTCGGCCGTCAATCTCATACGGTCACGAATCCACACCACCCTTGTGCGTACCTACGACCAGTCTCATTCGCGGGAAGGATCAGAAATGCCACGCACACGGAAACGCGTTCTAGCGATCACACTTGCTGTGCTCGCCGCCCTCGCCTTTATGGGAACCGCCTCACCGGTCGGTGCGGTTATCACAAATGATGCCGGCGGCCAGTCAACGGACCCGATTCTGTGGTACAACTCCGCCAACGGATCCGGTGGAATCGGCACCATCGACACCACCAACAACCATGTGACGCTCCGCACCTACCCGACCGGAGCATTCGCCTCCAACTGGACCCACGTCGTCGCAGCGGGGGGCCGAATCCTGTGGTACAACTCGGCCAACGGATCCGGCGGAATCGGCACCATCGACAGCGGCAACAACCACGTGACACTCCGCACCTACCCGACCGGAGCATTCGCCACGAACTGGACCCACGTCACCGCTGTGGGAAACCGAATCCTGTGGTACAACTCCGCCAACGGATCCGGCGGAATCGGCACCATCGACAGCGGCAACAACCACGTGACACTCCGCACCTACCCAACCGGAGCATTCGCCTCCAACTGGACCCACGTCACCGCTTCATCATAGATACGATCCCAAACCTGGTTTAACCATTCGCGACCAGCGGGGGAAAACGGCGGTCCCGATCCTGGCCGACATTCCGCCGATATCGTGCCGCTCTTGGGTGCTCGGTACGGAAAAAGGGACCGTCACTCGTGTTCAAAAGCCGTATCAGCTTCGGAAGTCGGCGCTGAATTCAAGGCAAGTTCCCAATGCGCTTGAGTTTTCCGAAACATCGTTCGACCAGGTGGCGCCGCTTGTAGGCCAAGGCGTTGAAGGTGTGAGGGCGGCCTCCCCGGCCGCCCTCACGTTTGCGGTTGGCAAGTTGGCCCCCGAGGCCCCTTCGATGCCACCGGTGGCGATCAGCCGGCCGCACGCCGGAACCGGGCGTAGCGGAGGAAGGCGATGTGAGAGAGGAGCTCAGCGCAGGCTCGCGGCGAGCTCCTTCTTGCTGATCTTGCCGACCGGAGTGCGGGGGAACGCCTCGACCGGCTCGACGCGGTCGGGCCACTTGTATCCGGCCACACCGCGCTCCCTGAGGAACCGCTTGATCTCCCTGAGGGTCGGCGCCTGGTCCCGCACGATCAGGAAGGCACAGGTCCGCTCCCCCATCACCGGGTCCGGGATGCCGACCACCGCGACGTCGTGCACCGCCGGATGGGCGAGCAGGTGGTTCTCCAGCTCCTCTGCCGAGATCTTGTCACCGCCCCGGTTGATCTGGTCCTTGTCGCGGCCCTCCACGACGAGGTGTCCCGAGGGGAGCACCCGCACCAGGTCTCCGGTCCGGTAGAAGCCGTCGGCGGTGAAGGAGCGCGCGTTGTGCTCCGGTGCGCGGTAGTAGCCGCGCAGGGTGTACGGACCGCGGGTGAGCAGCTCCCCGACCTCGCCGGGGGCGACCTCCGCACCGTCGGAGTCGACCACGAGGATCTCGTCGGCCGGGGACAGCGGCCTGCCCTGCGTGGTGTCGACCAGCTCGCGGGGATCGTCCAGCCGGGTGTAGTTGAGCAACCCCTCGGCCATTCCGAACACCTGCTGCACCGCGCAACCCAGCACGCCGGGAACCCGCTCGGCCCGCTCGGCGGCGAATTTGGCCCCGCCCACCTGCAGCAGCCGGAGCGACGACAGGTCCTCCCGCGACCAGGATGCCGCCTCAAGCCAGAGCAGCGCGATGGGCGGCACCACCGCGCACACCGTCACCCGCTCCCGCTCGATGAGGGGGAACGCCTCGTCGGGTGACCCGGAGGGAGCGAGGACGACGGTGCCGCCCTTGGCGAACACCCCCAGCACCCCGGGGCAGGCGAGCGCGAAGTTGTGCGCGACCGGGAGCACCACGAGGTAGACGGTCTCGCGGGTGAAGCCGCAGACCTCGGCGCTCGCCTCCAGGTTGTAGACGTAGTCGCGGTGGGTGCGCGGGATCAGCTTCGGAAGTCCGGTGGTGCCGCCGGAGAGCAGGAACACCCCCACGTCGGCCGGATCCGGCCGCTCGTACGACACGGGTCCGGAGACGAGGCCGTGATCGGGGGCGGTGTCGCGACCGGGAGCTCGGTCGGAGTCACGGGCGGAGCCACGGTCGAGGTCGCTGTCGAGGTCGGCGAGGGCGAGGAACTCCTGGGCGTCCCCGTCCACCACGACGTGCTCCACGGCCAGCGAGCGGGCCAGGTCACGGTAGTCGAATCCGCCGTGCGCGTCCGGGATGACGTACGCCCTCGCCTCGCTCAGCTCGCACAGGTAGCCGATCTCGCTGCTGCGGTGCGCGGGCAGGGCGAGCACCGGGGCGGCGCCGATCCGGACGAGGGCGAGGAAGACGACGACGAAGGCGGTGGTGTTGGGCAGCTGCACCACGACGCGGTCACCGCGCCGGATACCCAGCCGCGCGAAACCCGCGGCGGTGCGCTCGGCCCGGCGGTCCAGCTCGGCGTAGGTGAGCCGCTCGTCCCCGGCCACGAGAGCGGTCCGCTCGGGGTCGCCCCCGTTCAGCACGTCACCGAGCAGCCGGTCGCTCCAGTAGCCCTCCGCCAAGTAGCGCGCCGCGACCTCCTGTGGCCAGGGGGTGAATCCCTCCACGGGTCACCTCCCCGCGATCTGGGCCACCGCGCCCGCGACCGGCTCGGCCGGATCGCTGCCGAGCGCGACGACGCGGTTGGCTCCGTCCACGTGCACGACCTTGGGCCGGTGCGCCCGCACCTCCGCGTCGTCGAAGTTCCCGTACGAGATGATGATGACCAGGTGTCCGGGGTGGACCAGGTGGGCCGCCGCGCCGTTGACGCCGATCACCCCGCTGCCCGCCTCGCCGGTGATCGCGTAGGTGACCAGGCGGGCGCCGTTGTCGATGTCGACGACATGGACCTGCTCACCTTCGACGATGTCGGCGGCGGCCATCAGGTCGGCGTCGATCGTCAGGGAACCCACGTAGTGCAAATCCGCCTGGGTCACGGTGGCACGGTGGATTTTTCCGTTCATAAGGACCCGCTGCACTGGTCTGTCCTCTTTCCCTAAGGTCAACTAAGGTTAGGCTCACCTTATCCACTGTGTTCGGTGAGGAGAACCCCGAAGATGCTGCGCCGTCTGGCCATGGACATCAGCCCGCTCCGGACCAGCAGAGCCTTCCGCGACGTGTTCGTGGCGCGCACCGTGTCGGTCTTCGGGATCGGCATGCTGATGGTCGGGGTGCCCGTGCAGGTCTACGCGATGACCGGATCGACCGTGCACGTCGGCGCGGTCTCCTCGGCCGAGGGCTTCGCGCTGCTCGCGGGATTCCTGTGGGGCGGCGTGCTCGCCGACCGGCACGACCGGCGCCGGTTGATGCTCCTCGCGCGCACCGCCGCCGGTATCGGCTTCGCGCTGCTGACGCTGAACGCCTTCCTGCCCTCCCCCTCATTGGCGGCGATCTACGTGCTCGCCGCCTGGGACGGGCTCGCGACCGGCGTCAGCGTCACCGCGCTGCTCGCCGCGACCCCCGCCCTCGTCCCTCCCGACAAGCTGGTCGCGGCGGGCGCGCTCAACGCGCTGACCGTACGGCTCGGTTCGATGCTCTCCCCCGCGCTCGGCGGCCTGACCGTGTCGGCGTTCGGCGTCGGGTGGAACTACGCGGCAGCGGCCGTGGGAACGCTCGCCACCCTCGGCCTGCTGACGAGGTTGCCCGCGCTCAGGCCGGCCGTCGAGGTCACGGAGAACCCGCTCAGAGCGATCGGCTCGGGGCTGCGGTTCGTGGCCTCGCACCGCGTGGTCGGCTCGCTCATGCTGCTCGGCCTGCTGTTCATGGTGGCGGGCGGTATCCCGGTGCTCATGCCCGCGTTCGCCACCCTGCGGCTGGGCGGCGGCCCGGCCACGATCGGCCTGCTCTACGCCGCGCCCGCCTGCGGCGCGGTGCTCGGCTCGGTCACCAGCGGCTGGGCCGGACGGTCACGCGCGCCGGGCAAGGCGCTGCTCGTCGCCTCGGTCTGCGGCTTCGCGCTGCTCGCCTGCCTCGGGCTGGCGACCCATCCGGCGCTCGCCGTCGCGATCCTCTTCGGGTACGGCCTCGTCGCGTCCGTCGAGGAGATCCTGCGCTACGGCCTCATCCAGGCGCACACCCCCGACGGTTACCTCGGACGGGTGAACGCCCTGTGGGCCGCCCAGGAGACCGGCGGCGAGGCCGTCGGCGCGCTCGGCGCGGGCGTCCTCGGCCGCTACCTCGCACCCGGCACCGCGATCGTCGTGTACGGCGCGGCCAGCGCCGCCCTCGCCCTCGGCCTCGCCCTCACGCTCACCGGCCTGCGCGGCGCGACCCTGAAGACCGACCCGCAGGACACCGAACCGGGAAAGGCCCGGTCCGGGGACGCCGAGCCGCGCCGGCCGGGGTGAGAACCGTCCAGGCAAAGGCATCGCGAAGAAACGACTGGAAAAACGACCGCTCTTGCCAGATCGTGAGAAGCGACAGCAAGTCCCTCATGTCCCGTGCCGGCGCAGGACCGCCGGTGACGCCCGCCCGACGAACCACGGCCCGGCCTCTGAGGGAAACCGCAGGAACGACGAGAGGAAGAACATGGCTCAGACGACCGCCGCCCTCCTGCTGCTCGTCGCCCTGACCGGCGGCACCGCACCGGCGCAGTCCGGCCCGCCCCCCGCGGAAACGCCAACGGTCGCCCTCGCAGCGGTTTCGGCCGCCGCCCCGGCGACGGGCGCCGTCGCGCGAGGGAAGGCCACCGGTCCGAACCTCCGAGCGTGTTACGACGGAAGGTGCAAGCTCACCATCTCGAAGGCGGTGCGGTTCCGGGTCAGCCCTCGATTCGGCGTCACCCGGCTGTCCGTCTCCTTCGGCCGGGATTTCGTGCGGGTACGGGCCACCGGCCCCGGTGTCACCTCGCAGGCGGTGCTCGGCCTCCGTTCGACGGGGTCGGTCAACGGCATCGGCGTACGGGTGGTCTCGCTCTCCCGGAACAAGGCGGTGCTGAGGCTTTCCCCCGTCCGCTGACCGCGACGACCATCCCCTTCGCTCGCGAGCGGAGGGGATGGTCGCACCGGAGGCGCGGTCCCGGGCGACCGGCACCGATTACCGCGCCCCCAGGCGGTCATATCCCGCCTGGGGGCGCGGACCGTCAACCGGACTCCCTCACGCCCAGGCGCTCGGTGAGCTCGTCCTCGGACATGTCCTCGACCATGAGCCAGATCTCGGCGACCGCCTCCAGCCTGCCGGGGACCTCCTCCACCTCGACGAACCGGCGGGCGACGCGCGACACGGTCCGCTCGGTGAACAGCGCCCGCAGCGGGAGCGAGGAGGCGTCGAGTGCCTCGCGCAGTCGTGCGATGACGGTGGTGGCCAGCACCGAGTCACCGCCGAGCGCGAAGATGTCGTCGTGCGCGCCGACCCTCGGCACGCCGAGCACCTCGCCGACGACCCGGGCGAGCACCCGCTCCAGCGCCGTGCCCGGCGCCGTGTAGGGCGTGCCCGTCTCCCCTGCCGCCGCTGCGACGAGGGCGGCGAGCGCCTTGCGGTCCACCTTGTTGTTCGCGGTGAGCGGGAGCGCCGCCAGGGGCACCAGGAGGTCGGGAACCATGTGCGGGGGCAGCAGTTTTCGCACGTGGGCGAGCAGTTCCCGCGTCGCGTTCTCCTCGGGTCCCGCCTTTCCCTGCCCGGTCTTCTCCAGGCCCGCCCTTTCCCGTCCCGTCTCCTCCGTCCCGGCCTTCTCCTGCCCCGTCCTCCACGGCTCCGCCTCCTGGTCCGCCTCCCCGGCGAGCACGACCGCGGCGGCCAGGCGCGAGTCGGCGAGGAGCGCGACGGCGCGGCGCACCCGGGGGTGGCTCTCCAGCGCGGTCTCGACCTCGCCGAGTTCGATCCGGAATCCGCGCACCTTCACCTGGTGGTCGCGCCGTCCCAGGAACTCCAGCGTGCCGTCGGGCCGGTAGCGGGCCATGTCCCCGGTCCGGTACCAGCGGATGCCCTCGTGGACGACGAACCGGTCGGCGGTGCGCTCGGCGTCGCCGCTGTAGCCGTCCGCGACACCCGCGCCGCCGATCCACAGCTCGCCCTGCGCCCAGTCGGGGCGGTCGCGCCCGGCCTCGTCGACGACCCGGCAGGCCACCCCACGCAACGGGACGCCGTACGGGACCGTCGTCCAGTCCGCGGGCACCTCGCCGTCGACCTCGATCACGGTCGAGTGGATGGCGGTCTCCGTCGTACCGCCGAGCGCGACGAACCGTGCCCCCGGCGAGCGTTCCCGCAGCAGCGCGGGCAGGTGCGTGCCGACCCGGTCGCCGCCGAGCAGCACCAGCCGCAGGCTGGGCGCGGGGCCGGTGCGCAGCAGCATCTCCAGCACCGACGGCACGCAGTTCAGCACGGTCACCGACCACCGTTCGACCAGATCGGCCCAGCGGGTGGCGTCGCGACGGTCGTCCTCCAGCGGGATCGCCACGGCGCCGCCGGCCGACCACAGAGCGAACAGGTCGAACACCGACAGGTCGAAGTCGAGGGCCGACACGGCGAGCGACACGTCCGCCTCGCCGATCGAGAACCGCTCGACCAGATCGCCGATCGTGTTCATCGCGGCCCGGTGCGAGACCTCGACGCCCTTGGGCTCCCCGGTGGAGCCGGAGGTGAACAGCACGTAGCCGACCTGGTCGGGCGAGACGGGCACCGGCCCGTCCAGCGGCGCGGGGTGCGTCACGGTCGAGGTGAGCGAGACCGCGACCCCGGCCGTCCTGAGGATCCTCTCCCGCCGGACGGCGGGCTGCCCCGTTCCGACGGGCACGTACGCGGCCCCGGCCGCCAGCACGCCGAGCACCGCCACGGCCTGGTCCGGCCCCTTGGGCAGCTCGACCGAGACCCGGTCACCCGGCCGTACCCCTCGCTCCACGAGATGGGCGGCGACGTGCAGGGCACGGTCGGCCAGCTCACCGTACGTGAGCGTGCCGCCATCGCCACCGACGTCGTCGGCGCCACGAGTGCCGCCCGTGCCATCGCCACCCCAGTGCAGCGCGGGGAGGCCGGGGGTGCGGCGCGCCCGCGCGAAGAACTCCTCGTGCAGCGTCCGCGCGGGCGGCGGTGGCTGGGCGTTGAGCTCGTGCCGCAGGCGTAGCTGGTGCGGCGAGGCTCCGATGCGCAGCGGCTCGCTCCAGTCGGCGTCCGGCGCGCCCAGGCGGGTGATCGCCCCCGTGTAGGCGGCGAACATCGCGTCGGCGACGCCTTCGGGGAAGGCGGGGTCGCGTACGTCCCAGTTCAGCAGCAGTCCGCCGGAGACCTCGGTGACCTGGGCGTCCAGGAGCACCTGCGGCCCCTGGGAGATGATCCACCCCGGCTCTCCGAAGCTGCGCCGCGCCCGGTCGCCGAACAGCTCGCCGAGGTTGAGCGCGCTGGTGTAGACGATCGGAGCGAGCACCTGCTCGCCCCGCGACCTCGACAGGTCCCGCAGCACCTCCAGGCCGGAGTAGTCGCTGTGCTCACCGGCCGTGTGCATCAGTGCCTGCACCTCGCGGGCGCGCTCGGTGAACGGCAGTTCCCTCGACAGGTCGGCCTCAAGCAGGATGGAGCCGGTGAAGTCGCCGACCACGGCGTCCACGTCCGGGTGGATCGGCTCGCGGTGGAACAGCGGCAGGTTCAGCAGGAAGCGCGGGGTCGCCGACCAGGCGCCCATCACCTCGGCGAAGACGGCGGCGAGCGCCATCGCGGGGGTGACACCCTCGCCGTGGGCGCGGGCGATGAGCCGCCGCCTGTCCTCGGGAGGCAGCCAGTGGTGCTTGCGGACGACGCGGTCGCCCGGTTGCGGCACGACCGGCAGCTCGGGTGGCCCGGACAGCTCGCCGAGCCGCTCACCCCACCAGCGCCGGTCGCGGTCGCGTGCCTCGGCGCGCGGGTCGGCGGCGAGATAGCGCGCGTAGCCGTACCCGATCGGCGGCAGGTTCTCGCCCTCGTACAGCGCCGCGAGGTCGGCCAGCAGCGTGCGGTAGCTCATCGCGTCGGCGGCGACCATGTCGACGTCCAGATGCAGCCGCGTCGCGCCGGAAGGCAGCAGGCTCAGCCGCACGTCGAAGACCCGGCCCGTCTCGATGGGGAGCCGCTGGGTGGACATCTCGGCGCGCAGCCGTTCCAGCTCCCCGGCGGGATCCGGCACGGCGCGCAGGTCGTGCACCGTGACGGCGGGGCCCGGCCGCTCCGGCAGGATGCGCTGGGTTCCCTCGTCGGAGATCGCGACCCTCAGCATCGGATGCCGCTCGGCGAGCGCCACGACGGCCGCCTCCAACCGGACGGGGTCGATCTCGCGGCCGTCGAGTTCCACGTAGAGGTGCGCGGCGACGGAGCCGAGCGACTGGCCGGGGTCCCGGCCGATCCAGTAGGCGTGCTGCATGAGCGCGAGAGGGAACGGCCCGTCCGGTTCCGCGTCTCCCCGTTCCGCGGCAGGGGCGGGAACGCCGTCGAGGGCGACACCGAAGCCTGAGCCGGACTCGGACTCGGAATCCGAAGCAGAACCGGCCTTGGTCCCGGAAACAGACTCGGAAGCGGAGTCCGGGGACGGAAGCGGGTGCGGCGCGATGGCGCCGCGCTCGGCGAGCAGTTGCCACCACTCGGCCAGCGTGGGCCGCCGCGCGAGTTCGGCGAAGCCGACCTCGACTCCGAGGCGGCGCAGGCGGCCGGTCAGTCCCATCAGCTGGATCGAGTCCATGCCCAGCTCGATGAGATTGTCGTGTGCCTCCACCCGCTCTCCGAGCAGGTCCGTCAGCGAACGGTGCAGTTCTTCCCTGGTCAGCACGAAGCTCCCCTTAAGTCAGGTAAGGCTAACCTAATTTAGAGGCGTTCGGCCGTCAACGCGCGTCTCATCACGACTCGCGGATCCAGGACGCGCGGCCTCTCCGAGCGCCACGGCCCTCAGCACGCCGTCACCTCGAAACACCCGGCCGCTCACGCCCGTCCTCGCACTCCCTCGGTCGAGAGCAGCCAGACCAGGTAGACGCCGCCGAGGACCCCGGTGACCACGCCGACCGGCACCGCGACCGGCAGGTGCAACGTCACCAGGTCGCTGAGCACGAGCAGCGTCGCGCCCATCAGCGCGGCCGGTACGAGCTGCGTACCGGGCTTGCGGGTGAGTCCGCGCGCCAGCTGAGGCGCGGCGAGCGCGACGAACGGGACCGGCCCCACCGCCGCGGTCGCCACCGCCACCAGCCCCACCCCGATCACCACGAGCGCGGCCCGCGTCCGCTGGACGGGCACGCCGAGCGCCTGGGCCGCGTCGTCCCCGAGCTCGCCCATGCGCAGCCGGCCTCCGAAGGCCAGCGCGGCCGGTACGAGGACGGCCATCGCCAGGGCGAGTGGCCACGCGTGCTGCCAGCCCCTGCCGTTCAGGCTGCCGGTGAGCCAGAACGCCGCCTCGTACGCCTCGCGCAACTCGGCGCGGGTGACGAGATAGGCGTTGAACGCCTCGAGCATCGCGGCCGCGGCGACCCCGACCAGGACCAGCCGATAACCGTGCACCCCGCCCCGGTAGGCGACCAGGTAGACGGCGAGCGCGGTCAGCACCGCGCCGAGGACGGAGCCGGCCGCGACGGCGAAGGCGCCGCCGCCGATGACCAGGATCTGCAGCAGCGCGCCGGTCGCCGACCCGGTGGTGAACCCGATGATGTCCGGGCTGCCCAGCGGGTTGCGCGTGATGCTCTGGAAGACGGCCCCGCTCAGGCCGAGCGCCGCGCCGGCGAGCAGGCCGGTGAGCGCCCTGGGCAGGCGCAACGTGAGCACGATGAACTCCGTGGCCCGCTCCCCCCGGCCGGTCAGCGCCCCCACCACCTCGGCGGCGGAGACGGGAAAGTCACCGCTGCCGACCACCGCCACCGCCGTCCCCAGCGCGAGGGCCACCAGCGCGGCACACACCACGACGACGCGCGGCTCCCATCGCAGGGACATCGTCCCGACGCGCAGGACACGATTCGTGCTCACAGCTGCGGAACCCTTCCGCGACGGACCATCAGTGCCAGGAGGGGAGCGCCGAGGAACGCGGTGACGAGGCCCGTCTCCAGTTCGCCGGGCGCCGCGACCACGCGCCCCAGGACGTCGGCGGCGAGCATCAGCACCGGCGCCAGCAGCAGTGAGTACGGCAGCACCCAGCGCTGGTCGGGGCCGACCAGCGCCCTGACCATGAAGGGCACCGCCAGCCCGACGAACGCGATCGGGCCCACCGCCGCCGTGGCGGCACCGCACAGCACCACGATCGCGAGCGCCCCCAGCGCGCGGGTCCTGCCCGGCCTGGCACCCAGTGCGCGCCCGGCGTCCTCGCCCAGGGCGAGGGCGTTGAGCGGGCGCGCCAGGAGAAGCGCCAGCACCGTTCCCGCCAGCAGGAACGGGCCGATCCGCACGAAGAGGGCGAGGTCACGCCCGGACAGCGAGCCCACCTGCCAGAAGCGGAAGCCGTTGAAGCTGCGCGGGCTGAGCAGCATCATCCCCGCCGTCAGCGAGCTGAACACCGCGTTGATCCCGGCGCCCGCGAGGACGAGCCGCGCGGGTGTGGCGCCGGAACGGCCGCGCGCCCCGATCAGGTAGACGAGCAGCGCGGCTCCTGCGGCTCCGAGGAACGCCGCCCACACGTGGACGAGGACGTCGTCCACCCGGAAGAGGCCGATCACCGTCACGACCGCCACCGCCGCGCCGCCGTTGACGCCGAGCAGGCCCGGCTCGGCCAGCGGGTTGCGGGTCAGCGCCTGCATGAGCGCGCCCGCCAGTCCGAGCGCCGCACCGACGGCGACCCCGAGCAGGGTGCGCGGCAGCCGCAACTCCTGGATGATCAGCGCGTTCTCCGAGCCGTCCGGGGAGAACACTCCGGCCAGGGCCTGGTCTGGCGGGATGTGCTTGGCGCCGATCACGATTCCGGCCAGCACGGCGAGCAGCAACAGGCCGCCCAGCAGACACAGACCGGCGAGCCGTTTGGCGAGGTACGCGCTCTTTACGGGAGGAGGCACGCGATTAAAGTTAGCCTAACCTAACCCAGGTGGCGAGGGAAAGATCCCGCTCCCCGGGGAGCCCGGCCGGTGACCCGCGAGATCGTACGGCGGCGCTGAGGACCCGCTGAGGACCCGCTGAGGACCTAGGTCCCTACAGGCGAGGTCGTGAGAGGACTACCATCCGAGGCATGATTCGCGTGTTCCTGGTCGACGATCACGAAGTGGTACGGCGGGGCGTGGCCGCGCTGCTGGAGTCCGAGGGCGACATCGAGGTGATCGGCGAGGCGGGGACCGCCGAATCGGCGGTGGCTCGCATTCCGGCGCTGCGGCCCGACGTCGCCGTCCTGGACGTACGCCTGCCCGACGGCAACGGGGTGGACGTGTGCCGGGAGGTCCGCTCCAGGGTCCCGGATCTGGCCTGTCTGATGCTCACCTCCTTCGCCGACGACGACGCCCTGTTCAACGCGGTGATGGCGGGCGCGTCCGGCTACGTGCTCAAGCAGATCCACGGCTCGGACCTGGTGGGCGCCGTGCGTACGGTGGCGGGCGGCCAGTCGCTGCTCGACCCGCAGACGACCTCGGCCATGCTGGCGCGGCTGCGCGAGCAGGCCGCCCGCAAGGACCCCCTGGAGGCGCTGACGGACCAGGAGCGGCACATCCTGGAACTCATCGGCGAGGGCCTGACCAACCGGCAGATCGGCGAGCGGATGCACCTGGCCGAGAAGACCGTCAAGAACTACGTCTCCAACATGCTGTCCAAGCTCAGCATGGAGCGCCGCACCCAGGCGGCGGCCCTGTCAGCGCGGCTGAAGTCCCGCCGGCAGGATTGACAGGATCTCCGCCCGACGCCGAGGTCACCGGCATCGGGCGGATCGTCACCGCTTCGGTCGTCGCCACCACTCCGGTCGCGCGGGACGCTCCACCCCGGCCGGGTGCCACGCCGTTCCGGCGTCTCGGTGACGAAGGACCCGCCGTGCGGGTTACCGGACGACCGCGAGGAGAGTGGTCGCGGCCGAGGTGAGGCCGAGGTCGCCGTGCGTGTCCGAACGTCGTCGCGCCTCCTCGACGGTGACTCCCCGGCTGGCGAGACGCCAGAGCACATCCTGATCCATCGTGACGTGCGCGACGGGTTCGTCCACCGTGTCGTCGGCGGCCATCTGCCATCGACCGGCCTGTCGTGCGACAAACCAGACACCGCCCGCCGAGCCGGTGACGTCGAATCGCATGACCGTGCCCTCGGAGCGGGTCTCGGCCCGCAGGGTGTGGGGCAGCGCGCGCAGGAACGTGTCGATGACGGGACCCAGCAGATCCGGGTCGTCGGCGCCCGGGCGGAAGACGGCATCGCGTATCTGCTGCTGGTGGACCCAGAACTCCGTGTATTCGCGGGCGATGTCGAGCCAGGCGGGACTGGTCAGATCGGTGGCGGCCCAGGACACGTCCAGATCGGCGGGGGCGTCCAGGTCGCGGACCGACCACAGGGCGTCGAGCTCGGGGCCCAGGTGGGCCAGCAGCTCGATCATCACCTGCGGGCTGCATTGACGAAACGCCCGGACGAACTCCTCGTTGACACGTGCCAGGTAGGCGGGCAACGTCTCATCGTCGGCGAAAACGGCGCCGCGGTACCCGTCCCGACCACCCGAGAGCCGGCGCAGGTAGTCGTTGAGGACGTGTCCGACGACGTCATGAACATTCCACCCCGGGCAGACCGTCGGCCGCTCCCAGTCCTGCGGATCCAGTGATCCGAGCAGGTCGAGCAGCGCGCGACGTTCGCGTGGGAACAGAGGCCGGGTGTCGATCACGGGGCCGAAGATCGTCATGCCGTGACAGTGAACCGCCTCGGCACGACACCTGGCCACAGGTTTTCGTGCCGAGGGCTTCGAGCAGGTTCTCGGCCTCGTCGGGGGCGACCCCGTCGAGCACCGTACCGAGGTGGGCGGCGAGCGCCTCGGTCGCGCTCGTGCCGACGAACACGCCACCGTCCTGGTCGTACGGCAGCGGGCTGACGGCCCGCCCGTCCGGTCTGAAGATCAGCGACGCGTAGCACACCGTGGACGCCGGGCGGGCGCTGCCGTCGGGGACACCCCAGCCGAACCCGTCCGCCAGCGCGGCCCGCCATCCGGCACCGGTGGTCAGGCCGGCGAGGGTGTCCTGCGCGGCGGCCGAGAACCAGCCCGCGACCTCGTACCGGGTGCCGCTCGGCGGGCGGGAGCCGGCGAAGTCGGTGTCGTGGAAACCGAACACGCTGTGGCAACCCGGGTAGAAGGCCGCGAAGGCCGGATCGCCGTGTCCGATCGCCGTCACCTGCGGCAGCCTGTCTCCCGGCAGGCCGGGCCGCCACGTCTCAAGGGGCACGGCCCGGCCGAGCCTGCGGAACGGAACGCCGCCGTCGGTCATGGGGAACGCGATCCCGGCCGCGTTCGCGTCGCCCGGTGCGGCCGGGTAGTCGCTCTCGACC
Source organism: Streptosporangium sp. NPDC000509 (assembly GCF_042898365.1). Lineage (NCBI taxonomy): Bacteria > Bacillati > Actinomycetota > Actinomycetes > Streptosporangiales > Streptosporangiaceae > Streptosporangium > Streptosporangium sp. NPDC000509. Next base: position 192,164 of record NZ_JBIAYX010000012.1, on the reverse strand, counting down.
ACCCAGGAACGTTCCAACACCTCGTCCCTGCGGCGCGTCACCAGCCACCGGTTCGGCACGGCGGGCACCCGCGTCTTCCCGTCCTCCTGGACGAGCCGGGTCAGCGCGTCCGGAAGCGACCAGTGCAGGTGCACTCCCGGCCCGAGCACGAAGTCCTGCCCCTCGAAGGGGTCCGGGAGGATCTCCTCGCTGATGTACGGGGTTCCCGGCCGGACGTCCCGTTTCGTCATGGGATCGGCATACGGCAACCGGGTGAAATCCACTTTTTCCGCACGGCGTTACGCATCGCCCCGCGGTTCACCTTCGAGCCCGCCGCCCAGGGCATGACAAAGCCCTCACAGCCCATTTCGTGAACGCGCCGGAAATCGCGGCGAACGAGGCGCACCCGCCCATGTGTCATCGACGCGTGCCCACCCCAAAGAGGTCGGAGGGGCACGGCGTCAATGCGTCAGGGCGAAAACGTCACCCGGCTCTCGACTCGTGCGACACCCCGAGGTGCGCGGGGATCGCCGGACTCGCCGGGATCGCCACCTCACGCCACTTCGAACCGGACGGTGCTTCCGTGCGTGGACCGATCCCCACCGTTTCGAGCGCCCTGCGATAGGCGTTCATCTGCTCCTCGGCCGCCCCGGCCCGGCCCCAGAGGTCACCGATCTCACGCCAGAGCCTGGCCGACTCCCGGTCGACGACGGGAGCCCCGGAGGTGTCCGGATCGGTGAGCAGCTCCTGCGCCTTCACCAGTGTCGGGCCCCCGTTTTTGGAGCGTGCCAGAGCCAGTTCGGCCAAAACCACGTGTGCCATCGCCGGCACCGTCCCCCGCACGTCGGCGAGCAGGCCGAGAGCCTGCTCGGCCAGACCGGTGGCGGCCTCCACGTCCCCGGAGCGCAGCCGCACGCGGGAGAGCACGACCAGGCCACGGGCGTGCTCGATCGTCCCGGCCGACAGGCGCGAGAGAATCTCGACCGCCGAGGCGGCGAACTCACCCGCCCGGTCGAGGTCGGCGTCCTCGGGACGCACGGTGGCGATCCATGCCCAGCGCATCGCGCTCTGGACGTGGCGGATGGCCATCCGCGCGGGCCGGCCTGCGGCGACGGCCTCCGCCGCGAGCCGCGCGGCGAGCGACGAGTCCTCCTCCTCCGCCGCGGCCGTACTGGCCCGCCACAGGCTGAGAACCTCCGAGTCGCGGTCAACGGCGTCGGGCAGCGGGGAGATCGCCAGCACGCGCTCGACGTACGCGAAGTCGATCTCGGTCTCGGCGAGCACCGCGGCGAGGTCGAGGGCGAGCTCGCCCCGGTCGAGCCCGAACCGCTCGGCCTGGGCCAGGGCCTCCAGCCCGAGATCCCGGGCACGCATCGTGTCACCGGCACGGTGGTAGCAGCGGCAGAGCGCCACGGCGACGGGAAGGACGGCGAGACGCTCGGGATGCGTCACGGCCTCGTGGCGAAGCCGCTCGTAGACCTCGACCGCCCCCGCCGTGTCCCCCTGGGCCTCCAGCGCGCGAGCATGACCGAAACGCGCCTGCGCCGCGAGCACGGCGCTGTCGTCACTCGCCGCCTTGGCCGTGTCGGCGAAGAGCTCGGCCGCGGCGGCCGGGTCCCCGTGACACAGTTCGAGTTCGGCCTGACGCAGGGCGAGCCCGGTGTCGACGCGCTGGTGCGGCTCGATCCCGTGGAGGAGGAACTCCATGCCGCAGCCGAGTCGGTCGGCGAGCAGGCGCGTGACGACCGGTGTGGGGGTCCGTTTTCCTGACTCGATGAGCGAAACATAACTGTCAGACAGGTCTGGCCCGGCCAACTGCGCCTGGGACATGTGCCTGCTCAACCGCAATCCGCGGATGCGGTCACCGATGGTTGCTTGACCGGCCATCACCAGAGCCGTTCCGTCGGCGGCACGATAAGATCCACGTCCCACTCCTTACGCACGGTTTACTGTCAATTACAGTAGATCGTACTGCTCTTCCTGGCTAGCGGAGCCGTAGCAACTGACCGTTTCACACGGGTTTCGCAGCGAGTGTCACCGGGGCGAGCGGCACGCCCGCTCGCCCCGTTGCCGGCTCGGTCGAGATCGCACACCGCGCACTCCACGTGACAACCACCCCGACGAGGCCGCCCGGCGGTACGCACACCGGATCAAGCCTCAGGCACGGGTGAGAATCACCACCGGGATGTCGCGAGCCGTCTTGCGCCGGTAGTCGGCGTACTCACCGTGGATTCCCACCATCTGCTCCCACAGGGCGGCCTTCTCCCGCGCGGTCGCGGTCCGCGCGACGGCGGTGAACACCTCGGCCCGCACCTGCACCTCGACCTGCGGCAGAGCCACCACGTTGTGGTACCACAGCGGGTGCTCGTCGGCCCCGCCGTTGGAGGCGACGACCACGTAGGCGTCGCCGTCGCGACCGTAGATGAGCGGGGTGCGCCGCTTCAGCCCAGACCTGCGCCCGACGGTGGTGAGCAGCAGGGTGGGCCTGCCGTAGTAGAGGTGCCCCTCCGCGCCGTTCGACTCGACATAGGTGCGAAGGTGCGCGGAGACCCAGTCGGTGGGGAAATCAATGATCTTGTCGCTCATGCCGGACACGCTATCGACCCTCGGCGACATTTCTTGATCCACGCTTCCGGCCGCGCACCGATCCGGCCTCGCCCTCCTCGCCGCCTCGTTCCGCGATGAGGGTCGCCGGCCGCCGGACCGACGCGTACGACGCGACGGGTGGCCCGCCTACGTCGTCCGGTGATCGCCTCTGGCCTGGTCGTGACGCGCACGGGCCTCCATCACCGCGGGCATCTCACCCTCCAGCCATTCGATGAGGTCGAGCAGGCGCGTGGCCGCCTGGGCACCGAGCGGCGTGAGACTGTACTCGACCTTCGGGGGGATGGTCGGCTCGGCCTCGCGGTGGACCAGGCCGTCGCGCTCCAGTGCCTGCAGGGTCTGGGCGAGCATCTTCTCGCTCACTCCGTCGACCCGGCGGCGCAGGGCGTTGAAGCGATAGGTCCCCTCGTGGAGCGCGACCAAGACCAGGATGCCCCAGCGGCCGGTGATGTGCTCCATCGTCTCGCGCGAGACGCATCCGCGCATGAAGACGTCGAAGGTGAGCTGACTGAACTCGTCCTGCGGGATCGCGACCCGGTCGTCCATCCTTCCACCCTACTTTCTCGCCACGCCACCCCAAAGAGAGTACTAACTTTTAGTTGGCGCTATCTATTAGTTAGTACTAACCTGGCGGCGAACCCTTCGAGCGAGGAGAAGTGAAATGATCGTTGTCACCGGTGCCACCGGCCGGCTCGGCCGGCTGGTGGTGGACGGACTGCTGGAGAGCGTGCCCGCCGACCATGTCGTGGCCGCCGTGCGGAATCCCGGCAAGGCGGCCGATCTGGCCGCGCGCGGCGTCAAGATCAAGGAGGCCGACTACGAGCGGCCGGAGACGCTCAAGGGAGTCTTCGCGCCCGGCGACACGGTCCTGTTCATCTCCGGCGACGCCGTCGGACGACGACTCGGACAACACCGCGCCGTGGTGGACGCCGCCAGAGCGGCCGAGGTCGCCCGCATCGTCTACACCAGCGTGCTGCACGCCGACACCACGCCCCTCGCACTGGCCGCCGACCACCGAGGCACCGAGGAACACATCCGCGCCTCCGGGATCCCGTTCACCTTCCTGCGCAACGGCTTCTACACCGAGGTCTACGCGGCGTCCGTCCTTCAGGGCGTCGAGCACGGTGTGATCTTCGGCGCCGCCGGTGAGGGCCGCGTCGCCGGCGCGGCCCGAGCCGACTTCGCGGCCGCGGCCGTCGCCGTGCTCACCCGCGAGGAGGACGGCGACAAGATCTACGAACTCTCCGGCGACACCGCGTGGAGCCTGCCCGAACTGGCCGCCGAGGTGTCGGCGGCCACCGGCAGGCCGGTCGTCTACCAGGACCTGCCGCACGCCGACTACCGCCAGGCACTGATCGACGCGGGCCTGCCCGAGCCGGCGGCGACCATGTACGCCGACATCGACCTCGACATCGTCCGCGGAGCCCTCTCCCCCACCCCGGGCGAGCTCAGCGCCCTCATCGGCCGCCCCACCACACCGCTGCGCGAGTCGGTGGCCGCCATCCTCAAGGAGGCGTGAGCCCTCGCGACGAAGCCGCCGTTCCGACGTGGGCGGTGGGTCCTGCGAGAAGACGGCACCGGCACCGTTGAGCCATCGGGACCTTCCGGAGGCTCAACAGCCCCGCAGCAGGTCCGCGACGGTGGCGATGCCGTCGGAGACGGCGTCCGAGGTCAGGTTGCCGAATCCGAGGACGAGCCGCGCGGGAGACGGCCGCCCTTCCGGAGGGCCGAGGAGATAACCACTCATCCCGTACAACCCAACGGACCGGCGGCGGGCGGCCTCGACCACGGCACGCTCGTCCGCGCCCGGCGGCAACTGGGCGACCGCGTGGAAACCGGCGGCCAGCCCGCGCAGCTCGACCTCGGGCGCGTGCCGTCCCAGCGCCTCGACGAGGGCCGCGCGCCGGGCGGCGTAACGTGGCCGCATATGGCGCAGGTGGCGGTCGTATTGACCTGAGCTCAACAGATCGGCGAGCGCGAGCTGGTCGAAGACCGGCGAGCCCCGGTCGGCGAACCGCTTCTGGTCCGCGACGTCGGCGGACAGGCGAGGCGGGCAGAGGATCCATCCGAGACGCAGAGCCGGGGCGAGCGACTTGCTCACCGAACCGATGAGCGCCACCCGGTCGGGGGCGAGTCCCTGCAGGGCACCGACCGGTTCGCGGTCGTAGCGGAACTCGGCGTCGTAGTCGTCCTCGACGATCGTCGCGTCGCGGGCGACGGCCCAGGCGATCAGCGCCTGTCTCCGGTCGGGAGCCAGTACGACACCGGTGGGCGACTGATGTGCGGGGGTGAGGAGCACGGCGCGCGCACCCGAGGTCGCGAGCGCGCCGACGTCGATACCGCGCTCGTCGACGGGCACCGCGACGAGGTCGAAACCCAGCGCCGTGGCGACGGCGCGGCAGTCGGGGTCACCGGGATCCTCCACGGCCACGACGCGCACCCCCTCCCCCGCCAACACCCGCAGAACGAGTTGCAGTCCCTGCGCGTACCCCGCGCACACGACGGTGTGGGACGGGTCGGCGGCCGCGGCGCGGACCCGCCGCAGGTAGGCGGCGAGCACATCGCGCAGCACCGGGTCACCGTAAGGATCGCCGTAACCGAGCAGGTCACCGGGCGCATCGCGGCAGGCGCGCCGCAGGGCCCGGCTCCACCGCTCGCGGGGGAAGCTCGACAGGTCGGGCACACCGGGCCGGAAGTCGATCCGAACGGGCCCGGTGAACGCGGTGGACTCGGACGGCGGGGAGAGGGAGGACGGCGCAGCGGGCACGGGCTGCGGCTCGGCCACCGGCGGGCGGGCCTCGGCCGCCACGCGGGTGGCCGAGCCGCCACGCGTGACGAGGTAGCCCTCGGCCTGTAGCTGCGCGTAGCACTCGGTCACCAGGCCTCGGGAGACGCCGAGGTCGCGGGCCAGGACGCGTGAGGAGGGGAGCCGCTCCCCTGCTGCCAGCCGGCCGGCGCGGATGCTCTCGCGCAGCGCGCGTTCGAGCTGCACACGCAGTGGTTCCGGCCGGTTCCTGTCGACAGGCAACGGGAGTTCGGGCCCCGAACCGGTCCACTCGATCGACATGAAAGCGGACCTTACCGCTGAGCCGGTTCCGCTCTAGGGTCGGCCCATGGATCACCAGAAGGGCGCCTCCGCGGAGATTCCCGGCGGCATGGGGCCCGCGGGGAGCGACGGGGAGACCCGGAGGAGCGGCAGGGATCTCCAGAGGGTCTGCGAGGAGACATCGAAGGACGCGGGAAAGAGGCCGCGGGGCGGCACCGGCATCTTGAACCGCCCGATGGTCCTGTTGCTGACCGCCTCGCTCGGTGCCCTCGGCGGCTTCTACCTGCTGGCGCCCGTCGTCCCCCTGTACGCGGCCACATCCGGCGCGGGCGGTGTGGGAGCGGGCCTGTCGACCGGCGCCATGATGCTGGGGACCGTGCTGACGGAGTTCGCGGTGCCCACGCTGCTGCGTGCGCACGGCTACCGGACGGTCATGGGACTGGGCCTGTTCCTGCTCGGAGCACCCGCCCTCCTGTTGCCCGCGTCGGCGTCGATGCCCTCACTGCTGGGGATCTGCCTGGCACGGGGTGCCGGGCTCGGGCTCGTGGTGGTGGCCGGTGCGGCCCTGATCGCCGAACTGGTTCCCGCCGATCGGCGCGGCGAGGGACTGGGACTGTACGGGGTGGCCGTCGGGGTCCCCTCCATCGCCTGCCTGCCGCTGGGACTCTGGCTGAGCGAGCACGTCGGCTACGGGCCCGTCTTCGCCGCAGGGGCGGCGCTGTCACTGCTCGCGCTGGCCGCCGTTCCCGGTCTGCCCTCCCGTCGAGCGCGGCCCCAGCGGCACGAGGAGGGGCACGAGGGCAACGGCCGAACTCGGCGCGGGCCCGCCGTCCTCCGCGACGGCGGGATCGCCAGGCCCGCGCTCGTCTTCGCCCTGGTGACACCGGCGGCCGGTGTCCTGCTCACCTTCCTCCCGCTGGCCGCACCCGGGCGATCACGCGATCTGGTCGCGGTGGCCCTGCTCGTGCAGTCCTGTGCCACGCCGTTCGCGCGCTGGGCGGCGGGCCGGTACGGCGACCGCCACGGTTCCGCCCGCCTGCTGGCCCCCGCCGTCCTGGCCGCCGCTCTCGGCACTGCCGGACTCTTCTGGGTGGACAACCCTGTCGCGATGATCGTCGGCATGGGGCTCTTCGGGGCGGGATACGGCATGGCCCAGAACGCGACCCTGGCGCTGATGTTCGAGCGTGCCCCCGAATCCGCCTTCGGCCAGGTGAGCGCGACCTGGAACCTCGCCTACGACGCCGGGCTCGGCGTCGGCGCGGTCGGGTTCGGGTTGTTGGCAGGACCGGTGGGCTACCCTGCGGGATTCGCCGTCACCGCCGGCGTGCTGCTCACCGCACTCGCACCCGCCCTGTACGACCGGGCGAGGCACATCCCGGTGAAAAAACACGAGACACGACGGCATGACCCGCGTCAGGAGAGCGATGACCTCCCGCCCGCCACGGGAGACACGCGTCCATCTGCGAGGGTTTCAACCCCCGAGCCCTGACGACCAAGGCGTGACAACGGGGGCCCGGCGACACGGGTTCCGGCGACAAAGGGGAAATCTCGTGGGAATGGTTCTGCTGAACATCACGATGTCGATCGACGGCTTCGTCGCCGGCCCCGACGTCAGCGTCGAGCGCCCCATGGGTGAGGGCGGCGAACGGCTCCACGAATGGCTGTTCAACGACGACGCCGACCGGGAGGTGGACGCCGGGGTGCATCGGGACCTGTCCGCCTCGACGGGTGCGGTGGTCTTGGGCAGGCGGACCTTCGACGTGGGCGTGGGCCTGTGGAAGGACACGCCGTTCCCCGCGCCGTCCTTCGTGCTCACCCACGAGGATCGGAAGGAGCTGCCCATGACGAGCGGGACCTTCACCTTCGTCTCCGACGGCCTCGAGAGCGCGATCCGGCGGGCTCGGGAGGCGGCGAGGAAGAAGAACGTCCTCGTGATGGGCGGGGCGGACATCGCCGAACAGCTCGTGAGAGCCGGACTCGTGGACGAGATCCAGCTCCAGCTCGCACCGGTGCTGCTCGGGACGGGCGTCCGGCTCTTCGACCGTCTGGCCGGTGACCACGTCGAGCTGGAGAGGACCTTTGTGGCCGGGTCGGCACGCGTCACGCATCTGCGGTTCCGCGTGCTGAGATAAAGGAGGGCGCCGCTGGAACCTTCCGTCCATCAGGACTCCGTTACACGTCAGGCTCCTGCTTCGCGTCGGCGGGAGCCTCACCGTCGTTCGCGGGCACCTCGGGGAAGTTCCGTCCCCACCACGCGTTCCAGCGGGATTCGAGATCGGCGAACGCGCCGTCGTCGAGGCCGTATGTGGTGAGCACCATCATGGCGGCGCCGCCCGGATTGGCGGGCGAGGGCGGGTTCTGCGCGGCGACCAGCAGGCCGTCGCCCCAGCCGTCGACGGTGAGACCGAGCTGGTTGGCCGAACGGAACCGGACCTGACCGCGCAACGTCTCCCCGGTGGGGGCCCGCAACTCGTACGGGCTCGCCGGGGGCAGCCCGGCGACCGCAGCGAGGCCGGTGGCCTCCAGCACCGGTGTGGCCGCCGCACCGGAGAGGAAGACCGTGCGCCGGTCGGCGTCCGGGTGCCGTTCCAGGGCGAACGCGAGCTGGTGGACGAAGGTGATCCAGCCCTCACTGATGTCGTCGTAGTAGTCGTCCCACTCGGGGTTGCCACCTCGCGGAGCGCGGGTCATCCGCAGGTGCGTACGGCCGCCGAGGTCGGCCAGTTCGAACAGGTCGCCGCCCTGGACCTCCATGCGGCGCTCGGCGGCCGACTCCACGACGTTCTGGTGGTAGATGACCTCGATCTCCTCGTCGAGACCCTCGAAGTGCCAACCGTGCCAGCGTCGGATCAGCTTGGGGTCGCGCAGCGCGTTCCACACGTCGTCGACGGGTGCGGCGATGGTGACCTCAAGGGAGAACGGCTCGTCTGTCATGGGATGTCTCCAACGTGGGGACCCCGGGCCATGGGCCGGGGAGGGGATGTCAGCTGCCGGTTTCCGGCGCCTCGGGGACCGAGGACCCGTCTCTTTCCGGCGTGTCCGAGGTGTCGTGCCCGCCGGTTTCCCGCGGGCCGGGCGCCGGATGTCCACCGGCGACGAGACGGTAGGGCCGCCCGCCGGGAGTGTCGAAGCGTGCCGCCACCTGTGAGAGAGCGTCGGCGAGCGCGTCGGTGAAGTCGTGCACGTCACCGGGCTCGGCGAAGCGCACCCGCGCCTCAAGGGTGAACGTCAGCAGCCGGACGCCCTTCCGGTCGGCGGCGGCGGCCATGCGGGTGACGTCGCGCACGGTGTCGGCGGCCACCTCGACGAGATGCTCGGCGGCGTACTGGTCGGCGACCCGGCAGAACCCCTCGGCAGCCCCGTCGTCATCCCCCTCGCCACCGCTGGTTCCGTCCGCCTTACCGGCTTCGTCGGCTCCGTCGGCTCCGTTTGGTGAGGTGAGCACGCCGGGATCGACGAGGAAGGCGTTCGCGGTGACCCTCATGACGCGCTCGACGAAACCGCGCCGTGGGCGCTCTTCCACCAACTCGATCAGCCCGGCCTCCTCCAGCACCCTGAGGTGGTATCCGACCCGCTGACGCGGCAGCTCCAGCTCGATCGCGAGCTGGACCGCGGAGGCGGGCTCGCGCAGGCGGGCGAGAAGCCGCCGGCGGATCGGGGTGAGCGCCACGCGCAGCCGGTCGGGCTCGTCCATGAGTGTCATCTCGGTCGGCGTCACGACCCCATGGAACCATTAGACAAATTAATCTGTCAATTGGCGGATCGGCCGGCCGCCACCACGAGGAGTCGCGATCACATCGGCGGCCGGCCCAGTCGTCGCCGCCCGGTGCGCGTCAGTCGTGGCGCGGAATGCCGGAGACCTCGTGATCGGCGTGGAAAAGAGCCTCACCGATGAGCGCGCGGACATGGGCGTCGCGGGCCCGATAGAGCACGCGGCGGCCGTCCCTGCGGGTGCGCACCAGTCCGGCGAGGCGGAGTTTCGCCAGGTGCTGGGAGACCGAGGGGCGCGCGACCCCGATCGCCTCCGCGAGCGAGCCGACGTCGTACTCCCCTGACGACAGCAGCCACATCAGGCGCAGCCTGGTGGCGTCGCTGAGCATCCGGAACGCTTCGACGGCGGTCTCCACCTGAGCGCCGGTGGGTTGCTCCTGCGACGACTTGTCACCTGATTCATTGTCGCGTGCATACATGACTACATATACTCCGGGAAAAGCGCATCGGCCGCAAACGAGGTAGCCATGTCCGACCAGCAGGACGCCGGTTCTCCGTCCCCCCGCGAGTCCACCGACTCCGGCTCTCCGCACGATCAGCGCCACGAGCCCGCGCACGGACATGGACACGGGCACGGGCACGATCAGCGCCACGAGCATGGACACGGACACGGATCCGTCCATGAACACGGACACGAACGGCAGGGCCCCGCCGGTCGCCGGTTCGTAAGGCTGCTCTCACGCGCCGGCCACGCCCTCACCCCGCACAGCCACGACAGCGCGGGCAGGACCGACTCCGCCCTGGAGTCCAGCAGTCGTGGGTTGCGCGTGCTGGCCGTCTCCTTCGCCGTGCTCATGGTGACCGCCGTCCTCCAGGCGGTGGTCGTGGCCTTCTCCGGTTCGGTCGCCCTCCTCGGTGACACACTGCACAACGTCACCGACGCGCTCACCGCGATCCCCCTCGCGATCGCCTTCTTCCTCGGGCGCCGGGCCGCCAGCCGCAGGTTCACCTACGGCTACGGCAGAGCCGAGGACCTGGCCGGGATCGTCATCGTTCTGATCATCGCCGCCTCCGCCGCGCTCGCCGGGTACGAGGCAGCGCGGCGCCTGGCGGATCCCCAGGAGGTGCGGGCTCTCGGCTGGGTCGCCGCGGCGGCGGTGATCGGCTTCGCGGGCAACGAGTGGGTGGCCCGCTACCGGATCAGGGTCGGGCGCCAGATCGGATCGGCCGCGCTCGTCGCCGACGGACTGCACGCCCGCAGCGACGCCCTCACCTCGCTGGCCGTGCTGCTCGGCGCGGGCGGTTCCGCGCTGGGCTACCCGATCGTCGACCCGATCGTCGGCCTGCTGATCACGGTGGCCATCTGCTTCGTCCTCAGGGACGCGGCCCGCGCGATCTACCACCGGCTGATGGACGCGGTCGATCCGGCCCTGGTCGATCACGCGGAGCGGATCCTGGCCGCCACCCGCGGCGTGCGGCGAGTGGGGTCGGTGCGGCTGCGCTGGGTGGGCCACACACTGCGCGCCGAGGTCGACATCGTGGTCGGTGAAGACCTGTCGCTGCTCCAGGCGCACACCGTGGCGGTGGAAGCCGAGCACCGGCTCATCCATCACCTGCCCCACCTGGGTGCCGCCACCGTGCACGCCGACCCGGACGACGGGGAAGGCGCCGATCACCACGCCGTCCTGGTCGGACACCGGCACCGGTAGGCGCTCCGTACGAGCGGCCCGCGGTTTCCGAGCCAAGCTCCCTCCCCGCGAAGGTGCGGGCGGGCCCGATGGAGCCTTGCCCGCGCGAACCCGGCGCGGGAGTGATCCTCACCGGCTTCGGCATCGCGAAGGCGGACGTACCCATGCGAGCCCGGCGCGGGAGATGTAGTCTCACATGATCACCGTCGCGGCCCGTGGACCGGATCGGCCCGGCCGCAAGCCGTGGCGGCTCACCCCCCGATCCAGGAGAAGCGGCTGCGTTGGCCGATCACAGCAGAGGACGCCCCGGCTGGTTGCACGTCGGCCCGCTGGAGGCGCGGTTGACCCGCACCTGGGAGCCTGGCACGTTCCCACCGGCGGAAACGCTCCTCGCGATACTCACACTGGCGGCCGTGCCGCAGGCTCTCGCCACCCGCCTGACCACCCACCTGAGCGGCGGCATCGTGGTGGGTCCCGGGTCGGTGCCCGACCTTCCCGGCTTCGAGTGGCTGCGCGGTGTCGCGCTGCCCCTGCAGGCGGGCCACTGGGAGCGCAGCGCGGGTGTGTACGATCCCCGGCAGCGGCGGATCGGGGTGGGGAGCGCGCCTTCGCCCTCGGTGTCGGTGTGCGGGCACGAGATCGGCCACGCCACCGACCACATGGACCGGCTTCCCTCGCACTCGCCCTTCTGGACCGGCCTGCACGCCCGCACCCGTGACCGTCTTCGGCCGCCCTACCGCGACGACGTCACCGAACTGTTCGCCGAGGCCTTCGCCTGCGTGCTCACCCGCAGGGCCACCCGGCTGCTCCACCTGATCGGCGAGGAGACGGAGGCCGAGCAGGTGTACCACCGGCTGTCCGGGCAGTACGGCATCGGCTGACCGTGGGCGTGCCACGACCCCCGGAGCTATGCTGAGCGAACAGCGGTCAGGAGAGACGAAGGGAAGGCCACGCGATGAACGTGACCATGCTGCCGGGGGGCACCCTCCGCGTCCCCGCGACGACCACGCTGGACAACGGCACCAAGGTCGACGGCACCCGTGACATCGGCCGCGACGACCCCGAATACCCCGACTGGCTGCCCCTCGCTCAGGACGAGGACGAGCAGCGCCGCCGCGACGTCGAGGAGCGCGACTCCGACCGTGAGATCCTGACCCGCTGGCGCACCCGCCGGAGCGCGTGATCCCACCCATCGCTCGCCCCCTGTGCGCGAAACCGTGCGCGAACCGGCCTGCGGCACCTCCCGTGACTCCGATGTGAACGGCCACGTGCCGCGGATCTCGCGCTGGTTGCGCACCCGCCCCGCCCGAGCGGGCCGTACCCGCGTCCTGGCGGTCGAGGGGCGTTCGGGATCGGGCAAGTCCACCCTCGCCACCGCCGTGGCCTCGGAGCTGGCCGCGCCCGTCGTACGGATGGACGACCTCTATCCCGGATGGGACGGCCTGCGGGGAGGGGTCGGCGCGCTGGTCGAGTGGGTGCTGCGGCCGCTGAGCCTGGAGCGGCCCGCGCGATGGCGGCGCTACGACTGGGCGGACGGCGGCTACGCCGAGTGGCACGAGGTCCCGGTCACCGAGATCCTGGTTCTCGACGGCACCGGCTCCGGCGCTCTCGCCGCCGCGCCGTACCTGAGCGGCCTGCTGTGGCTGGAGGCGCCCGACGAGATACGCAAGGCCCGCGCGCTGGAGCGCGACGGCGATCTCTACGCTCCGCACTGGGACCGCTGGGCGGCCCAGGAGGAGCTTTTCCACGCCCGCGACGACGTCCGTGCCCGCGCGGACCTGACGATCGCCACCACCTGAGGCGCGGGGAAGCCGGACCGCCGCCCCCGCCGATGGTCGTCGGCCGGTGCGGGCCGAGATCCACACCTTGCAATCGCACACGAAGTACGATCGAATGAACACGAAAGGGTTCCGGAACGGCCCCGTGCGATCATTCGATCACCCCGGTCCCGCCGAGCGCGAGACGTGCGGGGGCTCATCCGCCGCATCGAGGCCGACACCGAGACCACCGGCGCAGGACCGTTGCGAGGAGAACCTGGTGACCACGTGGATGCTGCTTGACTACGGCGAGGTCATCTCCACCTCGCAGCCGCCCGGCGCGACGGCCGCGATGGCCGAGCTCATCGGCCAGGACGAGGTGACCTTCCGCGACCGCTACTGGCGCCACCGCGACGCCTTCGACCGCGGTCAGGCCTCCCACTCGTACTGGAGCGGGGTCGCCGGCAGGACGCTCACCGAGGACGATCCGCTCGTCGCCAAGCTCGACGCGGCCGACGTCGAGAGCTGGCTGCACCTCAACCCGGAGAGCCTGCGCGCCATCGAGGAGCTCGCGGGACACCACGGACTCGCCCTGCTGTCCAACGCCCCCGAGCCGCTGGCGGCCGCGATCGACGACGCCCCCTGGGCCGCGGCGTTCACCCATCGCTTCTACAGCTGCCGCCTGTCGCTGTCCAAGCCGGACCCCGCCATCTTCGGTGAGGTCCTGCGCCACCTCGGCGCCGCCCCCGGCGACGTCACCTTCATCGACGACAGGGCCGTCAACGTCAACGCCGCGGCGGCGCTCGGCATCAACGCCGTCCTCTACCCGGACTGGCCGCCCACCCCTCGCGCGAGCTGACGTCCGACCGCTCCCGTCCGACTTCGCCGTCCATGCTTCCCTCGCGAGCCGATGTCGGCCACACCTTCGGCCTCGATCTCACCCCGGTCCGTCGCCACCGCGCGAACCGGCGGGTTCGCGCAGGGCCTTGTACAGGGCGATGTGCCGCTCGGCGGCCGAGCGCCAGGTATGCCGGGCGGCGAGCAGGCGGCCCGCGGCCAGTCGCGCGGGGTCGTCTCCGGCCAGCGCCGCGCCGATCTGGCCGGCGAAGCCCGCGGGATCGGCGGCGAAGCGCGCGGCACTCCCGAACACCTCACGCAGGACCGGCAGGTCCCGGGTGACGAGTGGCACGCCCGCCGCCAGCGCCTCCATCGCCGCCAGGCCGAAGCCCTCCTTGAGCGAGGGGAAGGCGAAGACGGCCGCGGAGGCGACCAGCGACGGCAACTCCTCGTGACCGACGGGCCCCAGGACGACCGGCTCCACGCCAAGGGCCGCGGCGCGCTCGGCCCACCGGACCCGGTAGTCGCGATAGTCGAACAGGGTCTCGCCCCCGGCGATCACCAGTTTCAGGCCGGGGTCTCCCGCGGCCAGCGACGCGTACGCCTCCAGCAGGTCCAGCGAGCCCTTGCGCGGCTCGATGCCGCCGACCGTGAGCACGTAGCGTCCCAGCCGGTCCCGCCAGTGTCCGTCGCCGCGCGCGGCGGCCTCGGCGAACCGGTCCGCCTCGACGCCGTTGGGGATGACCGTCGCGGTGATGCCCCATCCGGCGGCGAGCTCGGCGGCGACGGCGCGCGAGACGCAGACGTGCGCGCGGGGTTCGACGATGGCGCGCTCGTGGCAGGCGGCCAGCTCGGGGGTGGTGAAATGGTCCAGGTGGTGAACGGTCCGCACGCATCGTTCGACCGCGTTGGCGCTGATGCAGTCCTGCGCGTGCACGATGTCGTAGCCGCCGGGGGTGAACGCCTCGCGCAGCGCGGAGATCGAGCGCAGCACCCGCTCCCCCACCGTCTCGTCCGCCACCTCGGGGAAAGGCACCACCACCGACCGCACCGCGGGCGCCACAGGCCGGAAGAACCCCGCGTCGCCGCCGCGGCCGAGCGTCCACACCGTCACGTCCTGACCCGCCTCCGCGAGCGCCTCGGCGAGGTTGAGGGTGTGCACGACTCCGCCGCGCGGCTTGGTGGAGTAGGTCAGCAACGCGATCCTCAGCGCGGAAGGCGACGCCACGGCGTTCGCCGACCCCGCCGACCCCGCCGACCCCACTGTCTCGGCCGGGTCCGCGCTGCTCCCGGTGGTGGCGGTGGTGGCGGTGATGTCGCTGCCCGGCGTGCGCGTGCCGCTCACGAGGCTCCCCGGTAGCTGCCGGGCCTGCGCTCGTCGAGGTGGCTCAGCACCCGCCGCGCGGTGGCGATCTCGGCGGCGACGTCCACCTCGGCGACCGCCAGGCCCGCCTTGGACCAGGTGCGGGCGAGGATGTCACCCCCGGGACCGACCACCTTGGCCTGGCCGAGGAAGCGCATGCCGCCCATCGCGCCGGTCTGGTTCGACGAGGCCAGGATGACCTGGTTCTCGGCGGCGCGGGCGCAGTCGTAGAGGTCGAAGAGGCGCGACTGGCGGTCCTGGGCCATCCGGGGCGCCCGGTTGGTGATGCTGGTCGGCCAGGCCGACAGGCAGGCGACGATCTGCGCCCCGTCCAGGGCGAGGCTCCGCGCCGACTCGGGGAAGGTCTTGTCGTAGTCGATGAGCATGCCCACCCGGCCGACCGGGGTGTCGAAGGCGTCGAAACGCTCGCCGGGCGCGTACGCCGCGATCTCCCCGGCGGGCAGGTGCACCTTGCGGTGGCGTCCCAGCACGCCGTCCCCGCTGACGCACGCGGCGCTGTTGTACCTGCGGGTGCCGTCGGCCTCGCAGTAGCCGACGCACACCACCATCTCGGCGGCCAGCTCGCCCACCCGCTTGATCAGCGGGTCGTCGGGGTCGAGCGCGGGGGGCAGCGCGTCGGGGTCGGGGTGGCGCAGGTCGGCGAGGTAGCCGCCCAGCGCGGCGTCGGGCAGCACCAGCAGCCTCGCCCCCGCCCTGCGCGCGTCGTCGATGAGCTTCGCGATGCGCCGCAGGTCGAACTCCAGGTCCCGGCCGAAGTGCGCGGAGGCCGCGGCTATGCGGATCACGGTTCAGGATCCTCCCACGGCGAGCGCGGGGCGGTAGGCGTCCGGACGGCGGTCGCGCAGGTGGCCCATGGAGCGGCGGGCGGTCTCCAGCGCCGCCCGCACGTCCAGTTCGGCGACCGCGACACCGCCCGGCACGCCGGTACGGGCCAGGATCTCCCCTCCGGGGCCGACGACCTTGGCGCTGCCGACGAACCTGAGGGCGCCGAAGACCCCCGACTGGTTGGCCGACAGCCACACCACCTGGTTCTCCAGCGCTCTGGCCTGGTCGAAGAGGTCGAACCTGCGGGTCCAGCGGTCGTCGGCGAGGTCGGGCGCGGGGTCGGTCCTGCTGGCCGGCCAGGCCGAAGCGCACACCACGATCTCGGCACCGTCCAGGGCCAGCGCCCGCGCCGACTCGGGGAACGCCTTGTCGTAGCAGATCATCATGCCGAGACGGCCGATCGGGGTGTCGAAGGCGGAGAAGGAGTCACCGGCCGCGAACAGCGCGTCCTCGCTGAGCGGCTGGTGGACCTTGCGGTGATGGCCGAGCACCCCGTCGCCGTTGACGCAGACCACGCTGTTGTACCTGAGAGGGCCGTCGGCCTCGCAGTAGCCCGCACAGACGACCATGTCGCCCGCGAGCGCGGCGAGCCTGCGGATCTCGGGTCCTGCGGGGTCCAGGGCCGGCGGCACGTCCCGAGGGTCGCCGTCCATGCTGAGCAGGTAGCCGCCCAGGCATGCCTCCGGCAGGGCGAGCAGCCCGATCCCCTCGGCCCGCGCGGTGGTGATCAGTTGCTCGATACGGGCGAAGTCGCCCTCCAGGTCGCGGTCGAACGGCGCCGCGACGGCGCCCATGCGTAGCTTCACGTTTCTCCTTCACGGAGTTCTGCGGGTTCTGCGGATTCTGCGTATCCCGCGGGTTCTGCGGCCGTACCCAGCCCGGTCACCGGGCCGGTGATCACTTCGATCAGCTCCCCGTCCGGCCAGCGCAGCCGTACTCCCCCGCCGGGAACGAACTCGCCGCACGCGGCACCGGAGGCGGGACCGGCGTCGAGGCCGGGACGTCCTGGACGCTCGGCGGTGAGCATCGCGAAGCCGGGAAAGCAGGTCAGCCAGTCGCCCATACTGACCGTGCCGGGCCTGGGCACGGCGGCGACGTCGAGGACGGCGCCGCAGCCCGAGGCCTCGGCGAGCATGCCGAGGGTGCCGGCGACTCCCGCCATGGACACGTCCTTGGCGGCGGCCGGGCGGGCGGCGGCGACGGCTCCCAGCATGGCCCGCAGCTGCGGGGTGCGGCGGTGCGTGGTGGAGTCCCACTGGCGGCCTGTGTAGCCGGGCCGCCACCCGCCGCCCAGGTCCGCGGTGAGCCACACCCGGTGTCCCGGCCGCGCCCCGCCGCCGGGAACCGGTTCCCGGGCGCGGCCCAGCGCGGTGACCGAGAGCGCCGCCGGCACGCCGAGCTGGGTGTGACCGCCGAGCACCGGCACCTCGTACGCCTCGGCGGCGCGGCGCAGGCCCGCCAGGACCCTCGCCACCGCCGAGGCGTCTCGCGCGCCGACCGCGTCCAGCAGCCCGACCGGCCGCGCGCCCATCGCCGCCAGGTCGTTGAGGTTGACCAGCACCGAACACCAGCCCGCCCACTCCGGGTCGCGCTCCACCATGGACGGCAGGATCGCGTCGCAGGCCGCCACCAGGTCGCTGCCCGGCACCGGGGCGCCGTCGTCGCCGACGAAGCCGGGGCCTCCGGGCGCGAGCCCGGCCAGCAGCGTCCCGAGGTCGCTCTTGGTGGCCGCGACCAGCGCGGCGATCCTGCCGACGGGCCAGCGCATCAGCACGTGCGGCAGGCCCGCGACGGCGAGGGGACGCACCCGCCGCCAGCCGAGGCGGGTGAACATGCGCTCGGCCCCGGCGCGTACGGTGGCCTCGAAGCGCAGCGCCCCGGCCGCCTCGGCCCGCGCGCACGCGGCGCGCACCAGCGCGGGGCCGATGCCCGCGCCGTTGCGCTCGGCTGGATCGACGGCGAGCCGCCCGCCGCTCCACCACCCGATGTCGGGGCCACCGGCGGCCGGCCCGAGCCGGACGCCGCCGACCACGGCGCCGCTCCCGTCCCTGGCGACCAGGACGACGGTGCGCGGGTCGTCGTCGCGGTCGTCCAGGTCGTGGCCGCTGAACACGCGCTGCTCGGTCACGAACACCCGGTGCCGCAGCGCCCGGTAGGCTGCCAGCCCGGCCGCGTCCGCCTCCTCCACGATGAAGGAGGGCGCGCGGCTGCCGAGCAGCACGTCGCAGACCGGCTCGGAAAGCCGTGACGCGCGACCGGGAGCGGTGCGGCCGCCCGGCCCCGAGCCGCCGCTCAGGACGGGGGCGACCGCGAGATCGGAGACGAGGCTCACGGGCGCCTCACCCGCCCGCGGCCTGGAGCGCGCTGCACGCGCCGCACGCGGCGCAGCCCGCGCGCTGGTCGGCGCCCGACATGCCCGCCTCCCGCAGCAGCGCGGCGACGCTCTCGGTCACCCTGCCGACCACGGCCGGGTCGGGGCCCGGCACCCCCTCACGGCCTGCGAGGGTGTCGCGCATCGGGCGGAACGGCACGACGAACGGGTACACGCCGCGCTCGACGAGCCGCGCGGCCCCTGCCACCAGCTCGTCGGGATCCTCGCCGAGACCGACCAGCAGATAGGTGGAGACGCGGTTGCGGCCGAAGACGCGTACGGCCTCGTCCCACGCCTCCTCGTAGGCCGACATCGGCACCTCGGACTTACCGGGCATCCAGCGGCGGCGCACCTCCTCGTCGAGGGACTCCACGTGGATGCCGATCGCGGACGCGCCCGCCCGCCTGAGCTCGCCGATCCAGGCCAGATCGGCCGGCGGCTCGCACTGCACCTGGATCGGCAGGCCGGGTACGGCCTCCAGCACGGCCCGTACCGAACGGGCCAGGACGCGCGCTCCCCGGTCGGGGCCGCCGGTGGTGCCGGTGGTCATCACCATCTGCCGCACCCCGTCCAGGCGCACCGCCGCCTCGGCGACCTCGGCGAGCTGCGCCGGTGTCTTGGCGGCGACGGTGGCGCCCGAACGCAGGGACTCCTCGATCGCGCAGAACCGGCACCGCTCCGCCTCGCCGTAGCGGACGCAGGTCTGCACCACGGTGGTGGCGAGCACGTCGGCGCCGTGCAGCCGGGCGATCCTCTCGTACGGGACACCGTCTGCGGTCACCAGGTCGTAGAAGCGAGGACGGCCGACCGCGCGGACGGAGGCGCCCAGATCGGTCTCGCCCAACCACAGCCTGCCGTCCCTGACGGCGTACGGACTGGCCGGGTTGAGCGGGATCGCGGCGTTGGCCCCGTCGAGGACCAGGTGTCCGTCGTCGCTGGGTCCCGCACCGCCCGCGCGGCGCACCGGGGCGTCCACCCGGACGCCCATGATGGCCACGTCGACTCTCGTGCCGACACTCACCGCTGCCCCCTAAAACATGTAGGTCGAGTTGATGATCGCGCCCTTGCGGCCGTAGTGGATCAGCGCGTCCTGCACGTCCAGCGGGTGCGTGGGAATGACGCCCTCGATGAGGTCCTCCTCGCGGGCACCGTGCAGCGACAGGCCGAACCGGCAGCAGTAGACCTTGCCGCCCTCCTCGATGAACGTCTTGAGCGAGTTGTTGATGTTGTGCTCGCCGGGGAAGGCGGAGTTGCCCGTGGTCGGGAAGCCCCGGGTGGCCAGGCAGTTCAGCGAGCCCGGGCCGTAGAAGTAGATCGCGGACTCGAAGCCCTTGCGCAGCGCCCTGGTCGCCTGCAGGATCGCCACGAAGCTCACCGACGACTCGTGGGCGATGCCGTGCACGAGCGTGAAGTACGACTCGCCGTTCTCCGCCTGGTAGTCGGGGAAGACCTTGGTGCCGCCGTAGAGGCTGGAGCCCTCCGGCAGGGAGGGGTGCGGGATCTCGGTGAGGCTCTGCTTCTCGAGGTCGGTCAGTTCGGTCATGGGTCTCTCCTTGTCAGCCGTACAGTTTCTCGAAGGTGTCGTGGAAGGCCAGGCGGGCCAGTTCGCCGTCGCCGGCGGCGGCGGCGAGGCGGGCGCGCTCGCCCGCGTAGTCGCCCCACGGCTCGTCGCTGGCGAACAGCACCCGGTCGTGGCCGATGCCGCGCCGGTCGATCTCCTGGGCCAGCCATCGCGGCGTGAACCCGATCGCCCAGGAGAGGTCGGTGTAGACGCGCTTGCCGGCGGCGATCCAGTCGAAGAACCGCGAACCGGCGAGCTTGATGTGGCCGCTCATGCCGCCGCCGAAGTGCACCAGGTGGATGGCGACCTCGTCGCCGTACCACTCGACCAGGTGGCCCACCTCGTCGATGTCGGAGGCGGCACCCGGTGAGGTGTGCACGTGCACCACCAGCCCGTGCAGCCGGGCGGTGGCGAAGACGCGGTCGAGCGCGGGTCTGCAGGCCGGGTCGGTGGGGCGCCCGCCCAGCAGGAAGCTGAGCTTCAGCGCGCGCACGCCGCTCTCGGCGGCCAGCGCCAGCGCCTCGGCCGTGCGACGCTCGTCCTCGGGGCGCGGCGAGACCCACAGGCCGCAGCGGATCCGGTCGTCGCGGCCCGCCGCCTCCAGGCAGAGCTCGTTGAAGGCGAACGCGATCCCCGGATCGGGCACCCCGTAGTTGGGCATCACCAGGGCGCGTTCGGTGCCCTCGGCGTCCAGGTCGGCCAGCAGTTGCGCGACGGTCGCGCGGGCGGTCGTGTCGGGGTTGACCGGCGGCCCTCCGTAGAACGGGTGGGCGGGCAGCACCCCGAGGTGACGGTGGGCGTCGAAGACCATGTCAGGTTCCCAGCAGCTCGGGGTGGACGAAGTAGCCGAGCGACGCCGGTTCCGCGGCGCGCGGGGCGGGTACCGGCCTGCCGGCGGCGGCGATGTGCCCGGCCAGGTGCTCGGCGTCGGCCGCCACCCCGGAGAAACGGCCCGAGCCCCAGGTGTGCTGCCAGGGCAGCCCGAGGAAGTACAGACCGGGGACCCGGGTGACGCCGCGCTCGTGGGTGGGGTAGCCGGTGCCGTCGAAGACCGGCACCCTGATCCAGCCGTGGTCGCGGCGGAAGCCGGTGCACCAGACGACCGAGGTGATCCGCCCCAGGTCCAGGGAGTCGGGCTCGGAGGCGGGCTGCCAGGGCGGGGTGTAACGCCTCTCGCCGGGGGCGGAGATGCCGTGCGCGGCGATGAAGGCGTCGATGGAGTCCTTGACGCTCTCGCAGACCGCGTCGGCATGGTCGAGGTTGCGCCGCAGGTCGGGGGCGAACCGCGCCCTGCCGCCGGTCCTCTCCTCCGCGGCTTCGGCCGTTCCCGCGCCGGTCGCCGTGTCGTTCTCGACCGTGGTCAGCCTGCCGTACAGGCTCATCCCCTCCAGGGCGAAGGCCCGCAGGTCGATGTCGCGCCCGCCGTCGCGGCCGGTCACGTAGTGGTTGGCGCGGGCCCGGACGGCGTCGTGGTCGTCGAAGGAGTCGATGGGCCGGTCGTAGTAGCCCATCAGATCCAGCCAGGCCACCACGTCCCTGCCCCGGTAGAAGCGGGCCACCCGGGGCGCGCCGCCGACCGACAGGTGCACGCGCCGCCCGGCCAGGTGCAGGTCCTCGGCGATCTGGCACCCCGACTGGCCGGTACCGACGACCAGCACCTCACCCGGGGGCAGCAGCTCGGGATTGCGGTAGTCGGCGGAGTGGATCTGCGTCACGTGCGCGGGGAACCGCTCGGCCACCCGGGGGATCACCGGGACCTGGTAGGGGCCGGTGGCGACCACGACCTGGCCCGCGGTGACCGTGCCCCGGTCGGTCTCCACCCGAAACCCCCGCCCGTCGGGAAGGAGCCGGGTGACGTTCACCCCCTCCAGCACCGGTGGGGAGAAGGAGGCCGCGTAGTCCTCCAGGTAGCCGACGATCTGGTCGCGGAGCATGAACCCGTCGTGGTCGTCGCCCGGGTAGGGGAACCCCGGCAGGCGGCACTGCCAGTTGGGCGTGACGAGGCAGAAGGAGTCCCAGCGCCGCGCGCGCCACTCGTGGCCCACGCGGTGACGCTCCAGCACCAGGTGGTCGACGCCGTCCCTGCGCAGGCAGTGGCTCATCGACAGGCCCGCCTGACCCGCGCCGACGACGACCACCTCGTGGTGACGGCCGTTCACCGCTCGAACCTCTCGACCGTCACCATGCCGGCACCGGCGAAACCGGCCGCCTTCCTCTCGATCTCGGCGACCTGCCTCGCCGCGGCCGCGCACCCGAACCCGTACCTCTCGCGTACGCGGTCACCGGCCGCCTCCAGCGCCCTGCCGCTCAGCGAGACGAATTCGGCGATTGGGTACGATTGTTCGGGATGAAGAAAGTCCTCAATGATGAGCGATGGGGAATAACAGCGTTGTTGTGAACCATCGGGCCATCTGACCTGGAAATACATCTCAGGCATACGAGTCTCCACAGGGGAAAGCGGCCTTATCCGAATCGGTGCGCCTTTACCGCTGACGACAGTTCAACCGCTGGAAATTGCCGACCCGTTTCATCCGGAACAAAACGCGATGACCGTGGTCACACCAACTTCTCCACCGGTTAACAGTGAGGCGCCGGTCGGCATCGCGTCATGAGTCTCCACCGGCACCCTCACCCCCGATTAGCGGCGCGCCGGGGAGGGGAGGCCTCAGGTGATGCCGATCGGGGGGCGCGGAGCCGGAGGAGCCCCGGACTCGCAGCGACATCGATCTTCTCAGCGGGAGAATCCCATGACTGGACGCGTATCGGCCCCGGGCGACCTCGGCCGCCGGATCGCCAGGCGACGCGAGGATCTCGGCCTCACCCGGGACAGGCTGGAAACCCTGGACAGGGACGAGTGCCTGCGGCTCATCACCCCCGGCGGAGTGGGGCGCATCGCCTTCGAGGAGATCGGCGGGCCGGTGATCCTGCCGGTCGACTACGCCCTGCACGGCAGCTCGGTGATCTTCCGCACCGCTTTCGGCGGCCCGCTCGACGACGCCCTGCGCACCGGGGCCCAGGGGGTCGAGTCCAAGGTCGCCTTCGAGGTCGACCGGATCGACGACGCCGGCCGCGAGGGCTGGAGCGTGCTGGTGCGCGGCGGGATCCACCACGTCTCCTCGGAGGAGGACCGCGCCGCCCTGGCGGCGCTGGGTGTCCGGCCGTGGACGGGGGGCGAGCGGGAGCCGTACGTGAGGATCGCCGCCACCGAGGTCACCGGCCGTCGCATCCGGCGGCGCGACCCGTGACCCCCGCCGAGCCGACCCCGCAGTCCCAGGAACCGCCCGTGACTCCCGCCGAGCCGGCCCCGCCGTCTCAGGAGCCGCCCGTGATCCCCGCCGGGTCCGGCCCTTCGGCTCACCGGCCGCCCGTGATCCCCTCGGAGATGGACGCCTGGGTCGTCACCCACCCGGGGCCGATCTCCTCGCGTCCCCTGCGGCCGGTGCGCGTCCCCGTCCCCTCCCCCGGGCCCGGTGAGGTGCTGGTCCGCGTCGAGGCATGCGCGGTCTGCCGCACCGACCTGCACCTCGCCGAGGGCGATCTCCGGCCGCGACGCCCGAGGACCACGCCAGGCCACGAGGTCGTGGGGCGGGTGGCGTCCGCCGCCCCCGACGCCGTGCGGCTCGCGCCGGGCACCCGGGTGGGGGTGGCCTGGCTCCGCTCGACCTGCGGGCACTGCCGCTACTGCCTGCGGGGTGCGGAGAACCTCTGTCCCGGTTCGACCTACACCGGCTGGGACGCCGACGGCGGCTACGCCGAATACCTGACCGTTCCCGAGGACTTCGCCTACCCGCTCCCCGGCGACGTCCCCGCGGAGAAGCTCGCGCCGCTGCTGTGCGCGGGGATCATCGGCTACCGGGCCCTGCTCCGCAGCGACCTGCCACCCGGCGGACGGCTGGGCGTCTACGGCTTCGGCGCCTCGGCGCACCTGACCGCGCAGCTCGCCCTCGCCCAGGGGGCGACCGTGCACGTGCTGACCCGCTCGGCCAAGGCCAGGGAGTTGGCCGTCGCCCTGGGCGCGGCCTCGGCGGGCGGCGCCGCGGACGCCCCGCCGGAACCACTGGACTCGGCGATCCTGTTCGCCCCGGCGGGCGAACTGGTGCCGGTCGCGCTGGCCGCCCTGGAGCGGGGCGGAACCCTGGCGGTCGCGGGCATCCATCTCAGCGACATCCCGCCCCTGACCTATCAGCGGCACCTGTTCCAGGAGCGCACGCTGCGCAGCGTCACCGCCAACACCCGCGCCGACGGCCGCGCCTATCTGGAACTGGCGACGCTCCACCCACCCCGGGTGACGACGGTGCCCTATCGGCTGGCCGAGGCCGACCGGGCTCTGGCGGACCTGGCCGGGGATCGCGTCGAGGGCGCCGCCGTCCTGATGCCCTCCCACTCCGACCCCTGACGCGATGCTCACCCCCGTACGGGGGTGAGCATCGGCGCGAGCACTCCTCGCGGGTCTTTTCCGCCGCTCGGGCTATGTTCAGTCGGCGGGCCTGCCGAACCAGCGGGAGAGGTGGTCGTCCAGGTCCTGCTGGTCGTCGCCGATCCAGGCGACGTGGCCGTCGGGACGCAACAGGACGCACGGGACGTCCAGCTCCGCGGTGGGATCCGCGAGGTGATCGACCCGGTCCGACCAGCCGCCGACGGTGAGGCGTTCGGTACGGTCCAGCAGCAGGCCACGGCCACGATGCAGCAGACCGTAGAGGTGGCCCTGTTTCACGTCGAGGTCGTGCAGGCGGCGGCCGAGCAGGTCGGGGCCTTCGCCGAAGTCGTAGCGGATGCCGGTCGCGGTGATCTTTTCGGTCAGGTGGCGGTTCACCTCGTCGAAGTCCATCAGTTCGGTGAGCAGCCTGCGCACGGCCTGCGGGCCCGGTTCGGCGGACAGCAGTTCCGTCTGGGCGCGGGTGTTGTCCAGCACGTCCTCGGCGACCGGACGACGTTCGGCCTCGTAGCTGTCCAGCAGCGCCTCCGGGGCCCACCCGCGGATCTGTGCGGCCAGTTTCCAGCCGAGGTTGAACGCGTCCTGAACGCCCAGGTTGAGGCCCTGCCCGCCGATGGGGGGATGGATGTGCGCCGCGTCGCCGGCCAGCAGCACCCGCCCGACCCGATATCGTTCGGCCAGCCGGGTGGCGTCTCCGAAGCGGGACATCCAGCGCGGGGAGTGCACGCCGAAATCGGTTCCGGCGATGGCACGCAACCCCTGTTTGAAATCCTCAAGGGTGGGCGGTTGCGCGCGGTCGCCGACTTCCGGCGCGGGGACCACGACACTGTAGATCCCTTCGCCGAAGGGCCGGAGCCAGAACGGCCGATGGGTCTCGCGGACCTCGGCCATCCTGGCGGCGATCTCCTCCTGCGGCATGCCCACTGCCAGCTCGCCCATCAGGGTCTCGGTCCGTGAGGGCTCGCCGGGGAAGCCGACACCGAGCAGTTTGCGCACCGTGCTGCGCCCGCCGTCACAGCCGACGAGGTAGCGCGAACGCAGCCGCGTGCCGTCGGCCAGCTCGACGGTCACCCCCTCGTCGTCCTGCTCGAAACCGGCGACCGCGCACCCGCGCCGGACCTGCGCGCCCAGTTCGATCGCGTGCTCTGCGAGCAGGCGCTCGATGACCGGCTGTGGGATGCCCAGCAGGTAGGCGTACGTGGAATCCAGGCCCTTGGGCGCGGGTTTGGGGATGGCGGCGAAGAAACCGCCGGCCGGACGTCGTCTTCCGTGCTGGAGCAGGCGCTCCAGCAGTCCGCGCATCGCCATCAGCTCGAGGCTGCGAACATGCAGACCGAC
Source organism: Streptosporangium sp. NPDC000509 (assembly GCF_042898365.1). Classification (NCBI taxonomy): domain Bacteria; kingdom Bacillati; phylum Actinomycetota; class Actinomycetes; order Streptosporangiales; family Streptosporangiaceae; genus Streptosporangium; species Streptosporangium sp. NPDC000509. The sequence continues at coordinate 166,628 of NZ_JBIAYX010000012.1, read as the reverse complement.
TATGCGGACGAACGACGTGGGCTCGATCTCCTTCTCCAGAACGAGTACTCGCACATCGTGCAGTCGCAGTTCGGCGGCGAGCATCGCACCGGTCGGCCCGCACCCGGCAATGATCACATCGAAGGCGAGGGAGGCGCGATCGGTGCCGGGGGCCGGCGACCGGAGAACTCCGGGAACGTCGCCCGCCGCGGAGTCACGCTCGGCACCGTCGTTCGGCTGCGGCTCGGCGGTGACCTGCTGAGAATGCATAGGTATTGCCTTTCGGGAGTGCCTTGTCCAAGCGGCGCTCCCGGCGACACCTACCTCGATCGCCCGGCCGTGACGGAAAGGGGGAGCACCCACGTCGATACAGCGTTCATGGGTCTCACCTCCTCAGGTGGTGTCACGGTCAGCCGTAAGTTACAAGCCCGAGCGTCATCCCGTCCATTCCTTTTTCTCACCACCTCGCCATCACCTCACCGTCGGTAACTCTCATCGGATGGCTTGATCGGGGCAGGGTGGAGAGGTACCAACTGATTCCCAAGAAGGAGCTCCCATGCAGACACGCCGCATCGGCGATGTCCAGGTCAGTGAGATCGGTCTCGGCGGAATGCCGATGTCGATCGAAGGGCGCCCCGACGAGCAGCGTTCGATCGCGACGATCCACGCCGCGCTGGAGGCGGGTGTGACGCTGATCGACACCGCGGACGCCTATCACCTGGGCGCGGACGAGGTCGGCCACAACGAGTCCCTGATCGCCCGCGCGGTCGCCGGTTACGGGGGCGACACCTCCGACGTGCTGATCGCCACCAAGGGCGGCCATGCGCGCCCCGGTGACGGCTCGTGGACCCTGGACGGCTCGCCCGACCACCTGAAGAAGGCCTGCGACGCGTCGCTCGCGCGTCTCGGCGTCGAGGCCATCGGGCTCTACCAGTTCCACCGCCCCGACCCGAAGGTTCCGTACGCGGAGTCGGTCGGGGCGATCCGCGACCTGCTGGACGCGGGCAAGATCCGCTTCGCGGGCGTCTCGAACGCCGACCCGGACCAGATCCGGCTCGCCAACGAGATCCTCGGCGGGCGGCTGGTGAGCGTGCAGAACCAGTTCTCGCCGTCGTTCCGCTCCAGTGAGCCCGAGCTGGAGCTGTGCGCGGAGCTGGGCATCGCGTTCCTGCCGTGGAGCCCGCTGGGCGGGATCTCGCAGGCCGGCGAGCTGGGCTCGCGGTTCGCCGTGTTCGCGGACGTCGCGCGGGCGCACGGGGTGAGCCCGCAGCGGGTGTGCCTGGCGTGGATGCTCGCCAAGGCGCCGGTGGTGATCCCGATCCCGGGTTCCTCTCGTCCGGAGACCATCCGCGACTCGGTCGGCGCGGCCGACGTGAAACTGTCCGCCGAGGAACTGGCCCGCCTCGACGCGGCCTGACGAGACACGCTCGGGCATCGGGAGCGGCACCCGAGGTGGTGCCGCTCCCGATGCTGCCCGTCCGGTGGGCCCGTGCCTGCGGTGCCGCTCCTGCCGGGCACGTCCGGCATACGCTCATCCGCTCGTATCCGCTCGTATCCGTGAGGCCGGTCGAGACGAACCGTCGTCCCGACCGGCCTCACGCTCTCTCGATCACCGAACGCGCACGGCGGGCCGCTAGGAGGAATAGACCTCGAAGGCGGAGAGCTGCCCGGCGGGCCAGCCGGTGTTCCCCGTGATGTTCAGCCGCACGTACCTCTTCGCCGTCGCCGGGAAGGTGATGGTCACGGTGTTGCCGGTGGCCGGGTCGAAGACGTGGCCCCGCGACGGCACCACCGTCTCGAAGTCGCCGCCGGACGAGGCCTGCACCGACAGTGTCTGGGTGCGCGTACCCCAGGCCGCGGACGGCGGCAACCTCAGCACCAGGCGCCCGACGGAGACCTGGGCGCAGAGGTCAACGGTGATCGACTGGGGGAAGGTGTGGTTGGCGCTCTCCCAGTAGGTGTTCGCGTCGCCGTCGACCGCGTTGGCCGCCACGTAGTTCTGGGTGACGCTGCTCGCACTGACCACCTTGTTCCTGGCCAGGTCGCCGGTACCGGGAGAGCACCCGGGTGGGGGCCCGGTCGTCGCGGTCACCGTGCCGGAGGGCGGCGAGGTGTTCTGCGCGGCGTCCCTGGCGACCACGTAGAAGCTGTAGGAGGTCGACGGCGTGAGACCGGTGACGGTGAACGACGTTCCCGCGGTGCTGCCCACCTTGACGTCGGTGGCTCCCGCCTCGCGGTAGACGTCGTAGCCGGTCACCCCGACGTTGTCGGTGGCCGCGGTCCAGCCCACCGTGATGCTCGTGCCGGAGGCCGGGACGGCGCGCGCGGCACCCGGCGCGGTCGGGGGCTGGGTGTCTCGCGTGCCGCCGGTCCTGCGGGTCTCGAACTCCGTCGCCCAGTACTTCGTCCGGTCCAGGTAGGCGGTCTCCGCCGCGGTCCCCGTCCTGCCGTAGGCGCCGTCGAAGGTCTGGTAGCCGAACCCGGCGGGCGGGGTGGAGTCCGCGGGCTCGATGGAGCTGCCCTCGTGCCACTCGTTGAACGAGGTGATGGAGACCCAGGTCGGCAGGCCGCCCTTGGCCGGGTCGAGGGCGTTGGACCACTCCAGGTCGTAGGTGGCACCGTTGGCGCGGCCCAGGGTCGGGGTGGTGTTGCCCGGCACCGCGCGGTCGTCGATGTAGCCGGGAGCCACCGAGGGCGCCCAGATGAGGTTGTTCCGCTTGGCGTACGCGCTCGCGTTGGCCCAACCGGGCGCGGTGGCACCGGCGATCCCGTCGTAGGTGTACATACCGGAGAAGTGCGCGATCTTCGACGTGTCGGTGGTCTGGGCGAGCACGATGTTGCCCGCGGTGACCTGGCCGAGCGCGGCCCAGTCGGTGATCCTCAGGCTCTCGAAGACGTAGAACGCCGCCCGATCGCCGTGCTCGGCGTCACGGTAGAAGGCCGGGTGGGAGCCGTAGCGGGTGTTGATGTAGCGGATGTCCTCGACGGTGGAGGCCGCCGTGCGCCCCTCGTACGGCTCCAGGTGCCAGGCGACCTTGACGCCGTACCGCGCGGCGGCGTCCATCACGCCCCGGGTGAGCCTGTCCTCGAAGCTGTCGCGGCCCCACCAGCTGTAGACGATGACGCCGACCCCGGCCTGCTTGATCCACTGCATGTGCCTGGTGACGGCGCCCGCGTAGTCGCCGGAGTCGTAGGCGCCCAGGCTGGGGTACAGGTCGGCGCCCACGTCGTTGGGCGGGGTGCGTCCGCCCTGCTGCCAGTGCCGCCACTCCCCGCTCGTCTGGGGGTTGCCGTACCAGGAGTAGTAGAAGAGATGGACGTTGGAGGACTGCTCGGGCACGGCCGCACCCCGTGCCGGGAGCGGTGTCTGGGCTCCGGCCCAGCACAGGGTGACCAGCAGGAGCGCGAGGACGATCTGGGCGCGTCGCCCGGTATGGCGTAAGCGGCTGACAGATTGATCGGATGTCTTCATCGGCTGACCCTTCGTCACGCGGGGCCGGATCGCCGCGGTCGACGGGACATGCGGTCGCCGCGATCCAGCCGGTGGGGGGCGGAGAGACTGCCGCCGTCACCGACGGGGATCGGCGAGCGGCGCTGCGAACACCATAGGATGACAGACAGGTGCCTGCAATGTTTCTACTTCTTTTCGCAAAAATATGCCCGCAGGATGGCTTTATGTGATGTGACGACCGTTAGAGAGCGACGGGAGGGGGTGGCACGAAACACTGCCCCTGGAACGGTCCGATGTTTCACTTTCCCGAATCGCCGCCAGAAGACAGCCGAAAGGAGCGGGGAGAGCACAGAACCACTGCCCCGGTGTGGGGAACCTGTGGTTTTTTGCAGGTGAACTCGGAGGGATCTCCCAGTGGTCCGGACGAGGCGACGTACGTAGCGTCGACCGGTGCCCGAATTTAAGATCATCAATGGCCCGCTTCCCCGACGCCTCGTGAACAGCCTCCCGACGGCCCGCGCCGTCACGCTCGCGGTGCTCCTCCTGACGGCGGTGACGACCTTCGCGGGTACGAGCGCCACCGGGGAGACCGGAGAGAACCGGAAAACCCGCGAGGCCGAGCAGATCGGTCCCGCGTCCGTCGACCGTTTCGTGAACGCCTACCGGGAGGCGACCGGCCTGCCGGGGGTCGCGGTCGCCGTCACCAAGGGGGACGAGGTCGTCCACGTCGCCGGTTACGGCCGTACCGCCTCCGGTGATCCCGTCACGGCGGACACCCCCATGGCGATCGCGTCACTCAGCAAGTCCTTCACCTCCCTGGCCGTCATGCAGCTGGTGGAGAAGGGAGTGGTCAGGCTCGACGAGCCGGTACGCGTCCGGCTCCCCGAGTTCGTGATGGCCGATCCTCGGGCGGCGCGCATCACCGTCCGCCAGCTGCTGGACCAGACCTCGGGCATGGCCGACGAGGCCTTTCCGGAAAGAAGCCTGCCCCAGCCCCGCTCGCTCCGCGAGGCCGTCGCGCGGTTGAGAGACGCGAGGCTGGCCGCCGCCCCCGGAACCCGGTGGAGCTATCACAACACCAACGCCCAGGTCGCCGCTCGGCTGGTCGAGGTCGTGAGCGGCACGACCTTCGCCGGTTACCTGCGACAGCACGTGTTCGGCCCGCTCGGCATGCGGAACAGCACCACGATCGACACCGAACGCGACCTCCCCGCGAGCGCGCGGGGCCATCTTCACCTGCTGGGCGCCACGCTCGCCGTTGCCGAGCCCTCGGGGTTTGGCAACGGCTCCGGCGGGGTGATCAGCAGCGCGAGGGACATGGCCCGGTGGATGATCACGCAGAGTGGCGAGGGAACAGGTCCCGGCGGCGTGCGTGTCGTCTCCGCCGCGAGCGTCGCGGAGATGCGCACCCCGTCCAGGATCAACGACTCCTACGCCCTGGGCTGGTCGCTCGGCACGACCGCGAAGGGCTCACCGGTCGTCGGACACGGCGGCGACCTGCTCACCGCGACGGCCCAGCAGACGCTCCTGCCCCGGTCGGGGTACGGCATCGTGGTCATGTCCAACACCGGGACGGCGTACGGCGACAGCGACGCCGTCGCGGACGCGCTGGTCGCCATGGCCGAGGGAGAGGAGCCCGAGGCGCCCCCCTCGGTCTCCCCCTTCCTCGTCATCGATCTCGCCATGGCGCTGGCCGCCGTCGCGACGCTTCTCATGGCGGGACGCGGGCTGGCCTGTTCCCGCCGGTGGGCCGGCCGGTACGGCGGCCGCCCGGTGTGGCGCGCGGCGATGCGGCTGCTGCCGTACGCGGCGCCGGGGGTGCCGTGCCTCACGATCACCGATGTCTTCGGAGTGCTGGCCAGGGGAAAGGACATCACCTGGATGCAGGTGACCTATCTCTACCCGTCCTTCATGATCTGGCTCGTTCTCGCCACCGGGGCGTGCGCGATCCTGGTCCTCGTACGGATCGGCCATCTGGTGCGGACACGCCGCACGCCCTCGCCCGGCTCCGGGGAAGGCGATCACAGCGCCGCTCAGCCGTCCAGACCTTCCAGATAGCGCAGGATCGCCAGGACGCGCCGGCTGTAGCCGGGGGTTCGCGACAGCCCGAGCTTGTCGAAGATCGCGTTGATGTGCTTCTCCACCGCGCTCTGGGACACGTGCAGACGCTCGGCGATCGCGCCGTTGACAAGGCCCTGGGCCAGTTGCTCCAGCACCTGGGTCTCCCGCCGGGTGAGCCTGCTCAGCGGGTCGGCCCGGGTGGTGCGGACGAGCAGCCGCCTGACCACCTCCGGATCGAAGACCGCCCCGCCCGCGCGGACCCGCTCCAGGGACTCCAGGAACTCGCCCACCTCGGTCACCCGGTCCTTGAGCAGATATCCCAGCCCTTCCGGGGTTCCGGCGAGCAGCCGGGCGGCGTAGGCCGTCTCGACGTACTGCGACAGCACGAGCACGCCGACGTCCGGCCACCGCTCCCGGATCGTCAGTGAGGCCCGCAGCCCTTCGCCCGCCTGTCCCGGCGGCATGCGCACGTCCACGATCGCCACGTCGGGGCGGTGCTCGTCCACGGCACCGAGCAGCCCCGCCGAGTCGCCGACCGCCGCCACCACCACGTGCCCCGCCTCCTCCAGGAGGCGGATCAGGCCCTCGCGGAACAGTACGGAATCATCGGCGAGGATCAGGCGCATGACCGCTCCTGGCGTTCGGCCCCATCGCGGGGCAGGGTCGCCGTGATCCTGGTCGGGCCACCCGAAGGGCTGTCCACCTCCAAGGCGCCGTCCAGCGCCAGAACCCGCCGCTCCAGCCCGGACAGCCCGCCACCCGCGGGATCGGCCCCGCCCCTGCCGTCGTCGGTGATCTCCACGGTCACCGTGTGCTCGTCCTCGCTCAGAACCACCAGGACGCCTTGGGCGCCCGCGTGCTTCGCGGCGTTGGCGATGGCCTCGCGGGCCACGAAGTAGACGGCCGTCTCGATCTCGGAGACCGGGCGTTCCGCGAGGCCGTAGCGGACGGTCACCGGCACGCCCGCTCGTTCCGCCACCCCGGCCAGGGCCGCGCGCAGGCCCAGCTCGTCCAGAGCGGCCGGGTAAACACTCCAGGCCACGTCGCGCAGTTCGTCCAGGAGGCGGCGCGATTCCGCGTACGCCTGGTCCACGAGGGCGGTGACCGCGGCCGGGTCGGCGCCGTGCCGCGCCCTGCCCAGCAGCATTCCCAGGGCCACGCCCCTCTGCTGGACGCCGTCGTGCAGGTCGCGCTCGATGCGGCGGCGCTCGTCGTCGACGGCCCGCACGACGCCGCTACGGGTGACAGTCAGTTCCTCGATGCGGCGGCGCATCGCCTCCCGCTCCCCAGGGCCGGCGCAGTACGCGGCCAACCGCCGCTCCGCTGTCACCGTCGCGGCGCCCCACAGCGCGGACAGCCCCAGCAGGACCAACCCGTAGACGGTGCCCAGCGGCCCGCTGTCGACCGTCAGACGCACGCCGGGGTATCGCAGCGAGACCGGGGACGACGTGCCGGAGAGGAGTTCCCCGACACCGCCGTACAGGAAGAGCAGGCCGACGAAGAGGCCAGCGAAGGTCAGATAACTCGCGAACGTGCCGAACGTCGCCCGTAGCGCGAGGTAGCCGACGCCGCTCCCGACCGGCACCCCACCGGTGTCGTATCCGAACCACGCCGCCAGCCGGGCGCGCTCCCACGCGACCAGCCGTGCCATCCCCACCTCCGCGAACCGCCGGGCGGCGCGTCGGCCCCCGGACCACGCGGCCAGGATCACGAACAGAACGGCCGCGACGCACAGGAAGCCCAGCTCGGCGAGGCCCGTCACGGCCCCTGCGGCCAGACCGGTGACGCGCCGGGCCGCCCTCGTGGCCGGTGTCCTCGCTCGGGCGGGACGAGGCAGCGGCCGCGGCGTGGTGTTCGTCATCGGCGTCGTCGACATCAGACGAATTGTATTGACCTTCCTTTGAGCCCTTCGGAGCCCGAACACCACGCGGGTGATCATCACAGGATTGAATACCTGCATAAAACAGCCCAAAAACCCCACAGGCACGAATTCGCGTTGACCGGCCACTGAGGATTGGTCATATTTGCGCAATGATTCGTCTACGTCCCCTCGCGGGAGCGATCCTCGCGTCCGTCCTGCTGACCGGCGCCCTCGCCGCCCCCGCCACCGCCTCGGCCCAGGAGACCGTCGCCGTCTCCTCCACCGAGGCCGCCGCGCGACCCGGTAACGGCAAGATCCTCTACAACCGCATCAGCGGCGGCCGGGGCAAGCTGAAGGTGAAGAACGGCACCAGCAGGGACGCCGTCGTCACGCTGGTCCGCGGCAGGTCCAAGGCGATCAGCGTCTACGTCCGCGCCCGGTCCACCGCCACCGCCTCCGGTGTGCGGGACGGCAACTACACCATCTTCTTCACCTCCGGCCACCGGTTCAACACCTCCCGGGGCAGGTTCGCCCAGTCCCCCTCCTACCAGCGCTTCACCGACCGGCTGAGGTTCACCACGACCACGACCAGCTCGACCATCTGGACCCTCACCCTCAACCCGGTCAGGGGTGGCAACGCCAGGACGACCGGCGTCAACCCGAACGACTTCCCGTCCTGATCCGACCCGATCCTGTCCGCCCCTTGTCCCGTCCTCGCGGACTCGGTCGGATACGGCGGGCTCAGGTCTCCGCTCCCCCACCCGTACGTCCATCACCACGGCAACACCCGCAGCGTCGCCGGCCACAACCGCAGGGCCGCCTTTCCCCATGGGGAAAGGCGGCCCTGCGCCCGTTCGGAGGTGGAACGGGACGGCCGTGCCCCTCATGAGCGCCTGTGGACGGCGGAGCCGATCAGCTCCCGGCGAAGGACGCGACGGCGAGCCAGGCGACGCAGCACACCCTCGCGGGACGTACCTTGAACTGCACAGGTTGTTGTATCCGACCAGACCTGGGGAAGGTGTGAACGCCATGGAAGCCGCTACCGTGGAAGGCACCGTTGAGGTTGTCGAGGCCGAAGAAGAGCTCGTTCTGACCGACGACGACGAGGCGCCCGCAGCCCTGGAAGCGAGCGTCGGAGCCAGCACCGACCCCGTCAAGGACTATCTCAAGCAGATCGGCAGGATCTCCCTGCTCAACGCCGAGCAGGAGGTCGAGCTCGCCCGGCGCATCGAGGCGGGGCTGTTCGCCACCGAGCGGCTCAACGACGGCGCCCGGCTCCAGCCCGACGTGCGCGCGGAGCTCGAATGGCTCGCCGAAGACGGCCACCGGGCCAAGAACCACCTGCTGGAGGCCAACCTGCGCCTGGTGGTGTCGCTGGCCAAGCGCCACACCGGCCGGGGCATGCTGTTCCTGGACCTGATCCAGGAGGGCAACCTGGGGCTGATCCGCGCCGTGGAGAAGTTCGACTACACCAAGGGATTCAAGTTCTCCACGTACGCCACCTGGTGGATCAAGCAGGCGATCACCCGGGCGCTCGCCGACCAGGCCCGCACCATCCGCATCCCCGTTCACATGGTCGAAGTGATCAACAAGCTGGCGCGGGTGCACCGGCAGATGACGACCGACCTGGGCCGCGAGCCCACCCCTGAGGAGCTGGCCGTGGAGCTGGAGATGACCCCGGAGCGGGTCGTCGAGGTCCAGGGATACGGGCGGGAGCCGATCTCCCTGCACAGCCCGCTGGGCACCGAGGGCGACAGCGAGTTCGGCGACCTCATCGAGGACTCCGAGGCGATCACCCCCGAGGACGCGGTGGCCTCCGCGCTGCTGCAGGAGCAGTTGCACACCATCCTGGACGCGCTGTCGGAGCGTGAGGCCGGGGTGGTGGCGATGCGGTTCGGGCTCGGTGACGGGCGGCCCAAGACCCTTGAGGAGATCGGACGCGCCTACGGGGTGACCCGCGAGCGCATCCGGCAGATCGAGTCCAAGACCATGACGAAGCTGCGCCACCCCTCGCGCTCGCGGGCCCTGCGCGACTATCTGACCTGAGCGCCCCCGGCCGGCCCGCGTCCGCACAGGCCGGTGACGCTCAGCCGGCCGTACGGGCGACGAGGGCGGTGACCGTCTCCTCCAGGCCCGACGGCGGCCGCCCCAGCAGGCGCGCGAGGTCGGAGCCGGTCGTGGCGAGGGCACCGGCGCGCACCGCGGGGAACACACCCCCCAGCCAACCGGCCTCCGCGTCGGTGATCTCCCGATGCTCGATCGGCCTGCCCAGAACACGGGTGAGAACCTCGGCGAGCTCCGGATAGGTCCACAGCGGACCGAGCAACTCGTAGGTCTCGTTCTCGTGCCCGGAACCGGTGAGGGCGGCACTCGCGGCCAGCGCCAGGTCACGCAACCTCGCGGTGTTGAGCGGCCGGCCACCGGTGGAGGAGGTGATCTCACCCTCTTTCCCCGCCTGGGCCAGCGCGGCGCCCAGGAACGCCTCGGAGTAGAGGGCGTTGCGCAGCACGGTGTAGGCCGGACCCGCCTCGCGGAGCGCCCTCTCCGTCGCCGTGTGGTCGGCGACGGGGCCCCGGCCGTCCTCCGCGCCCACGGCGCTGGTGTAGACGACGCGGCGCACCCCCGCCCGGACGGCGGCCTCGACGACGGTGCGGTGCTGCCGCACGCGGACTCCGGGCGTCATGTCCGGCCCGGACACCAGGAGCAGCACCTCGATCCCGGCGAGCGCGGCGTCGACGGACGCGGCGTCGTCATGATCACAGTGCCGCACCTCGACACCGCCGCCGAGCAGATCCTCCGCCTTCTTCGGGGTACGGGCGAGCGCGACGAGGTCGCGGGCGGGGACCCTGGCGAGCAGGTCCTCGATGACGAGCCTTCCGAGATTTCCCGTGACACCGGTCACAGCAATCATGGTCAACGGCGTTTCCTCTCCTCTTTCGCGGCTTCCCCGCGGCCTTTCCACGGGTTTCCCGCAAGCCCTCCCGGACTCCGCACCGGTTCCGCGCGGACGGCCCCGTCGACGCCCCGTCGACGGCCGGGAGATGCCCGGGGAGCGTACCGGTGAAGGCGCACCGGCCGCCTCGGATTTAATTCCCGCCACGACGAGCCCCGCGGCACGAAGGATCGCCGGACCGAACGGACACGCCGTCTCGGGAGCGGGCCCCCCGCGCCCGCGAAGGGAGCCGCCGTCTCCCGCCGTGGCGCGTCCTTCAGGCTTCCCGGGCACCCGAGGGAACGACCTTGCCGAGCCCCCAGGCGACGAGGCCGGTGATCGCTCCGACGATCACCCCGGTGAAGACACTGCTCACCGCGGCGAAGAGGCGCAGGATGAGGGACTGTACCGCCGGGTCGACGTCGCCCAGGTTTCCACCGAGTACGGGCGGGTTGTCGCCGAAGGCGGCCTCCCAGAGCACCTGATGTCCCACGGCCAGGAAGACGCCGTAGAACAGGCCCACGACGAGGAGGGTGAGGAAGGGGTTGGGTACTCGTTTCCAGAGGACGACCGCGATCCAGACGATCGGCGGCACGAAGACGAACAGGGCGTTCACGAAGGTGCCCTCGTGGATGATGTCCAGGTCGTGAAGCACGACCCGGGGCGCGGCGAGAAGAGCGAGGCCGATCACGGCGATCAGGGGCAGCCCGAGCGCCGGGCGCCTTCGGGCGAGCGGCCCACGCGGCGAGGTGTTGTGAGAGGTCATGGCCTCAAACTAGAAAGCGCGAGGGGCGTGGCACATCCGTGTCCGATCTCGAACCCGTACGTCGGAAGGCGACTTTCCGTGTCGCCTCACGTGGACTGTGGAGCGCCACGACGGCGCCGTAGGGTGGCTGCGTGGTCGAAGAACGGCGTGTTCAGGCACGAAGAAGACTCCCGCCCTGGGCGGTCGACGCCCTGATCGGCGTGGGTGTCACCCTCGTGCTGTCGATCGTCATCTCCGCCGGCCAGGGAGGACGGCAGAGCCCGGACCCGATCGCCCATCTGTGGGCCGTGGGCCTGGGGGCGCTGATGCTCGTCCGGCGACGCCACCCGACGGCCGTGCTCGCCGTCACCGCCCTAGGTTTGTTCGCCTACTACGCCGCCGGTCACCCGGCCGTGGGAGTGGCCGTTCCCGTCGCCGCGGCGCTGTTCTCGGCGGCCGAGTTCGGCCGGCTCGTCCACGCCGTCGTCACCGCCACCGTCGTGATCGCGGTCTCGCTGTTCTTCCGCCTCATCGAGGGTGAGGACTTCTCGTTCGTCGTCGGCTACGAGCTGGCCGGGCACGTCCTGCTCATGGCCGCGGCGATCGCCCTGGGAGACGGCCTGAGGTCGAGAAGGACCGTGCAGGCGGGGGCGAGGCGGATCGCCGAACTCACCGCCCAGCGCTACCGGCAGGAGGCCGACGCCCGACTTCACGCCGAACGCCTCGCCATAGCGCGAGAGCTGCACGACTCGATCGGTCACACGACCTCCGTCATCTCCCTGCACGCCGATGTCGCCCGCGAGTCGCTCGGCCACGACGAGGCACGGACCCGGGCGGCTCTGGATCTGATCAAGTCCACCAGCACGCGCACGATGAGCGAGCTGCGCAGGACCGTCGCCCTCCTCCGCACCCCCGGCGAGAATCCGAGGTCGGTCCTCTCTCTGTCGAGCGTGGGCTCACTACGTGAGACGGCTGCCGCGGCGGGGATCGACCTCGACCTCGAGATGCGCGTCACCACCGAGCTTCCCGCGACGGTCGACGCCTGCGCGTTCAGAATCGTCCAGGAGGCGGTCACCAACATCGTCAAGCACTCCCGCGGCACCCGCGCCCGCGTCGTCGCGCTCGACGACGGAGCGGTCCTGCGCCTGTCCGTGACCGACGACGGCCCCGGGCAGGGCCCCGACAGCGGAGCGGGGCACGGCATCGCCGGGATGCGCGAGCGCGCGGAGACGCTCGGAGGCACCCTGACGGCCGGACGCGAGTCCACGGGTTTCACCGTCCGAGCCGTCCTTCCACTGGAGCAGACATCATGATCAGGGTGGTCATCGCCGACGATCAGGAACTCGTACGCGCGGGCCTGCGAGCACTCCTCGAAAACGATCCGGACATCACCGTCGCCGGAGAGGCGTCCGGCGGACGCGCGGCGCTCTCCCTCGTCCGGGAGCTCCGCCCGGACGTCGTGCTCATGGACATCCGCATGCCCGGTATGAACGGGCTCGAGGCGACCGCGGCCATCCGCGCCGACGGCTCCCTGGACGGCTCACGGGTGCTGATCCTCACCACCTTCGACGACGAGGAGGACATCGTCGAGGCCGTCACGCTCGGCGCCGCCGGTTACCTCCTCAAGGACACTCCGTCGGAGGACCTCCGCAAGGCGGTGCGCACGGCCGCCGAAGGGGGGAACGTGCTCTCCCCCGCGATCGCCCGGCGCGTCATGGAACGCCTCGCCCGGGCCCCGAGACCACCCGTGCCCGACCCCCGGCTCGCCACCCTCACCGAAAGGGAACTCGCCGTCCTGACCCGGATCGGGTACGCCGAGACCAATGACAGGATCGCCGCGGCCCTCTTCATCAGCCCGGCCACCGTACGCACCTACGTCAGCCGGATCCTGACCAAACTCGACGCACGGGACCGCACGGCACTCGCCGTCATCGCTCACCGCTCGGGCCTCGGCACCGGCGAGTAGCGGCAGGCGAGACCTCGCGCTCAGTTCGCGGGTGTGGACGTCACGTCGGGGAGCCTCGCCGGGGCGGTGTCGTGCACCTGCTGGAAGATCACCGAAGTGCGGAAACCCGCGATCTCGCGGCGCTTGCTGAGCCGGTCCAGCAGGAAGGCGTGCAGGTGGTCGAGGTCCTGGACCGCCACGTGGAGAAGGAAGTCGTCGCCACCGGCCAGCACGAAGACGCTGAGCACCTCGGGCAGGGCGCTCGCCGAGTCCTTGAAGGTGTCGATGACGGTGCGGCTGAGCGGGCGTACCTGCACGGAGACGAGAGCCTGGACGCCGCGGTTCAGGGCCGCGGGGTCGATGTCGGCGTGATAGCCGCGGATGACCCCGCGGCGAGTGAGCCCCCTCACGCGTTCCAGGCAGGTCGAGGGCGCGATCCCGAGTTTGCGGGCCAGCTCGCGATTGGACTGCCGCGCATCCGTTTGGAGAAGCCGGATGATCTCCGAATCAAGTTCGTCCATGACCGGTATTTTGCCGGTCGTTCCAGCCATACGTTCGATCGGAACCCTGAGCGGCGACCGGATATCCGATTCTTGGACCCGGACACCGATCACATGAAGGGATCGTCACATGCCAGGGTTCGACCATGAGCAGGTCGCGGTTCACACGGGGCCGCGCTCCGGCCTGCCCGTCATCGTCGCCGTCCATTCGACGGCGCTCGGCCAGGCGGTCGGCGGGTGCCGGATCTGGCACTACCCCGACTGGCGGGACGGTCTCTCCGACGCGTTGCGCCTGTCGGCCGGCATGACCGCCAAGTGCGCGGTGGCCGGACTGGCCAACGGTGGCGGCAAGACCGTCGTCGCCGTCCCCGACGGGGTCGAACTCGATCCGGTCCGCCGCCGTCACGTGCTGTACGACGTCGCGGACGTCATCACCTCCCTGGACGGCCGGTACGCCACCGGCCCGGACGTCGGGACCGTCCCGGCCGACATGGCGGTCATCGGCGAGCGCACCCCCCACGTCTTCTGCAGACCCGCGCGACAGGCCGGCAGCGGCGACTCCTCTCCGCACACCGCGGCCGGGACGCTCGCCGCGCTGCGCGCCGTCGGCAGGCGGCTCCACGGCACCCCGAGCCTCACCGGTCGTCGTCTGGCCGTGATCGGCCTGGGCAACGTGGGCGAGAAGATCGTCCGCCTGCTCGCCGCCGAGGGAGCCGAACTCCTGGTCGGCGACATCGACCCCGGCAAGCGGGCACTCGCCGACGAGGTCGGCGCCACCTGGGGCGAGCCCGCGCAGGTCGTCACCGCGGACGTCGACATCCTGGTGCCCGCGGCCCTCGGCGGCGTCCTCACCGAGGAGATCGTGCCCGGCCTGCGGTGCGCCGCCATCGCGGGGCCCGCGAACAACCAGCTCACCACCCCGGCCGTCGCCGACCTGCTGCACCGCCGCGACATCATCTGGGTGCCCGACTACGTCGTCAGCGCAGGCGGGGTGATCCGCGCGCTCACCGTCGAACTCGACCGTGGAACCGCCGACGAGGCGCTCGCCCGCGTCCAGAACATCGAGGACACCGTCACCGCCCTGCTCGCCACCTCGGAGCGCACCGGCACCACCCCCGCGCGGGCCGCTTCCGAACTGACCCGGCTCCGCCTGCGCGCGGCCGCCGCCTCGCGCCGTTCCGAGCCCGGCTTCGATTGAGGTGGACCAGGTCACGAGGCATTCACGCATCCTGGTAAGGGAGATGCAGGCCACGTTCGAAGAAGCTCTCCAGCACCATGATGGTTCGCGTCCCGGTCACACCCTCGATCTCGAAAAGCCTGCGCAGCACCTCCTGCAGTTCCCTGGTGCTCGCGGTGCGCACCTTGACCAGCAGTGACGCCGGTCCCGCGATGACGTGCGCCTCCTCGATCTCGGGAATCGCGAGCAGTGCCTCGCCCGACGCGCCCATCCACGCCTGCCCCTCCACGAGCACGAAGGACAGCACACCTCTGCCCGCGGCGACGGGATCGACCTCGATGGTCGTCCGCCGGATCAGCCCTCGTTCGCGCAGCTTGCGCACCCGTTCGTGCGCGGCGCCGCTCGACAACCCCACCGCGGCCCCGAGCGCGGCGTAGGACCGACCGGCGTCGTCCTGAAGGATGCCGATCAACATCTTGTCAATCCTGTCCATCGCCGTATCATATTCTGCGATCAAGGAGGATTACATGACGGAATCCATTGCCGCGGAGTTCGAGGTGCTCGACGAGCGGTTCGCCGATGTCGGGGGCGACAAGCGGGTCGAGCGGATCCACCACGGTTGCCGGTGGGCCGAAGGCCCCACCTACGTCCCGGCGGGCCGCTATCTGCTGTGGAGCGACATCCCCAACGACAGGATTCTCCGCTGGGACGAGATGACGGGAAACGTGGGTCCCTTCCGCGCTCCCGCGGGCTACACCAACGGTCACACCCTCGACCGGCAGGGCCGGCTGATCTCCTGCGAGCACGGCGCCCGGCGAGTGACCCGCACCGAGCACGACGGTTCCATCACCGTCATCGCCGACCGCTGGCAGGGCAAGCGCCTCAACAGTCCCAACGACGTGGTGGTCAGGTCGGATGACTCCGTGTGGTTCACCGACCCCAGGTACGGCATCGCCAGCGACTACGAGGGCCACCAGGCGGAGAGCGAGATCGGCAACGATCAGGTCTACCGTCTCGACCCCGCCACCGGAGAGATCACGGCGGTGGCCGACGACTTCGCCCGCCCCAACGGCCTCGCCTTCTCGACGGACGAGTCCCTCCTCTACGTCGCCGACACCCAGCGCGGGCATCTGCGGGTCTTCGAGGTGCGGGGCGCCGCCCTGGAGAACGGCAGGGTTCTCGCGGAATGCTCGGCGGGCGGTCTCGACGGGATCAGGCTCGACACCGCCGGCCGGATCTGGGCGGCGACGCACGAGGGAGTGCACTGCTTCGCCCCGGACGGCACCTTGATCGGCAAGCTCAGGCTTCCCGAGAAGACCTCCAACCTGGTCTTCGGCGGCCTCAAGCGCAACTGGCTGTTCATGACGGCCTCCACCTCCGTCTACGCGATCATGACCAACGTCCGCGGAGCGTGACCTTCCGAAAGCGGGACGGCGATCGGCTCGCGAATGCGACCGATGCGCCGGGAAACCTGGCGGAGTCACCGGGAACACGGGGAGAACATCGAGTTCGACGGGGCGCGTCGCGCCCTCCGACCTCGTAAACTCCGTAAACCCATCGAAATGGATCGACGCGCATCCAGACCGGTGGCGCTGCGCCGCGTTTCCTTCCGGCCCGAAGGCCGGAGTGTCCACCCCGGAGGTATTCGATGCACGTCCCCCAGGACCCCGGGTCCGAGGCGACGCCCCTCCAGCCTTCCGGCCCGCCGCCTCATCGGCCCGGTGTCCCCGACCCGTCCGGCGCGTACGGTCCGCCATCGGGCGCGTACGTTCCGCCCGTGGACCACTTCCCGCCCCCGCCGAGACACGAGCCCTGGATGGTGCCGGCGCCGCCCGGCAGCCGCTACGACCTGCTGGCGCGCACCCGCCTGCACGCCTGGTGGCGACCGGTGCTGGGCACGGTCGCGGGACTCGCGGGCCTCATGCTGGCCGGACTCGCCGTCATCCTCGGCGGTGCGACGCTCGGCGTGATCGTGGGCGCCGAGATGGGCGGATCCGAGGAGCAGATCTTCACCGATCCGGTGCTCGACCTGGGGATCAACCTGCTCTCGATCGCGGTCGTCCTGCCGATCGTGTACGGCGTGGTGGCGTGGATCCAGCGGCGCCCGCCCGGCACCCTCTCCTCGGTCACCGGCCGCCTGCGATGGCGGTGGATGGCACGGTGCACGGCGGTGGCGATCGGCGTCGTAGTGCTGGGCCAGGCCGCCGTCGCCGTCACCTACGTCGCCACCGGGGAGGAGCTCGGCGACTTGTTCGGCTGGGTCGGCTGGGAGCGCTTCCTACCCGTTCTGATCGTCACCCTGCTCCTGGTGCCCTTTCAAGCCGCCGCCGAGGAGTACGTCTTCCGGGGATGGCTGATCCAGGCGTTCGGCGCCTTCCTCTCCAATCCGTGGCCGGGCATCCTGCTGAGCACCGCCGCCTTCACCGCGGTGCACGCCTACGTCGACTGGGGCATCATCGACGTTTTCGCCTTCGGTGCGCTGATGGGCTGGCTCGCGGTGCGGACCGGCGGTCTGGAGGCCGCCATCGCCCTGCACGTGGTCAACAACGTGCTGGCCTTCGGGGTCAGCGGAGCCGACGGCAGCCTGCCGGAGGCGCTGAAACAGGGGTCGGTGCCCTGGCAGACCCTGGCGGGAACGGTCGTACAGCTCGGCCTCTACGCGATCGTGGTCCTGGCCATGACGAAGAGGCGGAGGATCGAGACCGTCTCCCCGTGACTCCCCGCGACTTCCCGTGACTCCCCGTGGGCCTGGTTTCCCCCGCTTCCCCTTTGAGCCCCGACCCCGCCGATCTTCGCACTGTGTCAGAACGGCACGTCCCCCGATCGCCCGCCTTCGGGCGCCGACACCCTGTCGTCCGCGTGGAAAGCGGTCGGCACCACGTACTCCCATCCCTCTCGCCAGCTGAACGGCGCGTCCATCAGCTCCTCCAGCTCGCGGCCGTCGAGGAGGTGGTCCAGCGCCCATCTGTTGGCGGAGTGGGAGATCACCAGGACACGATGACCGTCCCAGGCGGCCGCGAGGTCACCGAGGAAGTCACGGGTCTGCTCCACTACCTGGCGGTAGCTCTGCCCACCCGGCCACGGGATGTCGATGTGACGTGACCGCTCGTCGGCGAGCCGGATGACCGGCATGCCGTTGAGTTCGCCGTAATCGCACTCGCGGAGCCGCGCGTCTTGATGGATCGGGATGTCGGAGCCACCGAGGGCGATCTCGGCGGTCTCGACGGCGCGCCCCAGATCGGAGACGAACACGACCGAGATCGCGTCATCACGACGGCGTTCCCCGAGTTCACGGGCGAATTCACGACCGCGCGGCGAGAGCGCGCCGGGAAGCCAGCCGGTGGCGATTCCCGCCTCGTTGTCGGTGCTGATCGAGTGCGTCTCGTAGACGAGCTCCACCGCCATCGCGAGACCTCCAAGATCTCCCGTCCGCCACACCGTCGGCGACGGACCAACCGATCACGACTTCACACACCACGAAATCATCCGGGCAAGGACCGGCGAGAGACCTTCCGGGCGTCCGTTTCCGGACACTTCCATATCCGGCGCCGCGCCCGTACGGCCGAACGGGACGCCGGAGGCCGGGTGGAACCACCGCCGCGTCGTGGCGGAGCGTCCAAGCTCATGGACCGTCTTCGAGCCCGGGACCCCTCACGGGAACCCACCCGCACCCGGCGTCCCGCGTCGAGCGCCCGACGCCGGGCGGTTCACAACAGCCGTCTCTGCACGACGTCGGCGATGACCGTGGTCACGACCTTGCCGACCTCTCCCTCCTCGGGCGGGGCGCCCGCCCGCCCGGCGAACATCAGGTGCCCGGCCCCGACCAGTGAGATCGCGAGCGATTCGACGTCCGCGTCGACCGCGATGCGGCCCAGCTCGCACTCGTCGGTGAGATAGGAGGCGATCATGGCCACGGCCTCCGTCATGACCGGGACTCCGTGGGGCGGCCCGGCCTGGCGCAGCCGGGCGCGCAGTTCGTCGCGGAAGACGACGAGGCCGACGATCGACACGGTGACCGGGTCGAACAGTTCCCTCAGCGCGCCGGTGAGGTTGGCGGCCACGGTGCCGGTCCCCGCGGAGTCGCGTAGGGCGGCGGCCTGGTCGCCGATTCCGGCGATGCGCTCTCGCACGAGTTCGGCGAGGAAGTCGTCGAAGTCGGCGAAGTGCCGGTGCAGGACCCCCTTGGCGACGTCCGCCTCTGTGGTGACCGCGCGGCTGGTCAGCGCGTTCGGCCCGTCCCTGAGCAGGACGCGCTCGGCGGCGTCGAACAGGTGCCTGCGCGCGTCGCGGATGTGCACCCCGGTCGGCACAGCGTGCCCCTCCCTCTCTTGACGGCCTTCACCCGATTGACGAGTGGGCATGTGCCCACTAAAGTGGGCGAATGCCCATTTTAGTGCGGGAACAGCCCCGCCCTTCCGGTAAAGAGTCCCACAACGCCAGGCGGATGGCGGAGTCGTTCGGAGTGGACGCCGAACGCTACGACCGGACCCGGCCCCGCTACCCCAACGCCCTGGTGGAGCGGATCGTCGCCGCCGGTCCCGGACCCGATCTCCTCGACGTCGGGTGCGGCACCGGTATCGCGGCCCGGCAGTTCCAGGCCGCGGGCTGCCGGGTGCTCGGGGTCGAGCCCGACGCGCGGATGGCCGAATTCGCCCGGCGCACCGGGGTCGAAGTGGAGGTGTCGACGTTCGAGACCTGGGAGGACGCGGGCCGGACGTTCGACGCGGTGGTCGCGGGCCAGACCTGGCACTGGGTGGACCCGGTCGCCGGCGCCGCCAAGGCGGCACGGGTGCTGCGGCCCGGGGGCAGGCTGACGGTGTTCTCCCACGTGTTCGATCTCCCGCCCGCTCTCGCGGAGGCCTTCGCCACGGCCTACCGGCGGGTGGCACCCGACTCGCCGCTCAACCTCCGGTCGCAGAAGCGCCCCTCGGACCCCTACCAGGCGCTGTTCCCCAGGTTCGCCGACGGGGTGGGGGAGGCGGGCGGATTCGGCGAGCCGGAGCGGTGGCGATTCGAGGAGGAGCACTCCTACACGCGCGACGAGTGGCTGGACCTGGCGCCCACCAGCGGCGCCCTCACGCTGCTTCCGGCGGACCGACTGGCCGAGGTGCTGGAGGCCGTCGGGACCGCCATCGACGCGATCGGGGGCGGTTTCTCCGTGCCCTACACCACGCTGGCGATCACCGTGACGCGCACCGGCGCCGCCTGATCCGGCTTGCAGGACGGGCCGGGACGCTGCCCGGCCGCCGGGGCCGGTACGGGATTGACACGGAAACCAGGGAAAAACCAGGAAAACGGGGAACGCCCCGGCTCGCCCCCGAAGCCGCCTGTGAACGCGTTCGCCGAAGCACATTCACCGACGGGGCGAGGTGTCAGCGTCCGGAACCCTCGGCGATCCTCGGCAGATCCCGCCAGGCGACGCCCGGGGGCGGGGCGGTCGCGCAGACGACGTAGCGGTGCGGGGTCAAGGCCGACATGCGGCCGGGCAGCAGGCTCAGGCAGGCCGAGTGCAGCGCCTCCGGAGTGGTCCTCGCCGACGTGAAGCACACCAGCCGATGCCCGAACCGTCCGTCGGCTTCCGCGGTGACGACCGTTTCCGCGAGGCGGGCCGCCGCGTCGCCGCCGGCCGTCCGCGCGAGCGCGTCCCTCACCAGGCGTTCGACCTCGGGGAGGTGGATCCAGCATCCGTCGACCAAGAGCCAGCCTTCGTCCCGGGAAACCGGGACGACGCCGGTGAGGGCGGTCAGCTCGGTCAGCGGCACGTCCCGGTCGCCCGCCTCGATGAGCAGCCGTGCGATCCCCTCGCCGAGGGCCCGCGCGTCGTCGCGGGGCAGGCAGCGCGGGTCGGCCCACAGGGTGACGTCGAGTTCGCCGTGCAGCCGGTGGACCCAGAGCGAGGCGCGTGTGGGCAGGGTGGCCGGTGGAAGCCAGACCGAGTGAACATCCTGACCGGTACGGCCGACCCGCGCCCCCCTGCCGGGGACGCTCATGTCGTTGAACACGAGATCCCTGGCGAAGAAGAGACCGCGCTCCCGCTGGACGTCCTCCATCACCCGGATGAGGGCGTCCGAGTCGAAGCGGCTGTTCCGGTACGCGGCCATCGTCGCCGAGCGCGCGCCGCGCAACACGGCGTCGAAGCCGTCCTCGCCGATCTCCACCGGGATCAGCGCGTCCTGGGCGAGCGGTCCGACGTACTCGCGCAACTCCGGCCGGAAACGGTTCGCCGAGATGGACAGCACGACGACCGTCCGCAGGCGGGCCCGCACTCCGGCGAGTGCCGCCAGGGCCGCGAGGACCGCCGCCGACGGGCTCGCCCCGGTACGCGCGGAGATCCGCCCCAGCGCCCCGGCCGCCGGGACCGAGCGCACCCGCAGCCGGGGAAGCAACCAGTCCGTCTCGCCGTCCACGGCGACCGTGAGCGTGGACCGGGGCACCTCGCGCAGGTGGCCCTCCCAGTAGCGCAGCGCCACCTCCGCCCGCCGCAGACCGGCCGGGGTTCGCTCGGCCGCCGCGACGTCGAGCGGCTGCGGCGCGGTCACCGGCGCGAGCGGTTTGCCGAGGAGGAGCTCGTCCCACTCGGTGAGCAGTACCGCCAGCCCGGCCGCGTCCGTCGCGCTGTGCGTGGTCACCAGGACGACCTGCCGGAGTACGCCACCGGAGGTGATCACAGCGATCCTGAGCGGGATCTCCTCGGCCGGCGCGAAGCGCGTCCCGTGCAGCCGGCGCGCGACCTCCTCCGCGAGGTCGGCGTCGGGTGTCTCGGCGCGGATCCGAGCCGGTCCCCCGCCCTCGGCTCCCGCCGTACCATGCGCCCCTCCGTTCTCCGCGCCCTCCGACCCTCCGGACCGTCCGCTCCCCGTGTCCTTCTCGCTCACCGGAGCGCCCGCCCGGTCTCCGTCGGCGTCCACTCCGGCCGAGGGGTCGCCGGTTTCGTGGACCTCGACGGTCACGCCTCCCTCGGCCAGAACCCGCTGGAGGCCGTCATGGAAGGTCGTACGCAGGGACTCGTGCCGGGTCACCAGCCCGATCACCGCCTTGGTGATCGCGGCGAGCGTCGTACCCGGCTGGAGCGCCCGCACGACGCGGTAGTTCATGTGCTCGGGCGGGTCGGTGAGCATGCAGCGGACCATGTTGGCCTGCCCCGTCGTCAACGGACCGTGGCGCGCCCTCAAGCCGGAGAAACGTACGGCGAAGGAGTGCTCCGGGAGGTCGGGTCGGTGCGGGAGCCGGAACCGTTCCTGCCCGGACGAGAGCGGTCGTGCCACGGGGAGCCGCCAAACCGGAAAGTCCGTTATTGAAAAGTTTACTTACAGTTTCGGAGGTGACGTCAGTGAATCACGTCCGTGGGAGAGGCGGCAACCCCCTGCGGGCGCACCACCGGCCCACCCGGCTCGCGCCCGCGGCGAGCGGATGAAGATTCCGGCGCCCCTCACTGTTCCGGCGGAACAGTGAGGGGCGCCGGAAATGTGAATGTCAGGAAAGGATCTCTGCCAGCCACGCCGACTGCGCGGCGAGGTGGTGTGCCTGGCCGCCCTCGTGGCCGTTCCACTCGTACGTCAGGACCTCCTTCGTACCGCCGTAGTGGTTCACGCAGGCGTAGACGCCGGAGGGCGGGCAGATCTCGTCGCGCAGGGCGACCCCGAAGTGCGCCGGGCAGCGCGCGTCCCTGGCGAGGATCGCGACGTCGAAGTAGGCGAGCGTGGCGAAGGCCTGGTCGACGAGACGGTGATGCGTGTGGCACCACGTCACCAGCTCCGGGAACGGCCCGGCCGTGGCGACCTGCGTCGATCGCTTGATGTGACACAGGAACGGCACGTTGGGCATGGTGGCCGCCACGTCCGTGCGCAGCGAGGCGGCGACGAGGGCGAGCGCGCCGCCCTGGCTCGTTCCGGTGGTCACCAGGCGGGCCGGGTCGGCGCCGGGCAGCTGGGCCGCGGCCTCCACCGCGCGGACCGCGTCGGTGAACAGCCGCCGGTAGTAGTAGTGGTCCCGGTCGGGCAGCCCGTCGGTGAGGAAGCCCGGTACGTGCGGTCGCCCGGAAGCCCCCAGGTCGGCGGTGTCACCCGTCCGCCACGCGCTGCCCTGGCCCCGGGTGTCCATGATCAGGTGCGGGTGCCCGGCCGATGACCAGTACAGCCACTCGTGCGGCAGTCCCCGGCCGCCGCCGTAGCCGACGTACTCGACGATGGTCGGCAGGAGCTCCGCCCGGTCGCGCGGAACCAGGTACCACGCTTTGATCGGGTGCCCGCCGAAACCCGCGAAGGTGACGTCGTAGACGTCGACCGTGCGCAGCGGGGTGTCCCGCACGAGTTTCGCCTCCACGTTCAGCGGAAACTCCTGCGCGGCGGCCAGCGTGGCCGTCCAGAAATCGTGGAGATCCACCGGGGGGACGAGTTTCGGGCGGTAGTTTTCGAGTTGCTCCACAGCTATCTCGGTGAACATCTCGGGGTTGCTCAAGGTCGGCTCCGGGTGGCTTGGATCACATCGATTCGGGCGGCCGTCGAGAATCGCGTCCTCCAACGAGCCGTAGGCCCAGTCACCATAGCGGCCGAAGGAGAAGACCCGGCGGGCGCCACCGATCCCCGCCTCTCGTGGTCACCGAGGCCGGTCCCGGGCGGGACGGGCCGCACCGAAGCCGTTCGGGTCGGCACTCCCCGCTCTAGCGAAGGCCAACGATCTCGGCATAGCGAGTCATGTCGCGCTCATAGTTCTCGTCACCGATGCGCGGGGAGACCACGACCTCGTCGAGCCCCAGCTCCGCGCAGCGGCGGATGTAGGCGGCGTCGTCCTCCCAGTCCTTCTCCGTCTTCCCCTTGGCCCGCCGGCCGACGCGCAGGGAGACCTCGACACGGCTACGCCCCGCGGCCGTCAGGCGCCTCTCCAGTTCCTCGACGAAGCGGGCGATGTCGTCATAACTCTGGCTGTAGCCGGCCCATCCGTCGCCCAGCTCAACGATGCGGCGCAGCGTGGCCGGGCTGTTGCCGCCGACGATGATCGGGGGGTGCGGGCGTTGCGCCGGCTTGGGGAAGGCGTAGAGCGGCGGGAAGTCGACGAACTCGCCGTGGAACTCGGTCAGCTCGTCCTCGGCCCAGGTCGCCTTCATCACGCGCAGGTACTCGTCCATGCGCGCGCCGCGGCGCTCGAACGGCACGTCCAGCACCGCGTACTCCTCGGCCGACCAGCCGACGCCGACGCCGACGTTGAACCGGCCGCCTGAGAGCTGGTCGACGCTGGCGATCTGCCGGGCGGTGATGACCGGGTTGCGCTGCGGGACCACCATCACGTACGTACCGATGCGGACGCGCTCGGTGGCGGCGGCGATCGCGCCGGCCAGGACGAGCGGGTCGTGGACCCCCCGGGTGGCGTTGACCTCGGTCGCGCCGGACTCCTCGTACGGATACCTGGAGTCGTAGCGCGGCATGAAGACGACGTGCTCGGGAAGCCAGACCGAGTTGAAACCGAGTTCCTCGATCAGCTGAGCCGACTCGATGGACCAGCGCCCGGCGCGGTGGCCGGCTCCCGGGTACCACTCACTGATGCCGATCTTCACGATGCGGTCCCTTCGCTGTTCAAGAACGAGTCGCGCAGCACATGCTTCATGATCTTCATGCTGGAGTTGCGGGGCAGCTCGTCCACGAAGAAGATCTTCTGCGGCTTCTTGTATCCGGCGAGCCGCTCCCTGACGTACTCGGCGACCTGCGACTCGGTGAGGGTGTGGCCCTTCTGGACCACGATGGCGACCGAGACGGCCTCGCCCCACCGGTCGTCGGGCAGGCCGAACACCGCCGATTCCGCGACCTCGTCCATGCACAGCAGGACCCGCTCGACCTCCGCCGGGTACACGTTCGCGCCGCCGCTGATGATCAGCTCCTGGGAGCGCCCGGTGACGTAGAGATATCCGGCCTCGTCCTGGTATCCCAGATCGCCGGTGAAGTACTCGCCGTTCACGAGAGCCTCCGCGGTCTTCTCCGGCCGCCCGTGATACCCGGAGAACATCGTGTCGCACTCGATGGTGAGCTCGCCGACCTGGCCCACGGGGACGGGCCTTCGATCGGTGTCCACCACCCGGACCGTGGCCGTCGGCAACGGCCGGCCCACCGAGGCGAAGATGTCCTTGGCCCGGGTTCGGCCGGTCCAGTCCTGGCGGTTGGTGATGGTGATCGGACCGACGACCTCGGTCATGCCCCACGTCTCCACCAGCCGATCGCCGATCACGTCCACCAGTTCGCCGGCCAGCTCCGGCGGGAGCGGACCGCCGGAGTGGAGCACGCTCTGCAGGGTGTCGAGCACCTCGGGGTACAGGCGCAGCGCTTCGAGCAGGCCGGGGATGAGCGGCGTGAGACCCAGGGTGAAGGTCGAGCCTCGCTCCGCCATGTGCCTGCCCCACTCGGCGGGGGTGACACCCGGGATGAAGGAGACCGTGCCCCCCGTGTAGAAGTGCGGGAAGATGACGCCCCAGATGCCCGACACGAAGGACCAGGCGCCGGGAAACGCGCAGTGCCCGTGCAGCGGGAGCCGATAGGCGTAGGGCACCAGCTTGGTGCAGCCCACCACGGCGCGGTGCGAGGCGAGCGCTCCCTTGGGGAAACCCGTGGTACCGCTGGTGTAGCCGATGATGGCGATGTCCTCGGGAGCGGCGGTGTGCGGTAGCGGCGCGTCGCTCGCCCGCCGCAACGCCTCCGAGTAGGACTCGGCGCCGTCGGGAAGGGGGGAGCCGACGGCGAGCCACGCCTTGAGCTCCGACGCCGACCGGGTCCGCCGCACCGTGGCGACGACCCCGTCGGTGTGCACGAGAGCCCGCGCCCCGGAGTCGGTGAGCACGTAGTCGATCTCGTCGGCGGTCAGCCGATCGTTGACGTGCACCACGGGGTAGCCGCCGAGTGCCAGCCCAACATAGATCTCAAGAGACTCGATCCGGTTCTCCAGGAGCGCGGCCACGTGGGTCCCCGGCTCCAGCCCCCGGTCGCGCAGCGCGTTGGCCAGCCGTCTGCCCGCCTCCAGAACCTCGGCGAAGGTCCGGCAGGCCCCCTGGGACTCGATCGCGACGCGCGTGGCGAAGCGCCTGCCCGCCTTCTCGAAGACTTCTCCCATCGTGTCACTCACGAAAGCTCCCTGAGATCGAAAACACGGACCGCGTTGGCGGCGAGAAACAGAGCCAGCTCCTCCGCTGACAGCACCGGTGGCTCTCCCCCGAACGGCTCCGCGAGGCTGACGACCCTATCGATCCAGGTCAGAAGCTCCTCGCCCCGGGGATCCTCCTTGGTGCCGCGGATGATGTCGGAGCCGAAGACGAGCCGGTGCGCCCCTAGCTGGGACCGCATCCTCGCGACCCGCCCGCGGAACCCGGCGTAGTCGGCGAGCGCGTACCGCTGCCACAGCGACAGCTCCAGATAGGCCCGCTGCCACCCGGTGGCCGAGTCAAGCGCCTCCGCCCACCATGCCTCGATTCCCGCGTGCGCGAAGACGACGGTCAGCGTGGGATACCTGGCCAGCAGCGCGGCCACCTCGGCGGGCCGCGAGCGTACGGTCTGCAGCGGGTCACCGCCCAGTGGCGAGGTGTGGACGACGGCGGGCAGTCCCATCTCGACGAGCCGCTCGAACAGCCAGGAATGGGCAGGATCGGCCAGCGACCAGCCCGCCGCCGGGTAGAGCTTCACACCACGGCAGTTCCCCATCCCGGTCGCGTGCTCCAGGATCCGCTCGGCGTCGGGGTGTCGCGGGTCGATGCCCGCGCAGAAGAAGAGCCTGCCGGGCGCCGCGTCGGCCAGAGACTGGCAGCGGGCGTGCAGGTCACGGATGGGCAGGTGTTCCCCCACGGGGCGGCCCACGATCGTCCAGTCCACGACCGGCATGACCCCGGCGGCCACCCCGGCGGCGTCGAAGGCGGCGATGGTCAGCGAGCCGTCCGGGTCGCTCTGCCCCTTCCCGACGCGGCAGAAGATGTCCTCGGGGTCCCGCTCGGGGTGGCTGCGCCCCGCGGCCTGCCGCGCCCACGCCCTGCGGAGCCCTTCTGGCAGCCAGGACGCGTCCAGGATGTGCATGTGGCCGTCGACCACGAGTGGTCGACGGGGGGTGCCGGACAACGGGTCACGCTCCGGCGAGGATGTGCACGGAGGAGACGGCGGTCTCCCAGTCGATGACACCGCCGCCGATCTGGGCGAGGCCCACCCGGGCCCGGGGCAGTTGACGGTCGCCCGCGTCGCCGCGGATCTGCTGGGTGAGCTCGAAGACCTGGGCGAGCCCGCTCGCGCCCAGGGCGTGCCCTCGGCCGACGAGGCCTCCTGAGGCGTTCACCGGCATGGCCCCGGAGCGCTCGGTATGGCCCTTCATCGCCCATTCCTGCTCCTGGCCGGGCTCGCAGAGCCCCAGTTCGCTCCAGGTGAGCAGTTCGTACGCGACGGACGCGTCGTGCACCTCGACGAAGTCGATGTCACCGGGACCGAGCCCTGCCTGCTCGTACGCCGCCAGGCCCGCGGCCCTCGCCGAGCCGGGGGCGCCCGCCACCCCCTTGGGCGGGCGGGTAGCGATCCGGGAGGCGAGGATCCTGACGTCACGGCCCGAGCGCTCGGGGTCCGGGCGCCGGGTGACCACGACGGCCGCGGCGCCGTCGCTGATCGGGGAGCTCATCAGCACGGTGATCGGGTCGACCACGATACGGGCACCCAGCACGTCCTGGGGTGATCCACCGAACCTGCGGTGGGCCATCGGGTTGAGCCGGGCGTTCTCCAGCGACCGCGAGGCCACTCTCGCGAGGCCCTCCGTGGTCACGCCGCGGTCTTCGAAGAGTGTCCGCGCCAGGCGTGCCTGGCGGTCGACGAACGGGCTGCGATCCTGCCCGGCGTCGTCGCCCACCGCGAAGCCGTCCTCGACGTCCATGCCCGAGCCGAACGCGCTGAAGGTGCGGACGCGGTCCTCGTGGTTGGCCTTCTCCACACCCAGCGCGAGCACAGTGTCGTACATCCCCGAGGCGACCGCCATCCACGCGAGGTGCAGGGCGTTGCCTCCCGAGGCGCACGCGTTCTCCACATTGTGCACCGGGATCGTGCCGAACCCCAGGGGGTAGGTGACGGTCTCGCCTCTGATGCACTCCTGACCGGTGATGAGGCCGGCGAGCGCGTTGGCGAAGAACACAGCCTGGACGTCACCGACCCGGATGCCGGCGTCGTCCAGCGCGGCGTTGACCGCTTCCCTTCCCAGGTCCTTCATCGAGGAGCCGAGGAACCTGCCGAACGGGGTCATACCGACCCCGCGGATCACTGCGTCGCTCTGCATGAGAGTCGTCTATCCCCTCTGTAGGGCGGACGGTGGGGTGGGCCAGGCCGCGCTGACGCCGCCGTCGACGATCAGGCTCTGACCGGTGACGTAGCCGGCGTCATCGGAGGCGAGGAAGGCGACGGCGGCGGCGGCCTCCTCGGGACGGCCTTCGCGGCCCATGGGGACCACGGCGGCGCGTGCGGACGTGAGGTCCTCTCCGAACTCGCGCCGGACCAGCGCCGAGTCGATGTTGCCGAGCACGACCGCGTTGGAGCGGATGCCGCGGGCGGCGTAGCGGACGGCGATGTGCCGCATGACGGCGAGCTGCGCCGCCTTTGTGGCCTCGTAGGACAGGGAGCGGCGGCTGCTCAGCAGTCCGGCGGTGGAGCCGACGAAGACGAACGAGCCCCGCGACCGGTCCAGCATCGGCTGCAGCGCCGCCTGAGCGGTGAGCCAGTGCGACCGGACGTTGACCGTCTCAGAGCGTTCCCACTCGGGAACGCTCTGTGCCTTGATCGGTTCCCGGCCCGAGACGCCGACGTTGCACACCACGACGTCAAGCCGCTGATAGGCACCGAGCGCCGCCGCCACGGCCGCCGCACAGGACTCCGCGTCGGCGGCGTCCACCTCGACCGCGAGGCCGGGAACGGCCAGCGCGTCTACCGTCGCCCGGGCCCGGCCGAGGTCGATGTCACCGACCACGACGGTGGCGCCCTCCGCGGCCAGGCGCAGGGCGATCGCCCTGCCGTTGCCCATCGGGAGCGACTCCCCCGGACGCGCCGGCCCGTGGCTGCCGCCGCCGAGCACGTACGCGACCCGGCCGGCCAGCCGGTCCTGGATCGACACCTTCTCCCCTGTTCCGGCCATCACGGCTCAGTAACTGCGCGGCAGGCCGAGGACCTGCTGCGCGATGAAGTTGAGGGACATCTCCTGACTGATCGGAGCCAGCCGCATGATCCGCGCCTCGCGCCAGTAGCGCTCGACGTGGAACTCGTGCGCATACCCCAGCCCGCCGTGGGTCTGCACGGCCCGGTCGGCGGCGTCGTACCCGGCCTGCGCGGCCAGGTATTTGGCGATGTTCGCCTCGGCGCCGCAGGAAAGGTCCGCGTCATAGCGGCCCGCCGCAACCATGGTCATCTGCCAGGCGGCCTCAAGGCGCGCGTAGGCGTCGGCGAGCGGGTGGCTGATGGCCTGGTTGCCGCCGATCGGCCGGTCGAAGACCTCGCGCACCTTGGCGTACTCGGTGGCGCGGCGCAGTGCGGCGTAGCCGATCCCGACGGCCTCGGCGGCGATCAGGATCCGCTCGGGGTTCATGCCGGACAGGATGTGCCTGAAGCCCCTGCCCTCCTCACCGACCAGACGCCAGCTCTCCACTGGCAGCCGGTCATAGAAGGTCTCGCAGCTGGCGACGGCGTTTCTGCCCACCTTGGGGATGGGCCGGATGTCGACGTGGTCGCGGTCCAGGTCGACCAGGAACAGGCTGAGACCCTCGAACCGGCGCCGCTCTTCGTCGGGCGCGGGGGAGGTACGGGCCAGGATCAGCGCGACGTCGGACTCCAGCGCCTTGCTCGTCCAGATCTTCTGGCCGGAGATCACCCAGCCGTCGCCGTCGCGCTCGGCCGTCGTCTTGATCCGGGAGGTGTCGGTGCCGGCGTCCGGCTCGGTGACCGCGAAGGCGACGTGCAGTCTGCCCTCGGCCGACGGGGGCAGGAACGTCCTCTTGAGCCGCTCGTTGCCGTACTTGAGCACCGGCTGCAGCCCGAAGAGGTTCATGTGCAGCGCCGTGCAGCCGTTCATGGCCGCCCCGGACGCGGCGACCTCGCGCAGCAGGATCGCCGCCTCGGTGACGCCCCGGCCCGCGCCGCCGTACTCCTCGGGCAGCGCGATCCCGAGCCAGCCGCCCTCGGCCATGGCGTTGAAGAACTCCCACGGGAACCGGTGTTCCTGGTCGCAGGAGGCCCAGTACTCATCGGTGAACTCGGCGCACCGCTCGCGGATCGCGGAGGCGATCAGCTCGTGGTCGGGATCGGCGTACGCACGCCTCATGCCGACCTGACCGGCGGGTTCGCGGCACCGGTGAACTCCAGGACGAGCTTGCGCGCGTCGGCGGACTCGTAGGGGAGCATGTGCGCGGCGTCCTGGACGACCACGCTGCGTGCGTGCGGCAGGTGCTCGGTCCACCGGGCGGCGAGGGAGGAGGGCACCACTCCGTCCTGCGCGCCCCAGAGCAGCAGCACCGGGACGTGGGCGAGCCGGTAGAGCCGTTCGGCGATCCCGGTGTCCGGGATGGGGAACAGGTAGTTGCTCGCGGCGCCCAGCACCTGGACCCTGCGGATGACGGCCAGTCCCGTCTCGTGGGCGTCGGCGGGTTTCGGCAGGTGCGCGGCGGCGACCGGGCCGTTCGGGTCGGCGTAGATCAGCGGGGCGAGGTCCCTGGGCAGCAGCGCGAACATGTCGGCTCCGGGGTCGGCCTCGTCGAACATGCCCCACGGCGTCATCAGCGCGAGGGACTCGACGCGGCCGGGCTGGGCCGCCGCCATCTCGACGGCCAGCGTGGCCCCGATGCCGTGACCGACCAGGCGGGCGACGCCGGTCTCCAGCCGGTCCAGCGCCCACCAGACGGCCAGCGCCATGTCGGCGAGGCTGGAGGCGGGGCGGACCGAGGTGGAGACACCCCAGCCTGGCAGGTGGACGACGAGGACCCGGCTGCTCTCCAGCAGTTCACCGGAGAGCGGTGGCTCCTCGAACGCCCCCCACTCGCTGTGCAGGTAGACCAGAACGGGGCCGTCGGCCGTGCCGTGCTCGTCGACGATCGTGAGGTCGCCCTGGTGCGGGCCCTCGAAGTCGTGCCGGATGCTCACTTCGCCACCGCCTTCACGGGAGCCACCTGCGCCGGCTCGAATCCGGGAATCGGTTTGGGCCACCATTTGTGCTCGTAGTCGGAGAAGACCCCGGACAGGCCGGGCGCCACCTTGGTGGCGAACAGCTCGATGTTGTTCATCGCCTTGTCGCGCGGCATGTCGCCGATGTGCATCAGGGCGATCCAGTTGCCGATGCGCATCGTGGTCGACAGGTGCTCCAGCTTTTCCCTGACCGTGCTGGGGCTGCCCGCGATGATGATGCCGAGGTCGACGAAGTCCTCCCACTCGTACTCCTTCGCCGCCCGGAAGCTGTCGGGCCTGGCGGTCGACTTCGCACCCGGGGGCGGGAGCACCGCGGCGAGGGACTCGACGCTCTTGTAGCCGGGAGCCTCGGCGAAACCCGGGTAGGTGTGGGTGCACCGGCGGTAGAAGTACTTCACGTGGTCGGCGTAGAGACGCTTGGCCTCCTCGTCGGTGTCGGCGACCAGGATCGGCTGGAACATTCCCACCCGGTACGGGTTGTCGTCGACGCCGGCGGCCTCGGCCCTGTCCCAGAAACGGCGCAGCATCGAGCCGGAGAACTCGGTGCCGAAGTAGGAGAGGAAGAAGAACGGGAACTCGCGCCTGATGGCGAAGTCCATGGTCTCCAGGGAACCGCTGCCAGGCACCCAGATGGGCGGGTGCGGCTGCTGGAGCGGCTTGGGCCAGGGGTTGACGTAGCGCAGCTTGGTGAACCGGCCGTTGTGGCTGAACACCTCCTGGGACTGCCACGCCTTGAGGATCAGCTCGAAGCCCTCGTAGTACCGCTCGCGCACGGTGGCGGGCTTGATGCCGTAGGCGTAGTTGGTGTCCTGACTGCTGCCGAGCGGGAAACCGGTGATGAGCCGGCCACCGCTGATCACGTCGAGCATGGCGAGCTCTTCCGCGATCCGGATGGGCGGGTTGTACAGCGGCACCGCGTCGCCCATGACCAGGATCTTCGCGTCGGTGTCGGCGGTGCGGCGGGCCAGCGAGGCGGCCATCATGTTCGGGCTCGACATCAGGCCGTAGGCGTTGCTGTGGTGCTCGTTGACGCCGATCGCGTCGAAGCCCATTCGCGCCGCGTGCTCAAGCTCGTCCAGGTAGTCGTTGTAGAGGTGGTGGATTCGCCGCACATCCATGAGGCGCGGGTCGATGTCCACCCAGACGCTCCGGTGTTTCTGAGCGAAGTCCTCAGGAAGCCCGTCAAAGGGCATCAGGTGAAAGTAAGTGAACTTCACGCTTGTCCTTCTGCAGTGAGTTGGCCGGAGAGTCGAGCCCACTCGAAGCTTATCAAACGCTTGCTTGATAAATCAAATGCTTGCTTTATTATTTGGACGGGACCGCCCGCTCCGCGGGATCGGGTGGGTCAGGAAAGCCGCCGTACCAGCAGGTCCAACTCCTGTTTGAAGTCCTCGACGACGGACAGGTCCGCCAGATCGTTGACCTGCTCCCAGTTGTCGCGGATCTCCTCGGGCGACACCGAGCGGGAGAAGTAGCCCGGTGCCTGGGCGACGACCACCCGTGCCACACGCCCGCCGCCGACGTTGTAGACCTCACCGCTCACCGGGCACTCCCTGCCGGCGAGCCAGACCACCAGGGGCGAGACCAGCGCGGGATCGAGGCTGTCGGCCAGATCGCCGAGCAGGTCCTCGGTCATCCGGGTGCGCGCGCCCGGTTCGATGGCGTTGACCTGGATGCCGTGGCGGGCCCCCTCCAGGGCCAGCGTCTTGGTGACGCCGATGATGCCCGCCTTGGCCGCCGCGTAGGCCGTCTGACCGAAGTTGCCGAACAGGCCGGCGGCGGAGGTGGTGTTGACGATCCGCCCGTACCGCTGCTCGGTGAAGAGCGGCCAGGCGGCCTTCGTCATCCACACGGTCCCGCCCAGGTGGACCGCGAGCACCGGGTCCACCTCGGCCGGGCTCAGCTTGGCCATCGTCCTGTCGCGCAGGATCCCGGCGTTGTTGATGAGGATGTCCAGCCGGCCGAAGGCCTCGACCGCGCGGGCGACCACCCGCGTGGCCCCCTCGGGGGTGCTGATGTCGGTGGCGTCGGCCACCGCGCGCCCGCCCGCCTCGGTGATCTCCTTGATCACCTGCTCGGCGGGGGTCAGTTCCGCACCGGCGCCGTCCAGTGTCGCGCCGACGTCGTTCACCACGACGGCCGCCCCGCGCTCCGCGAGGAGGAGCGCGTGCGCGCGGCCGAGCCCGCGGCCCGCGCCGGTGACGACGGCGACCTGCCCGTCCAGTCTGATTTCGCTCACTGAGTCGGCTCCTTGGCTCCAGGTGGGATGGGGGCACTGATCCGGCCGGGTCATGACCTAGCCGAACAGGGCGGTCATGACCTCGGGACGCGACCTGAGCGAGTCTGGGTCGCCCTCGGCGACGATCGCGCCGCGGTGCATGACGTAGAGGTGGTCGCTGACGGCGAGCGCCAACTCCGCGTTCTGCTCGACCAGCAGGATGGTCGAGCCCGTCTCGTGCAACGTGGAGATGGTGGTGAACAGGACGTCGACGATCGAGGGGGCGAGTCCCATCGACGGCTCGTCCAGGAGCAGTACGTCAGGCCGGGTCATCAGCGCCCTGCCCACCGCCAGCATCTGCTGCTCCCCACCGCTCATCAGCCCGGCGTACTGGGTCCGCCGATCGGCGAGGACGGGGAACAGGTCGTAGACCCGGTCGATCTGCTGCTGGAAGCCGGCCTTGTCCCTGCGCTTGGCGTACGCCGCGAGTTCCAGATTCTCCAGCACGGTGAGCGAGGGCGCGATCCTGCGCCCCTCGGCCACCAGGGCGACACCCGCCCGGACGAGCCGGTGACAGGGCCAGCCGGTCACGTCCTTGCCGCCCACCAGAACCGTGCCCGACACCGGCCGGTGCAGCCCGGCGATGGAGTTCAAGGTCGTCGTCTTGCCCGCCCCGTTGGCCCCGACCAGCGCGACGAGCGCGCCCTTCGGCACCTGGATGTCGACGCTCCTGACGGCCTCAACCACGCCGTGCGCGGCGCAGAGTCTCGATACGCCGAGCATCGGATCGCTTGCCAAAGTAGGCCTCCCTGACATCGGGTTGTTCCAGGCACCACGCGAGGGTGCCCACGGCGAGCACGGCACCGGAGTTCATGACGGTCACCTCGTCGCAGAACTCCTCGACGAGCCGCATGTTGTGTTCGATCAGGACCAGGGTCAGGCCCTCGTCCCTGAGCCGCAGCAGCAGCTCGCCGACCTGCCGCGACTCCGCGTCGTTCATGCCGGCGGTCGGCTCGTCGAGCAGGAGCACCCTCGGCTCGGTGGCGAGCGCCCTGGCGATCTCCACCCGCCGCTGCTCGCCGTACGAGAGGGTCTCGGCCAGCGCGTCGGGGGACGCCTTGACGCCTACCTGCTCAAGCAGGCCGAGCGCCTTCTCCTTGACCTCGGCCCGCTCCCCGCGCTCGGCGCGGCTCAGCGTGATCGCGCCCAGGATCGTGGAGCGCCGCCGGGTGTAGGCGCCGGTGGCGACCGTCTCCAGGACGGTCATGCCGGGGAAGAGCCGGATGTTCTGGTAGGTGCGTGCCACACCCTCGCGGGCGATCCGGTAGGGAACCATGCCGTGCGTCTCTCTGCCGTGCACCCGGATCGCGCCGCTGTCGGGCGGCAGGAAACCGCTGACCATGTTCAGGACGGTCGTCTTGCCCGCCCCGTTCGGGCCAAGCAGACCGTAGATGCTTCGCTGCGGGACCCGCAGGTTCACGTCGGACACCGCACGCAGGCCGCCGAACGTCTTGACGAGGCCCTCGACCTCGACCGCGAGGACATCACCGGGGCCGTCCTGGACCGGCATGGTGCTCATTCGGGAACCACCGCCTCCCTGCCGGCCGCCTTCTCGTGCGCGGTCTCGGCTGTGGCGCCCGGCCTCCTGCGCAGCATGCGGAACCTCCGTAGGTCGACCAGCCCGCGGGGCAGGTAGATGATGATGAGGATGAGCAGCAGACCGGTGACGATGTCGTCGAACTCACCGAGCGGGCCGCGCAGCAACTCGGGCAGGGCGGTGAAGACCACGGCTCCGATGACAGGGCCGAACCAGTGATAGGCCCCGCCGAGGACCACCGCGGCCAAGGTGACGAAGCCCAGGTGCGTGTAGAAGGTGTCGGGCCCGATGTACTGCAGGAAACTCGACTGGAGCACGCCCGCGACACCGCCGAACACCCCGGACAGCACGAAGCCCACCAGCTGCACCGTGCGCGGAGCGATCCCCAGGGACTGCGCCACGGCCGGATCCTCCCGCACCGCGGCCGCCGCCAGCCCGAAGCGCGAGCCGCGCAGCCGGGCCAGCACGAAGGTGGCGAGCCCCAGGCACCCGAGGCACCAGAACCAGGTGCCCAGGTCGCCGGGGACCAGGGTGCCGGCCGCACCTCCGGTGAAGTCCTCCATGTTGATCACCAGGACGCGGCCGATGAGGACCAGCGCGATCGTGGCCATCGCCAGGTAGTGGCTGTCCAGCCGCAGGACCAGGAACGCGGTGAGGATCCCCAGCAGCCCTCCGCCCACGGCGCCGATGGCGATCCCCGCCACCGGAGGCAGTCCGAAGGTCAGCACCGCCCATCCGAAGGTGAACGAGCTGACAGCGCCGAAGAAGACCGGCGCCAGGCTGAGTACGCCGGTCCACAGAGAGGCGTAGATGCTGAGCGCGAAGAGCGCGCTGACTCCCGCGAACTGCAGGGTCGTGCTCCAGGCAGCGATGTTCATGTGCTCTCGACCTCTTCAGCCATGAAGCGTGGACTAGGCGCGGCTCAGTCGGCGTTCGCCGAACATCCCCTGTGGACGAACCACGAGGATGACGAGCAGCACACCGAAGGTGATCGCGTCGCGGAAGCCCGAGGAGATGTACTGGGCGCTGACCACCTCAAGGATTCCGATCATGAAACCGGCCAG
Source organism: Streptosporangium sp. NPDC000509 (assembly GCF_042898365.1). Taxonomy (NCBI): domain Bacteria; kingdom Bacillati; phylum Actinomycetota; class Actinomycetes; order Streptosporangiales; family Streptosporangiaceae; genus Streptosporangium; species Streptosporangium sp. NPDC000509. Next base: position 130,941 of record NZ_JBIAYX010000012.1, on the reverse strand, counting down.
GGCGGCCCCCCGGATGTCTCCGTATCCTCCGACGACCACCGCGGCGAAGCCCTTGAGCAGCAGCGCCTCGCCCAGGTCGAACGAGACGTTGTTGGAGGACAGGCCGGCCAGCACACCCGCGAGCCCGGCGATGGCGGCCGCGGTGAAGGCGACGATCCGGAGCGTGCGGGCCGAGTTGACCCCGACGATGGTGGCCGACCTCGGGTCGACGGAGACCGCGCGGACCGCGGCGCCGAACCGGGTGCGGGTGAGCACCTGGTGCAGCCCGATGGCCACGAGCAGCGCGGCGGCGATGTTGAGCAACTGCGCCGGGAGGATCACCAGGTCCCCCAGCCGGATCGGACCGGCCTGGACCGCGCGGTCGGGGAAGCTGGTCGCGGAGTCCTTGCTCACCGCCTGCGCGGCGGTGAGCAATATGATCCACACACCGATGCTGGCGATGATCGGGGCGAAATGGCCGGCATCGCGACGACGTAGCGGCTCGAAGGCCACGATGTCCACCAAGACTCCGATGAGCCCGGCGGCCATCACCCCCGCCAGCAGGGCTAGAGGGAAAGGCAGCCCCAGGTTCACCACGGCGAAGTAGGCCACCAGGGCACCCCAGGTGGCGAAGGTGCCGTGAGCGACGTTCAGAACGCCCATTTTCGTGAGAATAAGTGCGAATCCCACGCCGAATAGCGCGTAGACAGCTCCGAGAGCGAGGCCGTTCACGAGTTGTTGGATGACGAGTGTCACGACCGCTTCCTCCAGGAGAAACGTAAATCAAGCGCTCGCTTTACTTGACGCTATCGGCCCCCTGCCTGCTGTGTCAACGTTAATCAAGCACTTGCTTCACAGCCTCGGCGGCATTACGGTTAAGCGTTGCGCGAGGGCACTCGCGGGCTCGGCGCGCGTCCTGCGCCGACCTCCCCCGCACGACGATTGGCTGCGCCAACATGCCGTCTCCCAGCACGCTCCCACCGGAAAAGGCCATCCGCCTGCTCCCGGAGAGCGCCCACATCGTGGGCGCCCCGGGCTGCGGCACGCCGGAGACCCTGCTCCGCACCCTGGGCGAGAGCGCGGACCTGCTCCACGCCCCCACCCTCTACTCAGGGCTCCAACTGGGCGGCTACCCCTTCCTCGACGCCGTACGGCAGGGCCACCTGCGCTACCTCACCTGGCACCCCTACGGCCCTGCCAGGCACTCGGTCTCAGCAGGGTTCGGCGAGTACGTGCCGGCCCGCGCCTCCGCCGTCCCCGGCCTGTTCGACCACTGGGACACCGACGCCGCACTGGTGCGGGTTTCGCCGCCGGACCGGAACGGATACTGCAGTTTGGGCCCTTCCGCCAGCTATGTCAGGGCCGCCGTCACGCGGGCGCGGGTCGTACTCGCGGAAGTCGACCCGCTGGTCCCCCGCACGTACGGCGACACCACCCTGCACGTCTCGGAGATCACCGCACTGGTCGAGGCCGACACCCCGATGTGCGAGTTCCACGAGGCCCCTCGCGACGAGATCGGCGACCGCATCGCGGCGCACGTCCTGGACCTGCTGCCGGAGCGGCCCGCCCTGCAGTTCGGCCTCGGCTCGATCCCGGAGTCACTCATCCACGCCCTGGCGAACAGTGACCTGCACGGCGCCCACGTCATCGGGATGGCGACCGACGCCATGGTGGCGCTCTTCGAGCGCGGCGTGCTCAGCCCGCTGAGCGTGATGCCCTCCCCCGCGATCTCGGCGGTGGAGCTCATGGGCACCCGGACCCTGATGGACTTCGCCGACCGCAACCCCGCGATCGGCGTCTTCGACAGCCGCACCGGCCACACCCCTCGCCACCTTGGTGGCCTGCCCGGCCTGGTGTCGGTCAACTCGGCCGTCGAGGTCGACCTGTTCGGCCAGGTCAACTCCGAGACCGTACGCGGAATCCAGGTCTCGGGGATCGGCGGCGGCGTCGACTTCGCCGAGGGCGCCCACGGGTCACCCGGCGGCCTGTCCGTCATCGCGATCGGCTCCAGGACCGCCGACGGCAGGCACAGCAGAATCGTCCCCGCGCTGGCCTCCGACGCGGTGGTGACTCTCCCCCGGCACACACCCGACGCGATCGTGACCGAATACGGCGTCGCCTGGCTGCGCGGCAAGACCCGGGCCGAGCGCGCGGAGTCGATCGCCTCCGTCGCCCACCCCCACCACCGGGCCGGACTGATGTCCGCGTCCGCGGCAGTGACCACAGCGAAATGAGGGATCAGCGGTGACCGTACACACCCGGCGCGGGCTCTACTTCGAGGAGATGCACGTCGGTGACATCTTCAAGCACGAGCCCGGCCGCACCATCACCGAGGCCGACAACGTGCTGTTCTGCAGCATCACACTGAACACCCAGTCCCTGCACCTGGACGCGGTTCGCTCGGCCGAGAGCGAGTTCGGCCGGCGGCTGGTGAACAGCCTGCTCACGCTGGGGATCGTGTGCGGGATCGGCGTCGGCGACCTCACCCAGAAGACGACGGTGGCCAACCTCGGCTTCGGCGAGATCTCCTTCCCCGCGCCGGTGTTCATCGGTGACACCCTCTACTGCGAGAGCGAGATCATCGACAAACGGGCCTCCGTCTCGCGCCCACGCCAGGGCATCGTGACGCTGGAGCACCGGGGCCTCAACCAGGACGGCACCGTCGTCTGCCGCGCCCGGCGGACCGCGCTGGTCAATTTCACCCCCGAAGACGAGACCGTGCGGGCCTGAGCAGTCACGGCGGGGGGCGGTCGGTGCCCGCCCCCGCCGTGACCGCTCGCGTCGCCGGTCAGAGCGTGCGGTCATTGCCCAGAACAAGTGTGCCCGAACTCATGAACATGCCGCCGACCCCGGTGGCGAGGCTGACGTCGACCCCGGGGACCTGCGCCGCCGCCGTTCCGCGGACCTGGCGTACCGACTCCTGGATCGCGAACATGCCGTACATGCCGGTGTGGGCGTAGGAGAGCCCGCCGCCGTTGGTGTTCATCGGCAGCGACCCGCCGGGCGCGGTGTTGCCCTCAGCAATGAACGCCGGCGCCTCACCCCGCTTCACGAAACCGAGGTCTTCCAGTCCGTACACCGGAACGTGCGCGAATGCGTCGTAGATCATCAGATGGTCCACGTCGCCGTGCGAGATCCCGGCCTGCCGCATGGCGGCCGCCCCGCCCATCTCGATGGCGCGGGACGACGTCAGGTCGCGCAGCCCGGAGACGACCGAGGACTCGCTCGACTCCCCCGCGCCCAGCACGTAGACCGGCGGCGCCGCGGAGCCGAGGTCGCGGGCCCGCGCCGCCGAGGTCAGCACCAGGGCGCCGCCGCCGTCGGTCACCAGGCAGCAGTGCAGCAGGTGGATGGGGTCGGCGATCACCGGTGACGCGAGCACGTCCTCGACGGTGATCGGGTCGCGCAGCCTGGCGCGGGGGTTACGCGTCGCCCATCGGCGCTGCACGACCGGGACCATGGCGAGCTGCTCCCTGGTCATCCCGTACCTGTGCATATAGCGGCGCACGCCGATCGGGAACAGCGACGGCGCCCCGATCGGGCCGTGCGGGACCTCGAACTGCGCCATGTACGACTGCGGCGCGGGCGCCCACGGCACCATGCCCACCCGGGAGCGCCCGGACTCACCGTGCGTGACCAGCACGGTCGTGCAGAGCCCGGACACGATGGCGGCCATGGCGTGCCGCACGTGCAGCATGAACGAGCTGCCGCCGACGTTCGTGCCGTCCAGATATTCCGGGACGATCCCCAGATAGTCGGCCACGTCGACCGGAGACTCACCCGCGGACGCGACACCGTCGACGTCGGCCGCGGTGAGTCCCGCGTCGCGCAGCGCGTTCACGGCCGCCTGGGCGTGCAGCTCCAGCGCGGACATGTCGGGGACCTTGCCGATGCGGTCCGTCTCGGCGGCACCGACGACGGCGATCTTGCCTCGGAGGCTCATCCCTCACCCTTTCTCGGCCGGAATCCGACGACCTTCCGCTCACCCCGCTGTTCGAAGACCACCTCGAGCTCACCGTCGATGACGAGCCCGCTTCCCGCCTCACCGGCTCCGGTGACGACGGCGAGCAGCCTGGGTCCCTCGGCCAGCCTGACGAGCGCGACCACGTACGGCACCTCGCCCTCGAAGCCGGGCGCGGCGCGGTGGTTGACCACGTACGACTCCAGCGTGGCCACGCCGCAGACCGGTTCGAGCGCGACCTGGCCCGACATGCATTTCGGGCAGTACGCGCGCGGATAGAGGAAGAAGTGGCCGCACTCGCGGCAGCGCGGCACCTTGAGCTCACCGCCGTCGACGGCCTCGAAGAAGCCCGCGGTGTCAGGGGTGGGCAGTGGCAGGGGTTTCGTGCTCACGCGGATCGCCTCCCGTCCGTTTCCGCCGGCCCGCCGGAGGGCTCGCCGGCTCCTCCCGCCGCCTGGGGCAGCAGGTGTTTGCGGAGTTTTCCGTTGGCGCCACGAGGGAGCGTCCGCATCGTCTCGACCCGGCGGGGCACCTTGAACCGCGCCATCCGCTCCCGGCAGAACCGGATGATCTCATCGCCGAAGTCCGGATCGGCGGCGCGTTCACGCGCCTCGTCCATGGGCTGGATCACCGCGCAGACGATCTCGCCCCACTCGGAGTCGGGGATGCCGATCACGGCGGCGTCGGCGATGTCGGGGTGTTCCAGCAGCGCCGCCTCCACCTCGGCCGGGTAGATGTTGACGCCGCCGGAGACGATGACCTCGGCGGTCCGGCCGAGCAGGAAGAGGTAGCCGTCCTCGTCGAGGTAGCCGAGATCGCCCACCGTCACGTAGCCGTCGGTCACACTTGAGCGGGTCTTCTCCGGGTCGCCGTGGTATTCGAAGATTCTGGGGCCCATCTCCAGGTAGACCCGGCCCTTCTGCCCGGGGCCCGGATCGCGCCCGTGCTCGTCCATGATCCGGATGCCGGCGCCCGGCTGGGCCCTGCCGACACTGCCGGGTCTGGCCAACCACTCGTGGGAGTCGATGACGGTCCCCGCGGCCTCGCTGGCGCCGTAGTACTCGTACACCACTGGGCCGAACCAGTCGATGATCCCGCGTTTCACCGCGGGCGGGCAGGGTCCCGCGCCGTGGATCAGGTTGCGCATGCTCGACACGTCGAACGACGCGCGTACCTCGGGGGCGAGCGCGAGCAGCCGATGCATCTGGGTGGGCACGACGTGCGTCGTGGTCACCCGCTCCTCCTGAATGAGCCGGAGCATCCCGACCGCGTCGAACCGCTCCATCAGCACCACCCTGTGCCCCAGGTGCAGCGACGCCAGGGCGAGCCCGTTCACCGCGGTGTGCGACAGCGGGGAGGTCACCAGATGGGTGCCGTCCCCGAACGACTCGACGCCGAACATGCCCAGTTGCCAGAGCGCCCCGGCGCCGAGGACGTCATCGGGGTCGCCAACGGCCAGCGCCCGGCTGACGCCCTTGGGACGGCCCGTGGTGCCCGAGGTGTAGGCCATGAAGGCACCGGACAGGCGGTCCTCGACCCGCTCGGCGGAGAACGGCGCGGCGGCCTCCCCAAGCACGCGGAAACCCTCGGCGGGCCTGGTGGCGAAGCGCCGCTCCCCGGCGAGGCCAACCTCGTCGAGCGCGGCCCGCACGGTGTCGGCGTACCGCGGGGAGGTCACCACGGCGCCCGGCGCGCAGTCGCCCATGATGTACGCGATCTCACCGGCGCTGAGCGCGGTATTGACCGGGATCAGGTACCACCCAGCCTGCTGACAGGCCAGGACCGTCTCCAGGGCCGCGATCTCGTTCGCGGCCACCAGCGCCACCCGGTCGCCGGGCCGCAGACCCAGGCCGCGCAGCAGCCGCGTGATCCGGTTCGCCCGGACCAGCAGCTCGCCCGCGGTCACCGACGAGCACTCCGGCGAGACCGCGGCGATCCGGTCGGGGAAACGCTCGGCGATCCGCCAGAACCCCAGGTCCCCGGCGCTCATCACCGCCCTCCCGCACGGGCGAGGACCATCTCGGCGAGCGTGCGCCGGTGCTCTCTCGCGGTCCCGAAGGCGACGGACAGCGACATCGAACGCTTGAGCCAGAACTGCAACCCGTACTCCCAGGTGAACCCGATCCCGCCGTGCAACTGGAGCGCCTCCGTGTCGGCCGATCTCGCGGCCTCACCCGCGTACGCCTTCGCGACCGCGGCCCGCACGGCGGCGTCCGGTGCATCGGTGTCCCGGAACGCGACCATCGAGGCGGCACCCGCCAGATCCACCACCGTGGCGACGTTCGCCAGCTTGTGTTTCACCGCCTGGAACGACCCGACGGGCCGGCCGAACTGCCTGCGCACCTTCACGTAGTCGACCGTCACGTCGAGCAGGTGCCGGCTCACGCCGGTGAGCAGGCACGCGGCGCCGGCCACTGCCCGTGTCCAGGCTCGCTCGGCCACGGCGGGATCCCGGCTGATCACCCGCCCGTCCGCGGCGTCCCAGGCGACCCGGTGAAGCGGATAGAGCGGATCGACCGCCTCCTGCCGCTCCGCGGTGAACGCCCCCTTCTCCAGGGCGCGTACGCCACCGCTGTCGCAGACGAGCAGCAGGTCGGCCTGACCGGCCTCAAGCGCGACGGGGGTGCGCTCGCCGAACGAGACCGCCACCAGCGCGTCACCTGAGGCGATGCGGGGCAGCCAGGCCGCCGCGAAATCCTCGGGCGCGGCCTCCTGGATCAGCGGGCCGGCGACGACCGCGGTCTCCAGGAAGGGCTCGGGCACGGCGAACTCCCCCAGAGCGTGCAGCACGGGCGCGAGCACGTGCTCCGCCAAGCCCACCCCGCCCCATCGCTCGTCCAGCAGGACCGAGGTGAGACCCAGGTCCGACAGGCGCCCCCACAACTTCGCGTCGTGGGCGGCGTCCGCGTCCAGGCGCCGGCGCAGGTGGTCCTCACCGGCGTGCTCCTCCAGCAGCCGGCGGGTCGCCTTGAGGAGTTCCCGCTGTTCTTCGTCGAGGGGAACGTTCATCGCGGATGTGGTCATCGTCGGGGCTCCATCGGCAGCTCCAGGAGGCGTTCGCTGATGATGTTCCGCTGGATCTCGGAGGTCCCCCCGAAGATCATGGCGGCGCGCGCGTACCAGTACCGGTGGTGCCAGTCCGCCCAAGCGTGGGCGGCCCGCGGGGTGAGCGCCTCTCGCACCACGGGCGAGCCGCCGCCCAGGGTGGCGAGCCCGCCCATCAGGTCCAGGCCGGCGGCGAAGATGTGGTGTTGCGTCTCGGTCCAGTACAGCTTGTTGATGCTCGCCTGCAGGTCGAGGTTGACGCCGTTCTCCGACAGCTCCGCGAGCCGGTAGACGTTGGCCCGGTACACCTCGGTCTCGACGAAGAGCCGTCCCAGCTCGTCCAGGGCGAGCGGGTCGTCGTCAAGGCCGCGTGCCCGCACCAGCTCCGCGAACGACTCGACGTCGGCGGAGTATTTGGCGTGGTCTCCGAAGACCGCGCCGCGTTCGAAGCCGAGCGTGGACATCGCGACACGCCAGCCGTCGCCGATCTCCCCCACCGCGTTCGCGACGGGCACCCTGACGTCGGTGAAGAAGACCTCGGCGAAGCCCTTCGTGCCGTCCACCATGGCCAGCGGGCGGACCTCCACCCCGGGAGAACGCAGGTCGACGCAGAGGAAGGTGATCCCCCGGTGTTTCCTCTCCCTGCCCGCCTCGGGATCGGTGCGCACCAGCGCGAATATCCAGTCGGCGAAGCCTCCGAACGACGTCCAGGTCTTCTGGCCGTTGACGACGAACTCCTCGCCCTCGCGGACCGCCTGGGTGCGCAGCGAGGCCAGGTCGGAGCCGGAATCGGGCTCGCTGAACCCCTGGCACCAGATGTCCTCGCAGGACAGCAGCCGCGGGATCCAGCGCCTGCGCTGCTCCTCCGTGCCGTAGCGCATCAGGATCGGGCCGAGGAGGTACAGGCCCCCCATGTTGACCCGGGCGGGCGCCCCGGCCCGGTAGTACTCCTCGGCGAAGGCGATGGTGTGGAAGAGGTCGGCGCCGCGACCGCCATACTCCTTGGGCCAGTCGATCGCCGCGTAACCGCCCTCGAACAGCACCCGCTCCCACTCCCGGTGCTGTTCGAACCCCTCCTGGCTCGTCCAGGACCCCAGCGGTCCGCGCGGCACGTTCTCCTCCAGCCACCCGCGCACCCGCGCGCGAAACGCCTCGATGTCGGGCGTGGCGGCACCGTTTCGCGAGCTCATGCCGTCAGCCCCAGTGCGTGTGAGATCTCGTGCATCACATCTCCATGGTTCTCGGGTGTCATGCGCAGGGAGAGGTTCACCGCGTTCGCTCCGAGTTCGAGGTAGCGCTCCACCATCGGGCGCAGCTCGGCCAGAGCGCCGTGGAACCGGAGACCGACGACGACGTGGAAGTCCTCCCGGGAGCGGCCGTTCTCCCGCAGTCCCGCCTCGACCTCGGTCAGGTGGCGGGAGAAGTCCCCGGTGGTGAGGTTCCACGGATACCAGCCGCCGGCGTACCTCGCCGCGCGGCGGATGGCCGCCTTCGAATGGCCGCCCACCAGGATGCGCGGCAGCGGCCGGGTGGTGTCAGGCATGGCGGGTATCCCCGGCTCGCCACCGGTATGGCCCCAGAGCTCGCGGACGCGAGCCAGGTTGCTCTCACATCGGGCGCCGCGCTCGGCGAAGGGAACTCCTGCGGCGGCGAACTCCTCCGCCGACCAGCCGACCCCCACCCCCATGTCGAAGCGCCCGCCGGTGAACAGGTCGAGGGTGGACAGTTCCCTGACAAGGAGGCGCGGGTCGCGCATCGGCAGCAGCAGCACCGAGGAGCCGACGCGCAGCCGAGTGGTGTGGCGGCACAGTTCGGCGGCCGCCTGGAGCACGTCGAGCAGCCCCTGCTCCTGGGCCGCCTCCACCCGGGGCGCGGCGGCGTCGCCGTGCCCGTGGACTTCGACCATGTCGGGGTTGGCCGAGCTGGGAGCGGCCGGGTAGGGGTAGGCCGACTCGTACTCCTCGAAGAAGACCAGGTGCTCCGGCAGCCACAGCGCGGAGAAACCCGCCGCCTCGGCGGTCAGCGCGAATGTGCGCATGTATGCCAGGTCCCGTTGCGCCGACCCGTCGAACAGGTCCACCAGGCCGATCTCCATCGCCGCTCCTTCCGATCTCGTCATCGTGTGGATAGCCGTCTCGGGTCTTGTGCGGGAGGGCTCACGCAAGCCCTCCCGCGCAAGCCGGGTCAGACCCCGGCAAGGGCACGCAGCCGCTCGGGCGAGGGCAGCTCGCTGTAAACCGCAACCAGTTCGTCGACCCGGACGGAGGGGTCGTCGGCCAGTAGCTCGCGCGCCGGACCGATCTCCCACTCGGGGACGAACCAGGTACGTCTGACCTCACCCTGGTCACGGCCCGCGTCATCGATGGCCTTGGCGAGCGGGGCGAGGGCGCCGGGGAGGTCGGCGGGCGTGAGCAGCCAGCCGAGCCACCCGTCCGCCTCGCGGGCCAGCAGCCGCAACACGTCCTCGCCGCCGTGCCGCATATGGATTCCGGGTCGGCCGCCGGCCGGCCGGGGCAGGGCGATCGCACCGCTGAACACGATGCGCTCACCCTGGTGGGAGGCACGGCGTTGCGACCACAGGGCCCGCATCGCCTCCAGGTACTCCGACGTCGCGCCCAGGGTGTCCCCGCCGGAGGCTCCGCCCAGAGCGAGCGGCACCTCCCCGAGGTCCAGCCCGTATTCCAGCCTGCCGCCGGCGAACCAGTCCAGCGTGGCGACCTGCTTGGCCCTCAGCGCCGGACCCCGTATCGAGAGGATGTCCCCGCTCAGCCCGAGGCGGATCGAGCCGGTCGACCGGGCCGCGCACTGCAGCCCGAGGACCGCGTCGTGCCCGCCACCGATCTGCTCGCGGTCGCCGACCGCCCACCACGACGCGAGGCCCGCGGTCTCGGCCGCCGCGGCGGCCGCCTCGATCTCACCGGGTAGGCCGGGCCCGCCGGCCGTGATGTCGCACGCTACGCCGTACTCCACTGGAACGTTCCTCCGGTGTCGGGACTCAGCCTGCGGGGTTCAGTAGGGTGAGCTTCCCGTCGTCGGTCCACTCAAGGTAGACACCGGGATCGTCCAGGACCGCCTGGCCGTTCTCGTAACGGAGCTGGCCGTAGACGGTGTCCTGGGTGGTGATCTGCGACAGTGCCTTGCCGACCGCCTCGGGCGAGGGGTCGCCGGACTTCTTGAGGCCCTCCGCCAGCAGCCACATCGCGGTGTAGCCCTGGGCTGCGAACATGTCGGGCTCGGCGCCGAACTTCTTGGTGTAGAGGTCGGTGAACTTCTTCGCGGTCTCGTTGACCGAGTGACCTGCGGCGAAGGGGGTGGCGAACGCGAGGCCCTTCAGACCGGCTCCGCCGGTCTCGAACAGGACCGGGCCCGAGGCGCCGTAGCTGGACAGGATCCGCTCGTCGTAGCCGCGCTCGCGCAGCGACCTGGCCAGCAGCGAGGACGACAGGCCGAGCATGCTGCTGATGACGACGTCGGGCTTCTTGGCCTCGATCTGCGCGGCGGGCGCGGTGAAGTCCCGGTCGGCTGCGCTGGTCGAGACGGTGTCGAGCACCTGAACGCCGCTGCGCTCCATCGCGCTCTTCCAGACCTTGCCGTCGGCGACCATGGCGTCGTTGTCGCCGTTGACGACCAGGACGGCGCTCTTGTAGCCCTCTGCCTTCACCATGTTGTCGACGAACTTGTCGTAGACGCCGCCCGGGGCGGACGGCAGGATGACGGGGCGGAACAGGTCGGGCGGAGAGGCGAGCCCGGGCAGGATCGCCGAGGTGACGATCCCGGGCGTCTTGCTCTGCCTGATGACCGGCGCCAGAGCTCCGGCCTCACTGGACAGGCCACAGCACAGCACACCGGACGCGCCGTCGGCGACGTACTGGCGATAGAGGGCGATCGCCTTGGCCGGGTCGGACTTGATGTCCTCCACCTTCAGTTCGACGGTCGCGCCCTCGCCGAGGAACCCGGTCTGGTTGATCTCCTCCGCGGCGAGTTCGGCACCGTTCGCGATGGGCTTGCCCGCGAACGCGGCGGCACCGCTGAGCAGGGCGGGGAAACCCACCTTGTAGACCTGGCCTTCGTCCGGCTCACTGCCATCCGACGAACCGCACGACGTGAGAATCATCATGACGGAGAGGGCCGCGCTGATGACAGCGAGGCTCGAACCTCTTCTTGCACTCTTGAGACGAGACACTGCTTACCCTCCTGGGCTAAGGCCCCCAACGACCGGACCCCCGCCTTTAAAGCAAATGCTTGCTTTAAAGCAACTGTTCGATTATGCGAGACGTGATATTGGAAAAGCAAGAGGTCAACGCGGCTTTTCGATGGGAGCGGCGGCCGGAGGGCCCGCTCGCCCCGGCCTTCGGCGGCCGATGCCACCGGCAAACGGCCGGCACGCTGTTCTCCGGTCTGGTCGCCCCGAGGTCAGGACGCGGCGAGCCGGGATCGCGGGCCCGCCCGAAGGAGACGCGACGGCAGTTCGCGGCCGACGATCCGCTGGGCGAGGCCGGCGACCTCCAGCAGCGCCTCCAGGTCGACGCCCGTGTCCACGGACAACTCCTGGAGCAGGTAGACCGCCTCTTCGGTGGCGATGTTGCCGCTCGCCCCCGGGGCGTAGGGACATCCGCCCAGACCGCCGACGCTCGCGTCGAACTCGGTGACGCCCGACTCCAGACCCGCGACCAGGTTGGCCATACCGGTGCCCCGGGTGTCGTGGAAGTGCAGGGCGAGACGGACATCGGGCGCCCGGTCCCGGAAGAGGCCCACGATCCGGCGTACCCGGGGCGGCGAGCCCATACCGGTGGTGTCGCCGAAACAGATCGAGTCGGCCCCGTCTGCGACGGCGCGCAGCGCGAACGCGGCGGCGCGCTCCGCGGCGACCTCCCCCTCGTAGGGGCAGCCGAACGCGGTGGCGACGATCACCTGACAGGTGGCCCCGTTGCCGTGGGCGAAATCGATGACCTCGGCGATCTCGTCGAGCGACCGCTCCGGGGTGCGGTTCACGTTGCGCAGGTTGTGCGTCTCCGACGCCGAGACCATGATCTCCAGGTCGGTGAAGCCCTCGGCCAGGGCACGCCGCGCCCCGCGCAGGTTGGGTACCAGCGCCGAGTACTCGATGCCCGCGACCGGCTCCACCGCGCCCCACACCTCGGAGGCGTCGGCCATCTGCGGGACGGCTTCGGGGTGAACGAACGCCACGGCCTCGATACGGGACAGACCGGTCGTGCCCAGTGCCCCGATCAGTTCCGCCTTGCGGGCGGTGGGCACCGGGAGTTCGTTCTGGAGCCCGTCGCGCGGACCCACCTCACGCAGGACGACTCTGGACGGCATATCTGACATGTCTAGACTCCGAGGTTCCGGGCAACGATCTCGCGGTGATACGCGGGAGTGCCGAAGAGGGAGAAGTCGGTCAGCGCCCGCCGGAAGTGATGGGAGAGCTCGTGTTCCCAGGTGAACCCGATCCCGCCGTGAACGTGGATCGCCTCCCTGACCACGTGCAGCACGGCGTCCGAGGCTCGCGCCTTCGCCATGGAGGCGGCGTTCTCCCAGCCCGGCTCCGCTGCGGCGGCCTGATCGAGAGCGGACTCCACCGCCGACCTCGCCGACTGCGTCTCCGCGTACATGTCGGCCAGCTTGTGCTTGATCGCCTGGAAGGAGCCGATGGCCCGCCCGAACTGAGTGCGCGTCTTGGCGTAGTCGACGGCCAGCCACAGGCACCGCTCGCCGATGCCCAGCGCGTCCGCCGCGGTCAGCAGCGCCCCTTCGACGAACGCCCGGGAGGCCAGGGCCACCGCCTCGTCCCCCTCGACCAGAATCCGCCCGGGGACACGGTCCATCCTGATCATGGCCAGGCCCCGGCTGCCGTCCAGTGCTTTCATCGGCTCGACGGCAAGGCCCTGCGCGCCACGTTCGACGAGCGCCAGGCAGGCCGTCTGCGGCGTGGTGGCTCCCGTGGCGCGGGCCAGGACGACGAAGTGTGTCGCCTCCCCACCGGCGGCGACGAACCGTTTGAGGCCGGAGACCCGGCAGCCGCCGTCCGCGCGCTCCGCCTCGGTGCCCGGGGAGTCGAGGTCGATCCCCGCGGAGTCCTCATGCAGCGCCAGGGCCACGATCGCGCGTCCGGCCAGGATCTCGTCCAGGAGGCCGCGGTTCCGCTCGACGCCCGCCCGCTCAAGCAGCGGCACCGCCAGACCGGCCGTCACGAGAAGCGATGACGGCAGCCCGACCCGTCCGGCCTCGATCAGCGCCGTACCCAGGTCGGCGATCGACCCGCCTTGACCGCCCGCGTCCTCGTCCAGCAGAAGGCCGAGGATGCCCAGTTCCTCGGCGAAGGCCTTCCACAGTGGCTCTTCGGCCCCTCCACGGGAGACGCGGCTAACCTCGGCCGGACTGTGGGCATCGAGGAACCGCCCGACGGTGGCCCCGAACTCTGCACGAAGGTCTGCGTCCACCCGCATAGGTGTCCTTTCACAAACTCAAGCAAACAGTTGCTTCATTTTCTTCCTGGACCACCGCGATCCGATTCCGGAGCCACCGGCCCCGACGGCGGGAACGCGCCCTCGGGGGAGCGACGGGAGAACCCTCGCTCCGCCCGGTCCGCGAGGTCAGCGGCTCATGGGACCTGCACACCGCGCAGGAGCAGCACGGTCTCGATCTCGATCAACTCGTCGATGGTCACGGAGCCCGCCGGGTCGAACCAGCGGATGACCGCCTGGACGGCGCCCATCACGGTCCGGTAGACCATCCGCGCGCTGAACTCTCCGCGAAACACGCCACTGTCCATGCCCGCCTGGATGACGTCCATCCAGATCCGCTCGACCTCGTGCTGACGGTCGACGATGGAGGGGAAGACCTGCACATAGGACCAGTCGTTCTGCAGGATGAGAACCTCGTTGCGGTTGCGGACCAGGCTCCGCAACGCCCTCGCCATCAGCCCGGTCAACGCCTCGGAGGGGTCGGCGGCCTCCGCCACCACGGACTGGTACTCCCGGATGATCACCCCGAGGTAGTCGACGAGCACCTGCTCGACGATCGCCTCCTTGGAGTCGAAATAGTAGTAGAGGCTCCCAGAAAGCATGTTCGCCTCGTCTGCCACGTCCCGCACCGTCGCGTTGGCGAAGCCCTTCTCGGCGAAGACCTTGGAGGCCGCGAGCAGAACGCTTTCCTTGCGCGCCTGTCCGGCGGGCGATCCCGTCGACCTTCGCCGTGTCTGGGAAACGCTCTTCGTGGTCTTTCCTGGAGGGGTCATCGACTCGTCCTACCTCAACTGAAAACGGGGCGAAATATTCAGGCGTGCCTATCACACCGGCTCAGGGTCCTTGACTGGACACGATGGAGACGGCGCTCACGAGCGCACCGGGACTACCTCCTTGATTTTGCACCAGCCCGAAGGCGGGATTGGCGACTTGGCGCTCACCGGCCTCGCCCCGGAACTGCTGCCACATCTCGAAAAGCATCCGCAGACCACTCGCGCCAACCGGGTGGCCGAAGCTCTTCAGCCCTCCGTCCGGATTGACCGGCAACGCACCGCCCAGGTCATAGCGACCCGCCAGGACATCTCGCCACGCCTGTCCGCGCGCCGAGAAGCCAAGTTCCTCCATCAGCACCAGTTCGGTCGGGGTGAAGCAGTCGTGCACCTCGGCCAGTGAGATCTGACCGGCCGGGTCGGTGATGCCGGCCTGCTCGTAGGCGATGTGGCTGGAGTGGACGACCTCGGGCAGATCGCAGTAGTCGTAGCGGTCGTCGTTGCGCCCGGTCGCGGCCCCCGCGCTCAGCGCGAGCGCGTGTACGTACAGCGGGCGGTCGGTGTACCTGTGCGCATCCTCGGCCCGGACGATGATCGCCGCCGCACCGCCGTCCGCGACACCGGAACTGTCAAAGACGCTGAGCCTGCCGGCGATCGCCGGCGCGCGGGCGATGACCTCCTTGGGGATGTTCTTACGAAACTGCGCCCGAGGGTTCAGTGCACCATTAGCGTGGTTTCGCCATGCAATGTGCGTCATGGCCTCTTTGACCTGTTCCTCCGAAATCCCATAACGTCTCGCGTACGACGGCACGATCATCGAGTACATGGCGGGCGCACTCAGATTCGGCGACGTACCGTCATTGGGCACGCTGGGCATTTCCAGCCCGGAGAAACCAAAGTCCTTCAGCTTCTCCCCGCCCACCGCCATCACCGTGTCATAGGCACCGGAGGAGACCGCGTAACAGGCGTTCCTGAACGCCTCGGATCCGGTGGCGCACATGTTCTCGACCCGGGTGACCGGCCGGTTGCTGATATTCATCGGCCTGGTCAGGGTGAGGCCGGAGACGCCGGAGGTCATCGTTCCCAGCCAGTAGGCGTCCACGTCGCCGAGTTCCAGGCCCGGGACGCTCCGCACCGCGCCGAGGGTCGCCTCGACCAGGAGGTCGTCCACCGACCGGCCCCAGAGCTCGCCGAATCTGGTGCAGCTCATACCTACGACGGCCACCGGGTTCTTCAGAGCGTGGGCGGGCATCAGGACTCCTCCTCGTGGGGGTGAACCTTCCAGACGTAGTTGCGGATCTCGTTGGAGGCCACGCTCGCGAGCCGGAAGACGGGCGCGACCCGATCCCCGATGGCCACCTCACGCCCGGGGGCGTCGGTCATCTCGAACTCGAAGCGGCCCCCGCCGTCGAAGTCGACCGCCACCGCCTTGGCCGGCAGCTGCACCGACTCCGAGAGCCAGTCGTCGGTGAACGTCGCGACGGTGCCCAGCAGGTCCCGCATGGGCGCGGGCTCACCCTGGTCGACGGCCCCGCAGCCGAGACAGACCTGTCGCGGGGGAAGGTTGCGGGTCCCGCAGGCGGTGCAGCGGGCCGCGGTGAAGGAGAACTTCCAGCGCACGCTCCGCCACGACGCCGGCGGGGCCGGAGCCTTGACCTCGGGACGCCGCGGCGGCTCCCGGTCGAGCACGCCCCGCCAGGTGAGGTAGTCGGCGTATCGAAGCGGAAGCGCCGTCAAAGGCACCGGGGAGGAGCGCGCCGCGCGGAGCGCGCCGAGTTCGGGCGTGGCGCGGAACACGAACGCGTCTGCCCCGTCCGCGGCCAGGACGGCCAGGATCGTCTGCCCGGGCTCGGCCCGGTCCAGCGCGGCGCAGAGCCGCAGCCCGAAGTCCGCGGCGCCGGCGTAGCCGGTGTCATCGGCGAGGCCCGCCGCGAGCCGGTCCGCGCCGAAACGCCTGCGCGCGGCCTGTACGGCGCGCAGGTGGGGGCCGCTGATCACCACGTGGTCGATCTCGGACGGTTCGAGCCCTGCCTCCTTGGCCGCCTCCGCGGTCACCGCCTCGATCAGCTCCAGGTATTCGTCCACGCCGAAGCGCTCTTCCCACGACCGGGTGCGCAGCGCGCCCGGGGAACGCCAGCGGTCCAGCAGTTCCATGGTGCGGGCCGCCCCGCCCAGCAGCTCGGCGACCGGGTTCTCCCCCATCGCGAAGGCCGCGGCGGCGTCTCCACCATGCAGCTCGTCCTCGGAGCCGGGAAGTCCGTACCGCAGGTCGGCCAGGGCGACGACGGCTCCGGCGCCCCTGAGGCCCGCGCGGAAGGCGCCCGCACCGGACCGGATGGAGCCGCACGCGTCGAAGGCCGCCACCTCCTCGGGCAGGCCCAGTGCCATGGCGACCGCAGAGGCGTTGCTCCGCTCCATGTAGGCGGGACGGGAGGTGGCGAACCAGAGCTCGGCCGGGAGAAAACCGGGTGATCGCCGCAGGGTGCGTCGCAGCGCCTCCACCGCGAGGGTCGTGCTGTCCTCGTCGTGCGAGGCCACCGAGCGGGTGCCCTTCAGTCCTGGAATCCCGAGAGTCCTGCCGATCTCACCCCGGTCGAGCCGGTAGGCCGGGATGTAGGCGCCGTAGGCGGTGATTCCGATCATCAAGGTTCCTCTTGGTCCCGGGCCTGGCGGACGCTTACCCACGAAGCATGTAAATCAAGCATTTGCTTTGCTAGCATATCCAGCCCCGAGCAGATGAAGCAAACGCTTGACGCGCCGAACCGTTGGAGGACCATGAACCGGCTGCCCGACGAGGACGCATTCCACCGCGAGGCGGTCGCGTTCCTCGACTCCTACGCCACCCGCCGCTCCGATGAGACCGGTCAGGCGGCCTGGGGCCGTGGCGACGACCGGGTCTCCGTCGTCGCCGAGCGTGCCGAGGGCGAGGAGGAGGAGATCGCCCGTCTCAAGGACTACCGCGCCGCCCTCGACCGGGCGAGGCTCGCCTGGGTCGACGGTCCGGCCGCCTACGGCGGGCGCGAGTTACCGACGCACCACGCGGCAGGGTTCCGCGAACTGGAGTCCCGGTACGACCTGCCCGATGACGGCTACACGAGATTCAGCGTCTCGACGTTCTGCCCCGCGCTGCTGAAGCATGGCTCGGAGTTCCTCAAGCAGACATACCTGCACCACCTCAGGAGCGCCAGGCTCCTCGCCTGCCAGCTCTTCTCCGAGCCGGGCGCGGGGTCCGACCTGGCCGGTCTCAGCACCAGGGCGGAGCGGCACGGCGACGGGTGGATCCTCAACGGGCAGAAGGTCTGGAGCTCCGGCGCTCACTACAGCGACCTGGGGCTGTGCATCGCGCGCACGAACCGCGACGCGCCCAAGCACGCCGGCCTGTCCACGTTCCTGGTCGACATGCGGGCGCCCGGCGTCGAGATCCGCCCGATCCGGCAGCTGACCGGCGGCGCCTCCTTCGACGAGGTGTTCCTCACCGACGTGTACGTGCCCGACGACCACCGCCTCGGCGAGGTGGACCAGGGCTGGCAGGTGGTGGTCGACGTGCTGCTCAACGAGCGCGGCGCGATCGGCCTGGAGAGCGGCATCGACGAGGCGTTACTGTTCCGCCTGGTCGACCTGGTCAGGCACACCGGCGCCTCCGGGGACCCCCGCGTCCGCGACGCCCTGGCCGACCTGCACATCCGGAGCTGGGCGGCGCGCGAGACCACGACCCGCCTGCTCGCCGCAGCCGAGGGCGGAGTGCCGGGGCCCGAGCTCGCCCTGTCGAAACTGATCCTCGTCGATCTGCTGCGCAGGGCCGGCGATATCGCCTCCGACGTCCTCGGCGCCTCGATGATCGCCGACACCGGCGAGTGGGGGACGTTCGCCTGGTCGGAACTGACCCTCGGACTGCCCGGCCTACGGGTCGGCGGCGGGACCGACGAGATCCTCCGCAACGCGGTGGGCGAGAGAGTGCTGGGACTACCGAAGGACGCCAGATGAAGATCGATCTCGGGATGATCGGTTCCTCCGCCGCCGCGTGCGGCCCGATCGCCGCACGGGCCGAACAGGTCGGTTTCGACGGCCTGTGGGCCAGCGAGAGCGTGACCGACGCCTTCCTGCAGTCGCAGGCGGCACTCACCGCCACCACCACGACCACGGTCGGCACCGCCATCGCCGTCGCCTTCGCGCGTAATCCGATGTCCACCGCCTACCTGGGCTGGGATCTGGCCGCGCTGTCGGGCGGGCGCTTCGTCATGGGACTGGGCACCCAGATCCAGGCGCACATCGAGCGACGCTTCTCCATGCCATGGAGCAGTCCGGTAGCGCGGATGCGCGACTTCCTCACCGCGATGGACGCGATCTGGACCGCTTGGCGCACCGGCTCGAAGCTGAATTACGAGGGCACCCACTACCGGCACACCCTCATGTCACCGGTTTTCACCCCGCCCCACCACGACCTGGCCATCCCCGTGATGATCGCCGCCGTCGGAGACAGGATGACCGAACTCGGCGGGGAGCTGTGCGACGGCCTGATCCTGCACGGCATGACCACCACGACCTACCTGGACGAGGTCACCCTGCCCGCGCTGCGGCGCGGCATGGAGACGGCCTCACGTGACCGCTCAGAGGTCTCGCTGTACTGTCCCGTCTTCATGGTGATGGGTGACACCGAGGAGCAGTTCGAGGAGATGAAGCGCAAGACCAGGGAGCAGATCGCCTTCTACGCCTCCACCCCGGCCTATCGCGGGGTCCTCGCCTCTGTGGGGTACGAGGAGCTGCAGCCCGAGTTGCAGGCACTGTCTCGCGCGGGCGAGTGGGCCGGGATGGGCGATCTGATCGACGACACCCTCCTCGGGCACATCGCGATCCTGGGGCGGCCCGAGGAGATGCCGAAGCTCTGCGGGGAGCGGTTCTCCGGCCGGCTGGACCGGATCTCCTCCTACCATCCGTGGCCGGTGGACGACGACCGGCTGGCCGAGATCCTCCGCGGGTTCGCGGGCGGAGCGGAGAACAGAGCACAGGAGGTGGCCCGATGAGTGGTCTCACCGAGGAGTCGCTGCGGCGGCTGGCCGACAAGGAAGCCGTCACCGAGGTGCTGCTGGCCTACTGCGACCTGGTGGACCGCGGCGAGGTGGACGAGCTGGCCGCTCTCTTCACCGAAGGCGCCTCGTTCGACTACGGCAACGGCGCGGTCTTCACCGGCAGGAAGACGCTGCACGCACTCTTCACCGACCGGCTGGGCCGGTACCGCGCCACCAACCACCACACGTCGAACATCCGGGTGGTTCTCTCGGGCGACTCGTCCGCTTCGGCCGTCAGCTACGTCTACGCCTGGCACGAGAGCGTGGAGAGCGGCGAGCAGCTGCACATCTGGGGGCGCTACACCGACACGCTGGTGCGGTCGGAGCAGGGCTGGCTGCTGGACACCCGCCAGGTGCGGGTCGCCGGCGCCTCGACGCAGCCCGCTTTCCCGCTGCCCGAGCGGTTCGAGAGGTATCCGCGCAGGGACCTCGGCTGACATGCGCGAGTGCCCTCCCGGCCTGGCCGGGAGGGCACTCGCACCATCTTGTGAGTCCGAGGTCAGAGGGTGATCGGCACGAGCTCGTGGTAGCGGCCGTCCAGGTAGGCCAGCGGGGCGTTGTCGTCGTCGGCGCCCATACGGGCCTCCACCATCCGCCCGATC
This sequence comes from Streptosporangium sp. NPDC000509, assembly GCF_042898365.1. Classification (NCBI taxonomy): domain Bacteria; kingdom Bacillati; phylum Actinomycetota; class Actinomycetes; order Streptosporangiales; family Streptosporangiaceae; genus Streptosporangium; species Streptosporangium sp. NPDC000509. The sequence continues at coordinate 111,054 of NZ_JBIAYX010000012.1, read as the reverse complement.
ACGATCGTGTGGTCGCCCGCCTGGAGGCGCTCGGTGAGCAGGCACCTCACCCAGGTGGCGACCCCGTGCAGCAACGGTTCGCCGGAGGGGAGGGTGGTCCACGTCTCGGGGTCGCTGAAGCGCTCCCGCGCGCTGCGCGCGAAGCGGGTCGCCAGGTCCGACTGCCCGGCCGCCGGCCAGTGGATGAGCACGCTCTCGGCTCCGGAAAGCGCCGCCAGGCTCGACGAGGTCTGCGCGATCGCGAACGACAGCAGAGGGGGGTCCATCGACACCGAGACGACCGAGGTCGCGGTGAACCCCACAGGCCCGCTCGGCGACGCGAGCGTGACCACGGTGACCCCCGCCGGATGGCGCCGGAACACCGAACGAAACGACTCGCCTGACACGGAGTGCTCAACAGTCACAGCAACCATCCCGCCGCTTCCAGATCGGTGATCGACTCACCGTGTTCACCAGCCGATTGAGGGACGTCCGAGCTCGAAGCGAGTCCGAGCAGAACCGGGTGACATAACCATCCAGTCTGGACATCTCGACCTTAGGGTTCGGCCGTGTCAATGTCAAGCAATTGCTTGCTTTACATTTTCGGACGCCGAGCGCACACCGCGCCACCGCGCGCGACCCGCCCAGGAGACCTTCGGTCATGAACGTCGGCAGGGCGGCGAACCGCCGTTGGATGGCCATGCCATCATGAGCAAATATGAAAAATGCGTCATTTTGGAATGATGTTGACCGTCACCTGATCCGCTACGGCGCGACGTTCACCCCGAAGGTCATCGAACGGGCGGCGGGGTCGTACGTCTACGACGACGCCGGGACGGCGATCCTCGACTTCACCTCGGGTCAGATGAGCTCGATCCTCGGGCACTCCCACCCCGACGTGGTCGCGGCGGTCTCACGGTCGATCTCCTCGCTGGATCACCTGTACAGCGGCATGCTGAGCCCGCCCGTCGTCGACCTGGCCGGCCGGCTCGCGTCGACGCTTCCCGAAGGCCTGAGCAAGACCCTGCTGCTGAGCACCGGCGCGGAGGCCAACGAGGCCGCGATCAAGATGGCCAAGCTCTACACGGGCGGGTACGAGATCGTCTCCTTCGACCGGTCGTGGCACGGCATGACCTCGGGCGCCTCCTCCGCCACCTTCTCCGCCGGTCGCCGGGGATACGGCCCGCCCATGCCGGGCAACCTCACGCTCCCCACGCCGAACGCGTACCGATCCCCCTTCCGTCACGCGGACGGGTCGTACGACTGGGAGGCCGAGCTCGAGTACGGGTTCGCCCTCGTCGACCAGCAGTCGTCGGGAAGCCTGGCCGCGTGCCTGGTCGAGCCGATCCTGTCCTCCGGCGGGATCATCGAGCTCCCGGCCGGATATCTGCGGCGGCTGAAGGAGATGTGCGCAGAACGCGGGATGCTGCTGATCGCGGACGAGGCCCAGACCGGACTCGGACGCACCGGCGAGATGTACGCCTTCGAACGCGACGGCGTCGTCCCGGATCTCCTGACGCTCTCCAAGACCTTGGGGGCGGGCCTGCCGGTGGCGGTCGTCGTCACGTCGGCGCGGATCGAGGAGGTCTGTCACGAACGCGGGTTCCTGTTCTTCACGACCCACGTCTCGGACCCGCTCGCGGCGACCGTCGCGCTGACCGTGCTCGACGTCATCGAACGCGACGGACTCGTGGCGCGGGCAGCGGTCCTGGGCAAGCAGCTCAACGAGCGGTTGCTGGACCTGCGTGACCGCTTCGAGGTGGTCGGCGACGTCCGCGGCCGCGGGCTTCTGCAGGGCCTGGAACTGGTGACGGACCGGCCGAGCAAAACCCCGGCGGAGGCGCTCGGAAAAGTCGTGACCACGGCGTGCCTGGAGCGCGGGCTGCACGTCAACATCGTCCAGCTGCCGGGGATGGGGGGAATCTTCCGGCTCGCACCACCGCTCACGATCAGCGACTCGGAACTGCACGCCGGACTGGACATCCTCCAGGCGGCCCTGAAAGCGGTCGTCTCAGGAAACGGCGGGTGACCACAGATCACGACATATCTGGATAGGCGCTGATTCGCCGATGTGCCAGGACTCACCGGAGACAACCGTGCCCGACGAGCACGACGGGCGCGTCCCCCGCCCCAGGGTGTGGATAACGTGGCGCCCATGAGTCGGGGGCATCATGGATGAGGTGAGGGCCGAGGAGAGCGCGCCGGTGGATGCCGTGCCCTCGGGCGACGATCGGGCGTTCACCGAGCTTGTCGAGCGTCATCGGCGGGAACTGCGGGTGCACTGCTATCGGATGCTCGGCTCCTTCGAGGAGTCGGAAGATCTGGTGCAGGAGACGTTTCTGCGGGCGTGGCGCGGACGCGGGACCTTCCACGGCCGTTCCACCGTCCGCGCGTGGCTCTACCGGATCGCGACAAACGCGTGCCTGGACTTCCTCGACCGGCACCCCCGCCGTCCGCGACCTCGGGACGCGGGACCGGCACGGCCGCCGCAGCCGGGCTCGCCGCCGTCCGAGGTCCGGTGGTTGCAGCCCTGCCCGGATGAGCTGCTGGAGCCGGCCGCGTCCGACGGCATGGAGCCGGACGCGGCCGCGGTCGGCAAGGAGACCGTCGAGCTGGCGTTCCTCGCCGCCATCCAGCATCTGCCGCCCAGGCAGCGGGCCGCGCTGATCCTGCGCGACGTGCTCGGCTGGTCCGCGAAAGAGACCGCCGCGCAGCTTGAGATGAGTGTCGACTCGGTCAAGAGCGCCCTGAAACGAGCACGATCGACCCTGAGGACCCACCTTCCGGAGCGACGTCTCGAATGGGCGCCGTCGACGGCTCCGACCGCTCAGGAACGAGAACTGCTGCGACGCTTCATGGACGCCCACGACAAGGCCGACCCCGCCGCCCTGGCGAAGCTGCTGAGCGAGGACGCGCGGATGACGATGCCTCCGCTCCCGTTCTGGTTCTCCGGCCGCGACGCGATCGAGTCCTTCGCCGCACACGCCTTCGGCCCGGATTCACCGCTGTATCGAGGACGGTGGCGCAGCATCCCCACGCGGGCGAACCGGCAGCCGGCTGTGGCGGGCTACATCCGGCTGCCGGGTGAGTCCGTCTACCGGGCTCAGGCGCTCAATGTGCTGAGGATCGCGAACGGTGAGATCTCCGAGATCACCGTCTTCGAACCGCACCTGCTGGCCGCGTTCGGACTGCCGCCGACGCTGCCCCCGACGCCGCCTCCGGGCGGCGCGCCCTCGGACGGTGACCCCTTTTGGGAGCCTCACCCGTCTTAACGGTGGACGACCTCGATGAGCGGGGTCGACCACCGTTGGGGAGCACACTCGATGACGATCGACGAAGACGTGACGCGTTTCTCGGAGGGACCGTCCGGCATGACCACCTACGTGTTGATACCCGGCGCCGCGGCCGACCCGTGGTACTGGCACCTGACGGCCGCCGAACTGCGTGCGCGCGGTCATGACGTGGTCACGCCCGACCTTCCCTGCGACGATGATTCGGCCGGGTTCTCCGAGTACGCCGACGCGGTGGTCGATGCCGTCGGCGACCGTACCGACCTCGTCGTGGTCGCCCACTCCTTCGGCGGATTCACCGCGCCGCTGGTGTGTGAGCGGATACCGGTCGAACTGCTGGTGCTGGTCTCGGCCATGATCCCGGTGCCGGGCGAGCCGCCGGGTGACTGGTGGGGCAGCACCGGCTGGGAGCAGGCACGGCGAGAGCAGGACGAACAGGACGGCCGGGCACCGGACGACGAGATCGCCCTGTTCCTTCACGACGTCCCGCCCGATCTGGCCGCGGAGGCCCTGGGAAGGAGGCGCGACCAGTCGGCCACTCCCTTCGACGCCCCGTGGCCGCTCGCCGCCTGGCCGGCGGTGCGGACGGTGTTCCTCCTGTGCCGTGACGACCGCTATCTGCCCGCCGATTTCATGCGCCGCGTCGTCAAGGAGCGCCTCGGCCTGGTCCCCGACGAGATCGACGGGGGCCACAACGTCGCGCTCAGCCGCCCCGCGGAACTCGCCGACCGGCTTGTGGCCCATCGCCGAACGTGAGCCGTGCCGGTGTCACCGTGACACCGGCACGGTAGCGAAGGCCACGGTGTCCGATCACGCGGCCGGCGCCCGTCCGGGGCAGGTCGCCTTCCCCGAATCCGGAAAGGGACAGGCTCTCAGCGGCGGACCGCGGTGAAGAGGGCGTAGCTGATCTGCGGGATCTGCCCGAAGCGCCGGTATATCTCCCCGCAGACGGTGAGCTGCTCGGCGATCTCGCCCCCGAGTCGCATCGCGGAGGCCGGGAGGAGGTCGTCCACGAGCCGGAAAGACCTGCCGACGTTTACCCCTATGTCATGGAATATCTCGATCTTCAACCCGGCCCGGTCCATCTCCTCGTAGAACTCCTCGATGGTGGGCACGAAGTGCACGTGGAAGCCGCGGGAGAGGTCCTCCATGGCCTCGGCGGCGTCGCCGGTGAGAGAGTCGAGCAGATACCACTCCCCCACCACGAACCGCCCGCCGGGACGCAGCACCCGGGCGATCTCGCCGAGGGCCGCCGCCGGGTTCTCCATGTGGAGGAGGGACTCGATGGCGTACGCGGCGTCGAAGGAGGCGTCGTCGAAGGGGAGCCACATCGCGTCGGCGAGCTGGAAGTCCGCCCGCCCCTGCCCCTGACCCGCCTCGGGGCGGGCCTCGGCCAGGTGCACCTGGTACTCGCTCAGGGTGACCCCGGTGACGTGCACGTCGCGCGCGGTGGCGATGCGTACGGCGGGCCTGCCGGTGCCGGACCCCACGTCCAGGACGCGCTCCCCGGGAACGACCTCCAGGCGCTCGGCCACCAGGTCGGTGAGGTGATCCGTCGCCTGGGCGGCGGGCGCCTCGTCGTGCTCGTCCATCCAGTAACCGACGTGCAGATTGCCGCCGAACGCGTCGGCGCGGGAGTCGGTGAGCGGGTCGCGCGTCTCGCCGGTCACCTCGGGCGAGAATTTTTCCTGACGGGTCAATGGCCAACCTGTCTCTCGGGGACGGTCTGCGTGAAACTCCGTACCGGGAAGGCTCCACGAAAGACGCGCCTGCCCGGGAACATGCCGCCGGGTGAGACCGCACGGTCACCCGCGACATTTCCTGGAAATCCAGGACTAACGTGCACCGTGCGATGTTCTCGGCTCCACCGCACTTCACTTCGTGCGGTCGCCAGATTACTCAGGCCGCACTTCGGCGGGCGCCGGGCCGCCACCGCCTTTTCGGTAAACCTTCGGCCAGGAGACACCTACCTCGCGCGGACGCCGAGGAGACTCCCTTCGACGCCCCTCGCACCGGGAAGCTCACCCCTCCCACCCGGCCGGTTCTTCCCGCGACACCGGCCACCGTCCCGTCCGGCCGGCTCTCCCGGGACACCGGCGTCGGGCTCAACCGGCCTTGCCGTCCGTTCCCGCCGCCTCCAGGAGCACCAGTGCCAGCCTGTCGGCGGCGTCGACGCGGCCGAGGGCTCCGGCGGCCCCGGCCATCGCGGCACGGGCCCCGGGGTCGCGCAGCAGGGCGTCGAGCTCGGCCAGGAGGTGGTCGGCGGTGGGACCGTCCTCCAGGAGAGCACGGGCGGCGCCCGCCTCGGCGAGGTAGCGGGCGTTCTGGCGCTGCTCGTCGGCGGCCGAGGGCACCAGGGGGATGAGAACGGACGGCTTGCCCACCGCGGTCAGCTCGGCGACCGTGCCCGCCCCGCTGCGGGAGACCACGACATCGGCCGCGGCGAACACGTCGGCCAGCTCGGCGCCGACGTAGGGCACCGGACGGTAGCGGTCGCGCAACCCCACGGGAAGCCCCGCGGCGGTCCGGGTGAGCTGCGCGATCCAGCCGGGGCCGCACTGGTGGATCACCTGCGCGCGGGCGAGCAGGTCGGGCAGGATCGCCTCGACCATGGTGTTGATCTGGCGGCTCCCCTGGGCGCCGCCGGTCACGTAGACCAGGGGCAGGTCGGAGGAGAGCCCGAAGTGGCGCCGTCCCGCGTCGACGTTGCCACGCAGCAGGTGCGGACGGACCGGGTTGCCGGTGACGACGGCCCGGTCGCGCACCCCCGCGGGCAGGTGCTCGATCGAGGAGGGATGGGTCAGCGCGATCCGCCGCGCGAAACGCGACAGGATGCGGTTGGCCAGGCCGAGGGAGGTGATCTGCTCGTGCATGACCAACGGCCGGCCCAGCACCCGCGAGGCGACTCCCAGCGGCACGCACACGTACCCGCCGGTCGACAGCACCACGTCGGGGCGATGGCGGGCGGCGATGCCGAACGCCTGGAACACGCCGACCGGGATCCGGAACATGTCCGCGAGGTTGGTCGCCAGCTCTCGCGGGTTGGGCGAGCGCCTGAGCTTCCCCGCCGTGATGGCGCGGAACGGGATGCCGTGCTCCGCCGCGACGCGGGACTCCAGGCCGGCCTCCGTACCGACCCAGAGCACGTCCAGGTCGAGCCCTCGCGCGGCGGCGTGGTCGCGCAGGGCCTCGACGGTGGTCAGCGCGGGGTAGGTGTGACCACCGGTCCCGCCTCCGGTGACGAGCAACCGCAGGGTCCGGCGATTTCCGGCCTCCATATGTGTATCCATCCTTCCGATGTCACGATGTTCCGTGCCCGCCCCTGCCCGGTACCCTCTCAGGTCCGTGCTCGATCCGCGCCCGGTCCACGTTCAGGGCCGCGCCGGAGTGCTCAGGGGCCCCGGGCACGGTACCCGAGGTCCCCGCGAAGATCCACTTTGCCCTTCGTCACCGCACGGTCGCGCCCCGTGGTTTCCGACACGCCCGTCATCCGGGAGCGTCGCCCGAACGGCCATCAGAATTCGTGGTGATGAGTACGGTATGTGACATGGATCTGACGGGTGAGCATTTCTCCGGGGCGTCGGAGCGTCTCGGTGACGCGTTGAAGGTGCTCCGGCAACAGGCCGGGGCCGGCGCGGAGGCACTGAACTATTTCGGCGACCTCGCGGAGGAGTTGCACCCGATCGGATCCTGGTTACGTCGACCGGCCCAGGCCGGAGAGTGGCCGCACCACATCATGCCTCCCGTCTACGGTCTGCTGTTCGCGCAGGCGTGGTCGCTGGCGTTTCCCGGCGAGACGCCCTCGGTCTTCCCCGACGGGGCGGAGCGCACGGAGTCGGGGTGGATCGTGCACCGGGCCACGATCTGGTTCGGCGACACGTACGTTCCCGGCGGACTCGACGTGAAGGCTCCGCTGATCGTGATCGGCGGGCTGGCGGTGGAAGGGCTTCTCGACGACGGCGACGCCTCGGAGAGCTACCTCGCGGTCACCGGCGACCTGCGTGCCCGCGCGATCCACAGCGCGGCCGACCACCTGGTGCTCGGCACGGTCGCGGCGGGAGTGATCTTCTGCTCGGGCAACGACGGGGTCCTCGTCGTGGGCGGGGACATCGTGACGGACCTGTTCGTTCCCGCCGAGCACGCGTACGAGCACTACGGCCTGCTGCGGGCCGGAGTCATCGGTGCCGGTGACCGTGCCGACATCGTGGCCGAACGGCTCGCGCCATGGCTGCCCTCGGGGTACGTCCGTCTCGGCGGGTACGGCGCGCCGGTGGACGGATGGCGTGTGCTGCAGGAGGCGGCCGCCGGGCGCTCACCGGTGCTCGCCCAGCCCCGGCCGGTGATACTCCCGCCCCCGGCGCTCCTTCTTTCGGCCCTGGCCGCGCCCACCGGGGTGGAGGAGCTCGACCTGTCGGGCAGCCGTCTGCACCGCATCCCCGAGGACATCTCGGCCCTCACCTCCCTGACCCGGCTGGACCTGGAGCACACACCGCTGACCGGCCTGGACGGCATCGAGGGCCTCCGCACCCTGGAACACCTGTCGATCAGGAACACGCCCGTGCGGTCGCTCGCCCCGCTTCAGGCGCTGAAGGACCTCCGCCACCTGGACGTCTCCTACTGCGACGACGTCCAGGACTGGGGTGTGCTCCTCGACCTGCCCGCGCTCGGCACCCTTGTCGCGCACGGCTGCGCCCTCCCCTCCCACGTACGCGCCCAGCTCGTCACCAGGCTCGGAGAGCGGATCATCGGGCAGGGGCCGGGCCCGATCGGCTGACCGGCGCCCGGCCCGGGAGCGGAGCCGTGCGCGGACGCGCCGGCGGCCGCCACCGGCCCGCGGCGCGCGGCGGGACGGGCGAATCCGCCCCGGGGAACAGCGGGAAGTGTCCGTCGATTGAATTTCCCCGTGGGGAATGGGGATCCAGGTCTTGCATGACAGGCTCCGTCCACCTAACGTCACGTGTCACGTTAGGAAACTTTCCTAATAAAGAGCCATGATCTGCCCCTGTCCCCCCACGCAAGGAGCGATGATGCGGCGCACCACCCCAGCCCTGGTGCTGACCGGGCTACTGACGTTACTGTTCACCCTGATCGTCCCCTCCGTCGCCCACGCGGACACCGCGACGTTCACCAAGGCGCAGGATTGGGGCAGCGGCTACAGCGGCCAGTACACGGTCAAGAACACTGGAACCACCACACTGAACGGCTGGACGGTCTCCTTCGACCTCCCGTCGGGCACGAGTCTCGGAACATACTGGGACTCCCTGATGACCAGCAGCGGCAGCCGGTACACCTTCAAGAACCGGGAGTACAACGGCACCCTCGCCCCAGGGGCGAGCACCACCTTCGGCTTCATCGCCTCCGGTTCCGGCTCGCCGGTCAACTGCACACTCAACGGCGCCCCCTGCGGCGGCGGGCAGAACCCCGGTGACACCACGCCGCCGAGCGTGCCGTCCTCCCTTCGCAGCACCGGCACGACCTCCTCCTCCATCAGCCTGGCCTGGAACGCCTCGACCGACAACAGCGGCACGGTCAAGGACTACCGGGTCTACGAGGGCTCCGCCGTGGTCGCCACCGTGACCGGCACGACCGCCACGATCTCCGGACTGGCGGCCTCGACGGCCCACACCTACACCGTCACCGCCCGCGACGCCGCGAACAACGAGTCGGCGAAGAGCGCGTCCGTCACGGCGACGACCCAGGCGGGCGGCGGTGGCGGCACGCCGGTCGCGGCCAACGGGCAACTGCGCGTCTGCGGCACCAAACTGTGCAACAAGAACGGCAAGCAGATCCAGCTGCGCGGCATGAGCACCCACGGCCTGCAGTGGTACCGCCAGTGCGTCACCACCGGCTCGCTGACCGCGCTGGCGACCGACTGGAAGGCCGACGTCGTCCGCCTGTCCACGTACGTGCAGGAGGACGGCTACGAGACGAACCCGCGGGCGTTCACCGACCTCGCGCACACGCTCATCGAGCAGGTCAGCGCGCAGGGCATGTACGTCATCGTGGACTGGCACATCCTCACTCCCGGAGACCCCAACTACAACCTCGCCCGAGCCAGGACCTTCTTCACCGAGATCGCCCAGCGGCACGCCGCCAGGCCGAACGTCATCTACGAGGTCGCCAACGAGCCGAACGGCGTGAGCTGGGGCGCCATCAAGAGCTACGCTGAGCAGATCATCCCGGTGATCCGGGCGCAGGACCCCGACGGGATCGTCCTCGTCGGCACCCGCGCCTGGTCGTCGCTCGGGGTGTCCGAGGGCGCCTCGGAGACCGAGGTGACGGGCAACCCGGTCAACGCCACGAACATCATGTACACCTTCCACTTCTACGCGGCCTCGCACGGCACCGAGTACCTCAACACGCTCTCCCGCGCGGCCGACCGCATCCCCATGTTCGTCACCGAGTTCGGCACGCAGAACTACGCCGGGGAGGACGCCAACGACTTCACCATGTCCCAGCGCTATCTCGACCTCATGGCGAGCAAGAAGATCAGCTGGGTGAACTGGAACTTCTCCGACGACCACCGCTCCGGCGCGGTCTTCAAGACCGGTACGTGCAACGCCGGAGGCCCCTGGACCGGCACCGCCCCCTTGAAGGAGGCCGGCGTCTGGATCCGTGACCGGATCCGCACCGCCGACGACTTCTGACCGGACAGGGCCAGGAGGAACCCGCGGGAACCCAGATGATCGGAGGGGGTCGGCACCTGAGCCGACCCCCTCGCCCGGAGCACTCCGGATGAGGTAACCGTCAGGGCGGATCGGAAGCCCGACGCCGGAGAACACCGGCCCCGACCACGAAATAACGGGACATCGGTTTTCCGTCGGCGGGGGTTTCCTGCCAGCATTGGGAGATGCCGAGGATCGGGCAGGTGGTGCTGGGCGTCACCGACACGGACCGTGCCGTCGGGTTCCGGACGCGGGCGCTGGGCTACGTGCCCCGCGAAGGCCAGGCCTCATCGACCTCGGTCACGGCTGAGTGACGAAAACCGCGTTCGTCCATCACCAGGGGGACTTCCTTCATGCACGCCATGCAGTACGAGATCGGGCTTCCCGCCGACTACGACATGGAGATCATCCGTGAGCGGGTGGCGACCAGGGGGCACGCACTCGACGGTTACGCCGGGCTGGGGCTCAAGGCGTACCTGGTCAGGGAGCGGGGCGTCGACGGTTCCACGGTCAACCAGTACTCGCCCTTCTACCTGTGGAGTTCCCTCACCGGCATGAACGACTTCCTGTGGGGTGGAGGCGGTTTCCAGAACATCGTGCGAGACTTCGGCAGGCCCGTGATCCGGCACTGGATCGGCGCCGGTTACGAGCGGGGGCCTTCGTCGGAGACCGTTCCCCGCGCGGCCTCGCGCCGCACCGACCCGATCCCCGCCGACACGGACCCCGCCACCGCGGTCGAACGGGCACTGGCCGAGTTGCGCCGATACTCCGGCATGGCGGGCGTGCACTCCGCGGCCCTCGCCGTCGATCCCCGGCACTGGGAACTGGTGCGCTTCACGCTGTGGGAGCACGAGGTCGCCGCCGACGAGGAAGAGACCCCCTATCGAGTGCTGCACCTCTCGACGCCACACCTGGGCGACATCGCGACGGGCCGCCATTGGTAGGCGGGGGTGAGCGCCTACGCGACCCCCGCGGGTGAGCGGTCGGTGGCGATGCGCAGGGCGAGTCCGCCGAGCACGGCGCCCATCAGGTAGCGCTGCACGCGCATCCAGGTGGGCCGCCCGCCGAGGAAGCTCGCGACCGAGCCCGCGGTCAGCACGATCAGCGCGTTGACCGAGAGGGCGACGACGATCTGGGTGGCTCCCAGCAGCAGGCTTTGCGTGCCGACGTCACCGCGTGCGGGATCGACGAACTGCGGCAGCAGGGACACGTACAGGATGGCGATCTTGGGGTTGAGCAGGTTGGTGACCAGCCCCATGGAGAACAGTCGTCGCGGCGGGTCCGCGGGAAGGGCGCCGGGCGCGAAGACCGGCCGGGCGCCGGGCCGGATCGTCCTCCAGGCCAGCCACAGCAGGTACGCGGCGCCCGCGAGCTTGATCCCGGCGTAGAGGGCGGGCACCATCGCGAAGATCGCGGCGATCCCGGCCACCGCCGCGAGCAGGTAGACCAGGAAGCCCGCCGCGACACCCGCCAGCGAGATCATTCCGGCCAGACGCCCCTGCGTCACCGACCGCGACACCAGATAGATCATGTTGGGGCCGGGGGTGAGCACCAGGCCGAGGGCGACCGCGGCGATGCCCGCGAGGGCACTGACAGAGATCATGACCACATCATCGGCCACCTTCCCCGTCAAAAGAATGGCCAATTCCCGTGATTGGCATCAAAGGGGCGCCGCAGGCTCACTCTTGGGTCTTCCCCGACAACCCGCTGATCGATCCAGAGCTGGTCGACACGGGGACCCGTCTGATGAAGGTGATCCTCACCGTGCTGCGCGGCTATACGGCCTGGTCTTGCCGCTCGGCTCACCAGGCATAGGAGACGAGCACGGCGCGTGGTTGCCTGTGGCGCTCCACGATCGTGGGCTCACCGGTAAAGGGGGCGACGTCGAGGCGTCGCCCCAGATGGTTGTGGTCGCGGAGTTGTCGAATACTCAGGCGTTCCGCCATGACCTCATGGAACCCTTGGTGCCGTGCAGCTTCGTTACCGGTACCGGCTCTATCCGGACGCCGCTCAGCGCCAGGCGCTGACGCGGGCGTTCGGGTGCGCGCGGGTGTGGTGTTCAACGACGGGCTGCGCGCCCGCACCGACGCCCACCGGGCGGGCCTGGCCTACCTGGGCGACGCGGAGCTGTCCCAGCGTCTGACCGCCGCAAAGGCGACACCGCAGCGGGCATGGCTGGGCGAGGTGTCCAGCGTGGTTCTTCAGCAGGCGTTGGCCGACCTGAACACCGCCTACCGTAACTTCTTCGCCTCGATCACCGGTAAGCGCAAAGGGGCGAAGGTCGGCCCGCCCCGGTTCCGGTCGCGTAAGGATGCCCGTCAGGCGATCCGCTTCACCCGTAACGCCCGGTTCGCCGTCACGGCGGGCGGGAGGGTGCGCCTGCCGAAGATAGGCGAGGTGGTGGTGCGCTGGTCGCGTTCGCTGCCCGCCGAGCCCTCGTCGGTGACGGTCATCAAGGACGCGGCCGGGCGGTACTTCGCCTCGTTCGCGGTCGAGACCACTGAGGAGCCGCTGCCCGAGGTCGCCGACGAGGTCGGCGTCGACCTGGGGCTCACTCATTTCGCGGTCCTGTCCGACGGCCGGAAGATCGACAACCCTCGTATCCTGCGGAGCGCGGAGAAGAAGCTCCGCAAGGCGCAGAAAGCCCTCGGCCGTACGGCGAAGGGGTCGAACAACCGCAGCAAGGCCGTCGTCAAGGTCGCCCGCGCGCACGCCCGGGTGGCGGATGCGCGCCGGGACTTCGCCCACAAGCTCTCCACCCAGTTGATCCGCGAGAATCAAGCGGTGTACGTGGAGGACCTGTCGGTGAAGGGCCTGGCCCGCACCCGGCTGGCCAAGTCGGTGCATGACGCGGGCTGGTCACAGTTCGTGAACCTGCTGGAGTACAAGGCGAAACGGTACGGCCGCACCTTCGCCAAGATCAACCGCTGGTTCCCGTCCTCGAAGATGTGCTCGCGGTGCGACACCGTCGCCACCGCCATGGCGCTGGGCGTCCGGGAATGGGCCTGCCCCTGCGGCGCGGTCCATGACCGCGACGTCAACGCCGCACGCAACATCCTGGCCGAAGGCCGACGGACCGTCGCCGCTGGACGGAAACCCGCCGCCGGGAGGCGGCGGGAGGCGGAGACGTTAAACGCCTGTGGAGGTGACGCAAGACCACCGCTCGCGGTGGCCGACGCCGATGAAGCAGGAAGCCACAGAGGTGCCGCATGACGCGGCACGGACTGAATTCCCGGCCTTTCGCTGGGGAGCGCGTCAAGAGACGCTGATCGCCATGGTCGTCTCGGGCCTGCCCCGGCCGCCCGTACCCTGAACGCCGCGCGAGGCCGCCATGACCGGCTCCGGCCACGCGAAGAGCGATGCCCCGGACCCCGGCCTCGCGGAAACGCCCTCGCTCCGGTCGCACGGAAACCCACACACCCGGACCTCCGCCTCGCGGAAGCGACGTCTCCCACTCCGACCGTCATGGGAACGACGGGCTCAGGCTTCGAGGAGGCGGATGTCGCGGGACGTCGCCTCGGGGGCGACGAAGTCGAGCATGCGCGCCCCCTCCACCTCCAGATCCGCCCGCTCCCGCTCGCTCACCGGTGCGAAGAGCTCGACCTCCATGATCGCCTCGCCCCGTTTTCGCGTCACCTTCCACATGCCCCGTACGAAACCGTCGACCAGCACCGTCGCCTTGATGATGCCGTTGACAGTGAAGATCCGCCCGCGGTACTCCTCCTCCGCGATCCGGGTCCTGGTCCGCTGGGCGAACGACAGCAGCGTGTTGTCGAACTCCGACAGGTAACGCACCGGGGCGGGAGTCCCGGGGTCCGGGCGCGACGCCTCCGGCAGGTCGAACACCTCCGCGCCGTCCTCGGTCGTGAAGGTCCGCAGGCCCATTCCCCGGACGATCTCCCCCAGCCGGGTCATGCCCGACCACTGCTGGACGTCCATCACCGTGGCAGGACCGTAGGCGGCGAGGTAACGGCGGATCGCCTCCTCCGCGGAGACACGGCTGGGCCGCTCGTCCTGGGAACGGCCCAGCCACGCCTCGGCGGTGGTGTGGGCGGCCTGCCCGCCCACCCCCCAGATCCCCCTCGGCGGGACCTGGACCAGAGCCAGTGTGTTGCGCACCCCGGCGACCAGGTCGGAGGCGGGAGCCTCCGGCCACCGCTCCCGCAGGAGCGCGCCGAGCTCGCGGAAGGTGAGGGGGCGCTCCTCCACCAGCTTCCGCCCCGCGGCGGCGAGCTCGTCCAGGTCCACCTCCGCCAGGCCCCTGCCGTGCGCGGGACCGCGTAGGCCCCGCGCCAACATGGGGCCGAGCAGCGGGCGCAACGCCAGGCAGTCGTCGGCGGTGACCAGGTGGATGGTGGAGCGCATCAGCGACAGCCGCACCACCAGGCGCTCGTTGATCAGCCGGGCGAGATCGTCGTGGGCGAACCCCGACAGGCGGGTCCACAATCCGATGTAGGGAGGATTCGGCGCCTGGGCCTGCATGCCGTACAGATGCCGGACCGCCTCCAGTGCGGACAGCTCCGCACGGGCCAGCAGCAGCTGCCGCTCCAGCGTGGCCCGGTTGAGCGCGCGCCGGCTGAGCACCTCGGGCATGCGTGTCCTCTCGTGACGCGTCACGATGTCGCGGCCCCGGGGCCCGACGACCCGTGATGTCCGTTCGCGGATCCGCGCCAGGATATCGCCGGCATCCGACAAAACATCCCGGGTGATCAGAGGGTCGGTGGCACCCACACGTACGGCGTCGTCGTCGTGATCGCCTCCAGGCCCAGCCTCGCGAGGATCGGGCGGCTGTCGCCGGAGGCGTCCACCTGCACCAGACGGAAGCCCCGCGCCACCGCCAGCTCCGCCCGGTACGACACCATCGCCCGGTAAACGCCCCTGCCCCGCCACTCCTTCAGGGTCGAACCGCCCCAGAGCGAGGCGAAGTCGGTGCCCTCGTGAAAGCGCGCCCACGCCGCGCACACCACCTGCCCGTCCGCCTCGGCGATCACCACCGCGCACGGATCCCCGGGCCCCGCGAGGTCGCGCTCCAGCATGCCGGGCAGCCAGCCGTGGTCCGCGTCCCAGACCGTCTCCTCCAGCTCGCGGATGCGCTCCAGGTCGTCCCGCCCCGTCACCTCGCGCAGCCGTATCCCCGCGGGCGCCGCCTTGGTGTCGGCCAGCTCACCGGCCTCGCCGACGAACACCGTCTCCCGTTCCCCCGGCTCGAACCCGGCCGCCGCGAGCCGCTCGGGCAGGTCCGCGGGCAGGTCGTAGCCGTGGTACTTCCACTCGACCTCGCGTCCGACCCGGGTGAAGAAGTCCCGCTGCCTCGCGATGAAAGCGTCCAGTTCGGCGCCCGCCAGACCACCCAGGTCCCGATATGTCAGGAAACCCTGGCCGTGACCGTTCGACACGGTCCTCAGCAGCGGCCCGATCCGCTCGGCAGTGCGACCCGGCATCGGCCTGGCCCGCAGCTGCTCGTCGTACGCCCTGAGATAGGCGGAAGCCCGTGATGAAATGTTCATTGCGAACAGCCAACCACACACTCATCGCCCTCGACATGCCCATGGGCCTGGACACGGTCTGCGGGTTCCCGTTTCGTCCCGGCTCCTTTACAGCGTAGATTCCGACAGGCGGCCGCTAGGATCCGCATGGTGAGCGTGCCAGCCGTCCCCGCCTCGCCCGGCCCGTCCATCGAGCCCGCACGAGATCCCTATCGGGTGTATCTCGACTCCCTGACCAGCGCGGAGTCCCGCCGCACCATGCGCGGCTGCCTCGACAGGCTCGCCGCGCTCGTCTCCGGCGACGAGGTCTCCTCGGGCGCCGGTCAGCCCTGGCACCTGCTGCGCTACGAGCACACCGTGCGCATCCGCGCCCTGATGACCGAGCGCGGCTGGTCTCCGTCGTACGTCAACAAGCACCTGGTCGCGCTGCGCAGGGTGCTGCGCGAGGCCTGGCGGCTCGGCCTGATGACCGCCGAGGAGTACCAGCGCGCCGCCGACCTGCCGACCGTCGAGCACACCCGCCTGCCCGCGGGCCGGCACGTGCCGCCCGAGGTGGTGGGCGCCGCGCTCGCCGCGTGCGACCGCGACGACTCACCGGCGGGGGTCCGCGACGCCGCCCTGCTCGCGGCGCTCTACTCCACCGGTTGCCGCCGCGCCGAGATCGCCGGGCTCGCGCTCACCGACTACGACCCCGGGTCGCGCTCGCTGCGGGTGCGCGGCAAGCGCGACAAGGAGCGGCTGGTCTACCTGACCACGGAGGCCCTCGCCAGGATGGAACGCTGGCTCGCGGTGCGAGGCCGCCCCGCCGGCGCCCTGTTCTGCCCCATCAGCAGGCTCGGGCGACTGCGGATCAGGAACGGCGGGCCCGCCCCCATGACGGGGCAGGCCGTCGCCGACATCCTGGCCAGGCGCCTGGCCGAGGCGGGGGCCTCGGCACGCACCCCGCACGACTTCCGGCGCACCTTCATCGGCGAGTTGCTCGACGCCGGGGTGGACCTGGCCACCGCGCAGGCTCTCGTCGGCCACTCCTCCCCCGCCACCACCGCGCGCTACGACCGCCGCCCGGAACGGCGTCGCCGCGAGGCCGTCGACAGGATCACCCTTCCCGCGCCCAAGCCTCTCTGACCACCGGCGAAGATCCGCCTCCGGAGAATGGTCGTTTCGTCCGGCCCTCGGCCACGGACCGGGCGAAAGCCGGTCCGCACCGGTTCTCGCCCGGTCGAGGGCCGATCGAAGACCGGTCCGCGTCCGTCCGGGGGCCGGCAGGGCCGCCGCCGACACCCCCTCTCGCGGCACCGTGGCCGAGATCTGATCCCGACACGTTTCACCGGGCGCGCCGTAACTGTCGGTGGCGACCCCTACTATGAGCCACCTCAAGGAGGGATAGCCGCTCATGGTGGACGCACTGCGGGTTTCGCTGCTGGTCACGACCGATCTGCCGCCCGATACCGACCTGAAGGAGTTCGGGCGCCTGCTGGCCGATTCCGTGCTCACGCTCCAGCGGGACGAGGTGACATATCCCGCGCTCCTGCGTGGCGGGGTGTTCTGGCTGGACCGGCCGCTGCCGCCGTCCGACGACGGGCTCCCCCGCGCGGCGGCCGAGGAGTTGCGGTTCGCGGCGCTGCTGGGCCACCTGTCGGTGGCGCGCCCACCGGGTTCGGCGAGGGAGACGGTCGCCGACGCGGGCCGGGCGATCACCGCGGCCGTCGCCGCCCGGTACGGCGACCTGGGCAGCCCACCCGCCGTGATGGCGATCCGCAGCGAGGACGTGCGTGAGCGGACCCCCCGTTCGGCCATCCTCGTGGGATCGGAGACGGCCGTGGCTCCCTTGCCCGAGGCGGTGCCGTCCCTGAGCGCCCCCGCCTGAGCGGAGTGCCCGGCAGGCCGTCAGGCCCGGGAAGGATCACCCCGCTCCGGCGGTGCGGCGCTGTGGGCGGCGAGTGCGCTAGTCGTTGTCCTGCTCGACGGCGTCCCACAGGACGGCGCTGCTGCCGGTGATCCCGCTGCTGCGGGAGTCGAAGGTCGCCAAGCCGTTCACCGCGTCGCCGTCCTCGGCCGCCGTCACGGTGAGGTCCTGAGGAACATCCCAGTTGTCCGGGGTGAAGGTCAGCGGCGGTCCGGCGGACAGGTCCGTGTCGCCGTAGACCCGCGCGGTGCCTACGACGATGTTGCCGGGAGGCCGCTGGCTGAGCCTTACCTGGACGCTCGCCGTGCCGCCCTCGGGCACCGTGATCCTGGAGGGGGAGATGAGGATCCGCAGCCGCTCGGGGGAGGGCGAAGGGCTGGGTGAGGGGGTGGGACTCGGCACCAGCTTGACCGTGCACGGCACACCGTTGAGGGCGAAGTCCGTCGGCGGCGGGTTGCCGCCGGTCCAGGTTCCGTTGAAGCCGATGCTGAAGGTCCTTCCGGAGCCGATCGATCCGCCCCAGGCGGGGTTTCCGGCGGTGACCCGCTGTCCGCTCTGGCTCCACTGCGCGCTGAAGCCACTGGTGACCCGCTGGGTGCTCGGGAACGTGAAGGTCAGCGCCCAGCTCGAGAGCGGGTCTCCGGTGTTGGTGATGTCGATGAAGGCGACGAAGCCGCCCGCCGAGGTGCCCCAGGTGTGCGAGGTATAGGTCACCGCGCAACCGGCCGCCGCGGCGGCGGAGGTGGCCGTGCCGCCTATGACGGCCCCTGCCGCGAGAAGCACGGTGGCCGCGGCCGACGTCAGAACCCTGTTCCGTAACGAGCCCCTACCGAGTCCCACGAATGATCATCCTCCCGTTGAAACGCCCCGTTGACTGCTGCCCGCCCCCGTCGGCGATTCCAGGTTCGGACGGTTCTCGGAGGATGTACAGATACCGTCATCGCCCGTACGGTCATCGCCTCCCCGCAGTCCGGTGAGGCCTGGGAACGGCCTTCGAGAGCTCGGGAAACGCCGCCCGCACACCCGTTGTCCGGTTGAGGACAGCAGACGGAGCAGGTGAAAGTTTCACATCTCGCGAAGACGGGACGTCCCGCGGTTTCGCGTCGCCGAGGCGGTGCTCGCCGCCCGCTCACCGATGAACACCCGCCGAACACAGGTGACGACGGGCTCGGCCGACGGTTCTGTGGAAGAGCATCGAAGAGCTGTGACCTGCGGATCTTCGGGGCCCGCGGCCGCGTGGGACACGCCGGTGGCCTCAAAGCGGAATAACCAGCGGCAGACGTCGGTTAGAGTGATCGTGCCGATGTGGTTTGTGTCCCCCGGGCCGCAAATTACCGCCTTCACGGAATACCGTTCGGCTGGAGCCGTGTTGTGCCTCTCGCCGAGGAGGCGACCGCCACATCGGCACCAAACGTCACGCCCCGCGGGCCCCTCCGGCCCGCGGGGCGTTTCTTTTCCCCCTGCTCCCTTCGCGCCTGGTGAGCGGTTTCGTCGGACTCGTCACGGAAAGGCACGACGGTGTTGGAGGAGGGCTACAAACCTGTGAGCTCCGCTTGTGTGGGTGCGTACAACCGTTGGCCGCCGGGCCACCGCCTAGTGTTGGGTAACCCGTCCCATGAGGAGAGCCCGTGCTCTATCGCCTGACCAAGATCGTCAGCGCTCCGATGCTGCACCTGCTCTGGCCGACCACGGTCACCGGACACGAGCACGTCCCCGTCTCGGGTCCGGCCATCATGGCCTCCAACCATCTGTCGATCCTCGACTCGACCTTCCTGCCGCTGGTGCTCAAGCGCCAGGTGCGCTTCGTCGCCAAGGCCGAGTACTTCACCGGCAATCCCGTCACCGCCATGTGGATGCGCGCCACCGGCCAGATCAGCATCGACCGGCAGAGCCCCACCTCGGCCCAGGACATGCTGGACGCGGCGGCGGAGGTGCTCAGGAAGGGTGAGCTGTTCGGCATCTATCCGGAGGGCACCCGCTCCCCCGACGGACGCCTCTACCGGGGCAAGGTCGGCGTCGCCTGGCTGGCCCTGGCCACCGGCGCGCCGGTGGTCCCGGTGGCGATGGAGGGCACCGGGGAGGTTCTGCCGATCGGAGCGGCCAGACCCAGGCTGGGCCGGGTGAAGGTACGCATCGGCAAGCCGATGACCTTCAGCGGCTCGGAGACGAGCGCGCGTGACCGGCGCAGGGTGACCGACGAGATCATGTTCGCGATCCAGGAGCTTTCCGGCCAAGAGTACGTAACAAGCTACGCACCCAGCCGTTCACAGACCAAATGATCTTTTATCGGCATATGTCGCGTTAGTGCACGCTAGGCTGCGGCCCTTGGGCGAAAAGATCTGGGGGGATCAGGTGGCACGGGGCAGAACGATCGCGATCACGTCGGCAGCCGTCGTCCTGGTGGCGGGGGCCGCGGGGGGCGGCGCCTGGTGGTACCTGCACACCAGGGGAACCCCCCAGGAGACCGCGGAGCGGTTCGTCGGCGCCTGGCAGCGCGGCGACCTGGCGGGCATGCGCGCCGAGCTGGGAGCGCCGGACCCGGCGTTCCCGGCGGCGTACGAGAACATGCGCAAGGCCCTGGCGGTGCAGAGCACCGCCGTGCGGCTCGACGGGGTACGCGAGACCGGGGACGGCACGGGACAGGCCGCATACACCGCCACCCTGAAGCTCAAGGACATCGGCGAGTGGAGTTACTCCGGCAGCGTCGACCTCGCGGTCGTCGACCGGCACTGGCGGGTCAGGTGGTCGCCCAAGGCCGTCCACCCCGACCTGACCGCGAAGACCACCTTCGCGCTGAAGACGAAGTGGCCGGAGCGAGCCGCGATCACCTCGGCGAACGGCGGGCGCATCGACGGCTCCGACGCGGGCGGCTCGGTGCAGCAGATCGTCGGCTACCTGGAGAAGGCCACCGCGAAGAGCGTCGCGAAGCTGGGCGTGCCCTACAAGGTGGGCGACGCGGTCGGCGCGAGCGGACTGCAGCACACCTTCCAGAAGCGCCTGGCCGGCACCCCGGACACCGAGATCGAACTCGTCGGCGCGGACAAGAAGACGGTCAAGACGCTCGACACGATCAAGGGCGAGGCCGGCGAGGATCTGGAGACCAGCCTGGACACGCGGGTCCAGCGGGCCGCCGTCGAAGCGGTCCGCGACCTGAAGAAAACCGCCGCACTGGTCGCGATCAGACCCTCCTCCGGCGAGATCCTCGCGGTGGTGAACAACGTGGGCGGCTTCAACCGTGCCCTGGACGGCAACTACCCTCCCGGCTCGACGTTCAAGGCGGTCACCGCCGTGGGACTGCTGGCCGAGGGAATGAGCCCTCGCGATCGGGTCACCTGCCCCAAGGACGTCACGGTCGGCGGTCTGCCGATCCGCAACTCCAACCACGCCGCCTACGGTTCGGTGTCGCTGTCCGACTCCTTCGCCTACTCCTGCAACACCACCATCGCCCCGCTGGCCAAGGAGCGGCTGAACGCCGACAAGCTGCTGAGCACCGCGGAGCTGTTCGGTTTCAACAAGCCGCTCAACATCGGCGTCGCGGCCGCCAAGGGCAGCTTTCCCAAGGCCGAGAGTGACGCCGAACTGGCCGCGGAGTCGTTCGGCCAGGGCCGGATCACCGCCAGCCCGCTGATGATGGCCTCGGTCGCCGCCGCGCTCGCCGACGGCACCTGGCGTCCGCCGACCCTGGTCCCCTCGCTCAAGCAGGAAGTGCAGCCGCAGGCCCTTCCCGAGGAGGTCATGCCGAGCATCCAGCAGATGATGTCCGCGGTCGTGACCAAGGGCACCGCCAAGGACGCGGGCCTGCCCCGGGGCACCCGGGGAAAGACCGGAACCGCCGAGTACGGCGAGCAGGGCGACCTGAAGACGCATGCCTGGTTCATGGGTTTCCGCGGCGAGGTCGCCTTCGCGGTGATCGTCGAGGAGGGCTCGGGCGGCGGCGCGGTCGCCGCCCCGGTGGCCGCCGACTTCCTGCGCGCTCTCGGCTGATCTCGCGCGAGCCGTCCGTTGCCGGACCTCCGGCCGCACCCCGCCCGGCAGCGCCGCCGATCAGGACGTTCGCGCCTACCCGCCGGTCACCCCACCGGAGCCGTACTCCGCCTTCGTGAACTCGCCGTTTGAACCCATGCCGCGACCGGCCGCCGACCGAGCCTGCGCGCCGCCCGCCGTCTTCACTCCGAACGCCCGGAATGCTCCGAGCGTTCGGGCGGTCGCGACATCGACCGGCGGACGAAGGTGGCGACCACCATCACAACGGGAGCGCCGCGACCGCCTCGTGACGTAGCACCATGATGAGGAGCGTGGCGATCAGTGTCGCGATCAGCAGCCAGCTGAACATGATGATCACCGTCGAGCGACGGAGACGCCAGGAGGACCGCCCCCGCCCTTTCCTCGCGCCACGCCTGCGGCCGCCGCCCTCCTTGCGCTGGACGCGCTCGTTGAACGACTCCAGCCGCGCGGCGAGTCGCGGATCCTCGTCGATGAGGTGCCGCTCGATCTGCAGCAGCATGCGCTCCTCGTCTTGTGACCAGGCCATGCATCACCTCCCCGGAACGCAAGCCGTGTGCGGACGTTCTGCCCAATCGTGAAGATCATTATCCTTTCCGAGAGCTTCGATTTACCCGTTCTTTTCGTGGACGCAATCTGAGCACGCGATCATGCCCTCTCACGGGGGCGATACGGCGCCCGCAGAGGTGTCGGGCGATTCCCAGCCTTCTCCGCGATCTCGACATTCCACCGCCCTGACCTTCTCCTTCGCACCACCCGGCAGGTCGCTTGACGCCGCGTCCACGTCCTCGGCGGCGAGGATGGTGCGCCGGTGAGCGAGAGCGCTTGGCCGGGCCTCCCACCGACCTCGCGAGAAGGGTGGCGATCTTCGCGCCGGTGACGTCCCCGCCTCCTACGGCGACTCACCACAGGAGGCGGGGGTGTCACCGGCACGGTCCGTACCGGATCGTCACGCGGTGCGGGGACATCACCGGCACGGCCCGCGTCGAACGGCCGCCCGACGCGGGCCGTGCCGGATCGCGCCGAGCCCGGTTCAGTCGAGCGGGGCCGTCACCGTTCCCGCGCCGACCGTCTTGCCGCCCTCGCGGATCGCGAAGCCGAGACCGGCCTCCAGCGCCACCGGCCTGCCGAGCTCCACGGTCACCTCGACCGTCTCACCGGGCAGCGCGAGGCCGGCGTCCCCCAGGTCCATCCGGCCCGGTACGTCGGTCGTCCGCAGGTAGAACTGCGGCCGGTAACCCGTCGCGACGGCGCCACTGCGCCCGCCCTCCTGCCCGGTCAGGAGGTAGACGCGGGCGGTGAAGGCGCGGTGGGCGCTCTGGGAGCCGGGTGCGGCCAGCACCTGACCGCGCCGTACCTGCTCGCGCCGGACCCCGCGCAGCAGAAGCGCGGCGTTGTCACCGGCCTCGCCCCGCTCCATGGTCTTACCGAAGGTCTCGACCCCGGTGACGACGGCGGTGAAACCCTCGCCGAGCCCGACGGCCTGGACGCTGTCGCCGACCTTGACCGTGCCGCGCTCGATCGCCCCGGTGACGACCGTGCCCCGCCCGGTGACGGTGAGCACGTTCTCCACCGGGAGCAGGAACGGGGCGTCGGTGTAGCGGACCGGCAGCGGGACGTGGTCGTCGACCGCCTGGAGCAGCGTCTCGACCGACGCCGTCCACTCCGGGTCTCCCTCCAGTGCCCGCAGCCCGGAGACCCTGACGACGGGCACGTCCAGGTAGCCGTGCTCGGCGAGCAGGTCCCGCAGCTCCAGCTCGACGAGGTCGGCCAGCTCCGGGTCGGCCCCGTCGGACTTGTTGAGCGCGACCACGACGTGCTCGACACCCACCCGCCGCGCGAGCAGCACGTGCTCGCGGGTCTGCGGCATGATTCCGTCCAGCGCGGACACCACCAGGATCGCCCCGTCGAGCTGCGCCGCTCCCGTGATCATGTTCTTCACGTAGTCGGCGTGGCCCGGCATGTCCACGTGCGCGTAGTGCCGCGTGGCCGTCTCGTACTCGACGTGGGAGATGTTGATCGTGATGCCCCGCGTCGCCTCCTCGGGAGCACGGTCGATCCGGTCGAACGGCACGTACCTCGCGCCGCCCCGCTCGCTGAGCACCTTGGTGATGGCCGCGGTGAGCGTGGTCTTGCCGTGGTCGACGTGTCCCATCGTGCCGATGTTGAGGTGCGGCTTGTTCCGCACGTAGGCCTGCTTGGCCATGACTGTTCTTTCCCTCGATGCTCGCCTGTGGTGGCGACCCGTGCTCGGCCGACCCCTCCCCGCCGGGTCACCCGGGACTCACGAGAAGGGGTCAGCGCTCCGCGCCGTCGAGCCGCGGTGCGGCGGACATCGGGGCACGCTCCGGCGCGCCCGCGGTGGCGGGCGTCGCGAGGGTGGCGTGCCGGAACATGCGTTCATGGTCGGGTACGGCCGGATGGGACCGCAACCGGATTTCCGGCCCGGTGCGCGGCGAGCGGGCACGGCGAGCGGGCACGGCGGCCGGCGCCGCTTCCGGCGGCCGGAGCACAGGACTTCGACATACGACCCGGCATCCGACGGGTCCCATCACGACATTCGGACACACTCCGTGTCCGACAGGACACCGAACGTGGATGATTGATGCCGGTAAAGGGTATTAAACCGCCTTGAATGCCTAATCGAAGGCATCGTCCATCAAGCACAACGGGGGAAACGATGACGGACGCCAAGGAAGCCAAGGATTCCAGGAACAAGGCCGCGAAGAGCTCGGGAAAGAGCAAGAAGGCCGCGATCAAGGCGACACGAGCGGCGAAGGAGGCGAGGAAACACTCCGGGCAGCCCGAGGTCAGGGTGCCGGAGGCGGAGCCCGCCCACCCGGGTGGGCGGTCGGTCCAGTAGCCGAGGGCGTGAGACCGTGATCGGGTGTCGGGGGTCCACCCCCGACACCCGATCACGGTTCGGCGCGATGTCCGCCGACGGTCCGCGGACGATTCTCGCCCATGAGCGACGATTCCATCCCGTCGCGGGAGTCACCTCTTCCACCGGCGCCAAAACCTCCGGCCCGGTGGCGACACCTCATCGGCAGACGGCTTTCCCGATGACTTCCGGTGACTCAAGACGACGTCAGGAGACGAAGATGTCCGCGCAGAAACCCGCACAACCGCTCGACCACGCCTTCACAGCGCCCATCGAGAAGGACGGAGCCTTCGCCACCTACGTGACCGTGCCGGACTCCGCCGAACTCCTCGGCACGAGGCGGGCCGTGAGGGTCGGCGGGACGATCGACGGCCACCCGTTCACCGCCACCCTCATGCCGTCGGGCGACGGCCCGCACTGGCTTCCCATCAGGGCCGCGCTGTGCAAGCTCATCGGCAAGAACCAGGCCGGCGCCGAGGTGACGTTCCACCTCGACCGGCGGTTCAGCTGACCCCCGGGCGGAGCGGCGGCCCCGTGCCGCCCTGAGAGAGGTGCCCGAGTCCTGGTCGCGAGTCCGGGCCGGCCTCCCGTGACGCGCCGACGGATCGGCCGATGCCGCGGTGCCGACGGGCATGCGTCGTCCCGGCGGGGGGACCGGCTCCTCGGCCTGCTCCGGGCTCAGGGCAGTGACGCGGGCAGTCCGAAGGCGGCGAAATGGCCGGGGTCGACGAACGAGGTGATGCCGGCGATCCGATCGCCGCGCAGGGTGAACACGTTGATCGACCAGGCGAGATGCGCGGCGGCGCCCTCGTCCCAGAGGTAGCAGCCCACTCCCGGCTGGCCGTTCGCGCCGACCGGGAGGTGCCGCCAGCTTCCGCACGTCGTCAGCGGAACCCGTACGGCGAAGTCGGTGACGGCCTCCAGACCGCGGTACCAGTGCGCCATCGGCGGCATCGACCAGGTGACGTCCTCGGTCAGCAGCGCGACCAGGGCGTCGGTGTCGCCGCGTTCCAGCGCGGAGGAGTAGTCGGCGACGATCTCCCGTACGCGGGCGTCGCCGATCTTCCGCAATGTCGGCTGCTGCGTGCGGGGGAAGACCTTGTCCGCGACGACCCTGCGCGCTCGCGCCAGGGCGCTGTTCACCGACGTGGTGGTGGTGTCCATCGTGAGGGCGATCTCCGCGGCGGAGAAGCCGAGGACCTCGAACAGCAGCAGTGCCGCCCGCTGGTTGCCCGGCAGGTGCTGCAAGGCCGCGACGAAGGCGAGCTCGACGGCTTCGCGCTGCTCGTAGCGGGTGTCCGGGCCCACGGGGGCGCCGGTGAGACCGGCGTCGGGATAGGGGCTCAGCCAGGCGACGTCGGTCAGCGGGGGGTCGCCGAGCACGGCCCGGTCGCTGGAGGGGCCGAGGTCGACGGGCAGTGCCCGCCTGCCCCGGGCGCCGACGACGTCCAGGCAGGTGCGGGTGGCCACGGTGTAGAGCCACGAGCGCAGCGAGCTTCGGCCCTCGAAACGAGCGAGTCCCCGCCAGGCCCGCAGCAGGGCATCCTGCAAGGCGTCGTCGGCGTCGTGGGTGGAGCCGAGCATGCGGTAGCAGTGGGCGTGCAGTTCGCGGCGCAACGGCTCCACGAGACGGGTGAACGCCGCGTCGTCCCCGGCACGCGCCCGGACCAGGTCGGTGTTCCCGTCGATGTCCCTGTCGGTGTTCCCGTCTGTGTCCCCGTCGCGAGCCGGATCGGTGCCCCCGTCGCGGCCCGGGGCGAGGTCCTCGTCCCGGGCACGCGTCCGCGCCGGATCGGCCTCCCCGGCACCTTCCACCGTCATGTCCGCGAACCGCGAAGAAATTTCCCTCACGAGCGACGATTCTGCCCCACGCTGGCAGTCTTCACTTCGACCGAGCACCACAGCACCGTTCCGGACTGTTCCAGGAGATCGCGATGAGCCGCACCACCGTCACCACCGGGTCCCTCAAGGTCCCCGGCGCCACACTCCACTACGAGGTGCGGGGGCAGGGCCCTCTCGTGGCGCTCGTCGGCGCCCCGATGCACGCCGATCACTTCGCGCCGCTGGCCGGCCTGCTCGCCACCGACCACACCGTGCTCACCACCGACCCGCGGGGCGTCAACCGAAGCTTCCTCGACACCCCCGGCCAGGACTCAACCCCGCGACTGCGCGCCGACGACCTCTCCCTGCTCCTCGCCCACCTCGACGCCGGCCCTGCCGCGGTCTTCGGCTCCAGCGGCGGCGCCGTCACCGCGCTGGCGCTCGCCGTCGCCCATCCCGAGCGGGTGCGTACCGTGATCGCGCACGAGCCCCCGCTGAACCGCCTGCTCGACAACCCCGACGAGCGCGACGCGGCGGTCGAGGACATCATCGCCACCTACGTCTCCGGCGACGTCACGGGTGCCTGGACCAAGTTCATGATCAACGCGAACATCCCGCTGCCCGACTTCGAGGAGTCCGCCGACGGCCCCGCGCAGGCACCGGACGAGCCCGATCCGCAGCAGGCGGCGGACGAGCGCTTCTGGTTCCTGCACGAGATGCGCGGAACCACCCGCTGGCAGCCCGACATCGCCGCGCTGCGGGCCGGGTCGCCCCGCATCGTGGTCGGCATCGGGAAGGAGTCGGCAGGCCAGCTCTGCGATCACACGTCGACCGCGCTCGCCTCCGCGCTCGGCACGGAGCCGACGTACTTCCCCGGTGGCCACATCGCCTTCCTCGACGACCCCGAGGGATTCGTCCCCCGGCTGCGCGAGGTCCTGCGGGAAAGCGAGCCCTCGCGGGAAGGCTGAGCGACGGCGCCGTGAGCACGCGTGACGGATCCCCACCGGCTGGAAATCCTCCTCCCGAGCGCCTTCAGGGCGGGGAGGCGTCGGCGGAGGCGACGAGGCGGGCTGCCAATGCCCTGACCTCGTCGCGCAGCTCCGCAGGGGCGATCACGGTGAACGGCCGGCCGAACCCGGCGAGCATGCGCGCCATCCCGTCCAGCCGCTCGGCCCTGGTGGACAGCAACACCCCGCCGGGGACCTCGGCCAGCGTCGCCGTGGCGGCGGGGATCCACGCGGCGGCCTCCTCCAGGGTGGTCTCCAGCAGCACTTTGACCTCGTGCCGGTACGGCACCGCCGAGAGCGATCCGACCACGTGGGCCACCGGGTCGAAGCCGTCGGGAACCTGGAAGCCCCGCTCGGTACGCGCGGCGTCCGCCACCCGATCCACCCGGAACGTCCTGATCTCCCCGCTGCCGTGGTCAAGCCCGGCGACGTACCATCGGCCGGAGTGGAAGACGATGCCGTACGGGTCCAGATCGCGCTCGGAGGCGTCACCGCGCCAGGAACGGTAGGCCAGCCGGACGGTGACCCGGCGCCGGGCGGCGCCGGCGAGGGCGAGCAGCGGTCCCGCCCTCGGAGCGCTCACCCTCGGCGCCGCGTTCCCGGTGTGCCCCAGCGTCTCCGACACCGCCTCGACGCGCTCGCGCAGCGGGCGCGGGAGCACCCTCTGGATCTTGGCCAGCGCGCTCTCGGTCGCGGCCTCCCCCACCGCGAGCCCGGTCCGTCTCCCGGCCAGCAGCCCCAGCACCACGGCGGTGGCCTCGTCGTCGGTGAGCATGAGCGGCGGGAGCTTGTAGCCGGGCAGCAGCCGGTAGCCGCCGTACCGGCCCCGCTCGGCCTGGACCGGCACCCCGAGCTCTGACAGCCTCACCGCGTAGCGGCGGACCGTGCGCTCGTCCACCTCCAGCCGCGCGGCGAGGTCGGAGCCGGTCAGGCCGGGGGCGGCCTGCAGCAACTCCAGCAACGCGAGCACCCGGGCTGCGGTCATCCGTAAATCCCCTCGAAAATCAGGACGGATACTGTCCGGATTCGATCCTAGGGTGAAACCAGGCGAACAGAGGAGAGACAGTATGAGCACCTACGTCCTGGTCCCCGGTTTCTGGCTCGGCGCGTGGGCCTGGGAGAAGGTCACCGGGCCGCTGCGCGAGGCCGGACACGACGTCCGCCCGGTCACGCTCACCGGCCTGGGTGACAGGGTTCACCTGGCGGGCCCCGAGGTCGACCTGGAGACCCACATCCAGGACATCGTCAACACCGTCGTCTTCGCGGATCTGACCGAGGTGATCCTCGTCGCCCACAGCGGGGCCGGCGCCCCGGTCACCGGTGCGGCCGACCGGATTCCCGAGCGCGTCGCCCGGATCGTCTACGTCGACAGCGGACCGATGGTGGACGGGATGTCCCAGCTGGACCTCCAGGAGCCCGAGTGGCGAGCGTTCGTCGAGAGGCGGGTCACCGAGCGGGGCGAGGGAGTGCACTACCCGTTCCCCTCCTGGGAGGAGCACGAGCGTGCCGGCGCTGGCCTGGAAGGACTGGGCCAGGCCGAGCGCGAGTGGCTCGCCGCCCGCGCGACCCCGCAGCCGTACGGGACCATGACCCAGCCCCTGATGCTCAAGGGGGGCGCGGACGAGCTGCCCAAGACGCTTGTCACGTGCTCGTTCCCGCTGGAGCAGGTGCACGCCATGATCGCCTCCGGTCATCCCTTCTTCGCCGCGCTCGCCGGGCCCGAGTGGAGCTTCGTCGCGGTGCCGACCGGTCACTGGCCGATGGTCTCCAGGCCGCGGGAGACCGCCGCCGCGCTGGCCGCGCTGGCGGGCTGAGAGGGGGCAGGCTCGGGCGGGGAACCTCGGAGAACCTCGGAGAGCACGGCGCCAGGGCCCCGCGATGCCCTGGCGGACCGGCCGGGCCCCGGCGAGCCCGGGAGGGCCGGACATCCCGGAGTTCTCGGAAGGGCGGAGCACCGGGACATTTGTCATGACTGGCTGTGGATCGATGGATCTGCCTCGAACAACGCACGCTCCGTAGCGTCGTCCACATGACAGACGACACGAATGACGCGAATGACACGGTGTCACTCAAGGACGTGACCAAACGCTTCGGGGCGGTGCGCGCCGTGGACGGTCTCAGCCTCGGCATCCCCGCCGGGCGCACCGTCGCCCTCCTCGGTCCCAACGGCGCGGGAAAGTCGACCACGATCGCGTTGCTGCTCGGGTTGCTGACCCCCGACTCCGGGACGGTACGCGTCCTCGGGGGCACCCCCGAGGACGCGATCCGGAGCGGGCGGCTGGCGGCGATGCCCCAGGAGGGCGGCCTCGTCTCCCGGACCACGGTCCGCGAGCTGGTCGGATTCGTCTCGGGGACCTATCGGGCGCCGCTCCCCCTGCAGGAGGTGCTGTCGATCGCCGGGCTGGAAGGGCTCGCCGGTCGCAGGCTGGAGCGGTTGTCGGGCGGCCAGGCACAGCGGGTCCGCTTCGCGCTCGCGCTGGCCGGAGACCCCGAGCTGATCCTGCTCGACGAGCCGACCGCGGCGCTGGACGTACGGGCCAGGCGGGAGTTCTGGGAGAGCATGCGCGCCTTCACCGCGCGCGGCAGGACGATCCTGTTCTCCACTCACTACCTGGAGGAGGCCGACGAGTACGCCGACCGGGTCGTGGTGGTCGACAAAGGCCGGATCGTGGCCGACGGCACCAGCGGGGAGATCAAGCGGCTGGTCGCGCTGTCCACGGTCAGCGTCACCGCCGGCGGGGACGGCGCCTTCCTGGAACGCCTGCCCGGGGTCGTCTCCGTCGAGATCCGGGGGGAGCGAGCCCACCTGCGTACCCGCGACGCCGACGCCACCGTCGTGGCACTGGCGGCGGCGGGAGGCGTACGAGACCTCGAGGTCGTTCCCGCCGCGCTCGAGGACGCCTTCCTCGCACTGACAGGACAGGCAGGCCGGACGACAGGGCCGACAGGACCGGCGGGACGGGCAGGGCGGGCACCGAGACCGTCGGAGGTGGAGGTCTGATGCTCGGCTACGTCCGCCTGGAGGTCACCAGAATCCTCCGCGACCCCGGATACGTGATCATGGGTTTCGCGATGCCCGTGACGATGTACCTCGTCTTCACCAACCTCGGAGTGGCGGGCGACGACCGCGTCTGGGCCGCCCTCTACATGATGGTCAACATGGCCGCCTTCGGCGCGATCGGCTCGGCCTTCAACAACGGCGCCGGCATCGCCGAGGACAGGACCGCGGGCTGGCTGCGGCAGCTGCGGACCACTCCCCTCGCCCCGGTACGGGTGGTCGCGGGCAAGGCGGCGACCGGTGTGCTCATGGTGCTGCCCGCGATCACCGGGGCGTGCCTGTCGGCGGCGCTGCTCAACGGGGTACGGCTGGAGGTCTGGCAGTGGATCTCGATCGTGCTCCTGCTCTGGGTGGGTTCCCTGCCCTTCACTCTGCTCGGCATGGCCCTCGGCTACCTGTTCAGCGGCCAGACCGCCGCCGTGTTCACCATCGCGGCCAACATGACGATGGCGATCGTCGGAGGACTGTGGCTGCCCACCGAGGGCTTCCCCTCCTGGCTGAGGGTCGTCGCACAGTGGACGCCGAGCTTCGGCTACGCCGACCTGCCGCGTAAGGTCGCCTTCGGCGAGACGCCCGGGGCCGGCACGGCGCTGATCCTGACCGGCTGGCTGGTCGTCTTCGGAATCCTGGCGGTGTACGGCTACCGCCGGGCAGGGCGCGTGCGATGAGCCGCGTGATGGGAGTGGCCGGGTGAACGGGAAGGCGGAGCGGCCCCGGGAGACGCCGGGGAAGGTGCCGGGCGGGGAAAAGGCCCGGAAGGGGCAGGGGAGGGTGACGAGGCGGGGAGGTCCGGGAGAGTTCGCCTTCTACCCGTGGCTGCTGCTCGCCTACCCCCCGATCAGTGACCTCGCGGCGGGCCAGGTGCGGCCCACGGTGCCGGCCGCGCTGGGCGTCGCCGTCTTCGCCGTACTGTACGTGCTGTGCGTCCGGCTGGCCTTCCACAATGGGCGGCGCGCGGCGACCGTGGCGCTGGCCGGGCTGCTCACGGTGGCCTTCCTGCTGCTGGCGGGCTTCGCGCACAACTGGTTCTACCTCGCGCCGCTGATGACCATCGCCTGCGGGGTCGTACTGCGCGGCCGATCCGTCTACGTCATCCTCACCGCGCTCACACTCGCACTGGTGGCGGTGATGTGGCGCTCGGGGGCGAGCTGGCAGAGCATCTCCCTGGCCAGCTGGGGGACGACCACCGGCGGCCTCGTGGTCAGCGTCGTCCTGAAGCTGTTCTCCGTGATCGCCGAACTCCAGGAGACCCGTGAGGAGCTGGCCCGGGTCGCGGTGGCCGAGGAGCGGCTGCGCTTCTCCCGCGACCTGCACGACCTGCTCGGGCACACCCTGTCGGTGATGGTGGTCAAGGCGGAGGCCGTACGACGGCTCGCCCCCCGCGACGCCGAGGCCGCGGCGCGGCAGGCGGCCGACATCGAGGCTGTCGGCAGGGAGGCGCTCACCGAGGTGAGGGCCGCGGTCACCGGCTATCGGGGCCGAGGGCTCGACGCGGAGCTGGCCTCGGCGCGCACGGCCCTGGCCGACGCGGGTATCACCGTCACCGTCACCGTCACCGGGGAACGGCGGGCACCGGAGGCCGACGCCCTGCTGGGCTGGGCCGTGCGGGAAGGGGTGACCAACGTGGTCCGCCACAGCGCCGCGGGCACCTGTGAGATCCTCCTGGAGGGAACGACGCTGGAGATCCGTGACGACGGCCGGGGACGCGGCGGGAGCCCGGCGGGCAACGGCCTGCGCGGCCTGACCGAGCGGGTCGTCGCACTCGGCGGGACGCTGGAGACCCATGACCACGACGGCTTCCTGCTGAGGGTGACGCTTCCATGATCAAAGTTCTGCTCGCCGAAGACCAGGGCATGATGCGCAGCGCGCTCGCCCTGCTTCTCGACCTGGAGGACGACATCGAGGTGGTCGCCACGGTCACCAGGGGCGACGAGGTCGTGCCGGTCGCGCTCGCCGTGCGACCCGACGTCGCCCTGCTGGACATCGAGATGCCGGGAGCGAGTGGCCTGGAGGCCGCGGCCGGGCTGCGGGACGGGTTGCCGGGCTGCAGGGTGCTGATCCTGACCACCTTCGGCAGGCCGGGCTACCTGCGGCGGGCGATGGAGGCGGGCGCCGCCGGGTTCATGGTCAAGGACGGTCCCGTCGAGGATCTCGCCGCGGCGATCCGCCGGGTCCTGGCCGGCGAGAAGGTGATCGACCCCGTACTGGCCGCCGCCGCGCTGAGCACCGGTACCAGCCCGCTCACCGATCGCGAACGGGACGTGCTCGCCGCGGCGGCCGACGGCGCGGCGATCTCCGACATCTCACGGCGGCTGCACCTGTCGGAGAGCACCGTGCGCAACTACCTGTCCGCCGCGATCGGCAAGACCGGCACCCGCAACCGCATCGAGGCCGCCCGCACCGCCCGGCACAACGGCTGGCTCTAGACCACCCGCCTCACCTCCCCGAAACGAACCGGCCACGAGGGAGAACCGGCGCCGTGCGCAACGGAGGCGCGCACGGCGCCGGGCGGGCCGAGATCAAAGAACGGGGGCCGGGGCCGGGACGGGCCCGGTGTCGCCCGCTGTGTCGTCCTCGGTGAGCCAGTCGCGCATCATCGCGTAGGTCTTCTCCGCGATCAGCTTCTGGCCCGTGGCGTTGGGGTGGAAGAAGTCCCACTTGCTCAGGTGGCCGATCGTGAAGCGCTGCCTGAAGACCTCGTTGCCGTCGAACCTGCAGGCGGGGCCGTACGCCGCGCAGACCCTGGCGAGCGCGGCGTTGTAGTCGGCCACCCTGGCGCGCACCCGGTCACGGCGCGCCTGGTCGGCCGCCGAGGTCGAGGTGGGCCGCGCCAGCATGGTGGGGCAGATCCGGCCCACCGCCCAGAACCCGCGCGCCACCGAGTTCTTCCTGCCGATCTGCCACAGCCGCTTGAGGTCGGGGACGCTCGCCACGAACACCCGGCCGCCGGGCCGCCCGGCACGGAACAGCGCCAGGGCCTCGGCCACCCGCCTCTCGTAGACGGCCACGGGGGTCATCAGCCGTTCGGCGGACACGCAGGCGTCCTGGGCGCCGATCAGCACCGTCACGTAGTCGGCACGCCGACTGACCGCCCGGGCCACCTGCCCGGCGAGGTCGGCGCTGGTGGAACCGGGGACGGCGAGGTTCACCGTGCTCCCGGCGACCACGTCCGCGGCCCGCAGCCTCGTGTACTGACTCTGGACGCTCGGATGGTCACCGGTGGACCAGGAGCGTGAGGCGCAGGTGAGATACCAGCCGCAGGCGTTGAATCCCGCGCTGATGGAGTCGCCGAGCGCGGCCATGACCACCGGCCGCCAGGGCTCCGCCGTCCGGGTGGCTCCGGCCGGGGGCACCCAGGCGGTCATGAGGGCGGCCAGCCCTGTGAGTGCTGTCACAGTCGTGCGAAGCATGACACCTCCGCTGAGAGATCGCGTCTGCTTCGGATCTATCACCGCAGGCCAGGACGGTAGAGTCTGTTGACCGAGTGCCTTGGTTTTCTTGACAGCGCGTGGCGGATGTGCTGGCGGGCATACTGCCGTCGAACACGTTCAGTTCCCCGCATAGAGTGGCGGAGGTGAGTGTAGCGCTCGGATCAACCCGTCCTCTCGTGGTGACGACCACCCCCATCGACGACCCCGGTGACCTGTTCAGCCGACTGCCCGAGGCCGCCCCCTACGCCTGGGTGAGACACGGAGAGGGCCTCGTCGCCTGGGGCGAGGCCGTCCGCCTCACCGTGCCGCCCGGTCCGGGCCGTTTCGACTGGGCCCGCGACCGGCTGTCGGGCCTCTTCGGTGAGGCGCACGTCGACGACGACGTGACGGCGCCCGGCTCGGGTCCCGTCGCCTTCGGCTCCTTCACCTTCGATCCGGAGGCGCACGGCTCGGTTCTCGTCGTCCCCCAGACCATCCTCGCCCGCCGCGACGGCCGCGCCTGGCTGACCACCGTCGGCGAGCGGCGGCTCGACGCGGTCACCCCACTCCGCGCCCCTGGCAGGATCCGGTACGGCGACGGCAGCCTGACCGCGCCCGAGTGGGAGCACGCCGTGGCCAGGGCCGTCCGGCGTATCAGGTCGGGCCGGCTGGAGAAGACCGTGCTCGCCCGCGACCTGACCGCCGTCGCGGAGCGTCCGATCGACGTCCGGCTGCTGCTCGCCCGCCTTTCCGGACGCTACCCGGAGTGCTACACCTTCTCCTGCGCGGGGCTGGTCGGCGCCACACCCGAACTGCTGGTCCGGCGCGCCGGGGAGACCGTCGAGTCCCTGGTGCTCGCCGGCACGATCCCGCGGGGCGCCGACGAGGCCGACGACGTGGCGCGCGGCACGGCCCTGTTCGCCTCGGAGAAGAACCGCTACGAGCACGCCTGCGCGGTCGCCTCGGTGCGCGAGGCGCTCGACCCGCTCTGCGCCGAACTGAAGATCCCCGAGGAGCCCGAGCTCCTGGTGCTCTCCAACGTCCAGCACCTGGCCAGCCCGGTGCGAGGACGGCTTTCCGACGGGGCCTCCGTCCTTGACGTGGTGGCGGCCATGCACCCGACCGCCGCCGTCGGCGGCACCCCCACGGGAGCGGCTCTCGGCGTCATCCGCGAACTGGAGGGCATGAACCGCGCCGGGTACGCGGGCCCGGTGGGCTGGATCGACGCGCGGGGCGACGGTGAGTGGGGCATCGCGCTGCGCTGCGCCCAGATCGAGGGCCCCACCGCCCGGCTGTTCGCCGGCTGCGGCATCATGGGCGACTCCGATCCCGCCTCCGAGCTCGCCGAGGCCGAGGCCAAGTTCCGGGTGATGCGATACGCCCTGGAGGGCTGAGGCCGATCCGGCGCCCTCCCCTCCCGTCCCGGAGAGGCGGGCCGTTCCTCCCGGCCGTCTCCCGGCTCCGAGGGCGGGCCGATCCCCCTTTCCCGCGCCCTCCCCGGGAGAACGCGGGCGGTCACGGCGGGTGATGCCCGCCCTCCTTTTCGGGAGACACCAGGGAGACGTCCCGGCTATCCCCGCCCTGCTTCGCCGCTACCCGGTGAATAGGCGTACTCTCACAAGTGCAATACGTCGGATATTTCCAGCAAGAAACCGATATTTCTCCAGGTCGGCGTCCTCTCGTCGCCGTACGGCCGGTCAACTCGTCAGGGAGAGGAAAACATGGCCCTACTGACCACCGCCCGCCTCACGGTGCGTGACTGGAGTCCCGATGACGCCGCCGAGGCCCTCGCCATCTACGGTGCCCCCGAGGTCACCCGGTGGCTCTCCCCCGCGATGACGCAGCTCGAGGGCGAGCAGGCGATGCGGGCCACGCTGGAGTCGTGGGACCGTAACCGCAGCACCCTCACGCCCCCGCTGGGCCGGTGGGCGATCGTCCGCAACTCCGACCAGCGGATCGTCGGCGGCCTCTCCCTGCGCTACCTGCCTCCCGACGAGGAGGACATCGAGATCGGCTGGCAGCTCTCCCCCGACGTCTGGGGGGAGGGCTACGCCACCGAGGCCGGCCGCGCCCTGGCCGCCTGGGCGTTCTCCATCGGCGCCCACGAGCTGGTCGCGGTCGTCCGGGTGAACAACGACCGCGGCGCGGCGACGGCCAAGCGCATCGGCATGCAGTGGGTCGGGGAGACGGACAAGTACTACGAGACGCGTCTCAACGTCTACCGGCTCTGGCCCAGCGATCTCTCCCCCGCCGACAAGGACCCGCTCCGCCCCTGAGGCTCCGGCCCGCCGGAGCGTCAGGAGCCCAGGTAGCGCAGTACGGCCAGGACGCGGCGGCTGTAGCCGGTGACGTGCAGCAGGCCGAGCTTGTCGAAGATGGCGTTGACGTGTTTCTCGACGGCGCTCTGGGAGATGTGCAGCCGTTCGGCGGTGGAGGCGTTGGTCAGCCCCTGGGCCATGTGGTCGAGCACCTCGCGCTCGCGGGAGGTGAGGCGGCCCAGCGGGTCGGTGTGGGTGGTCCTGGCCAGCAACTGGCGTACCACCTCGGGGTCGAAGGCCGCTCCCCCGGCGCCGACGCGGTCGAGCGCGTCGAGGAAGTCGGCGACCTGGGCCACCCGGTCCTTGAGCAGGTAGCCCACCCCGTTCACGTCACCGGTCATCAACTCGGTGGCGTAGCGCTTCTCGACGTACTGCGACAACACCAGAACGCGCGTCCCGGGGTGGCGGCGCCGGATCTCCAGCACCGCCCGCAGCCCCTCGTCGGTGTGGGTCGGCGGCATCCGCACGTCGGCGACGACGACGTCGGGCCGGTGCTCGGCGACCGCGGCGACGAGCGCCTCACCGTCGCCGACCGCGGCCGGGACCTCGTGGCCCTCCTCCAGCAGCAGCCGGACCAGCCCTTCGCGCAGCAGGGTCGAGTCCTCGGCCAGGATCACCCGCACGGGATCTCCGCGGTGATCGTGGTGGGTCCGCCCGGCGGGCTGTCGACGCGGAAGCGGCCGTCCAGTGCGGCCACCCGCCGGGCCAGGCCCGACAGGCCCCCGCCCTCGGGGTTCGCCCCGCCCACACCATCGTCCTGTACGCGCATGATGAGCATTGTGTCGCGTTCACGGACCTCGACGGTGATCGCGGTGGCGCGGGCGTGCTTGGCCGCGTTGGTCACCGCCTCGCTGACCACGAAGTACGACGCCGTCTCCACCGCCATCGGCAATCGCGCGGGCGGCTCGCAGACGACCTTGACCGGGACAGCGGAGCGTTCGGCCACCCCGGCCAGCGCGTTGGCGAGACCGAAGGAGTCCAGCCCCGAGGGATAGACGCGCCAGGCCACCTCGCGCAGCTCGGCCAGCGCCTGCTGCGCCTCCTCGTGTGCCTGCGCGAGCAGTTCCGGCCGCCCTCTGCGTGCCCGCCCGACCAGCATGGACAGCGCGACCAGCCGCTGCTGCAGTCCGTCGTGCAGGTCCCGTTCGATCCTGCGCCGCTCGGAGTCGACGGCCGCCAGCACGCCCGCCCGGCTCTCGGCCAGCTCGGTGATGCGGCGCCGCAGCGTCTCGGTGGGATCGGGTCCGAGCATGCGTACGGCCAGCCGCCGCTCCAGCGTGTGCACGCCCACCAGGCCCGACAGCTCCAGGAACAGCAGGACGACTCCCGCGAGGACGAAGTAGGCGAGCAGTGGCGCGCTCGGTGTCATGCCGTCGACCGGCAGCCCTCTTCCCCAGGACCAGGTGATGACGAGGGCCGCCCCGACGCAGTAGGTGAGCAGGACGAGTATCAGGCCGCCGAGTACGCCCACCGGCACCCTCGCCGCCAGGTAGCGCAGTTCCCGCCCGTCCGGAGGGTCCGCGGCGAATCCGAGGACGGCGGGATCGAGGCGCAGGCGACGGGCTTCGAGCGCGGCCAGCCGCCGGGACGCCCTCCGTACGGCCGGATGACCAGCGAACGGCAGCGCGAGCAGCAGGAAGGCGACGCCGATCAGGGCGGTGACCGTCCCGAGAACGACCACGCACAGCAGCCGCAGTCCTTCAGCGGCGGGACGCATGCCGGTCCCCGGGCCGCTCGATCGACCCGGCGCCCGCGAGGGCCGGGACAGCCGGGAGCACCACGAAGGTCGGGGTGAGCGAGAGCACCGGCCCCGCGCCCGGCGCTCCGGGGTTTTCCGCAGGTTCGACCCGCCGATCTGACATGCCCCAGAGGTTACAAACGATCAGGACATGACCGGAATGAGGTACGTGGCCGCTTGCCGGCTGCGGAAAACCACACCCCCGCCGGAAGCCGGGACTCAACCCCGTACGTCCACGGCGGTCTCCCTGGAGGCGCCCACCGGTGGGATCAGCGTGCTGAGCACGGCGGCGGCGTCGAGGAGGGCTCTGGAGCGGGCGTCGACGCTCGCGTCCCTGGCGGCCAGCGTGGTCATCACCTCGTCCCAGCGGCGGGTGCGCCGCAGCTCCGGCATCAGGGCCCGGAGCGGGGCGACGCGGTGGCCGGCCAGGCGTAGCTGATGGACGATCCGCGCGTCCCGGACATCGTCCGGGAAGTATCGCCGCGGTCCTCCCAGGGAGGCCCGGCGGGGGACGACGAGGCCCTCCGCGTCCCAGTGCCGCAATGTCGAGGGGCGTACCCCGAGCGCGGCGGCGAGTTCGGAGACGCTCATGACGTCCGAGGGGCGTACGTCGCCGATCGTCTCTCCGGAGATCGTCGCGGCGGCCTCCCTCGCCAGCCTGAGCTCCCGTCGTTCCGTGTCGAGCCTGGCGTGCGCCGCGTCGAGCAGGGCGAGCACCTCCGAGGCGGGGCGCGCGTGCGCCGCGCGCATGATCCTCCTGGCCTCGACGGGCCCCGTGGCCTCGGCGAGGGCCCGATAGGCGAGCGCGGAACGCAGATGGACCTCGCCGTAGATCCGGTATCCCGTGCCGGTGCGCGTCGCCGGGGGCAGGACGCCGTCGCGTTCGAGATTGCGCACCTGCTGGACGGAGTATCCGGCCTGTCGCGCGACATCGACCGTCCGCATATTTCCTGATTTGCGGCTTTTCACCCCACTACCTCGGGGTGTTCGGGGAAAAGTCTCCACAACCACATGAATGAAACGCTACAACGCATGAGTATCGACGAGATCATCGAGTTCCTCGCCGGCCTCGACGGGGTTCTCACCCTCAGGCCCGCGCCCGGTGACGGTTCACCCGAGATCAGCTGGGGTGACGCGTTCTTCTACTACGCGCCCGACGGCGAGGTCCCGAAGGCGACCCAGCCCTTCGCGACGATCGTGACGAAGGACTATCCGGACGACGAGTTGTCGCGTCTGAACCGTCCCGGCGTCTTCCGCCTGAACCTCTTCGCGGGAAAGGACGCCTTCGTCGGCTGGACGGGCCGCCGGCCGCGTGACACGGCCACGGACGAGGCCGACCCCAGCGTGATCGACTCCGTGATGGCGCACCCCGTCTACGGCCCGCTGGGCTGGCTGGCCGTGGTGAATCCGGGGCCGCGGACCGAGGCTGCGGTCCTGGAGTTGCTGCGCACGGCCCACGGCCTGGCCCGCTCGCGCCACCGGCGACGCGCCGGATCGGCGTCACCCTGATCACCGATCCCCGCCGCACCGTCGCCGGCCCTTCGACAGCCCCTCTCCCTCGCCGGCGCCCACAGACCTCCGGAACGCGCGGAAAAGGTGTCGCGAACGGGAAAGGACCCGCCGGGAGAGGCGGGGAGCGCCCGGGGTGACAGACCCCGGGCGCTCCCCGCCCGCGCCGGGCGGGCCCTGATCGGAGTGTTCGCGGCTACGCGTGGTGCCTGCCCTTGCGCCTGTCGGACAGCTTGACCACGATGAAGACGATCATGGCGAGGATCACGATGCCCAGCACCGACTTCGACACCACCCCCATGTACTCCTCGACCAGCTCCCACTGCTCACCGAGCAGGAACCCCGCCATCACGAAGGCCGTGTTCCAGATGAGGCTGCCCAGGGTGGTGAGGAGCGTGAAGATCATGATCGGCATGCGCTCGATCCCCGCAGGGATCGAGATCAGACTGCGGAAGATGGGGATCATCCGCCCGAAGAAGACGGTCTTCCTGCCGTGCCTGGCGAACCACGCCTCGGTCTTCTCGATGTCGGAGACACTGACCAGCGGCAGCTTGGAGGCGATGAACACCACGCGCTCCCTGCCCAGCAGGGCTCCGACCCCGTACAGCGCGAGCGCGCCGACCACCGATCCCAGGGTCGTCCAGAGCACGGCGTCGAACAGCCCCATGTTCCCCTTGCTCGCGGTGAACCCCGCCAACGGCAGGATCACCTCGCTGGGCAGAGGCGGGAACAGGTTCTCAAGTGCGATCGCCAGCCCCGCCCCGGGCGCACCCAGGGTTTCCATAAGGTTGACCGCCCATCCGGCGACTCCGTCGAGATTCGGTGAACTCATAGGGACAAGGCTACGGAGAGCTGCGTACGGTCTGGATGAGGAACACCGCCTTCCTCACCTGGTGTGCGCCGCGGAGCTCGGCTGTGGAAAACCGCAGCCGAGCTCCGCGCGGGCGTGACGACCGGATGTCGTTCGCGGTTTTCCCACGTCAGAGGGGAATCGGACGGTCAGGGCGGAGGCGACGGTGGCGCGGAAGGATCCCGTACCGCCTCCGAGGACGGGCGGTCATGGCCGTCGGCCGGCACCGTCACCCCAGCCGAGTGTGACCCATCCCACATTTATTGCCGACGGGAACGGCGCGTGCCGAGGGCTTTCCCGGGGAAGGAGCGCCGTCTTCCAGCCGGGTCCGGCCTGCGACAGGCACAGGACGGGCGCGGGTCAGGCGTCCTTGAGATGGACCGCCTCGCCCGGCTCGATCCCGGCGCGCCCCGCGGTCAGCGTCGCGACCCAACCGGGAAAGGCGGGCAGATCCCGCTCGCGCACCGCGACGCGGAAGCCGACGTCCGCGCCGTAGCGGACCTCTCTCACCTCGTACGGCGAGGCGTGCAGGTCGTTCTCCAGCCGCCCGGCCCTGACGTGGTCCACGGTCACGGTCATGACCCTGGCGGGCACCATGCCGACCAGCGGCGTGAGGTCCAACGTCTTGCCGACCGACGAGCCGTACGCGCGGACCAGCCCTCCGGCGCCGAGTTTCACCCCGCCGAAGTATCGGGTGACCACCGCCACCACGTCGGCGACGCCCCGGCGCAGCAGGGTCTCCAGCATCGGGGTCCCCGCGGTGCCGCCGGGCTCGCCGTCGTCGTCGGCCCGCTGGACCCGGCGGTCGCCGCCGATCACGTACGCCGAGCAGTTGTGCGTGGCGTCGCCGTACAGCCGCCTGCGGGCGGCGACGAACTCCCTCGCCGCCTCCTCCGAGGAGACCGGGCCGACCGCGCACAGGAACCGGGAGCGCTTGATCTCGATCTCGTGTTCCACGGTCTCCCGCGGAGTCAGGTACGGGTCGGGCACCCGGCAAGGCTATCCGTCCGAGTGCCGCCCAGGGACACGACGCTCAGCGTGCCGCCTGGAAGGCGCGGCCGGCGCGGGTGGCGGTCCCGTCGCCGCGGAACAACCCGCTGCCCGGCTCGGTCTCCGAGGAGGGCAGGCCGAACCAGGCGTAACGTCGCACGTACGGCAGGGAGGCCAGCATCCTGGTGGAGGCCGTGACGAACGCGGCCTGCTGGGCGTCACTGGCGTAGCGGGTGCCGTTCGAGAAGTCGATCAGGGCGTACTCGGTGAGCCAGATCGGCTTGCGGTAGCGCTGGTACACGGCCTGGATGTACGACTTGAGCTGGTTCACCGCGGGCTGGGGACGGAAATCCGCCCCGTACCAGTGCAGCGCGATGAAGTCGACGCGGTAGCCCCGCTCCTTGGCTCCGGACATGAAGCGGTCCAGCCAGCCGCCCGGGGTGTCGGCACCGAACGCGACGGAGGGGCTGCCGAGCACCCGGCCCGCGGACATGAGGTCCGGCCAGAGCGACAACGCCTCCTCCACGGTCATGTTGGCCTGCTCGGGCAGGTCGGGCTCGTTGAAGGCGAGCAGGTAGGGCCCGGCGCGCCTCGCCTGGGCGAGGTTCTCCGGCGTGACGCTGCCCGCCCCCCAGATCATCGGGACGAACCCGTCCGCCCTGGGACCGGTGACGCCCTCGCGGCGCGTGGACCAGGTGTAGTACCAGCTCGCACCGGACTTCGCGAGGGCCGAGCTGAGGCCGGGCATCTTCCACACGCCCACCCCCTTCCTGGGGGAGGTCACGACCGCGGGCGGCGGGGTCGGCGTGGGAGTGGGAGTGCGGGAGGCTCGCCTGCGGCTGGGCGCGGGGGACGGGGAGGCTTCGGGGGTGGCGCGCGCCG
This sequence comes from Streptosporangium sp. NPDC000509, assembly GCF_042898365.1. Taxonomy (NCBI): domain Bacteria; kingdom Bacillati; phylum Actinomycetota; class Actinomycetes; order Streptosporangiales; family Streptosporangiaceae; genus Streptosporangium; species Streptosporangium sp. NPDC000509. Next base: position 69,262 of record NZ_JBIAYX010000012.1, on the reverse strand, counting down.
ACGGCGTCCGCGCCGGGGGCGGCGACGGCGAGACCGTCGGCGCGGGTACGGCGAGCGAAGGAGCGGGCTCGGGGGCGGGAGCCGTGAACTGCCCGAACACCAGGACGCCCGCGACGACGACGGCCACCGCGCCGCCGATCGCGGCAGGGGCGGAGGGCAGGGAGGCCGACAGGCCCGTCCGCGCCGTCTCGGTCGCCTTGAGGGCGTGCGCGCCGTGGGAGGCGGCGTGCGCCACCGCCTCGACGGCGGGGGGAGCGGCCTGGAGATGGTGCAGGGCGAAGCCGACGGGGACGGGCAGCAGCGGCAGCCCACTGAGCAGCCGGTCGATGGGCAGCAGGCCCGCGGTGTGCCCCTGGCAGACGGCGCAGTCACGGATGTGCCGGGCGAAGCGCTTGCGCCACAGCGGGCTGGGGAGGCCGTCCCAGTTCGCGGTGAGGGCGCCGAGCCCGGGGCATCCCGAGCCGGCGCGCAGCGCCCGCACGATGGTGCGCGCCGTCTGGACCTGTTCCTTCATCCGCTGGACGCGTACGGCGGTGTGGCGCCCCGACAGGCCGAGGGCTCCGGCGAGATCGGCGCGGTCGAGTTCGCCGGTCTCCTCGAGCCACCACAGGGCGAGGAGCGCCTGGTCGTCGCCGTCCAGCCAGCGGGTGGCCTCGGCGACCTCGCGGCGCTGGTCGGTGAGCCCGAGCCTCAGGATGGTCACGGCGGCGAAGTCCGAGGCGGGGTCGGGCACCTCCTCCGCGGTGTCGAGGTCCGCCCTGCGGTGCTGGGTGGTCCTGCGATCCTGCTCGTGGTCGCGCACCTGGCGGACGGTGATGGCCACCAGCCAGGACCGGTACGCCTGCGGGTCGCGCAGGTCGGGCAGCGCGCGGACGACCCGCAGGAACGTCTCCTGGACCACGTCGTCGACGTCGGTGTGGCCGTTCAGCGCTCGCCCGACGATGTTGTAGACGAGCGGGAGGGAGTCGGCCACCAGCGCGTCCAACGCCTGCTGGTCCCCGTCGCGTGCGGCGGCCACCATCGCCGTGTCGGGTCCGCCCCTGCCGGTTCCGCGCATCGCACTCCGCTTCCTGTCGCCGTCCACGGTCATCGCCCCCGAGCCGCTCCGGGCGGCGCGCAGGGACGATTCTCTCCATAACCCCTCATAGCGGAAGACCAACGAGCCCCCCCTACGGAGACCGGCAGCAGGTCAGGGAGACAACAAAAATCTTCTCCGTCCTTTTTCTGAGATTTCCTTGGGTTTTTTGTTGTCGCCCGTCCCCCCACCGGTCTCCAGTCCAGGAACAGAACACGCCCGGCGCCGGGCGTGACGGCGAAGGAGGCTCGTGACGGTGACACCGCGAAGGCGCACGGTGACACCGCTGTCCGCCGACACACCGGGCCACGAGCCGGTCCGTCCGAGACGCCGTCGAGCATCACGTCCACCACAACTCGATCCCCCTAAGGACCTCATCCACATGAGTGAGACCGTTCCGAACACCACGGCCCCCGGCCGCAGATCGGGCGGGCGAGTCCATCGCCTCGCGCTCGCCGGCACCCTCGCGACCGTCCTGGGCGTCTCCCTGGTGAACGGCGTCACCCCGGCCGGCGCGGCCGAGGCCCCGCTGTCGCAGAGCGGCAAGGCCACCGCCTCCTCATCCGAGAGGGGCGACCTGTCCGCCGCGGCCGCGATCGACGGCAAGGAGAACACCCGCTGGTCGAGCGCCTTCAGCGACCCCCAGTGGCTCCAGGTCGACCTGGGCGCGTCCAAGGCGATCAAGAAGATCGTGCTGAAGTGGGAGAACGCCTACGCCACGGCCTTCACGATCCAGACCTCCTCCGGTGGAGGCCAGTGGAAGACGATCCACACCACGACCGCGGGCAAGGGCGGCGTGCAGACCCTGAACGTCTCGGCCACCGGCCGCTACGTCCGGCTCAACACCACCAGGCGCTCCTCCCAGTACGGGGTCTCGCTGTGGGAGTTCGAGGTCTACGGCACCGGCTCGGGCACCGCCACCCCCAGGCCGAGCGCCACCCCGACCACTACCCCGACCACCATCCCGACGAAGCCGGCCCCCACCACCGCGACCCCGCCTGCTTCCGGCACCAACCTGCCCAAGGGCCCGGTCCCGCCCGGCGCGGTGCGGGTGGCGGAGTTCCTCGCCGAGTGCCCCTACACCCACCGGCTGCCCGACGACCCGATCGTGATGCCTGGCCTCTCCGGCGGGTCGCATATGCACAGCTTCTTCGGCAACACCTCCACCAACGCCGACTCCGACATCAAGAGCCTGCTGAAGGGTGGCACCACCTGCAGCCCCAAGGCCGACCTGTCCTCGTACTGGGTGCCGACCCTCTACAGCGACGACAAGCCCGTCGAGCCGACCGGCACCACGTTCTACTACCTGGGTGAGGGCATCAAGGACGAGCTGATGGCCCAGACCCGGCCGCTCCCGCTGGGCCTGCGCATCGTGGCCGGCAACGCCAAGGCGACCGGTGTCAACGACCCCACGAGCAGCTCGCGCTGGTCGTGCCTGCACGCCGGCGAGGTGGGCTCCTCCAAGAACTTCGTCAACTGCCCGGCAGGCAAGATGCTGGAGTCCTACCTGGACTTCCCGCACTGCTGGAACGGCAAGGACCTGGACTCGCCCGACCACAAGAGCCACATGTCCTATCCGGTGAACGGCGCCTGCCCGGCCTCGCACCCGGTGATCGTGCCCAAGCTGCGCCAGGTGCTGCGCTACCCGGTCAGCGGCGACCCGGCCAGGTTCCGGCTCTCCTCGGGCCCCGGATACACCATGCACGCCGACTTCTTCAACGCCTGGCCCGAGGCCGAGATGGAGCGCCGCGTGCGTGACTGCATCCGCCCGATCGTCAAGTGCGGCGCCGGCGGCACCCCCTGAGACGACGGGTGATCGCTTTCAGGCGTGAGACACACCGTCCGGCCTGAACAGGGCGGGGCCCCACACACCGGGCCTCGCCTCACCACGGGATCGGCGTGAGCGAAGGAGCGACATGAAGGCGTCCACGATCGGCGCGACGGTACTCGTCGTGCTCACCGTGCTGCTGGTCTCACGATGTGTCGCCGCCGAGCCGCCGCCCCATTCGGCCGCGAATCACCCGTCGCCACGAAGCGGACCCGACGCGCCTCCCACACCGACCGGAGGCGCGTCGGGCTCCTTCAACGGCACCGACATCGCGTGGTTGCAGTTGATGATCCCGATGACCGAGCAGGCGGTACGCCTGCTGGAGCTGGCCCCCGGCAAGACCTCGAATCCGAACATCACGCGATTCGCCGAGGAGAACGTCGCCGATCACCGTACGACGCTCGGAAGGTTGCGCGACCTGCTGCGGAGGTCCGGGGTGCCGGAGAGCGACGAGCACGAGGGGCACGACATCCCCGGCATGGTGATCCCCGACGACTTCGCGGCCCTGAGACGGGCCGACGGCGCCGCGTTCGACCGGCTCTTCACCAGGGACGCGCGCGAATATCTCACCCAGTCGGTCCTGGTCGCGAAGGGCGAGCAGAAGTCGGGCTCCGACCCGGAGACCAGGGCGTTCGCCGCCACCCTGGAGAAGGACCACGGCGACCGGCTCACCCGGCTGGGGCCGTGAGCGGCCCCGCCTCCGGCACGCGCGCACGGCGACGCGCCGCCGTCCGGCCGCCCGCGCGCCGGGCGCGGCCCTTTCCGGTCCTCGCCCTCATCTGCGCCGGAGCCGTCGCGGCGACCGCGACGTGCTGGTCGGACCTGACCTCGGTCTCCGGGGTCGCCGGGGCACTGGCCTGGGCGGGCAGGCTCACCGGCATGCTCGCGGGCTACGCCTGCGCCGTCCTGCTGGGGCTGATGGCCCGCGTTCCCGCGCTGGATCGCGGGGTCGGGACCGACCGGCTGGCCCGCTGGCACGCGACGGGCGGCCGCCACACCATCGTCCTGTCGGCGGCCCACATGCTGTTCGCCGTCGCGGCCCATGTGGCACGGTCCGGCACGGGCGTGTTCGAGGGGACCGCGGGGCTGATCCTGGACGGCCCGGCCATGCTGGAGGCGACGGTCGCCCTCCTGCTGCTGACCGGCGTCGCGGTCGTCTCGGTGCGCGAGGTGCGACGCAGGATGCGGTACGAGATCTGGCACTACCTGCATTTCATCACCTACGGGGCCGTCTTCCTCGGGTTCGGCCACCAGCTCACCGGACCGGACCTCGCCGGCGGCGTCGTCATGAGGGTGTTCTGGTACGCGCTGTACGCCTCCGTCGTCGCCCTGCTGGCCTGGTACCGCTTCCTCACCCCCGTCCATCGCGCCCTGCGCCACCGGCTGCGGGTCGCCGGAGTCCGCAGGGAGTCGTCCACCGTGGTGTCGGTCTACCTGACCGGGGAGCACCTGGAGGAGCTGGGCGCCGAACCCGGCCAGTTCTTCCGTTGGCGGTTCCTCGCCCCTGGCATGTGGTGGACGGCCAACCCCTACTCGCTGTCGGCACCCGCCAACTCCCGCTTCCTGCGGATCACCGTCAAGGGTGTCGGCGACCACAGCGGCGCGCTGGCCGGGTTGCGGCCCGGTACCCGCGTGTGGGCCGAGGGCCCCTACGGGGCCCTCACCGCCGCGCGGCGCCGCAGGCCGCAGGTTCTGCTGGTCGGCGGCGGCGTGGGGATCAGCCCGCTGCGCGCGCTCTTCGAGACGCTGCCCGGCGAGGTGACCCTCGTCTACATGGCGCGCCGCGACGAGGAGCTGATCCTCCGCGACGAGCTGGACGCCATCGCCGCCGTGCGCGGCGCGACGATCCACTACACCGTGGACGAGCTCACCGGATCGTCGGGCGGGCGGAGCGTGCCGCTGACCGGGCGCGCCCTGCGGGCTCTGATACCCGGTCTGGCCGTCCACGACGTCTATCTGTGCGGCCCCTCCGGCATGACGGTCGCGGCGCGCCACGCCCTGCGCCGCGCGGGCGTGCCCGGCCGGCGCATCCATGTGGAGTCGTTCGACTTCTGAAGGGCGAGCCGGGTCGCGGCGACGGCCTCGTCCGGCTCCGGCTCGGCTTTGTGACCGCGGTATTCGCGCCGCCGGCTTTCGCCGATCACCACCGTGACGTGACGGCACCGTCCGGCGACGCACCCGCGCCGGTCACCCCGGCGCAGCGCGACAAAACTCCTTCACAGTGGCGAAATAGCAGAAAAGAACTCGGCGTTCATCGGACGGGGCAAACCTCTTCGCATCCATGACCTGGAGATAGATGCGATGACTGAAATCTCCACCATCGGGAACTCCCCCTGGGGCACGGCGATCGCACGAGCGGGTGCTTGCCTTCGCCCGAGAAAGGGCTATATTTACCAATAATCATAGTAGGGATTAAGGGTAATAACGATGCCCCTGCCGAATTTCCTCACGATCGGTGCCCCGAAAGCCGGGACCACCGCCCTGCACGCCGCACTGGCCCGGCACCCGGGACTGTTCATGTCCCCGGTGAAGGAACCGAAGTTCTTCCTCAGCGACGGCCCGCCGCCGACCAAGGGGGGACCTGGCGACGCCCAGACCTACCGCGAGCACGTCTGGCGGCGCGAGGACTACGAGGCCCTGTTCACGGCGGCACCGCCGGGCACGCTCACCGGCGAGTCGACCCCGTTCTATCTCTACGACCTGGCGGCGCAGCGGCGCATCAGGGAGACCATCCCCGGCGCCAGGCTCATCGTGGTGCTGCGCGACCCGGTGGAGCGCGCCCACTCCAACTGGACCCACCTGTGGTCGGCCGGGCTGGAGCCGATCGGCGACGTGGTCCTCGCCTGCGCCGAAGAGGAGCGGCGGGTCAGGGCCGGCTGGGCGCCGTTCTGGCACTATCGCGGGCTCGGCAAGTACGGGGAGCAGCTCGCACACCTGTTCACCCTGTTCCCGCGCGAGCAGGTGCTCGTCTACCGCTACCGCGACCTGGTCGACCGCCCCGCCGAGACCCTCGACCGGATCTTCCGCTTTCTCGGGGTGGAGACCGGCGTGGTCACCGAGGTCCCCAGGGAGAACGTGACCGCCCACCCCGAGCCGACCCGCGGGCACCGGATGCTGTCGCGGGCGCTGCGGGTGGGATCGTCCGTGGGACGTTTCCTGCCGTCGCGGGTGAGCGTGGCGCTGACCGACCCGCTGGAGCGCAGGCTGCAGGAGCGGGCCCGCTCCCGCCAGCCGCTCACCTGGGACCAGCGGGAGAAGCTGATCTCCTACTTCACCGAGGACGTGGCGCTGCTGCAGACGGTGACCGGCGAGGACTTCAGCGACTGGCTCCGCCCCCGCGAGCGCTCGGGCGGCCTGGTTGGCACCCGCCCCAACGGCCAGCGCCAGGCGCGCAACGGCCGCCCCCAGGCGTAGCGAGACGCTCCGGGACGCGGCTCGACGACCTCCGCCGGACGGTCCCGGGCACCGTGGCACGCCCGGGACCCCGTGCCGTGATCAGCGCAGTTCGGTGCGGAGCTCGTGCGCCCCGTCCGCACGGGTGTACTCGTAGTAGAGCCGCCGCCCGCCGCCCGGCAGATCCACGATGTCCAGGTAGCGAAGGCCACCGCCCGCGTACGGCGAGACCCCGACGGGCTCGGTGCCGAGGGGGGTCAGCTCCGCCGGATCCGTGCCGACCGCGACACCGGTCTTCTCCTCGTAGTTCTCCGCCGCGGTGGCCCTGCCGTCGTAGAAGGCCACCACCCTGTCGCCGAGGAAGCGGACCGCGGCCACCCGCGCGCCCCTGGCGTCCCAGGTGCCGGGACGGCCGCTGAGCGCGGTGCCCTGCCAGGTCCACTCGATGCCGTCGGCACTGGTGGCGTAGTCGGTCACCATCTGGTCGGCCTCGTGGTCCTCCTCCAGCGGGTGACAGGAGGCCCACAGGTGCCAGAGGCCGTCCCGCAGCACGATCACCGGGTCCTTGACGCCGGTCTTCGGGTCGCCCGGCAGCACGACCTGCCGCTGCGAGGCCCGGAAGCCGGACGGGTCGTCGGCCTCCAGCACCTCGACCCGCCAGTGCTTGGTGTCGTAGGTGGCACAGCTGAGGTAGAGCCTCCAGCGTCCCTCCGGCGTGCGTACCAGGGTGGGCCGCTCCAGCGACTCCGTGTCCATCTCCTCCCTGCCGATCGTGAGCAGGGTCTCGAACCGCTCACCGTCGACGGAACGGGCGACGGCGACGGCGTAACCACGGCCCTCGCCGACGGGGCGGCGCAGCCGGTAGGCGAGGTAGATGAGCCCGTCGCTCGCCACGGCGCTCGGCGCGCCGGCCCAGTGGCCGGCACCCGGCTGTGCCGGTTCGATCGCGACGACGGAACGGTCGGGGTCGGGAAGGAAGTCCTCGATTGTCACGACACCGAGATTAGGCATGCCTTGCGCAACACTCACGGAGAATCACCAATCATCATCACGAGCTTTGTCACCCCTTGACGGCCAAAGGGCAGATCATCCTTGGTTTCTCCGGCGCGAGGGGCGCCGGTGGCCGCCACCTTCCGCGACCGGGTCGGCACGATCGGGCGTACCGGGGGTGACCCGGTCCGGGGTGCCGGGACGGTGCCGGAGAGGTGTTCGCGACACCGGGCCCGGTGAAGGCCTCGATGCCCGACCGTACAGGGTCCGGAGAACTGCTCGGACGCGGCGGGCCGAGGACGCGTCCCCCTCGCCACCAGGTCGCGGATCCGCGCCGCGCCCTCCGCGCCATCTCGCCGCGGCGCCCCCTCGTCACGCTCGTCCGCGAGAGCGGCCGGCCCGCCGGCGACACGCCTTCCACGATCGTCCGGAGCCGTCAGGAGCGTCGGAGCGTCGCGCTCGGCAACGGGATCGCGGGGAACGGATTGTCCGGCGGCAGGATGAGCCGCCTCGCCTCCTGCGGGCGGGCGGTGGCCTCCAGGTGCAGGAGTGCGGCCCCGACCCCCGCCGCCCCGACCATGTAGCCGGTGTCGGCGGTCACCTCCCAGGGGCGCAACCGCCGGTAGGCCTGGTACCAGCGGGTGCCCCTGCCGTCGTGGCCGGTGGCCCGGCCGACCAGGTTCTCCCCCAGCGTGCGGGCGAACTCCAGATGCCGGCTGTGGCCGGTCGCCGCCCAGAGTCCCACGAACAGCTCCACCAGACCGGCGGTGCCGCAGCACTGGCAGGCCGAGTTCCAGGAGCCGCCGCTCTGGTTGGCGGGGGCGCCGCTGCGGACGATCCCCCGCGCCAGCCGCTCGGCCCAGTCGAGATCCCCGGCGTCGCCCGACACCCGGTGCAGCTCGTAGAACATCCGGGCGACCCCGGCCGAGCCGGAGCAGAAGCCCAGGTAGTGCAGGTCGCGGCCCTGCGGGATGTGGTGCGGCACCAGCGCGCACCGCTCGTTCACGGCGCTGACCGCGCGGACGAAGTCGGCCCCCCTGCGGGAGGCGCCCAGGAAGGCGCTCTCGCCGGTCACGCCGTACAGGCGGGCGAGCAGGAAGGCGGTGCCCGCGGTGCCGGACAGGAAGCCGGGGGTGACCGCGTCCAGGGGCAGGTCGGCGCAGGCGCCCTCGCCGAAGCGGTGACCGGGGACGACGAGCGTGGCGATGCGGGCGCCGGCCTCGACCGCGACCTCCTGGTAGGCGGGCACTCCCAGGATGCCCGCGGCGTGCAGCAGGCCGAGGATGATCCCGCCGTCGCCTCGCTGCGCGGGGTCGCCGGTCCAGCCCAGGCCGCCGTCGACGGGGCGGGCGCTGCGCACGATGCGGTCGGCGACGGCGCCGGCCTCGACCTCGAAGCCACCCTCGCCGGTGGCCCAGCCGGTCTCGGCCAGGGCGAACATCACTCCGGCCAGGCCGTGATGGAGGGAGAGGTCGGCCTGCTCCCGCCAGGTGGCGGCGAGGTATCGGGCTCCGGCCGTGGCGTCGTCGAGGTAGCCGTCGTCTCCGGTGGCGGCGGCGAGTTCCAGGAAGAACAGGATGATCCCGGCCGCCCCCGAGTACAGCGAGAGGGGGTGGTCGGGCATGGCGGCCCGGCCTCGGGGGTCGGGATTGGCCAGCCAGTGCCGTCCGCGTTCGTCGTCCACGGCCGCGGAACGAATCCAGCGCGCGGCGCCGACCGCGGCGGCCAGCGGGCTCTCGGCCTCCGGCTCCAGGCTCATGGCGGCTCCTTCGTACGGCGAGACAATCATTTTACCTGTATTTCCTACAGGATCAATAGGTAATCTGGTTCACCGACACGCGGAACCTGCCCCGCGCGAGGGTCGACCATGCGGGCCCTTCGCCGGCTCACCCCGGCCCGCCGACGTCTCGGACCTGGCGGTCGTGAAGGAGCAGCTCGCTCATGACCGATCCCGCCAGGTCGAAGCCTCCGACGTGGGCGAGGTAGCCGCCGGCCTCGAAGACCGACCCGTCCAACGGGATGAAGACGCCTCCCGCCCGCCGGACGAGCAGCGACCCCGCCGCCATGTCCCACGGACTGACCCTACTGCCGTAGGCGACGTCCGCCCACCCGCCCGCGACGTACGCCAGCTTGAGCGCGGTGCTGCCCGGGCGGCGCGTGGAGGCGAACGCCTCCAGCATCCTGCCGAACCGGCGCAGCGTCTCCTCCCCGCCCTCGGTCACCTCGCGGGGAGTGGGATAACTGGTCAGCAGAACCCCCTCCCGGTCACGCGTCGCGCCGGCGCTGCGCAGCCGCGTGCCGTTGCACCGGGCACCGCCAGGATCGGCTCGGAACTCCTCGTCTCGCACCGGGTCGTACACCACCCCGGCGACCACCTCGTCCCCGACTGCCGCGGCGATCGACACGCAGAAGAACGGCAGCCCCGCGGCGAAGTTCGCGGTCCCGTCGATCGGGTCGACGTACCAGCGGATCTCACCCGAACCCGTGCTGCCGCCCTCCTCGCCGATGACCGTGCTCCCCGGGACACGCCTGTCGATGACCTCTCGGATGATCTCCTCGGCGGCACGGTCGTGCTCGGTCACCGGATCGTGGAAGTCGCTCTTGGTCTCGACCGCGGGACGCGACCTGAACGCCCCGCGGAGCCGGTCGCCCACCGCGCGGGCGGCCTCGGCCGCGACGGCGGACAGCTCCGTCGCGGTGCTCTGATCCCTGCGCTGATCCATGCTTCCTCCAGTGGCGCGAACGGCGGCGCGAACAATGGTCCCTGTCCCGGTGGCCAGGACCGGACGGTTTTTGTCAAGACATTCTGATGTCCGCTAGCCTGACGGCGCGGCGTGTCAACGGGGAGGGCGAATGACGCAGCTCGCCATCGATCTCGACCGGTCCAGCCCGGTCCCGCTCTACTTCCAGGTGGCCGAGCAGATCTCCGAGGCCATCCGCCGCGGCGATCTGCCCCCGGGGTCGCGTCTCGACAACGAGATCCTGCTCGCCGGTCGGCTGGGCCTGTCGCGGCCGACCATCCGCCAGGCGATCCAGTATCTGGTCGACAAGGGCCTGCTGGTGCGCAAGCGAGGTGTCGGCACCCAGGTGGTGCACGGCCAGATCAGGCGTTCCATCGAGCTGACCGGCCTCTACGACGACCTTCGCAGGGCCGGCCAGGAGCCGGCCACCAGGGTGCTGCTCCTGGGCCCGGCTCCGGTGGGCGAGGATGTCGCCGCGACCCTCGGCGTCGCGCCCGGCACCGAGATGCTCCGCCTGGAGCGGATCCGCTACGCCACGGGGGAACCGCTCGCCCTGTTGCACAACTGGCTGCCCTGCGGGCTCGCCCCGCTGACCGCCGAGGGCCTTCGGGAGCACGGGCTGTACGAGACGCTCCGCGCCTCCGGGGTGCGGATGCGCGTGGCGAACCAGCGCATGGGGGCGCGGGCGGCCACGGCGGCCGAGGCGAGACTGCTCGGCGAGCGGCGCGGGGCGCCGCTGCTCACGCTGATCCGCACCACCTACGACGACCAGGGCAGGGCCGTCGAGCACGGCTCCCACCTCTACCGGGCCTCGCACTACTCCCTGGAGGTCACGCTCATCGAGCGCTGACCGGGCGGCGGGCTCCCCAAGGTCAAATCTGCGCCAAACAACCGGTGCGCGATGGTGCCCGACGCGTGATGATTCGTCCCTTGGGGATGTCATATGCGTAATCACCGCTCAGGAAGCGCCGGTATGACGCCAGATCCGAGACAAGACCATGCGCGGCCGGAAGGATGAGTGGGCGGCGGCCCTCGCCCTGCTCGAAGGCGTCGCGTCCACGACCGGGAACGTCATGCTCGTCGAGGGCGAGCCGGGGATAGGCAAGTCGCTGCTGCTCGCCGAGGCCGCGAGCGCCGCGAGCGCGCGTGGGATGTCGGTGGCGGGCGGCCGGGCCGACGAGCTGGGACGGCTCACCCCCCTGGGGCCGCTGCTGTCGGCGCTTGAGGAGTCGCCGACGACTCCGATGCCCCTGACCAGGAGTTTCTTCCCCGACGGGCCGGAACTGCTGCTGTGGCTGGCCGAGCAGGTCCGTACCTCGCTGGAGAGAAGACTCGCCTCGGGGCCTCTGCTGGTGATCCTCGACGATCTCCAGTGGGCCGACCCCGCCACGATCATGGCCCTGCGGACGATGCCCTCGCGACTCGCCTCACGCCCGGTGACATGGCTGCTGGCCCGCCGCGACGCCCCGGCCGGCGGCGACGCGGGCCGGCTTTTCGACCTGCTGGAGGAGGAGGGGGCCGCCCGGACCGTTCTGCGCCCGCTGGACGAGGGCGCGGTGGCCGAGGTCTCCGCCGACATCCTGGGCGCGCCACCCGGGCGGGAGCTGGCGGCGCTGGCCGCCCAGGCCGCCGGCAATCCGCTCCTGCTCTCCGAGCTCCTCACCGGGCTACGCGAGGAGGACGCCGTCCTGGTCGAGGACGGCGTCGCCCGGCCGGCCGGGATCACCTCCGCCCAGGCGGCGCTGCCCGCGCGCCTGCACGACGCCGTCCGACGCCGCCTGAACGAGCTCGGCACCAGGACCCGTTATCTGCTGGAGGCCATCGCGGTGCTCGGCCGCTCGGTCACACCTGCGTACGCGGCCAGGATGCTCGGCGAGACCCCGGCCGCGTTGCTCCCTCCGCTGGAGGAGGCACTCGCGGCCGGGGTCCTCGTGGCCACCTCCGACGAGCTGACGTTCCGTCACGAACTGGTGTGGCGGTCGGTCGTCGACAGGGTGCCCTCACCGGTGCGCCGGGCGCTGCGGGAGCAGGTCGAGCGCTCCACCGCGCCCCTCCGGGGCGGCGACGGCGGGAGGCTCCTGGACCTCGCCCTGCTCGCGTGGAACGAGGGCGACCTCTCTCGCGGGCTGGGCCTGGCGCGCGAGGCCGTGGAGCGACCGGCCGGCGGCCCGCACCGGCAGCCGCGGGCGGTGCTGGCCACGATGCTCGTCGACCTGTGGCTGCTGGACGAGGCGGCAGCGGCGACAGAGATCGCCGCCGAGGAGGCCGACACCGCGGGTGAGCCCTCGTGGGCCGCGGAGATCCCCGTTCTCCGCGCCCGCCTGGACCTGGCCACGGGCCGGATCGGCGCAGCGATCAAGCACGCGGAGGTCGCCCTGACCACCGCCGAGGCCCTGGAAGCGCCGATGCTGGTCTCCTCGTCCCTGTCGGTGCTCGGCACCGCGTCACTGCGGTCGGGCGACCTGCCTGGGGCCGTCAGGTACATGGAGAGGGGCCTGGTCAGGCCGGCATCCGGCATGCCGCCGCCCGCACGGCTGCGATCGGAGCTGGTGGCCGCGCGGATCAGGGAGGCGCGCGACGGCGCCGCGGGTGGCATGAGCTCGCTCGGCGGGGTCTACGACGCGCTGCCCCTGCACCTCGGCGCGCTGACCGGCGAGCCCGCGGCGGCGGCGTGGCTGGTGCGGGTGGCGATGGCCGTGAACGACCGGCGCAGGGCCGACGCCGTGGTCGACGCCGCCGAGGACGTCGCCTCCCGCAATCCCGGCCTGTCCAACCCGTCGGTCTCCGCCGACCACGCGCGAGGGCTGCGGGAGGGTGACGCCGAGGCGCTGGGCCGCGCGGTGGCCGGGTACGTCGATCCCTGGGCGAGAGGGTCGGCGGCGGAGGACCTCGGGGTACTGCTGGGGGTGGGCGACGGCCACAGGGAGCTGGCCGTGGGGAGCCTGAAGACCGCCCTGACCTGCTACGGGGCCGTGGAGGCCGTCCGGGACGCGGCGCGGGTGCGGGGCAGGCTGCGGCGTCTGGGCGAGCGGTGCCGCCACTGGGTCAGGACCGCCCACCCCACCTCGGGGTGGGCCAGCCTGACCGGCACCGAGCAGGCCGTCTGCGATCTGGTCTCCCAGGGGCTGACGAACCGGCACGCCGCCGAGCAGATGTTCATCAGCGAGCACACCGTCGCCTTCCACCTGCGGCAGGTCTACCGCAAGCTGGGTATTCACTCACGGGTCGAACTGGCCAGGCTCGCGGCACAGGAGAGCGGCCACCGGCGTCCTGGCTGACGTCCTCCTGGCGCGTCCTCCTCGAGGAGGACGGGGCGTGGTTCCGGTATCGCACGACATTTCGGTATTTCGGGGACGTCGACCGTTCCGCTGGTCCGCGGTCGGCGACTCACCCGTAGGTGACGGCGAGTTCGTCGCCGGCGAGGTCCACCCGGACCACGGCTCCCTCGTCCGCCTCTCCCGACAGGAGCGCGCGGCCGATGCGCGTCTCGACCTCCCTGGCGATGAACCTGCGCAGCGGGCGGGCTCCGTACACGGGGTCGTAGCCTCGCTCGGCGATGTGCCGCAGCGCCGCCTCGGTGACCTCCAGCCGGATGCCCCGCTGTTCGAGGCGGTCGCGCAGCTCGACGAACATCAGGTCGACGATGCGTTCGATCTCCTCCGGGGTGAGCGGCTTGAAGATCACGATGTCGTCGACGCGGTTGAGGAACTCGGGGCGGAAGTGGGAGCGCAGTTCGGCCATGACCCGCTGCCTCGCCTCGGGCTCGATCTCCCCGGTCGAGGTGACGCCGTCGAGGAGGTACAGGGAGCCGAGGTTGGAGGTCATGATCAGGACGGTGTTGCGGAAGTCGACGGTCCTGCCCTGCGCGTCGGTGAGCCTGCCGTCGTCGAGCACCTGCAGCAGCGTGTTGAAGACATCGGCGTGCGCCTTCTCCACCTCGTCGAAGAGCACCACGGAGTAGGGCTTGCGCCGCACGGCCTCGGTCAGCTGGCCTCCCTCCTCGTACCCGACATAACCGGGGGGCGCGCCGACGAGACGACTGACCGTGTGCCGCTCCTGGTACTCGCTCATGTCGATGCGGATCATGTTGTCCTCGGTGTCGAAGAGCGCCGCCGCGAGCGCCTTGGCCAGCTCCGTCTTGCCGACGCCCGTGGGCCCCAGGAAGATGAACGACCCGATCGGGCGGCGCGGGTCCTTGATGCCGGAGCGTGCCCGGATCACCGCGTCGGCCACCAACCGCACCGCCTCGTCCTGGCCGATCACCCGCTCGTGCAGGATCTGGTCGAGCCGCAGGAGCTTCTCACGCTCGCCCTCGCGCAGCCTGCTCACCGGGATGCCCGTCCATCGGGAGACGATCATCGAGATCTCCTCGTCGGTGACGACCTCGCGCAGCAGGCGCGAGGCGCCCTGCTTGGAGTACAACCGCTCCTCCTCGGCATCGAGCCGCCGCAGCAGCTCGGGCAACCTGCCGTGCCGCAGCTCCGCGGCGCGGTTGAGGTCGTAGTCGCGCTCGGCCCGCTCCGCCTCCGCGCGTACGTGCTCCAGTTCCTCGCGCAGGGCCTGGACGGCGCGCAGGGCGTGCCGCTCCGCCTCCCACTGCGCCCGCATCGCGTCGGTCTGGGCGCGCAGGTCGGCGAGTTCCCTGCGCAGCTCCTCCAGCCGGGTCCCGCTCGCGGAGTCCTCCTCCTTCGCGAGCGCGGCCTCCTCGATCTCCAGGCGCATCACCCTGCGGGTGAGCTCGTCGAGCTCGGCGGGCATCGAGTCGATCTCCGTACGCAGCATCGCGCACGCCTCGTCCACCAGGTCGATGGCCTTGTCGGGCAGGAAGCGGTCGGAGATGTAGCGGTGGCTCAGCACGACGGCCGCCACCAGCGCGCTGTCCTGGATCTTCACGCCGTGGAAGATCTCCAGGCGCTCGCGCAGGCCGCGCAGGATGGACACGGCGTCCTCGACCGAGGGCTCGTCGACCATCACCGGCTGGAACCGGCGCTCCAGGGCCGCGTCCTTCTCGACGTGCTTGCGGTACTCGGCGAGGGTCGTCGCCCCGATCATGTGCAGCTCACCACGGGCCAGCATGGGTTTGAGCATGTTGCCCGCGTCCATCGCGCCCTCGGCGGCTCCCGCGCCCACCACGGTGTGCATCTCGTCGACGAAGAGCAGGATCCGCCCTTCCGCGGCCTTGACCTCGTTGAGCACCGCCTTGAGCCGCTCCTCGAACTCGCCCCGGTACTTGGCCCCGGCCACCAGCGAACCCATGTCGAGGCTGAAGACCGTCTTGCCCTTGAGTCCCTCCGGCACGTCCCCGTGGCTGATCCGCAGGGCGAGGCCCTCCACGATGGCGGTCTTGCCCACACCGGGGTCGCCGACGAGGACCGGGTTGTTCTTCGTCTTGCGCGACAGGATCTGGATGACGCGGCGGATCTCGGCGTCACGCCCGACGACCGGGTCGAGTTTGCCGGACATGGCGTCGGCCACCAGGTCGCGCCCGTACTTCTCCAGCGCCTCGTACGCCACCTCGGGCATCGCGGAGGTCACCCGCTGGTTGCCGCGGATCGCGGTGAGCGCCTTGAGGAAGCCGTCCCTGGTCAGGGCCTGCTCGTGCAGCAGCCGCCCCGAGGCCGTCGAGCCGCCCTCCTCAAGCAGGGCGACGAGCAGGTGCTCCACCGACACGTACTCGTCCCTGAGCCGGTCGGCCTCCCGCTTGGCCGTCTCCAGCAGGCGGGAGAGCCGCTGCGTCACGTAGACCTGGCCGGGCGAGGCGCCGGGACCGCTCACCTTGGGGCGGCGGTCCAGCCCTGCCTCCAACTCGGTCCTGAGCCGGTCGGTGTCGACGTTCGCGTACGAGAGCAGGCGCGGGATCAGCCCGTCCGGCTGGTCGAGCAGCGCCAGCAGCAGGTGCTCGCCGTCCACCTCGGTGTGCCCGAAACGCAGGGCCTTGGTCTGCGCGTCGTGCAGCGCCTCCTGTGACTTCTGCGTCAGCTGGTTCATGTCCACGGCGGGCCTCCGGTGGGTCGGGAACGACCGCGCTGGGCGGCCTCGAGTTCTGCGATGCGGTCCAGCAGGTCCAGTACGAGGCCGAGCGCCGCGTAGTTGATCGAGAATCCGGCGCGCAGCCGCCGGATGCGCGCCATGGTGAGCAGCTGGGGAGGCGGGAACCACAGGTTCCCCTCGGCGTCGGTCCAGGCGTCGAGCAAACCCAGCACGACGAGGCGTCGCAGCAGGTCGGGGTGTGTCCCCGTCTGGGCGGCGAACGTCTCCAGATCCAGGCGCGCGGGCCTGGTCAGCTGATAGGTCCTCCCTGCCTCTCGCGGGGCCTCTCGCGGGGCCTCCCTTGGGGCCTCCCACCGGTTCTCTCGCGGGTGGGAGACCGCGTCCGGGGCCGACGAGCCTCCGGCGCGCTCCGCCCGCTCCCGCGGGTGGGTGGGGCGCGGCTCCGGCCGGCGCGGTCCGCGTTCGGAAAACGGGTCGTTCATCACCGTCTCCTCGGGTCGAACGTGGAAACCGAGGAGAGCTGCTCGAACAACCGCCGCTCCTCCTCGGACAGCCGTTCCGGGACCATGATCCGCACCTCGGCGTACAGGTCGCCCGGCTTGTCGCGACGGCTGGGCATCCCCCGGCCGCGCAGCCGCAGCCGCCTGCCGCTGGACGTGCCCGGCGGCACCTTGACCTTGGTCTCGCCGCCGGGGGTGTCGACCGCGACGGAGGCTCCGAGCGCCGCCTCCCACGGGGCGACCGGGAGCAGGACGTGGATGTCGCGCCCCTCGGCCCGGTAGCGGGGGTGCGGGGCGATCCTGATGATCAGGTAGAGGTCGCCCGCGGGCGCCCCTTCACCGCCCTTGCCGCCCTGACCGGCCAGCCTGACGCGCTGGCCGTCGGTGACGCCCGGCGGGATGTCGACCCGCAGCCGACGCGAGCCGACGGTGATGGAGCGGGGCCCGCCACGGTAGGCGTCCTCGAAGGACAGCACGATCTCGGCCTCCTGATCGGCACCGGGAATCGGCCCCCAGCTCGTGCCGGAACGCCTCCTCCTGCCGCCGGAGAACAGCCCTTCGAGGAGATCGTCGAGGTCGACGCCCTCCTCGAAGCCGCCGAAGCCGCCGCCACGGGGACCCGCTCCGCTCCGGCCCCCGGCCCGGCCCGCGCCCGCCCCGCGTCTCCCGGCGCGTGCCCACGTCTCGGGGTCGACGTCTTCGGGCACCTGACGGAAATCCGGCCCGAAGGCGTCGTAGCGGCGCCGGGTCGCGGGGTCGGACAGCACGCTGTAGGCCTCGGAGACCTCCTTGAAGCGGTCCTCGGCGGAGGGGTCCTTGTTGACGTCCGGATGGTTGGCCCGCGCCAGCTTGCGGTAGGCGCGCTGGATGTCCTCCTGGCTCGCCCCTCTCCGCACGCCGAGGATCTCGTAGAAGTCCCGGTCGGGGGGCATCATGCCCCCTTGGCCACCACGACCAGCGCGGGCCGCAGCTGCTGTTCACCGTCCCCGTAGCCCGGCCGCACCACCCGTACGACCGTGCCGTCGGGCACGCCCTCCTGCGAGAGCACGCCCACCGCCTCGTGCCTGGCCGGGTCGAACACGGCCCCGGTATCGTCACGACGCGCGTACCCGAGGCGGGAGAGCACCTCCTGCGCCTGGTCGCGGATCACCCGCAACCCGTCGGCTATGGAGACGGGGTCGGTCTCGGCGTGCTCCAGCGCGCGGTCCAGGTTGTCCAGTACGGGCAGCCACTCCCCGGCGGCCCGGGCCCGCTCCTCCGACCGGGTCCGCGCGGCGTCCCTGCTGACGCGTTTGCGCAGGTTGTCGAGGTCGGCGAGGGCACGCCGCCACCTGTCCTGGAGATCGGTCACCAGCGCCTGGAGCTCCACGACGCGCTCCTGGAGCTCGTCCGGGGTCTCCAGGCTCTCCGGGGCCCCCGGGGACCCCGGGTGCTCCTCCCGGACCTCCGGTCCCCGGTCCGGTGTCTCCTCCCGGCCATCGCGCCGTGCCTCGGGTGTCTCACTCATCGGTCGTGAACTCCGCGTCGATGACGTCGTCGTCCCTGCCGCCCTGGGAGCCGGCCGGTCCCGCGGCTCCCGGACCGCCCGCCGCCCCGCCGGTCCCCGTGGCTCCGTCGCCCGAGACGCCGGCGCCCGCCGCGGCGAGGCCGTGGTAGGCCTGCTGGAGCTCGGAGGTGAGCGAGCGGATCCGGTCGAGCGGGGCCTCCTGCTTGATCGCGTCGCGGGCGTCGTTCACCAGCATCTCCCCGCGTGCCTTCTCGTGGACGGGCACCGAGTCGCCCAGCTCCGCCAGGCGGCGCTCCACCTGGTAGGCGGCACTGTCGAGCTCGTTGCGCGCGTCCACCACCTGCCGCATCCGCTGGTCCTCCTCGCGGTGCCGCTCGGAGTCGGCGACCATCCGCTCGACCTCGCTCTTGTCCAGGTTCGAGCTCTCGCTGATCGTGATGCGCTGCTCGGCGCCGGTGTCCTTGTCCTTGGCCGAGACGTTCAGGATGCCGTTGGCGTCGATGTCGAAGGTCACGTCGACCTGCGGCACACCGCGCGGCGCGGACCGAATGTTCTCCAGCCGGAACCGGCCGAGGGGGCGGTTGTCGGCGGCGCGCTCACGCTCGCCCTGCAGGATGACGACGTCCACGGCGGTCTGGTTGTCCTCCGCGGTGCTGAACGTCTCGGAGCGGCGGGCCGGGATGGTCGTGTTGCGCTCGATGACCTTCGTCATCACCCCGCCGAGCGTCTCGATGCCGAGGGAGAGCGGGGTCACGTCGAGCAGGACGACGTCCTTCAGCTCACCCTTGATGACGGCGGCCTGGATCGCGGCGCCCAGCGCCACGACCTCGTCCGGGTTGACCGTCATGTTCGGTTCCTTGCCACCGGTCATCCGGCGCACCAGGTTCTGCACGGCGGGCATCCTGGTCGACCCGCCCACCAGGATCACCTCGTCGATGTCGTCGGCGGTGAGCTTGGCGTCGGCCATCGCCTGCTGGACGGGCCCTTTGCACCGTTCGAGCAGGTCGGCGGTGATCTCCTCGAAGGTCGAGCGCCTGAGCGTGGCGTTCAGATGCTTGGGGCCGGAGGCGTCCGCGGTGATGAAGGGCAGGCTGACCTGCGTCTGGCTGACCGCCGACAGCTCGACCTTGGCCTTCTCGGCGGCCTCGAACAGCCGCTGCAGGGCCTGCGGGTCCTGACGCAGGTCGATGCCGTTGTCCCGCTGGAACTCGTCGGCGAGGTAGTCGACGACCCGCCGGTCGAAGTCGTCGCCGCCCAGGTGGGTGTCGCCGGCGGTCGACCGCACCTCCACGACGCCGTCCCCGATGGCGAGGATGCTGACGTCGAAGGTTCCACCGCCCAGGTCGAAGACGAGCACGGTCTCGCTCTCCTTGCGGTCGAGCCCGTAGGCGAGGGCCGCCGCGGTCGGCTCGTTGATGATCCGCAGGACTTCCAGGCCGGCGATCTTCCCCGCGTCCTTGGTCGCCTGGCGCTGGGAGTCGTTGAAGTAGGCGGGTACGGTGATGACCGCCTCGGTGACCTTCTCCCCCAGGAACTTCGAGGCGTCGTCCACGAGCTTGCGCAGGACGGCCGCGGCGATCTCCTCGGGGGCGTACGACTTCTCGTGGATCTTGAAGCGGACGGCCCCCTCCGGGCCGGGGACGACGTCGAACGAGACGGCGTTCAGCTCGCTGGAGACCTCCTCGTGGCGGCGGCCCATGAAGCGCTTGGCCGAGTAGATCGTCCCCTTGGGGTTCAGGATCGCCTGGCGGCGGGCCAGTTGCCCCACCAGGCGTTCGCCGTTGTCGGTGAACGCCACGACCGACGGCGTCGTCCGGGCACCCTCGGAGTTGGGAATCACCGTGGGCTTGTCGCCCTCCATGGTGGCGATCACCGAGTTGGTGGTGCCCAGGTCGATTCCGACTGCTTTAGCCATGCTGCCCTCCTATGCGCTGCGGCACCGGCGCCCGCCGGACGGCGTCGTCGGTGCCCATCCGACAGCCCGGCGTCCCCCGGGCCCGGTGGTTCCGCGTCTCCACCGGAACCGCCCGGCGGATCGGGCCGGCCGGATGGGCGGACATGGGACGGCGGCGCGAGCGACATCGCCCGCGCCGCCGTCAGTACGGGCTCCGGCCCGGGTGGCTCCGGCCGGTCAGATCTGCTGATGCATCTGCTGGGACGTACCGACGTTGAGCAGCCTGCGCGCCTCGGCGGCGTGCGCGGCCGCCGCCAGCACCTCGTAGCGGTCGGCGACGATCGCGCTCGACGACAGGAAGTCGCGTTTGCCGCCGGTGAGCGCGTGACCGACCAACCCGAAGATCACTCCGGCGATGGCACCCCAGATCAGGCCCCACAGCACCAGGATGAAGGGGAAGCGCCCGGGAGTGAAGATCGCGAAGAACAGGCCGATCAGCAGTCCGAACCAGGCTCCGGTCGCCGCGCCCATCCCCGCGGCGCGGAGATAGGTCAGCCGCCCGAGCACCCGCTCGATGAGCCGGAGACCGACTCCGACGATCATCGTGTGCTCCACCGGGAACTTCTGGTCCGACAGCTGGTCCACGGCACGCTGGGCCTCGGCGTAGTCGCCGAAACTCGCCACCGTCTCATAGCCGGTCAAATTGACGTCAGGTCGCATGGCACTTCCCTTCGACGGGCACCCGCGAGGTGAATCCGTACTCGACTCACCCTGACCCCGCGACGGCGTCCCCACATCCCCAGACCTGACAGTCATCGCCGTCGCCGTCACCCCGGCGCGGGTTCCCCTGCCGTCGGGCCACCGCCGGGGAGGGCGCCCGGCGCGTCCCCACCGTCGGCCGGGAAGCCGCTGTCAGTCGTGGGCCAGGCCATGCCGGAAGGCGTACGTCACCGCCTGGGCCCGGTCGCGCAGTCCCGCCTTGGCGAAGAGATTGTTGATGTGCGTCTTGACCGTCGCCTCGGAGATGAACAGCTCCCGGGCGATCTCCGCGTTGGAGCGGCCCGCCGCTATCAGTCGCAGCACCTCGCTCTCGCGGCGGGTCAGGCCGTCGGGCGGGTCAGGCGCGCGGCGGCTCCCGGTCACCGCCTCGGCGAGCCGCCGCTGGACACCGGGATCGAACTGGGCCTCACCCTCGACCACGGTGGCGATGGCCGAGGCGAGGGACTCGGCGTCGGCGTCCTTGGTCAGGTAGCCCCGCGCCCCCGCGGCCAGCGCGGCGAAGACCGACTCGTCGTCGGAGTACGTCGTCAGGACCACCACCTGGATCTCCGGGTGGGCGGCCCTGATCCTGCGGGTCGCCTCCACCCCGTCCATCCGGGGCATCCGCAGGTCCATCAG
This sequence comes from Streptosporangium sp. NPDC000509, assembly GCF_042898365.1. Classification (NCBI taxonomy): domain Bacteria; kingdom Bacillati; phylum Actinomycetota; class Actinomycetes; order Streptosporangiales; family Streptosporangiaceae; genus Streptosporangium; species Streptosporangium sp. NPDC000509. Next base: position 47,945 of record NZ_JBIAYX010000012.1, on the reverse strand, counting down.
GACCACGTCGGGCCGAAGAGAGCCGGCGAGCCCGACCGCCTCCCGTCCGTCGGCCGCCGCCCCCGCCACCTCGATGCCGGGCAGCAGCCCCAGGAGCAGCACCAGCCCCTCGCGCACCACCGTCTGGTCGTCGACCACCAGCACCCGCACGGTCACCCTGCCTCCCTGCCTCCCTACCTCTCGAACGCCTCTCGAACGCCCGCCGAACCCCTTGAACGCCCCTCGAACGCGCCCGCGTGCGCCGATCACACTCCCGGCGTGGTCGTACCGTACGGCACCGGCGTGACCCGTCCGCGGCGCGGCGCCCACCCCCGCGATGGCGCCGCGCCGCGGGCGGATCACGCCGGGACCCGCAGCAGGACCTCGAAGCCCTCCTCACCCGGACGCACGGCGAGCGAACCACCGATCAGCTCGGCCCGCTCCCGCATGCCCACCAGCCCGTACCCGCCTCCCGACGGCGCCGCCGGGCCCGGCGGGCCGCCCGTGTCGCGTACCTCCAGCTCGCACCAGCGGCCGACGCGGCGCAACGCCACCGACGCCGCGGCGCCCGGCGCGTGCTTGCGCACGTTCGTCAGCGCCTCCTGCGCGGTCCTGGCCACCGCCAGCCGTGCCCCCGCCTCCAGGCCGTCGAGGTTCCCCGCGACCGAGACCGCGCAGGGCGAGCCGGTCACGGAACGGAACTCCACCGCCAGCCGCTCCAGCCGCTCGGCCAGCGGAAGCTCCTCCCCGCGCAGCGCGTCGAGCGCCCTGCGGGTCTCCTCGAGCCCGGCGCGCGCCAGCCGCACGGCGCGGTTCACCCGGTCGAGGGCCGCCGCCGTGTCCTCTCCACGCTCAAGCAGCAGCCGCGCGCCCTCCAGGTGGACGATCTGCGCCGACTGCGAGTGCGCCAGGATGTCGTGGACCTCCCTCGCCAGCCGGGCCCGCTCGGCCAGTACCGCCTCGCCCGCCCGCGCCTCGGCGAGCGCGGCGGCGTGATCCCTGGTCGCCTTCACGTGCCGCATCAGGAAGACGAAGACGGCGACGTAGGTGAGGCCGAAGGTGTTGCCCAGCACCTCCGCGACCGGCAGCCCGAGCAGGAAGGACACGGCCGTCGTGGCGGCGACGTCCGCCGTGACCAGGAACGCCGCCGGCCAGAGGCGGGTTTTGAACGGCGCGGCGAAGATCACGATGTACATGAACCCCATGCCGCTGTAGGGGCTGATCCCGTGCAGGGCCAGTCCCCCGGCCAGGGTCGCCGCGAGCAGCGGGGCATCTCGGCGCGGCTCCCGGCCGAGCAGCACCCACAGGCAGCAGCCGACGGTGGCGGCGCCGAGCGGGACCACTCCGAGCAGACCGGGCCAGCCCGTCTCGACCGCGCCGATCACCGGACCGGAGAGCATGTAGCCCACCAGCACGACGGCGAGGAACCGGCGCACCGAGGGGCGGCGGAGAAACGTCACGCCCACACGCTATCCACGCCTTCCTGCGGCGGGCCATGGGCCTCGGGGTGGAGATCGCCTCCACCCCCGGCGGTCCCGATCTCCTCCCGGGTGGACATCGCGAGATCCATCCCCGGGACCGTGCGCTCCCACCCGCCCGGGGGCCATCGTCGAGGCCATGTCAGCAATCAGCGTCACCCACCTCGGCAAGTCGTTCGGCGGGGTACGGGCCGTCGACGACCTGTCGTTCACGGTGGAACGGGGAACACTCACGGCCTTCGTCGGCCCCAACGGGGCGGGCAAGACCACCACCCTGCGCATGATCCTCGGCCTGGTCACGCCCACCGAGGGCAGCGCGACCATCGGCGGCGAGCCCTACCGCGACCTGAAGCGCCCCGTCTGCACGGTCGGCGCGGTGCTGGAGGCCACCGCCTTCCACCCGGCGCTGAGCGCCCGCACGCATCTGGAGGCTCTCCGTCTCGCCGCGGGCCTGGATCCCGGACGCGTGGAGCAGGTTCTGGAGCAGGTCGATCTCACCGCCGCGGCCGACCGCAGGGTGCGGGGCTTCTCCCTGGGCATGCGTCAGCGGCTCGCCCTCGCCTCCGCCCTCCTGGGCGACCCGGAGATCCTCGTCCTCGACGAGCCCGCCAACGGCCTGGACCCGGCGGGCATGCGCTGGCTGCGGGGGTTCCTGCGGGCCTACACCCACCAGGGGCGCACGGTCCTGGTCTCCACCCACGTGCTCGCCGAAATCAGGCAGATCGCCGACCACGTGATCATCGTCAGGGCGGGGTGTCTGGCCTGGCAGGGCCCGCTCGCCCCGGAGACCGACCTGGAAGAGCTCTACATGGAGGTGACCTCGTGAACGGCCTGATCCGCGCCGAGTTGCTCAAGGCACGCGCGAGCCGCACCACCTGGATCCTCGCCGCCCTCGCGCCCCCGCTGTGCGTGGCCTGGGCGGGGCTGATGGTCTTCCTGATGAGCCTGGAAGGCGGGATGCCACTCGACGCGCAGATCGAGAACGTCTACAGCATGGCCCAGCAGGCCTACGTCGTCACCCTGCTGCTCGGCGTACTCGGCATGGCCGGGGAGAACCGCCACCAGACGATCACCTGGCAGTTCCTGGTCACCCCGGGGCGGAGCCGGGTGGTGACGGCCAAGCTGGCCGCGTACGGGATCGTCGGCCTGCTGATCGCCACGGTCTCGGCGCTGGTCACGCTGGTGGCGGGCCTGGTCACCCTCACTCTGGCCGGCCACCCCGCCTGGAGTCCCGGTGTGCCCGCCGTCCTGCTCGGCTCGGCGCTCGGGGTCGCCCTGTACGGCCTGCTCGGGGTGGCTCTGGGCGCTTTGATCCGCAACCAGGTCGCGGCGGTGGCGGTGGCGCTGGTGTGGTTCATGTACGCCGACTACCTGCTCGTCAGTTTCCTGCCGGAGCTGGGCAGATGGCTGCCGACCGGGGCGGCCAGGGCCCTGAGCGGCATGCCCCTGCGTACCGGTGAGCTGCTGCCCGCTTGGGCCGGCGGGATGCTGTTCGCGGGCTACGTCGCGGTGATCGTGCTCGCCGCCCGTGCGCTGACCCTGCGTCGCGACATCACGTGATCTCGCGACACCGCGGCACGGCCCCTGTCACGGCACCTTCATGACACCGTCACGAAGCGCGTCGGACCGGCCGCGCCGCGCCTCGGAAAGCACGCGGTGCGATGTGATCGGAGGAGGCGGTGTCACGCCATGGTGTCGCGGACGGCGGCGTGGGCCGCCTCACGCATCATGGAGTGCAGCACCGCGTTGGACTCCCGGTCCGTCCGCACCTCGATCATGCGCAACCCGTCGCCGCGCAGCGCCTTGACCAGCTGCCCCGGCTCGTCCACGAAGGTGTACGGCGTGCCGGTGGCGGCGGCCACGTAGCCCAGGTCCACCGCGTGCGAGGTGCCGAAGACCCGCTCGAAGGGGTCGCGCAGCGCGGCCTGGGGAAGGAGTGAGAAGATCCCGCCGCCGTCGTTGTTCACCACGACCAGGCAGAGATCCGGGCGGGGCTCGCGGGAGCCGAGGACCAGCCCGTTCTGGTCGTGCAGGAAGGTCAGGTCGCCCATCAGGGCGTAGGAGGGGCCGTTGTGCGCGAGGGCGGCGCCCATCGCGGACGACACCACACCGTCGATCCCCGCCGCCCCCCGGTTGGCCAGGACCCGCAGACCTCGCCGGGCACGCATCGCCTGGTCGAGGTCGCGGATCGGCATGGAGGAGCCGGAGAACAGCAGCGATCCGTTGGGCAGCGCCTCCGCCAGGTCGCGGGCCAGGCGCGGCTCGCTGAGCCCCGTACCGTCCAGCACCTCGTCGATCGCGGTCCTCGCCGCCGTCTCGGCACGGCGCCAGGAGTGCAGCCACGCGTCGTCGCCCGCGGTGACCGGGATCTCCACCACCTGGGCGACCTGGGTGGCCGAGCGGGTCGGGTCGGGCCAGCGGGTCATGTCGGCGGCGACCACGATGTGCTCGTCCGCGTGCCTCAGCCAGTTCAGCAGCGGCCGGGACAGGCCGGGACGGCCCAGGGTGACCACGACGTCGGGACGGTGCCGGTCGGCGAACTCCGGGGTGCCGAGGAGGAAGTGGTAGGTCGACATCGCGTGGTCGCCGTAGCGGGCGCCGCCGTTGGGCTCCGACAGGACCGGCCATCCGGCCATACCCGCCGCCGCCACGTATCTGCGCGTGTTGGTCGCGCCGTCTCCGACGACCAGCACACCCCTCCTGGTCGGCGGCAGGTGCAGGGCCACCGGCGGGGAGGCCACCCTGGCGCGGATCCACGGCCCTTCGCTGTCACCCTCCAGGGACTCGCACCAGGACGGGTCGCCGTCCGGGACCAGCGGCTCGCGGAAGGGCACGTTGAGGTGAACCGGACCCGGGTCGTACGGGCCCAGCGCGCGCTGGTAGGCGCGGCAGGCCGTCGACCGCCAGTAGGCGACCTGGCCCAGGCGGTCCTCGGGCACGCCGATCTCGCCGAACCAGCGGACGGCCGTGCCGTACAGCTTGACCTGGTCGACGGTCTGGCTGGCGCCGGTGTCGCGCAGCTCCGGCGGGCGGTCGGCGGTGAGCACCAGCAGCGGAACCCCCGACTCGTGCGCCTCGATGACGGCGGGGTGGAAGTTGGCCGCCGCGGTGCCGGAGGTGCAGATCAGGACGACCGGGCGGCCGCTACGGCGGGCGAGGCCCACCGCCAGGTAGGAGGCCGAGCGCTCGTCCACCCGCACGTGCAGCCGGATACGGCTGTCGGCGTGCACGGCCAGGGCGAGCGGCGCCGACCGCGATCCGGGTGCGAGCACCACGTCCGTGAGACCGCAGCGGGCGAGCTCGTCGACCAGCACCGTCGCGAGCGCGGTCGCGGGATTCACCGCACCGCCTCCTTAACTCCGCACCCGGGGGGTGAGTCCGTCCTGAGGCGCGCGAAGGCGACCTCGTCCATGCGGGGCGGCGCGCCTCGGGACCGAACCGCCTCGGACCCCCGCCATCCCCGGGGGCGGCGGGAGAACCTGTCCCCGCCACCCGGCCGTGAACTTCCGCCGCCGCTAGGGACGGCGCGGGAACTTACCGAAGTCGGGGGCGCGCTTCTCCTTGAACGCGTCGCGGCCCTCCTGCGCCTCCTCGCTCATGTAGTAGAGCAGGGTGGCGTCACCGGCGAACTGCTGCATCCCCGCGGCGCCGTCGGTCACCGCGTTCAGCGCGCCCTTGAGCATACGCAGCGCGAGCGGCGACTTCTCCAGCATCTCCCTCGCCCACTTGACCGTCTCCGTCTCAAGCTCGGCGAGCGGCACGACCGCGTTGACCAGGCCCCAGTCGAGGGCGGTCTGCGCGTCGTACTGGCGGCAGAGGTACCAGATCTCACGGGCCCTCTTCAGGCCGACGGTCTCGGCCAGCAGCCAGGAGCCGTAACCTCCGTCGAAGGAGCCGACCTTGGGACCGGTCTGGCCGAAGACCGCGTTGTCGGCGGCGATGGACAGGTCGCAGCACACGTGCAGCACGTGGCCGCCGCCGATGGCGTAGCCGGCGATCATCGCGATGACCGGCTTGGGGCAGCGGCGGATCTGGACCTGCAGATCGAGCACGTTGAGCCGGCCGACGTGCGGGGTGGACTTGTCGACGTAGCCGTCGTCGCCGCGGATCTTCTGGTCACCGCCGGAGCAGAAGGCCCTGTCACCCGCGCCGGTGAAGATGATCACACCGACCTCGGCGTCCTCCTGGGCGACGTTGAAGGCGTCCTTGAGCTCGAAGAGCGTCGTCGGGCGGAACGCGTTGTGGCGCTCCGGGCGGTTGATCGTGATCTTGGCGATGCCCTCGCCGGTCTCGTAGACGATGTCCTCGTACTGGCCGGACCTCTTCCAGTCGACCGCGCCGTCGCGCTCGGACGCCTTCTCCACCGCCCGCTCATCCACGCCCGGCTCGACCCGCTCCGTGCCCACGATGGCTTCACCCTCTCCGCTGCGCCGGTACCCCCGGCCGTTGTCCGGCTTCCGGCACTAACCTTACGACCGTGATGACCGCTCCTGCGCACGAGGCGTGGCTTTCCGTAGAACGGGAATTGCACGCCGTGGTATCTCCGGCGACCTCGGAGTTGTTCCGGGCCGTCGGCGAGGCGCTGGACGGCAGCGGCCCGGCCGTGCTGCCCCTCTCCCCCGCCCTGCCCGCCCCCGCACTGCGGGCGACGCTCGACGCGTTGCGCCCGACCCATGTGAACGGAGTACGCCGCGAGGGCGGCGTCGGTGTGCCCGCCGAGGTCGCGGTGGTCATCGCCACCAGCGGCTCGACCGGCGTCCCGAAGGGCGTCCAGCTGTCCGCCGAGGCGCTGCTCGCCTCCGCGTCGGCCTCGTTGCGGCGCCTGGGCGCCGCCGCGGGCGAGCGCTGGCTGTGCTGTCTGCCTCCCTCCCACGTCTCCGGCCTGCAGGTCCTGGTCAGGTCGCTGCTGGGCGGGACCGAGCCGATCGTGCACGACGGGTTCTCCCCCGAGGCCGTGCTCTCCAGCGGCGCGGAGCACGTCTCGCTGGTGCCGACCCAGCTGCGCCGGCTGCTCCAGGTGGATTCGACGCGTCTCCAGCGCCTGTCGAGGATCAGGACCATCCTGCTCGGCGGCGCCGCCGCTCCCCCCGGCCTGCTCGCCGCGGCCCGCGCGGCCGGCGCCCAGGTGGTCACCACGTACGGCATGAGCGAGACCTGCGGCGGGTGCGTCTACGACGGCGATCCCCTCGACGGGGTGGGGATCGCCGTCGTAGACGACGGCCGGATCCGTCTGAGCGGGCCCATGCTGTTCTCCGGCTATCGGCTCCGCCCCGACCTCACCGAGGCGGCCCGCGACGGCGACTGGTTCCTCACCTCGGACCTGGGCACCCTGGAGGGAGGGCGGCTACGCGTGCTGGGGCGGGCCGACGACGTCATCAACACCGGAGGTGAGAAGGTGGTCGCCGCGGCGGTGGCCGCCGTGCTGGCCGAGCATCCCGCGATCGTCGACGTCGCCGTGGTCGGCCGTCCCGACCCCGAGTGGGGCGAGCGGGTGGTGGCCGTCGTCGTCTCGCCCTCTCCGCCGCCCCTGGCCGAGCTGCGCGCCCTCGTCAAGGAGCGGATGCCCGCCTACGCGGCCCCTGCCGACCTGACCGTTGTGACCGAAATACCGCTTCTGGCCAATGGCAAGCCGGATCTCGCGGCTCTCCGTTATGGTCGTGATCGGGAACCGTGAAGGTGCCCCCGAACGTCCAATGAGGTAGCCGAAGCAGGAAGGACAAGCCCGATGAACGTCACCCGGAAGACATGGGTCTCGGCTGGAATCGTGAGCCTGGTCCTCGCCGGCGGCATTTCCGTCACGGCGGCCGCCGCGTCGGGCGGGATCGGCAGAGCGGAGAAACCATCGGACGAGCCGGTGCCCGCCGTGTCCCCGAACGAGCCGGGACCGCCCTCGTACGAGCCGTCACCGACCGCGTCCGCTCCTCCCGCCGAGGACTACGTGGTCTCCAAGGAGGTCAACCCCGACCCCGAGAAGGTCTTCGGTTACTGGAACGAGGACCGGCTGGAGCAGGCCGAGCCCTTCCCGATGCCCATGGTCGACGGCCCGCTCGAAGGCTCCTCGGAGTCGGCCGAAGAGGGCCCCGTGGAAGTGATCGAATAGGCCCTCTCGGGCACCCGAGCGCGGGTGGATCGCCGACACGGCGGTCCACCCATCATATTTTCCGAGTCAAGTCGGGAACAGAATGTTCTTGCCTGGGGTTATTGGTACTGGTGCGCCGAGCGGCTCCCAGACCGCCCCACCCCAAGACCAGCAAACCGTAAATTCAGACGACTCCGTGATGGAGGAGGTGTCCTCATGCCCCCAGCCGCCGTGGCGACCTCATCTGAGGCCCCGACGACCCTCGACCAGCTCCTTGACCGAGGACGAGTCCAGGGTCACCTTTCACTCGCGGAGCTGCGTCACGCCTTCGCCGAGGCGGGCGTCAGCCCCACCGAGGGCAGGTCGATTCTGCGCGAGCTCACCGAGGCGGGCGTCAGCCTGGCGGCCGAGAACGAGCCCACACTCTCGGCATCCACCACCAAGAGCACCCGCAAGACCTCCGCACACAAGACGAAGACCGCCTCCGCGAGGAAGACCTCGACGAAGGCCGAACCCGTGGCCGGCGCCCCCGACGCGACCAAGGTCCCGGTGGAGTCCTCCGGGGACCTCAAGACCACCAGGAGGACCAAGGCCGTGAAGGCCGCCGGGACCACCGCCAAGGGCGTCAAGGACGCCAAGGACACAGCGGCGGAGCCCGAGGACGAGTGGAACCCGACGGAGGAGCCCGAGGTGGAGGTCGAGCCGACCCTCGACCTCGACGACCAGTCCTCCGTCATGGGCGACTCGGTGCACACCTACCTGAAGTCGATCGGCCGTCGCACCCTGCTCACCGCCGCACAGGAGGTCGAGCTGGCCAAGCGCATCGAGGCCGGCCTGTACGCCGAGTCCAAGCTGGAGGCCGAGCCGGGCCTGTCCGCGGTCGTGCGTGACGACCTGGAGTGGATCGCCGAGGACGGCCGCCGGGCCAAGGACCACATGCTGGAGGCCAACCTCCGCCTGGTCGTCTCCGTGGCGAAGAAGTACACCGACCGGGGCATGGCCCTGCTCGACGTGGTCCAGGAGGGCAACCTCGGCCTGATCCGCGCGGTGGAGAAGTTCGACTACACCAAGGGCTACAAGTTCTCCACCTACGCCATGTGGTGGATCCGCCAGGCCATCCAGCGCGGCTTCGCGGACTCGGCCCGCACGATCAGGCTGCCGGTGCACGTGCTGGAGATGCTCTCCAAGCTGTCGCGCGTCGAGCGCGACATGCACCAGCGCCTGGGCCGCGAGCCCACGCCGGAGGAGCTGGGCGTCGAGCTCGACAAGAGCCCCGACCAGATCGAGGAGCTGCTGCGCACCAGCCGCCAGCCGATCAGCCTCAACGCCACCATCGGCGAGGACGGCGAGACCACCATCGGCGACCTCATCGAGGACGTCGACTCGCCCGAGGCCTCGGAGGTCGTCGACCGTCAGCTGCTCGGCGAGCAGCTGCGCGGCGTGCTGGGCAACCTCTCCCCCAGGGAGGCCAAGATCATGGCCCTGCGCTTCGGCCTCGTCGACGGCAAGCCCCACACCCTCGACGAGATCGGTAAGCACCTCGGCCTGACGCGCGAGCGCATCCGCCAGCTGGAGAAGGAGTCGCTCTCCAAGCTCCGCCACCCCAGCAACACCCGCCCGCTGCTCGACTGGGCCAGCTGACCCGGGCCGCCCGTTTCGAAGGGCGCCACCGCGAGACCTCCTGTCCGCGGTGGCGCCCTTCCGCGTTTCCGGCCCCGCCCGAGGGGGGTCCCGACGGAATCGGCGCGATCGCCGAGCGTCCCTCCCGGAAGGTCAGCGCGGGGGCCAAGGTGGACCAAGGCGACGGTCACCCGCATCCGGCCTCGAAGGCCGGGAAGGCGCGGAAGGCTCAGCCGTCCATCTGGGTGATGAGGCTCCTTGGGCGCATGTCGGTCCAGGAGCTCTCGACGTAGGCGAGACAACCGGCGCGGGAGTCCTCACCGTGGGCGATCTGCCAGCCCGCGGGGACGTCGGCGAACGCGGGCCACAACGAGTGCTGCCCCTCCACGTTCACCAGCACCAGGAAGGACGCGCCGTCGTCGTCGAAGGGGTTGATCATCGGTTACCTCCAGCAGGAACGGGCAAGGATCGGGGATTCGTCCGGCACCGGGAGCGGCGGTCGGCACGGGGTCCGCGTACGGGCGTCGGCGCGTGGTTTTCCCGCCGGCGCGCCCGGAGGCCGCCGAGCACCGATCTCCCGTCGCGTTCTCGGAGCCATCAGGCAGGGGTTGGGGCAGAGGAAAATGCGTGGCTGTGCACATCTCAGCGAAATACCTGGTCACAGCGTTAGGCGAGCAGTCGGGGGCTGTCGGAATGACAAGATTTATTAGGTAAGCCTATCCTAAAATCCACCTCATCGACGGCGATGTCAAGGCTTATGGGGGATGACGGTGCCCAGGCCCCCCACAGGCCCGCCCGTGGGCCGGGACCGCGAAGGGCTCCTCCCCGCGGTCTTCGGCCGCGGGGAGGAGCCCTCTCGAACGGGAGCCCTAAGTGCCCAGGGTGCTTGGGACGAAGGTCAGCGGGCGGAGGCGGCGACCGGGCGGGGAACCCGGGGGATGCCGGTCAGCCGGTTCTGCTCGCGAAGGGTGCGCAGGCGGTTGACCTCCGCGGTCCACTCGGCACCCCGGGGGGTCGCCCTGCCCTTGCGGCGGCGGATCCGGTCGTCGTACGCCTTGACCCCGAACGTCGCACGCTGGTTGGCCTCGGCCGCGCGCAGGGCCTCGGTGAGAGCCCTGTCGAACGCCAGCCCGGCGGCTCGCAACTCCTGCACCGGAGCCGCGGCGGCCTGCGCCCGGCGCATTTCGGCCTCGGCCTCGCGCGCCTTCTCAAGGAGCTCGGGAAAGCTCTTCCCGACCTCCTGGTCAGCGTGGTGACGAACCTCCGCCTCCCGGCTCACGCTCGGTCGGAAAAACGCCATCTTCTTCCCTCTCTCACCGGTCGCCGGGCCTCCTCCGGCAGATCACCGCTCGTAGCCTACGCGCTCAGCCCTCACCCCACACACTCAGGGACCCGACCCCTTCCGGACGACCCCGTCCCGCCGCGCGACGGAGGTCCGTCCTGTTCGGCGCGCCACCCTTTACGCAGTAAGGCAGGCGGTGGCAGGATGCCTCCCATGCCCGCCAAGCGACCACCCGTCCCGCTCTCCAGGGAGCGCATCATCGACGCCGCCCTTCACATCGCCGACGGCCAGGGGCTCCGGCGTCTGACGATGCGACGGCTGGGCGACGCGCTCCAGGTGGAGGCGATGGCCATCTACCACCACCTGCCGCGCGGCAAGGACGCCCTCATGGACGCGCTGGCCGAGCACGTCACCACCGTGCACGCCGAGCCGGGCGAGAGCTGGCAGGAGAGCGCGAGGGCCTGGTGCCGGGCGAGCAGGGCAGCACTGAGAGAGCATCCCGGGGTGCTGGCCCTCGCCCTGACCAAGCCGCCGAGGGGCAGGGCGGCGATCGCGATCAGGGAGCAGACCGAGCAACTGGCCGAGGCGGGCCTGGCCGACCCGGCGGGGGCGGTACGCGCCCTGCGGGCCTACGTCTTCGGCGCGGTGGCGGTGGAGGTGCAGCAGTCGGGCTGGGCCGAGCCCCCGGGCGACGGGGACGAGCCCTGGCGCCCTCCGTCGAGGGGAGGCGGTAGCCCGGCGGCGGACACCGACTTCGAGCACGGGCTGGACGCGCTCCTGGCCGGCCTGGGCACGCGGGAGGGCAGGAGCCGTTAAGGGCCAGGCCGGGGGCGCGAGGGCCGACATCGGGGCACGTCAGCAACTTGTAACCGATCGTTTACCCGCCAGGCGGCGTGTCGGACTTGGTTGAATGTGCTCATATGAGGCATGCTGTGTTATAGGTCACATCCCCCGACAAAGCCCTGACGGACTGGCCCTCTAGCAGTCCCAAACAGTCCTAACGGGCTATGTCGCCGAGGTGCGATCGATCGCACACTTGATCTACTTGATGTGCGACCCTCGCTCTGTTAGGGGTCGCATGGCCATATGTCAACATTCAGATGCTCGTCCCCGTCATACGTGGGAACGGAGACCCATCGGTGACGGTGCCGCCGGATGTCCGATGCCCACCCCCGTGCCCGGTGTGACACGGGCGAGCCGACACGAGAGATCCGGAGGCACGCCGATGTGCCCGCACGAGCCGTCCTGTCCGTCCGCCGACGCGCTGGACCGCGAAGCCGCCCGCACCATGGCGGCCCACCCCGAGCAGGGCTGGAGCCTGCTCTGCAACGGTGTTGTGCTGTTCGAGGACACCGGCGAGCTCCTCCCCGACGGTGCCGTCATCGAGCCGCACCGGCCACTGGCCGGCGTCGTCTGAAGACCCGTCACCCCCGACCGGTCACGCTGAGCGGGTCCACCGAGCCCGGCCGCATCCTCGTGTCGAGCCACTCGGCGACCACCTCGCCCACCCTGGTGGGACTCCTCCCGAGGTCGTGACCCTCTCCCGGCAGCACCACCAGGCGCGCGGCGTCCGCCGCCTCGGGCACGCCGAACGGGTCACGGTCTCCGCTCACCACCAGCACGTCCACACCCGCCGCACGCAGCTCTCCCGCGCGTGACCGCTCCGGCTTCCTCGGCGGGTGCAGGGGGAACGCCAGCGCGACGACCGCGTGAGCACCGACCCGCTCGGCCGTACGGCACGCGACCCTCGCCCCGTTGCTCCGCCCGCCCTGCGCCAGCGGCAGCCCCGGATAGCGCCCGCGCAACCCCGCCACCAGCCTTTCCCACGCCTCGTCCTGCTTGACCGCCGACCCCGGCGCCCGGGCCCCGCGCACACGGAACGGCTGCAGCACCCGCGCGACCGTCCCGCCGATCGCCGTCACGGCGTCCCGCACGGCCAGCAGGTCCGGGGCGTCCACTCCCCCGGCCGAGCCGTGGGTGAGCACCAGCAGGAAGCGCGGGGCGGCCACCTCGTCGATCTCCACGAGGGCCGGGCCGTGCGGGGTCACGATCTCCAGGGGCCCGGCCGTGCCCGCCGGAAGCCGGGATTCCGCGGTGGTCCGCGGGGCGGACGCCTTCGCGAGGGGGGTGGAGTCGAAGGTGGACACGAATCTCGTCCTAACGGCTGATGCCCGGCGGCCGGGGGCGAGGGAACAATCGAAGCGTGCAGGACTACCAAGATATCCGCCAGGACATGCGCGCCACCATCGAGGCCCGGCGCGACCTCGGCCCGGAGTACGAGGCCGCGCTCGTCGACTCGTTCGTGTCACGTCTCGACGCGACCATCGCCCACCGGGTGCGCGCCGAGTTGCACGCCGCCGGGGCACCGGCGGCCAGGCCGCGCAGGAGCACGAACTCCTCGATCCCGATCGCCCTCGGTTCCATGGGCATCGGGATCCCGCTCACCGCCATCGCCGCGCAGAACGCCGGCACCGCCGGACTGCTGCTCGCCTGGGGCGGAATCGTCGCGATCAACTTCGCCCACGCCCTGAGCCGCTGGCGGGAGCGCGACTGACGGCGAGGGCGCCGCGGGGACGGGGAGACGCCTCCCCTGTGGTCCCCTGTGGATCCGCCACTCCCGGACAGTGTCCGGCCCGACCTCATCGGCCCGGCGTCCGCCCACAGGGCGACCGCCGCTCCGCGCACGGCCCCCGAAGTCGCCGGACCTCAGAGATCCCGGTCGAGGCGCAGGCGGACCTCACCGGCGAGGTCCTCGTCGGCGCTGTCCAGACCGTAGCGCCACACCCGCTCGGCGTCCTCGTCGCGCCCTCTGAGCGGAAGGGTGCGCGCCAGGAGCTCGATGGCCAGCGCACCGGTCTCCACGTCTCCGCCCTCCTCGATCGCGCCGGAGAACTCGGCGCAGGCCATCTCCAGATGAGCGATGCCGAGCATCACCCGCAGTCTCGGCACCTCGGCCGCCTCCGGCACCGAGAGCGCCTCCAGGAGCACCTGCGCGGCCTCGGCCGGCTCGCCCTCCTCAAGGAACACCTCCGCCAGCCGCTGAGCGGCCCGAGGAGCGATCTCCGGGTCACGGGTGGCGAGCGCCTCGCGAAGCGACCGCTCGGCCTCCTCATCGCCCGTGGCGAGCCGCGCGAGGGCCATGTGCGCCAGCGGGACGTAGGCGGGGTGGCCGACACCCAGCGCGGCCTGCCAGGCGGCGCGGGCCTGCTCCACCAGGTCCTCCCTTTCGAAGCTCCCCGCGAGCAGGCAGGCGGCCTGGGCGGCGAACTCCGGGTGCCCGGTCGCCAGCGCGGTGCGTGCGGCCGCGCGGGAGCCCGGCACGTCTCCGCTCTCCTCAAGCACCACCGCGAGCCCCACCGCCGCCTGGGCCCTGTCGGGTTCGTCGGGATCGGCGACCAGCTCAGCGAAGATCGTGGCGGCGCCGTCGAGATCGCCCGACTCGGCCAGTCTTCGCGCGGCGTCCAAGGGACGGGTGTCCACCTCAGGCATGCATGATCCTTCCGGATACGGAGACGCCCCGAGCCTAACGACTCGGGGCCTCGTCCGTCCCCCCGCATTCCCGGCGGATATCACGGTTCGCGCGGGTTTCCCGGCTCTCGCCGAGGCCGGCGGGATCAGTCCTCGTACGCCTCCAGGGGAGGACAGGAGCAGACCAGGTTACGGTCGCCGTAGGCCTGGTCGATGCGGCGGACCGGCGACCAGTACTTGCCCTCGCGCACCGACGGCAGCGGGTAGGCCGCCTCGGTGCGGCTGTAGGGGTGGACCCACTCGTCGACGACGAGGCTGTCGGCCGTGTGCGGGGCGTTGCGCAGCGGGTTGTCGGTCCTGTCGTACGCGCCGGAGGCGACCTTCGCGATCTCCTCGCGGATCGCGATCATCGCCTCGCAGAACCGGTCGAGTTCGGCCAGGTCCTCGCTCTCGGTCGGCTCGATCATCAGCGTTCCCGCCACGGGGAAGGACATGGTCGGGGCGTGGAATCCGTAGTCGATGAGGCGCTTGGCCACGTCGTCGACCGTCACCCCGGTCTCCTTGGTGATCTGGCGCAGGTCGACGATGCACTCGTGGGCGACGAGGCCGCCACGGCCGGTGTAGAGGACCGGGTAGTGGGGGCTGAGCCTGCGGGCCAGGTAGTTGGCCGACAGGATGGCCTGCTCGGTCGCCGCCTTCAGGCCGTCGGCGCCCATCATCCGGATGTAGGCCCAGGAGATGGGCAGGATGCCCGCCGAGCCGTACGGCGCGGCCGAGACAGGGCCGACCGCCGTACCCTCACGCAGCGGATGGCCGGGCAGATAGTCGGCCAGGTGGGCGCGGACCGCGACCGGGCCGACGCCGGGGCCACCGCCGCCGTGCGGGATGCAGAAGGTCTTGTGCAGGTTGAGGTGGGAGACGTCCGCCCCGAACTCCCCCGGCCTGGCCAGACCGACCAGCGCGTTGAGGTTGGCGCCGTCGACGTAGACCTGCCCGCCGGCCTCGTGCACCAGCTCGCAGATCCGGACGATCGTCTCCTCGTACACACCGTGCGTGGACGGGTAGGTCACCATGATCGCGGCAAGCTGCTCGCGGTGCTTGTCGATCTTCGCGACGAGGTCGTCGAGGTCGACGTTGCCCTTGTCGTCGCAGGCGACCACGGCCACGCGCATGCCCGCCATGACGGCGCTCGCGGCGTTGGTGCCGTGCGCGGACGAGGGGATCAGGCAGACGTCGCGGCCCGACTCTCCGCGCGCGGTGTGGTAGGCGCGGATCGCCAGCAACCCGGCGAACTCCCCCTGCGAGCCGGCGTTCGGCTGAAGCGACACGGCGTCGTAGCCGGTGACCTCGGCGAGCCAGCGCTCCAGCTCCCCGATCAGCTCGATGTGGCCCGCGGCCTGGTCCTCGGGCGCGTAGGGGTGCAGCCCGGCGAACTCCGGCCAGGTGATCGGCTCCATCTCGGTGGTCGCGTTGAGCTTCATGGTGCAGGAGCCCAGCGGGATCATCGACCGGTCGAGCGCGATGTCCTTGTCCTGGAGCCTTCGCAGGTAGCGCAGCATGGCCGTCTCGGAACGGTGGCTGTGGAAGACCGGGTGGGTCAGGTAGTCGCTGACCCGCGCCAGCGCGGCGGGCAGCGCGTCGTGGGCGGCGGCGTCGAGGTCGGCCAGCACGGCGCCGCTGATCTCGAAGGCGGCCAGGACCTGCTCCAGGTGGAGCGGCTCGGTCTTCTCGTCGCAGGTGACGCCCACGTGGTCGGCGTCGACCAGGCGCAGGTTGACGCCGTTCTCGCGGGCCGTGGCGACGATCTCCTCGGCGCGGCCGGGCACCCTGGCGAGCACGGTGTCGAAGAAGGTGTCGTGCACGACCTCGACACCGCCCTGACGCAGGCCCTCGGCGAGCACGACGGCGTGCCTGTGGGTGCGCCGTCCGATCCTGCGCAGGCCCTCGGGGCCGTGGTAGACGGCGTACATGCCGGCGATCACGGCGAGCAGCACCTGCGCGGTGCAGATGTTGCTGGTGGCCTTCTCGCGGCGGATGTGCTGCTCACGGGTCTGGAGGGCGAGCCGGTACGCGGGGCGTTTGTCGGCGTCCTGGGAGACGCCCACCAGGCGGCCCGGCAGCTGGCGCTGGAGACCGTCGCGGACCGCCATGTAGGCGGCGTGGGGGCCGCCGAAGCCGAGGGGGACGCCGAAGCGTTGCGAGGACCCGACGGCGATGTCGGCGCCGAGCTCGCCCGGCGCGGCCAGCAGGGTGAGGGCGAGCAGGTCGGCGGCGGCGACCACCTGGGCACCGCGCGCGTGGGCGGCGTCGGCGATGGCGCGGAAGTCGCGGATCCTGCCGCTGGCGCCGGGATACTGCACGAGCACCCCGAAGCACTCGGGAAGCTCGGCGGTGAAGTCGCTCTCGACCAGCTCGATGCCGAGCGGCTCGGCGCGGGTGCGCAGCACCGCCTTGGTCTGCGGCAGCGCGTCGGCGTCGACCACGAACACCTTCGAGGGGCCGCGGCCGGCGCGGCGGGCCAGGGTCATCGCCTCGGCGGCGGCGGTGGCCTCGTCGAGCAGGGAGGCACCGGCGACGTCGAGGGCGGTCAGGTCGGAGACGACGGTCTGGAAGTTGATCAGGGCCTCCAGACGGCCCTGGGAGATCTCCGGCTGGTAGGGCGTGTACGCGGTGTACCAGCCGGGGTTCTCCAGGAGGTTGCGGCGGATGACGCCCGGAGTGATCGTGTCGTGGTAGCCCAGGCCGATCATCGAGGTGAGCACGGTGTTTCGCCCGGCGAGGACTCGAAGCTCCGCGAGGGCCTCGGACTCCCCGGCCGCCGGGGGCAGGCTCAGCCGCCCCGCGGAGCGGATCGCCTCGGGCACGGCCACCGCGACCAGGTCGGCCACGGAGGCGAATCCGACCGCCTCCAGCATGCGGGTCTGGCCGGCGTCGTCCGGCCCTATGTGGCGGGTGGAGAACGGCAGGGAGCCGAGTTCGCTGAGCGATGACAGGTCGGTCATTGTGAAGCCTCCCGGGACGGGGTGGAGACCGGCGCTGGGCGCGGGCGTATGCCTGGTCTCCCCCTCTGTCATCACGACCGTCTCACGCGTCGTGACCTGAGAGCTTCACCTACCCGTGACGGGAGGCTTGCACCGTCGGTGAGTCGCGCCTGGCCGGCGCGCCTGCTTTCCAGAGTTGCCTCGTCCGTGCGGTACCGGGTGCCTGAGAGATTCCGGGGAGGTTGCTCCTTCGGCGCCCCGCTCGCTGTCGGGGTCTCTCCCGCACAGGGTCAGCAGCGAGTCCGAGTTTACCCGGTTCGTCGTGCTCTGCGACGGCGGGCCAGCTCATCGGCCTGATGATCGCCTAAAGGGCCCTCGCTCGACTCCGCACGTTCGCCGGGCAGATCCGCGAGGGAGCCCTCCACCTCCTGCCACACCCGTCCCAGTGCTATGCCGAAGACTCCCTGGCCGCCCTGGAGGAGGTCGATCACCTCGTCGGGCGAGGTGCACTCGTAGACGCTCACCCCGTCGCTCATCAGGGTGATCCCGGCCAGGTCGTTGACGCCCCGGTCGCGCAGGTGCTGCACGGCGATGCGGATCTGCTGGAGGGAGACGCCGGTGTCGAGGAGCCGTTTGACGACCTTGAGCACCAGGATGTCGCGAAAGCCGTAAAGGCGCTGGGAGCCGGATCCGTGGGCGGCTCTCACGGTGGGCTCGACGAGGCCGGTGCGCGCCCAGTAGTCGAGTTGCCGGTAGGTGATGCCGGCCGCGGAGCAGGCCGTCGGGCCCCGGTAACCGATGTCGGCGGGCACCTTCACCGGTTGCCCGTCGAACAGCAGACCCTCTTCACCCGCGCGCTGACGTGCCGACTGGCGCCGTTTCGGGTCATCCTGATCGGCGTTTCTACCCTCGCCGCTGCTGACCGCCACGCGGACCTCCGGCTTTCTCTCATCCCACGGCCTGATCTGGGGGTTTACGCACGGCCGCAGGGTTCACATGCACCGTAGGACTGGGGCCAGGTCCAGTCAACGACCCCACTCGGCGCGTCGTGAAGCGTAAATGCACCGAAATTCCTACCCCGCGCGGCCGAAGTCCTCGGGCGTGATCGTGTCAAGGAACTCCCTGAACTTCTCCACCTCGTCCTCCTGGTCGTCGGGGATGATCACCCCCGCCTCCCGGACCACATCCTCACTCGCGAAGATACGTGCGCCGGTGCGAAGTGCCAAGGCGATCGAGTCCGAGGGACGCGCGCTCACCTCCACCCCGTTGGAGAACACGAGATCGGCGAAGAAGATGCCGTCGCGCAGGGCGACGATGTTGACCGTGCTCAGCCGGACTCCGAGCCCTTCGAGCACGTCACGGAACAGGTCATGAGTGAGCGGCCGGGGTGGTGGTTCCTCGGCCTGGGCCATGGCGATCGCCGTGGCTTCCGTCATGCCGATCCAGATAGGCAGGTAACGCTCCCCATGCGTCTCTTTCAACAAGACGATCGGCTGGTTGGAGGGCATTTCAACTCGAACGCCCACGACCTCCATCTGCAACACGGGCTGCTCCGTCTTCGCTGGATTCCGACCGGTTTGTTCAACGTAACACTCGTGGGGGTACGAGTGCCTGGTCAGGCTCTCACCGACCC
This sequence comes from Streptosporangium sp. NPDC000509, assembly GCF_042898365.1. Lineage (NCBI taxonomy): Bacteria > Bacillati > Actinomycetota > Actinomycetes > Streptosporangiales > Streptosporangiaceae > Streptosporangium > Streptosporangium sp. NPDC000509. The sequence continues at coordinate 29,425 of NZ_JBIAYX010000012.1, read as the reverse complement.
AGAGCCCCACGCACGCCGGAACGCAGCAGCGAGGCGTGCAATTCCAGCAGCAGGCCGGAAATCTCCCTCGCCGTCTCGTCGGCCTGGTCGATCGCGCCAGGCCCGCGACGGCGCAGCAGCGGGGCGACGGCCTGCTCCACCAGGCCCGCCTCGCGCTCGGCCGCGGCCTTGACCGCCCTCAGGTGGCGGGCGCGCAGGCCGAAGGCGGCGAGGGCTCCGACGCTGCGGGCCACGGCCAGCGCCTCGGCGTCGTAGTAGCGGGCCACCGCGGCCAGCAGGCCGTAGTCCTCAAGCTCGGCGAGGGTCTCCTCGTCGAGCTCGGCGGCGGCGATCAGCTCCTCGCGGGTGAGCCTGAGCTCGGGAGGCGCCTCGTCGGGGACGGCGCGCGGCCGGGCGGCCGGGCGCTCCTCGCGATCGGCCGCCTCCAGATGATCCTTGATCACTCGCAGCGGCAGGTAGCGGTCACGCTGCTCGCTGAGGATGTAACGGAGCCGCTCGACGTCGGCGTAGCTGAACTTGCGGTAACCGGAGGGACTGCGCTCCGGCTCGATCAACCCCTCGCCCTCCAGGAAACGAATCTTGGAGATGCTGACGTCGGGGAACTCGCCCTGCAGGAGGGCGAGCACCTCCCCGATGCTCATGTGCGCACGAGCGGCCTGCGAGCTCATCATCCTCCAGCGGCGCCGCGGGTGAGGAAGACGAGGCGGAACTTGCCGATCTGCACCTCGTCCCCGCCGTACAGCGGGACCTCCTCGATGCGCTCGCGGTTCACGTACGTGCCGTTGAGGCTGCCGACGTCACGGACGGTGAAGACCCCGCCGCCGCGCCGGTAGAACTCCACGTGACGGCGCGAGACCGTGATGTCGTCGAGGAAGATGTCGCTCTCCGGATGGCGGCCCACGGTGGTGAGATCGCTGTCGAGCAGGAACCGGCTGCCGGCGTTGGGGCCGCGCATCGCGACCAGCAACGCGGTGCCCGGGGGCAACTGCTCGACGGCCTGCCGTTCGGCGAGAAGCGTCTCACCTGTCTCCGCCTCATACGCCTCGATCCCGGAGAGGGAGATCGTCGATGTGCTGTCTCCGGCGGTCTCGGCTTTGGTAAGCGGCGACCCGCATCGTGAACAGAAACGGGCATCCTCAGGGTTGGCATGACCGCACTGCGTGCAGTAGACGCTCGGCATCGATCGGCTCGGCCTCCTACCGCGAAGACGCGGCAACGGTGCTCAGTGATGCGCGCCTCGCTTCTTCGCTTCTCAAGTGTTTTCTCGGACTGCGAATGCCGCAACATACAGTGATGAGGCGCGAAGGTCAAGGTTGACGCTGAACCGCGGGTACGGTCGGTGACAAAGTTACAGTGGGGCACTGTCTCCGGTCCATGGCGCCGCGCTGTGTTTTGTCGCGACCCCTCGCCCCCGAGCGCTCATCCTCCTCCCTTCCCGCCCGGCTTCTCCCGCTCCGCTCGGCTCACGGTCCTCGCTCACGACCTGCTCCTCGCCCCCTCCCCCGGTGCCCGGCTGGGCCCACCTGAGCCCGCCTGTGCCCGCCTGTGCCCCTTCAGCCGCCCGCGGCGTCCTCGACCACCCGCGCCCAGTGCTCGATCAGGGTCTGCGCGGAGTCGACGTCGAAGCCCTCGGCCCACAGGTGGGTGACCGCCTCCGTCGGGTCGGGCAGCACCAGGGCCCAGCTGCCGTCCTCGGCGACGACCCGGACCCCGTCGGTGGTGTCGATGCGGTAGTGCTCGGCGGCCTCGATGACCGAGCGCATCACCGCGCCCTTGGCGGCCCACGGGGTCGGCACGGTCCGGCGCAGCAGCTTGGCCTCGGGGATCCTGGCGTCGATCTGGCTGAGCGAGAGCCTGGTCCTGGCGACCAGGCCCAGCAGGCGCAGGAACACCGCCAGGCCGTCCACCGTGGGCCCGAACTCGGGCACGATGAAACCGCCGCGCCCGTCGGCCGCGAAGATCGTCTCCGGCCCTCTGGCCGCGGTGGTCAGCGCGTCGATCGCGGTGGAGGTCCACTCGGCCTGCACGCCGTGGAACCTGCAGACCTGCTCCGCCACCCGGGTGGTGGTGACCGGCAGCGCCACCCTGCCGCCGCGCCGCTCGGCGGCGACCAGGTCGAGCACGACCAGCAGGGCGCGCTCCTCGCTGATCAGCTGGCCCATCTCGTCCACCAGCGCGACCCGCTCCCCCACCGGGTCGAAGCGCACCCCGAAGGCCGCCCTGGAGGAGCTGACGAGCTCTGAGAGGCGCTGCAGATCACGGCGGCGCTCGGCGAGGGTCTCGGTGGGCGAGGCGTCGTCCAGCCGGTTGTTGACGGTCAGCACGTCCACCCCGACCCGGCCCAGCAGGCTGGGCAGCACCAGCGAGGAGGTGCCTCCCGCGCAGTCGACCACGACCTTCATGTCGACGTCGCGCACCCCGCTGATGTCGACCAGGCGCAGCAGCTCGTGCGTGTAGTCCTCCACCGCCCTGGCGGGAAAGCTCAGCTCGGCGATCTCTCCGGGGAAGGCGCGGCGGAACTCCTGCCGGGAGAAGACCCGGTCCAGCTTGCGCTGGGCCGCCGGGGACAGGTCCGCGCCGTGCTCGTCCATGAAGACGATGTCGACGCTCTGCGGGTCGCCGGGGGTGGTGCGCAGCGCGATGCCGCCGACGGCGTTCTCCCTGGCGGTGTGGAAGCGGGCCACCGGGAGCGGGGACGCCTCCAGGTCGAGCACGTTGATCGCGCTCGCGTTCAGGGCGCTGATCACCGCCCGCTTCAGTGCCCGCGCGGCACGGGAGGAGTCGCGGGAGGTGATGACCGAGGCGCCCTTCTTCAGGGTGGTGGCGTACGCGCTGGCCAGCCGTACGCACAACTCGGGGGTGATCTCCACGTTCACCAGCCCCGACACCCCCCGGGGGCCGAACAGGTTGCGCTGGGCGCGCGGCTCCCAGATGACGCTGTTGTTGATCACCGCCCCGGCCTCGATGGTCTTGAACGGGTAGATCTTGACGCCGGAGGAGATGTACGCCTCGGCCTCGATGATGCACTCGTCTCCGACGACGGCGCCCTCCTCGACCCTGGCCGCGGTCATCAGGTCGGTGTTCTTGCCGATCACGCAACCGCGCAGGTGGGCGCTGGGCCCGACGTAGACGTTGTCGTGGACGACCGCGCGGTGCAGGAAGGCTCCCTCCCTGACCACCGCGTTGCTGCCGAGCACGGTGTACTCGCGCAGCTCGGCCCCCGCCTCGACCTTGGCGTAGTCGCCGATGTAGAGGGGGCCCTTGAGGACGGCGTCGGCGTCGACCGAGGCCCCCTCGGCCACCCAGACGCCCGGTGAGACCTCGAAGGCGTCGATGTCGACCTTGACCCGCCCCGACAGGACGTCGGCCTGGGCCTTGAGGTAGCTCTCGTGGGTGCCCACGTCCTCCCAGTAGCCGTCGGCCACGTAGCCGTACAGCGGGGCGCCGCGCTCCAGCAGCCTGGGGAACACGTCGCCCGACCAGTCGACGGACTCCCCGGCCGCGATCTCGTCGAGGACCTCGGGCTCCATCACGTAGATGCCGGTGTTGGCGGTGTCGGAGAAGACCTGGCCCCAGGTCGGCTTCTCCAGGAAGCGCTCCACCCTGCCCTGGTCGTCGACGATGACGATGCCGAACTCCAGCGGGTTGGGGACGCGCTTGAGCCCGATCGTGACCATCGCGCCGTTCTCGCGGTGGAAGCGGATCATGTCACTCAGGTCGATGTCGGTCAGCGCGTCGCCGGAGATGACCAGGAAGCGGTCGTCACGGAGCCGGTCGGCGGCGTTCTTGACGCTGCCCGCGGTGCCGAGCGGCGTGTCCTCGGTGGCGTAGTGCAGGCTCATGCCGAGCTCGTCGCCGTCGCCGAAGTAGTTTCTGACCAGAGCCGCCAGGAACTGCACGGTGACCACCGTCTCGGTGAAACCGTGCCGTTTCAGCAGGCGGAGCACATGCTCCATGATCGGCCGATTGATCACGGGCAGGAGAGGCTTGGGCTGGTTCGCGGTCATCGGCCGGAGCCGTGTCCCTTCCCCGCCCGCCATGACGACGGCCTTCACAGATCACCTCTTAAGGCGTTTGGCCTCGCTGGTCAGCTGACGCACCTGTACCCAATACAGCACTCCGGACCACCAGTACAGACCTGTGCCCCAGATGGCGAGGGACCAGCCGACGATCCCCGCCGCCTCGGCGTACCAGGAGGGGTGATGGGCCAGGAAGAGCAGGGGGAAGGCGTAGAGCAGGTTCGCGGTGGCGGCCTTGCCGAGGAAGTGCACGGGCAGTGCCGGACCGTATCCGAGACGGCGCAGGATGAGCGGGATGCCCAGCAGCATCACGTCGCGCAGCGGGATGGCGAGCGCCAGCCACCAGGGGATGATCTCGCGCATGGCGAGGCCGAACAGGGTGGCCAGGATGTAGAGCCGGTCGGCCAGCGGGTCGAGCAGGCGGCCGAGCCTGCTGGTCTGGTTCCAGGCACGGGCGATCTTGCCGTCGAGCCAGTCGGAGAATCCGGCCAGCATGAGCAGGGCGACGGCCCAGCCGTCGGCCTTCGGCCCCAGCACGAGCCAGAGGAAGACCGGCACCCCCAGGAGCCTGGCCAGGCTCAGCGCGTTGGGAACCGTCCAAATTCGATCTTCAGCCCCCGATTCTTCCGGACCCACCGGCTGAACTCCCTCCCCGCACCTGATGGTGACACTACTGTGTCCGGCGCCACCGAGGGGATGCGGGGAGGGCGCACGTCTCAGGACCGGCGTTCGGCGGCGCGGGGCGACCACGCCCAGATGAGCACCGCCACGGTCAGTCCGAACAGGGCGAGACCGCTGGGCACGTGGGTGCCGAGCGCGTCCCAGCTGAAGTGCTGGCCCATGCCGATCAGGAACAGGCCGAGACTGGCCAGCGCGGGCCAGCCCGCCCCCCGTCCCGGACGCCAGACCAGCACGGCCGCGACGATCTGCAGCAGGGCGATCAGGTGCACCACCATCCCGGCCATGACGTGGGTCTCGCCGAGTTCTCCCCCGCCCTGTACGGCCTGGCCCGCGAACGAGGCGGCGACGACGAGTCCGGCGGCCTGGGCGACGACGAGGACGCGGACGCCGTACAGCAGGCCCGTGGATACCTGACGGCCCCGCGTCGGATCGGGCTGGGCGACGACCTCCTGCATGAGATGTGTCCTTCCTCAGATGAAAGATGAGAAGCGAGTGGTTCGAAGCACATCGTGACCGCGGAGGCACGGCCGGGTCGTCAGCCTGGGGAATGACCTACGGATCCACCGCCTGGCGGATTCCCCTACGCTTCAGACCATGACCAATGACACCGCGCTCTTTCTGGGGCAGTGGCTCCGCTCGCCGGGCACCGTCGGAGCGGTGGCGCCGAGCTCGCGGCGGCTCGCCGAGGCGGTGGCCTCGCCCGTTCCCCTCCGAGGAGATCCGGTGATCGTCGAGCTCGGCCCCGGCACCGGCGCGTTCACGGCGGAGATCCAGCGCCGGCTGGGCGGCCGGGGACACCACATGGCCGTCGAGATCAACCCGAGGCTGGCCGAGTTCCTCGCCGCGGGAAACCCCGGGGTGGACGTCGTGGTCGACGACGCGGCGCGGCTGCCGCAGCTGCTCCAGGAGCGCGGCCTGTCCAAGGCCGACGCGATCGTGAGCGGGCTGCCGTGGGCCGCCTTCTCCGCGGACACACAGGCCCGCCTGCTGGAGGCGGTCACCGCGATCATGGGCACGCATACGGCCTTCACCACCTTCGCGTACAGCTTCGCCAAGCGCCTTCCCCCCGCGCGGCGCTTCAGGAGGCGTCTCGCCGACACCTTCGAGGAGGTCGTCGTGGGCCGGACGGTGTGGGGGAACGTGCCGCCGGCCTTCGTCTACCACGCGCGCAGGCCGCGCCTTCCCGCCTCGGAATCCTGAGCCAGCAGGGCCTCGGACTCATACTTCCGCGGCAGTCCCCCGCCGAGAACGATGGAGTTGATCATCGTGGACTTCACCCTCCCCGAGAGCGCCCTCGCCGTGCAGCGCGGCATCGGCGACATCTGCGCGCGCTACGACCTGGACTACTGGCAGCGGTGCGAGAGCGAGAAGCGCTGGCCGGAGGAGGTCTGGCAGGACCTGGCGAAGGGCGGCTGGCTCGGCCTGGCCGTGCCCGAGGAGTACGGCGGCGGCGGGCAGGGCCTGCTGGAGCTGGCCGTGGCCACCGAGACCCTGTCGGCCTCCGGCTCAGCGGGCGGCTCGGCGTTCACCTACGTGCTCACCCCCGGGTTCGGCGCCATGACCCTCGCCAGGCACGGCAGCGGCCGGCAGCGTGAGGAGCTGCTGCCCAGGCTGGCCACCGGCGAGCTGGAGACCTGCTTCGCCCTGACCGAGCCCGACGCCGGGTCCAACGCCCTGGGCATCTCCACCTTCGCCCGCCGCGACGGTGCGGAGTTCGTCGTCCAGGGCCAGAAGATCTGGATCACCGGGGTGCAGCGGGCGACCTGGATGCTCCTCGTCACCCGGACCATCCCGGCCGCCGAGGCCAGTCCTCGCTCCAACGGCCTGACCGTCCTGCTGGTGAACGTCCCCGAGGCGGTCGCCGCCGGGCAGCTGTCCTTCCGGCCGATCCCGAAGATGGGCGCGAACACCACCCCGTCCAACATGGTCTTCATCGACGATCTGCGGGTCCCCGAGAGGAACGTCGTCGGCGAGGTCGACCAGGGCGCGCTGGTGCTGTGGGACATCCTCAACCCCGAGCGCGTCCTGCTGGCCGCCTCCGCCCTCGGCGGCGCCGAGGTGGCGCTGGGGGTGGCCGTGCGGTACGCCAAGGAGCGCGAGGTCTTCGGCCGCCCGATCGGCGCCAACCAGGCCATCGCCTTCCCCCTCGCCCAGGTCAAGGCCAAGATCGAGCTGGCCAGGCTGATGCTCTACAAGGCCGCGTGGTTGTTCGACAGGCAGCTGCCCTGCGGCACCGAGGCCAACATCGCCAAACTGACCGCCTCGCAGGCCGCGTGGGAGGCGGCCGACCACGCCTTCCAGACGCACGGCGGCATGGCCTACTCGCTGGAGTATCCGGTGGCCCGCCTGCTGGCCGACGCCCGTATCGGCAGGGTGGCCCCCGTCACCGAGGAGCTCCTGCTCAACTATCTGGCCACCCAGGTGCTCGGGCTGCCCAGGAGTTTCTGACCGGGTCGCGGACGCTCCCGCCGTACGGGGGCAGGGGCGGCGCCGCTCACCGGAATGCCTCCGCGAGACGGGCCGCGGCGTACTCGCGCGCCTCGATCGCCTGGTCGAAGAAGCCCGGCAGGCCGAAGAAACCGTGGATGGCCCCCTCGTACCTCCTCACCTCGACCGGCACTCCGGCCTCGGCGAGCTGGGCGGCGTACTCCTCGCCCTCGTCGCAGAGCGGGTCGCACTCGGCGACGATCACCGTCGCCGGAGCCAGGCCGGACTTGTCGGCCAGCCGGGCCGGGGCGAGCCGGGGGTCGGCCGGGTCGCCTCCGTACTGCGTGACGAACCAGGCCATCTCATCGGCCCCGAGCCCGAATCCGGTGGCGTAGGTGCGGTAGCTCTCGGTGTCCATGGCCACGTCGGTCACCGGGTAGACGAGCAGCTGGTGGGCGAGCCCGAGCCCGGCGTCCCTGGCCCGCCAGGCGGCGACGGCCGCGACGTTACCCCCGGCGCTGTCGCCGCAGACCGCGATGCGCCCGGGGTCGGCCCCGTAGGCGCCGGGACGGGCGAAGAGGTCCTGGACGACGCTCCACGCGTCGTCGGCCGCCGCGGGAAAGGGATGGTGGGGCGCGAGCCGGTAGTCGACCGAGATCACGACCGCCCCGTTGCGTACCGCGAGGTCGCGGCCGAGCGCGTCGTTGCGCTCGACGCTTCCGAAGACCCAGCCTCCGCCGTGGAAGTAGACGAGCGCGGGGAGGGGGTCGTCGCCCTCCCGGGGCCGGTAGACGCGGACCGGCACCCCCGCGGCGACGTCGTCCCTCACCACCGGGAGGGGAATGATCGGACCGCGCTGCTCGGCGAAGGCGTCGAGGGTCCGCAGCTCGGCGATCGTTTCGGGGGTGAGAGTGGAGAGAGGGGCGCCGAGGTCTGTCCGGAAGAGCTTCAGGTAGGCCTCGGCCTGCGGGTGCAACGGCATGATCGGCACCCTACCCGCGTCGTCCCCGGCACGGCGGGACCCGGGCGCGGCGGCGGCGCGCGTCAGCGGCGCGTCGCATCGCCCGTTCTCGCGGGTGACGTCCGCGCGACGGCGTCGGGAACGACCGGCACACCGGGGCGATCGCGCGGGACGTCACGTCCGCGCGACGGTGTCAGGATCCGGCGGCCTCGACCAGGGCCTCGACGAGCCGGTTGTCCCCGGCTCGCGCGAGGTCCCATTGCACACCGATGCCGAACCTGTGCCCCTCCAGCTCGACGCCCTCGACGATCTGGTCGTCGGCCCACGCCACGGCGAGCAGGCCGGTGCCCAGCCGCTTGACGGCCTGGTGATGGGAGGCGGTCACCTCGGCCGTGTCGCCCAGCGTCTTGCCGAGTTTGCTGGAGACGCTGATCTGGACGCGGTGCGCCGTGGAGGCGGCGTGACGGTCGTGGTCGACCACCTCGGGGAGCCAGGGGATCAGGTTCCCGCCCTGGGCGACGTTCAGGACATGCATGCCCCGCCCCGAGGCGAGCAGCGGCAGGTCGGCCTTGACGGCGGCGCGGGCCAGCGCCAACTCGAAGCGGTCGCGGTGCGGCTGCGGGTCACCGACGCGCTCCTCGCGGGCGGCCCCGTACAGGGAGGGATCGAGCTCGCCCCCTCCGGCGAGGATCACACCGGACAGGCCGCGGACGTAGTCGTCGATCCCGCCGAGGTTGAGCGGGGGCAGCAGCACCGGGGCGCCACCCGCCTTCTCGACGGCCCGCGCGTAGGAGGGCGGCGACAGGACGGCCTCCCTGACCCAGTCGCCCCAGCGGGCGGCCTCAAGGTAGGTGGTGATACCGATCAAAGGTTGGGGCATGCGTTCTCCAGGGGGGCGTGCACGAGGTGGCGCCACCTGTTTCGGACAGCACCGATCCCATCTCCAACAGCTTCCCTATCATGGCGCACTCCATTTCGGTCATGTCACACATCCGAGGTATCAGTGTCGTCTCGCCGGGCCTCCCCACCCCTCACCGCCGGAGGGCTTCCCGCCGCTCAACCCCTCGGAACCCCGCCGTGATGAGAAATCGTACGAATAGTAAATTTCACCTTCAAAACGAATGTGATTATTATTCGTTTATCCAGCTCTCCACAGATTAACCAGTCACCCAAAATAACTCTCCAATTACCGATAGTTAGATTTCCCGCTATATTGCCGGGAAACGGTTGTGAGGCCCACTAGGTGATGGAAGACTCGAATTCGAGTGACCGGGCGAGCCGGGGCTCCAGGTCACTCGTCACCCGGAGCCGTCAGGGAGGTGGATCTGCGTGATCGGACTTTGAGCCGGTCAATTAGGGTGGGTTCTTTAAATGTCTTTGAATCCGCGTCTTGTCAAGGAAAGCTTCGCCGTCGTCGAACCCGTCGCGGACAAGGCCGCGGCATACTTCTACGGGCGCCTGTTCGCCGAGAACCCGCACCTGCGGGCGATGTTCCCCCCGGCGATGGACATCCAGCGCGACCGGTTGTTCAGCGCGCTGACCAGGATCGTCTGGAGCCTGGACAGCCCCGGCGGCATGGCGTCGTTCCTCGGCCAGCTCGGCCGCGACCACCGCAAGTACGGAGTGGTCCCCGAGCACTACACCGCGGTCGGCAACGCGCTCCTCGCCACGATCCGGCGCTTCGCCGCCGAGGTCTGGAACACCGAGATCGAGGCGGCGTGGGTGGCCGCTTACACCGCCGCCGCCAATCTCATGATCGAGTCAGCCCGGTCGGACGCGGGAGTGTCGCCCGCCTGGTGGCCGGCCGAGGTGATCGACCACGAGCTCCGCACCCCGGACATCGCGGTGATCACCCTGCGGCCCGGCCAGGAGCTGCCTTATGTGCCCGGCCAGTACGTCAACGTGCAGACCGCGCGCTGGCCACGCGTCTGGCGCGCGTTCTCCATCGCGAACGCGCCCCGGGACGACAACACCGTCCGTCTGCACGTCCGCGCGATCACCGGTGGCTGGGTCTCCACCACGCTGGTCAGGCACACCCGGATCGGTGACACCGTGACGCTGGGCCCCGCGATCGGCACCATGGTGCCCTCCGGCTCCGGACGCGACATCCTGTGTGTGGCGGGCGGCACCGGCCTGGCCCCGATCAAGGCGATCCTGGAGCACCTGATCGACTCCGGGCGCCGCCCCGACATCCACCTGCTGTACGGAGCCCGCACGGCCGCCGAACTCTACGACCTGACCGACCTGCGGCGGATGGAGTCGGCCTTCCCGTGGCTGCGGGTGCTGCCCGTGGTCTCCGAGGAGCGGGGGTACGCCGGCATGCGGGGCCGTCTTTCCGAGGTGATGGAGCGGTTCCACTCGTGGGCCGACCACGAGGCCTATGTCTGCGGCCCGGTCGCCATGGTCGACGAGACCGTCCGCAGGCTCCAGCGGGGCGGAATGCCGTTGGCCCATATCCACCGGGACACCGTGGAGGGGGATCCTTGAGCGACATTCGCGACTAACACCCCAAATTGATCACGCAAATTTCATAGAGCACGGCGGGACGCGGCGTGACATGGCAGCATGAGGCCCGATCCGAAAGGAGATGGTCATGCACGAGGGCCCCCCTCCCAGCCCGTGCCCCCCTCTCGACCGCCACCCGCACGGACCCGTCCGCCATCATCGTCACTCGCCCGGCAGCCCGGCCGGCCCCGTCCGCCACCGTCGCCGCCCGTCCGGCCCTCCGGCCGGGACCGCCCGTCCGCACGCCCTCGTCCCCGGTCCCCCCCACCGGTGGCGGCCCTCCGCGGACCGGGGTGAGCTCCCCCCTCGATCCTCGGCCGTGCCCGCCTCGCACGTCACGGTGCTCTGAGCCGATGGCCAGACCCGTCACCCTCGTGACCTTCATGCTCCCCGCCACACTGCGCCACTGGGCGGGCGAGACCACCGAGATCCGCGTCTTCGCGATCGCCGACCGCGACGACGGACACCCCACGCTGGGCTCCGCCCTCGACATGCTCCGCCGCACGCACCCGTTCCTGGAGCAGCGGCTCCGCGACGACTACGGGGGCATCCGCCGCCATATCAGCATGTTCGTCTGCGGGGAGAACGCCCGGCACCATGGCGGCCTCGACTGCGCGCTGCCTCCCGGTGCCGAGATCTTCGTCCTGCCCGTCCTCTCCCGCTCCCCGGAGACGACGGGCTGAGGCGGGCTAGGGAGCGACCCTGCCCGCGGCCGCGAAGGCCGCATGCGTGAGGGGCATCAGTTCCGCCCAGGCCGCCTCCATCTTCTCCGCCACCATCTCGATCTCGCGCTGCGGGAACGAGGGCACCCTGGCCTGCTCGTTCTTGGTACGCAGGGACAGGAAGTGCATGAGCGAGCGCGCGTTGCAGGTGGCGTACATCGACGAGAAGAGACCGACGGGCAGCACCGCCCTGGCCACCTCCCTCGCGATCCCGGCCTCCAGCAGCTCCTGGTAGGCGGCATAAGAGTTCCGGTACGACGACTCCATCACCTCGGTGACGAGCTTGTGCTGCCCGGCGTCACCGTCGGCGAAGACGTACTGCCCCGGCTTGCCCTTCTGCACCAGCTTCCGGTCGTGGCCCGGCACGTAGAAGACCGGACGAAGCTCGCGATATCTCCCGCTCTCCTCGTTGAACGACCATCCCGCCCTGTGCCGGTGGAACTCGCGGAAGACGAAGATCGGAGCGCTGACGAGGAAGGTCATCGAGTTGTGCTCGAACGGACTGCCGTGCCGGTCGCGCATCAGGAAGTTGATCAGCCCCTTCGAACGCTCGGGGTCCTTGCCGATCTCCTCCAGAGACTGCTCCCCGGCGGTCGACACCCGCGCGGCCCAGAGCACGTCGGTGTCGGAGGCGCTGTGCTTGACCAGCTCCACGGTCACGTCGTCAAGAAAGCGTGCCTCTGCCCCATCGCCCGTCAACTGGCTCCCCCTCGTCGCACCAACAGTCGCCCCATTATTCCAGGGGCCCATCCGCCCCTGAGCCGGGCACCCGTCACAACCGGTATATCCGGCGCGCGTTGCCGGAGCCGATCATCTGGGCCACCCGGGCCGCGTCGGCGACGCTCCACTCGCCGTCGGCCAGTCTCGCGGCGAGCGCCCCCGCCAGGCCGCGCCGGTAGTGCAGGGCGCCGAGGTGACAGGTCTCCGCCACGCCGTGGCCACCGGAACCGAACAGCTGCTTGTGGAACGGCACGAGCTCCAGCAGTTCCGCCATGACCGCCGCCGAGCCCGTGGCACTGCGGGTCAGGGCCGCCCCCACGTCGACGTAGACGTGCGGAAGGACCCCAGCCAGCCCGGCCGCCTGGCGGTGGAACGGGTGGCAGTGCAGCAGGACGACGGGGACGCCCACCGGCTGCACGGCCATGATGAAGCCGGCCACCGGCGCCGGACCCGCGTCGTGCGGGCCGGGGACGGGTCCGGCGTGACCGCCGGAGGTACCGAAACCACCGTGGGCCTCGTGACCGCCGGAGGTGATCCGGCCACCGCGTCCCAGGTGAGTGTCGCGGCGCGCACCGCCGCCGGGGCGAGCGAGACCGGTGTGAAACTGCAGCGGCCGCCCGTACTCCCTGGCCACGTCGACGGCCGTCCAGAGCAGGTGGCGCAGCAGCACCTGGTCGGTGAGCCTCTCCCCCGGACAGGCCAGCCGCCGGGTGGCCGCCGCGATCACCGCTCCCCGGCTCGGCCTGGCCGGATCGAGACGCCTGCCTGACCGGTGGGCCGTGACCGACTTCAGGGCGACCGCGCGGACGGCCCGTCCCGCGAGGTTCTGGGCGAGGGAGGAGATGTAGGAGACTCCCGAGACGGCGCTTCCCGCGACCTCCGCCTCGACCCGTTCGATGGGAACGACCCGCGCGGTCTCCGCGCCGCCCGCGTGGCCCATCTCGGCAGGTGGCAACACCTCGGGCACGCCGAAGCGGTCCCGACGATCCGGGCCACCGGGGCCCTTCGGTCCGCCCGAGTCGCCGGAACCGTCGAAAGTGTCGGAGCCCTCGAAGCCGTCGAACAGGAAGGTGGCGATTCCCGCGGCGCCCAGCAGCCGCCGGTTCACCTCATCGGCGCCGAGTTCCATCCGGCGGGCCAGGTAGACGGCGGGCGGCACGTGCGGGGCGAGACCGAGGACGGGGGCGCACCAGCGGCGGACCGCGGCGCCCGCGGGGGTGTCGAAGTGGGTGGTGCCCGGCGGCGCCGGGGTTCCCGCTTCGGTGAGCAGCGTCTCGAACCGGGCCCGGGTCAGGTCGTCGCGGCGCACGCCGTGGCAGTTGTGGTCGACCAGCGGCGCCAGCAGCGCCTCCCGCACGGCGTCGGGCAACTCGACGGGCAGCACACCGTCCGACCTCATGCCCGCTCCTCCCCGCCACAGGCGTACCGGCCGAGACCGGCCCCGGTACGCCCGCGATCTCCACGACGAGGGGAACTCTAGGGTCACCCGGCGTGCTCGCCGGGCGCGAAGCACGGGTTCTTTACCCGCTCTTGCGGCAGAGCCGAAGAACGTTGGCGATGACCTTCGCTCCCGCGCCTCCCCCCGCGGTGAGGATCGACTCGGGGTGGAACTGCACCGCGAAGCGGCGTCGCTCGACGTCCTCGATCGCCATCACCGCGCCGTCGGGAGTGAACGCGGTGGCGGTGAACCCGGCGACGCCCGGCTGCTTGGCGTGGACCGAATGGTAGCGGGCGGCGGTGAACTCCTCGGGGAGCCCGTCGAGCAGGGCACTCGCGCCCACCCTCCGTACCTGACCGCGCTTGCCGTGCTCGGGGTAGGACAGCAGTTCGAGGGTGCCACCCGCGTGCTCCACCATGCCCTGCAGGCCGAGGCAGACGCCGAACACCGGCAGATCACGCTCGTAGAGGGCGCCGACCAGGGCGGGCAGGCCGAAGTCGGAGGGCCAGCCGGGGCCGGGCGACAGCACCACCAGAGAGGGGTCCAGCTCGTCGATCATCGTGACGGGGAAGCCGTGCCTGAGTGTGACGACCTCGGCGCCCTGCTGACGGAAGTAGTCGGCGAGGGTGTTGACGAAGGAGTCCTCGTAGTCGACGAGGAGCACCTTCATGCCGCTTCCCGGCAGCTCCGCGGCCGCCTTCGCCTCGGTCCGCTCCTGCGGGGCCGCGCCGACCGCCGCCAGGGCGCCCAGCAGGGCACTGGCCTTGAGTTCGGTCTCCCGCTCCTCGGCCTCGGGGTCGGAGTCGAACAGCAGTGTGGCCCCGGCCCGCACGGTGGCCACGCCACCGCGGATCTGCGCGGTGCGCAGGGTCAGGCCGGTGTTCATCGAGCCGTCGAAGCCGATGTAGCCGACCGCCCCGCCGTACCAGCGTCGCGTGGTCTCCTCGTGGTCCTCGATGAACTGCATCGCCCAGTTCTTGGGGGCTCCCGTGACGGTGACGGCCCACATGTGGGTGAGGAAGGCGTCCAGGGCGTCGAACTCGGGACGCAGCCGGCCCTCGATGTGATCGACGGTGTGGATGAGCCGGGAGTACATCTCGATCTGACGCCGGCCGATCACCTGGACCGTCCCCGGCACGCAGATGCGGGACTTGTCGTTGCGGTCCACATCGGTGCACATGGTCAGCTCCGACTCCTCCTTCACACTGGACAGGAGGGTCCGGATCGCGTCGGCGTCCTCGATGGGGTTGCCGCCTCGGGCGATGGTGCCGGAGATGGGACAGGTCTCGACGCGGTCGCCGCTGACCCGGACGTACATCTCCGGTGAGGCACCGACCAGGTGCTCGCCCTCGCCGAGGTTGAACAGGAACTCGTACGGCGCCGGATTCACCGTGCGCAGTCCCCGGTAGAAGGCGGCCGGGTCGGTGCAGGGGGCGTGGAAGACCTGGCCGGGGACGACCTCGAACAGGTCACCGCGGACGAACTTCTCCTTGGCCGCGGCCACGACCTTGGCGTAGGAGCCCTTCTCCGGGTCGGCGGGAAGCTCGGACGGGAGCGCGGGCAGCGGCACGACCTCCCCCTCACGCTCGAGCCCGTGGGTGGAGACGCCGTCCACGGTGAACTCGTAGCGGAACTCCTTGCTGGTCTCCCTCTTCCGGTCGATCACCATCACCCGGTCGGGCAGGTGGAGCACGAGGTCACGCTGGTCGGCGGCCCGGGTCAGGACCTGCCTGATCGGCTCGAACTGGAAGGCCAGGTCGTAGCCGAAGGAGCCGTACAGGCCCAGATGCTCGTTCTCTCCCTTGAAAACGGCGATGACCTCGCGGATCGCGGTGAAAACGGTGGGGCGGCGGCTACGCATCTCCTCGGGGAGGATGTCCTCCGACTCCGCCACGTAGACCTCGACGAGATCGGCCGTCGGCTCCTCGACGGGCTTGCCGGCCGCCAGCAGGCAGGACACGACGGCGGGCAGGACCACCCTGCCCCGGGCGTTCAACGCGCGGGCGGAGATCCTGCGTCCCCTGGCCACGATCTCCAGGCAGGGGTCGACATAGGCGAGGTGCCATCGGCTGTAGCGGCCCGGATACTCCATCCCGGAAGAGAGCACTCCGCCACGGCGCTCGCCGAGCGTCGTGACGACGTCCTCAAGCACCGTCTCGGGCACGTCGGACGCGGTGACCTCGACCCCTATGCCGCCGGCGGTGGTATATCGGCTCGTCTCCACTGCGGTATCGCCCCTCTTGTTTCCCTGATGCCCTGAGGGGGCGGACACAGAAAAGGCCACCTCCCCGGGCGGCCGTTTGTCTGCTCGCGAATGCGAAACCTGCGCCGCCTAGAAGCGGCGCCACCACTGAAGGGTAATCGGGTGTCGCATGCGGCCAGAGTACCGGCGGCAACCGTGATCATGCAACGTGACGCCGTAGCGGACCTTCGACGCCCTGGGGGAGGGCACAAACCTTACGAAATCCACGAAATAGGCGCGTGGCTCGACGCCGGGCCGGATTGCCCGCCCCCGCCGTCCCCGCCCGGCATTCACTCCCGCACCGTCACCGAGGTTAGGGTCGGAGGGTGCGTGCGGCCAGGTTGATGTCGTTGGTCCTGTTACTCCAGGCCCGGGGCGGGATGACCGCGACGGAACTCTCCAGGGAGCTGGAGGTCTCCGAGCGAACCGTCCACCGTGACGTGCTGGCCCTGTCGGAAGCCGGTGTGCCGGTGTACGCCGACCGCGGGCGAGGTGGCGGCTACCGGCTGCTTGACGGATACCGCACCCGCCTCACCGGCCTTGACCGGGCCGAGGCGGAGGCGCTGTTCCTGTCGGGCGTTCCGGACGCCCTGCGGGAGATGGGGCTGAGTGAGGTGGCGGCCACGGCGCGGCTGAAGGCCTCGGCCGCGCTCTCCCCCGGCCTCCGCGACGCCCCCGCGACCGCGGCCCAGCGCTTCCACCTGGACGCCCCCGGCTGGTTCGCGAGCGAACGGCCCCCGCCTGCGGCACTCACGCCCCTGGCCAGGGCGGTGTGGGGCGATCACCCGGTCACCGCCCTCTACCGGCGTGCCGCGCGTTCCCGGTCTGGTGAACAGAGCGGACGATCGGGTGATACCCCGGAGACCGGGCAAATCGGGCAGTCCGAAGGACCCGGTCAGGCCGGGCACGACAGGCGGGCCGGGGAGACCGAGCAGGCCGGGCGCGATGGACGGGCCGGGGAGACCGTGGATGCCGAAGGGACCCGGCAGGCAGGTGCCACCCGGCGCCTGGAGCCGTATGGGCTGGTGCTGAAGGCGGGGGTCTGGTATCTGGCGACCCGGTTCGCCATCTACCGGGTCGACCGCTTCGACGAGGTTCGGATCCACTCGGACCTGCGCTTCGAGCGAGATGAGACCTTCGACCTCGCCGCCTTCTGGAGAGAGAGGGCGGCGCGATTCGCCGTGTCCCTGCTCACCACGCACGTCACCGTACGGCTCAGCCCGGCCGGCCGCCGCGCGCTCCCCTTCATCGCCGACCACGCCGCCCTCGAGGCCGCCCTCGCCTCCGCCGGTGAGCCCGACGAGCAGGGATGGGTCACGTTCCGCCTGCCCGTCGAGTCGCCGGAGGTCGCCTACAGCCAGATCCTTGGCTTCGGCCCCGAGGCCGAGGTCGTGGACCCACCCGGCCTCCGAGCTCGCCTTGCCGAGGCCGCGACACGCCTGCGCGACCTGTACGCGTCCCCCCGCGTCCCCCGCGCCCTCCGCTCCTCCGGTGACACCGGCGCGCCGGACCGCTGACCTCTCGCGACAGGCCCGGCCTTCGAACCGCCGACCTCTGATAACGAGCCCGGTCCCGGGGCCGCCGATCTCGCACGGCGAGCCACGCCGACGGTCCCGGCGCCGGTCAGCGATAGCCGGTGGCGTCGGCGGGTTTCCCCTTGCTCTCGACCTCCTCGATATAGCGCCAGGCGTCCGGTCTGCTGCCGTCGACGTCGGTGAACCCGTACACCTGGGCGAGCTGTCCGCTGGACACCGACTGTCCCGACCAGCGCATCCGATCCTCGTCGGCGGCGAGGGCGACGACCGCGCGGCCGGTGTAGGCGGGTGTCTCGGAGATCACGAAATGCGGCTGTTTGGCGGTGGCATCTCGCCAGTTCTCCTCGGTGACGCCGAAGAGCTCCAGCATGCTCTCCGATCTGAGCCAGC
Source organism: Streptosporangium sp. NPDC000509 (assembly GCF_042898365.1). Taxonomy (NCBI): domain Bacteria; kingdom Bacillati; phylum Actinomycetota; class Actinomycetes; order Streptosporangiales; family Streptosporangiaceae; genus Streptosporangium; species Streptosporangium sp. NPDC000509. The sequence continues at coordinate 11,785 of NZ_JBIAYX010000012.1, read as the reverse complement.
CGGGGGTGAGCGAGATCGCGGCGCAGCCGTGCGGGCGCAGCTCGTGGGCCTGGATGAACGCCAGGCGGTTCACCGAGATCTTGGCCAGGTCGTAGAAGGCAGAGAGCCGGTAGTTGGCGGTGTTGTACTCCAGGGTGCCGTCGGTCACCTCGATCACCATGCCCCCGGGATTCTCGATCAGCAGGGGCAGGGCGTGGTGACTGGTGATGAGGTGGGTGTCCACCGCCAGCCGGAGGATGCGCAGGCCGTCGTCGAGGGAGTGCTTCCAGACGGGGACGTCCCACTTGGTGAGCGGGTCGGCCCCCCAGACGTCGTTGACGAGGATGTCGAGTCTGCCCTGCTCGTTTCTGATCCGCTCCACCAGGGCGCGCACCTGCTCCGGGTCCAGATGGTCCACCCGGACCGCGACGCCGTGCCCGCCCCCGCGGGTCACCAGCTCGGCCGTCTCCTCGATCGTCTCCGGCCGGTCCATCTCCGAGCGCCGCTCCCGTGTGCTCCTGCCGGTGCAGTAGACCGTGGCGCCGGCCGCGCCCAGCTCCGCCGCGATCCCCCGGCCGGTCCCCCTCGTCGCCCCGGCGACCAGGGCGACCTTTCCTTCCAGCGTTCTTGTCATGGGACGAGCGTGGCGCCGAAACAGGACACCTACTGTCATGTTTTCGTACGACCCCCCAGGGGGCACGACGGCCGGGGCGGAGAGGGCGACGGGACCTCTCGGCCCGCCGGGCCGCCGAGGCGAGCTCGGGCAAGTAGTGGCTGGTCGATGACCCGACACTGACCATGGGCGGCCGTCAGGGTCCTTCGTGTGCAATCGATGGATTGTTAGCGTTTTTTCTAATTGGCCAGAACGGCGAGTCATCGAGGGAGGTGTCCCATGAGCGAGTTTCCGACGCTGCCGCCGCACATGCGGCGAGCGGGTTTCGATCCCGATCCGGAGCTGGAGGCGCTGCGGGACGGGACGGGGGTCGGGCTCGTCAGGACGACGGCGGGTGTCGACGCCTGGCTGGTGACCCGCTACGAGGACGTGCGCGCGGTGCTGAGCGACGCGGAACGGTTCAGCGTCGCAGAGACGATCAACTTCCAGCTGCCCGGCGTCGAGAGCAGCGAGGAGGATCTCGCCGCGCTCCGCGCGGGCAACCTGCTCGCCTTCGACCCTCCCGAGCACACCCGGCTGCGCCGGATACTCACGCCGGAGTTCACCCTGCGCCGGATACGCCGGCTGGAGCCGCGGATCACGTGCATCGTCGAGGAGCACCTGGACGCGATGGAGCGCGCGGGGTCCCCCGCCGACCTGGTGCCGTCGTTCGCGCTGCCGATCCCCTCTTTGGTGATCTGCGAGCTGCTGGGCGTGCCGTACGCCGACCGGGAGGACTTCCAGCGCAGGACCGGCCGGTTGCTCGACGTGGCGGCGCCCGTCGAGGAGCGCAGGGCGGCGCAGGCGGAGTCACGCGCCTACATGGCCGGGCTGGTCGCCCGCGCCCAGGCCGACCCGGGAGAGGAACTGCTCGGCACGCTGGTCCGCGAGCACGACGACCTGACGACGGACGAGCTCATCGGCATCGGTGACCTGCTGCTCGTGGCCGGGCACGAGACCACCGCCAACATGCTCGGGCTGGGCACGCTCGCCCTGCTGCGCGACCCCGGCCAGCTGGAGCTGCTCAGGAAGGAGCCCGACCGCGTCGACGCCGCGGTGGAGGAGCTGATGCGCTGGCTCAGCATCGTCCCCTCCAGCACCTTCCGGACGACCACCACCGCGGTCGAGATCACCGGACAGGAGATCGGGCCCGGTGAGCCGGTGATGTGCGCGCTGCTCGGCGCCAACCGCGACCCCGCGTTCCTGGCCGATTCGGAGGTGCTGGACATCACCCGGGGCGCGCCCGGCCACCTGGCCTTCGGTCACGGCGTGCACCACTGCCTGGGGGCGCCGCTGGCGCGGTTGGAAATGCGCATCGCCTTCCCCGCGCTGTTCAGGCGCTTCCCCGAGCTGCGCGAGGTCGAGTCCGAGGCGCACTTCCGCTCCTCCAGCTTCGTGTACGGCCTGTCGTCCCTCAAGGTCGCCTGGTGACCGCCGCGGGAGGACCGGGCACCGGCCGGGGCTGCCGGTGCCGGGAGGCGCGGCGGCCGCGAGCGGTCAGATGTGCGGCCGGCGAAGGCGGGCACGACAATCGTTCCACCGACCCGACACGGGAGGTCACGGCATGTCCGACCAGGAGAGGGCGAGCGTGCTGTTCATCGGCAACGCCACGACGCTCATCCGCTGCAACGGGTTCACCATCCTCACCGACCCCAACTTCCTGCACCGCGGCCAGTACGCCTACCTGGGCCACGGGTTGTTCACCAGGCGGCTGACCGAGCCCGCGCTGGGCGTCGACCGGCTCCCGCCGCTGGACGCCGTCCTCCTCTCGCACATGCACGGCGACCACTGGGACCGGGTGGCCCGCGAGGGGCTGGACCACAGCACGCCGATCGTCACCACGCCGCAGGCGGCGCGGAAGCTGAAGCGCCAGGGCTTCGGCGGGGCGGTCGGCCTGGCCACCTGGCACGACCACGAACTCCGGGGCGCGGGCGGCTCGCTGAGGATCACCTCGCTGCCCGCGCGCCACGCTCCCGGCCCGGCGGACTTCCTCCTGCCGCCCGTGATGGGGAGCATGCTGGAGTTCTCCGGCACGGACGGCCGCGTGGACCTGCGCATGCACGTCAGCGGTGACACGCTCATGACCAGGGAGCTGGACGCCATCCCGCGCCGCTTTCCGGACATCGACCTGGGAATGGTCCATCTGGGCGGCACGAAACTGCTGGGCGTCCTGCTGGTGACGATGGACGGCCGCCAGGGAGCCGAATGGGTGCGTCTGATCAGACCGCGTCACGTGCTCCCGGTGCACTACGACGACTACGGCGCCTTCAGCTCCCCGCTCTCCGACTTCCGCGACCACGTCGAGCGGAGCGGCCACGGAGACCGGGTCGTCTACCTGGACAGGGGTGAGAGCTACGACGTGCCCGAACGGCCGTGACCTGCGGGGACGGGCCCCGGCGCCGCGTCCCGCCCGGCCGGGCCTCCTGTGATAGGCAGTTCTCATCACCCGAGGGAGCGAGGAGAACATGGTGGACAACACCGAGTTCGAGCTGCGCGGGATCAACCACCTCGCGCTGGTGTGCTCGGACATGAAGCGGACGGTCGACTTCTACTCCGGCGTACTGGGCATGCCCCTGATCAAGACGATCGAGCTGCCGATGGGCTGGGGGCAGCACTTCTTCTTCGACTGCGGGGGCGGCAACGCGCTGGCGTTCTTCTGGTTCCCCGACGCGCCCGAGGGCGTTCCCGGCGTCTCGGCGCCGAAGAACCTGCCCGACCGGGGTGAGCTGCTCTCGGCGGTCGGCTCGATGAACCACATCGCCCTCGACGTCGCCCCGGACCGCATCGAGGAGTACCGCGACAGGCTCATCGCCAAGGGCGTGGACGTCGGAGTGATCCTCAACCACGACGACAGCGAGTTCGGCGTGGCGCCCGCCATGGGAGAGGGCGTGTTCGTCCGGTCGATCTACTTCAAGGACCCCGACGGCATCCTGGTGGAGTTCGCGGCCTGGACCAGGGAGCTCGGCCTGCCGGAGGACGTGCGCCACGAGCCGAGGACCGCCGCCGACCGGACCGTCTGAGCCCGCGCGTCCTCGGGTCCGCCCGCCACCGAGATCAACCGCACCGGCCGCGAGAACGGGCCCGCGCACCGGCGAGCCGTCGCGCCGCCCGGCACGCCTTCCCCGTCACGGCTTCCTCGTCATGCCCTCACACACGCACCCTCACGTGCCACACCCTTGCAAGGCGTGCCTTTACGATCACTTGCTCGATCATGTCAAGGAAGCCACGCCGGAGATGCGCCGATCGGTGAGAGCTCGTCGCCGAAGGAGATCCGCCCGGCGGGAGCGACCCCGTGACCTGGTCGGAGGCCTTGACCACGGAGCCGGGCGACCGTTCGTCGCGCCACCTGTGCCGCTCGGCGCTCGGTGACCTGAATGCAACGGCCGCGTAATTACGCTGCCGGTCAGCCGAAGGGGACGATCCTGCCCGGGCGTCCATTCTCCAGCTCAAGGAGACCGCGTTGACCACTCCAAACGGGGACCGGAGCGATCGCAGCCCATGGAACTGGCTGCTTATCGTGCCGATCATCCTACCTTTGCTCCCGCTTCTCTACAATTCCGATGAACCCCGGCTTTTCGGTTTCCCGATGTTCTACTGGCTCCAGCTCGCCTTCATCGCGATCGGTGTCACGTGCACCTCGATCGTGTACCGGATGACGAAGCGGCGGCGGTGACCCGATGGAAGCCCACCTGACAGAGATCATCATCTTCTCCGTGCTGTTCCTGGTGGTCAGCGGCATGGGATTCGTGGCCGCGCGCTGGCGCCGCCCGGAGAACCTGGCCAGCCTCGACGAGTGGGGACTCGGCGGCCGCAACTTCGGCTCGTGGGTCACCTGGTTCCTGGTCGGCGGCGACCTCTACACCGCCTACACCTTCGTGGCCGTACCCGCCCTGCTCTGGGGGGCGGGCGCGATGGGCTTCTTCGCGGTGCCGTACACCATCGTGGTCTACCCGATCGTGTTCCTGGTGCTGATCCGCCTCTGGTCGGTCTCGCACGTGCACGGCTTCGTCACCCCGGCCGACTTCGTCCGGGCCAGGTTCGGCTCCCCCACCCTCGCGCTGCTGGTCGCGATCACCGGCATCGTCGCGACGATGCCCTACATCGCGCTTCAGCTCGTCGGCATCGAGGCCGTGCTGAAGTCGATGGGGGTGACCGGTCATCTGCCGATCATCATCGCGTTCGCGATCCTGGCCGCGTACACCTACCAGTCGGGCCTGCGCGCGCCCGCGCTGATCGCGTTCGTCAAGGACACACTGATCTACATCGTGATCCTGGTCGCGATCTTCGCGATCCCCGCCCAGATCGAGGGCGGCTGGTCGGGCATCTTCGACGCCGCCCAGGCCAAGTTCGACGCCAGCGCCGCACCCGGCGACGGGATCCTGCTCAACGCGAACAACCAGCTGCAGTACGTCACACTCGCCCTGGGCTCGGCACTCGCGCTGTTCCTCTATCCGCACAGCGTCACCGGCATCCTCGCCTCCAGGAACCGCGACGTGATCAAGCGGAACATGTCGGCGCTCCCCGCCTACAGCCTGCTGCTCGGCCTGATCGCCCTGCTGGGCTTCATGGCCATCGCGGCCGGGATCCAGCCCATCGGCACCGACAACAACACGATCGTGCCCCAGCTGTTCGACAGGATGTTCCCCGACTGGTTCACCGGCGTCGCCTACGCCGCGATCGGCATCGGCGCGCTGGTCCCCGCGGCCATCATGTCCATCGCCGCGGCGAACCTGTTCACCCGCAACATCTACAAGGAGTATCTGAACCGGGACGCGAGCGATGCCGACGAGGCCCGCGTCTCCAAGATCACCTCGCTGCTCGTCAAGGTCGGCGCGGTGCTGTGCATCCTGTTCCTGGACACCGGCTTCTCCATCGACCTGCAGCTCATCGGCGGTGTCATCATCCTGCAGACGCTCCCGTCGGTGGCGCTCGGCCTCTACACCCGCTGGTTCCACCGGGGCGGCCTGATCGCCGGCTGGGTGGCCGGCATGGGGGCCGGGATGCTCCTGCTCTACAACATCGGCAACCCGGCCACCGGCAAGCTGCACTTCGCGGGGTCGGCGTTCCCGCTGGAGAAGCTGGGACTGGACACCAAGATGACGATCTACGCGGGCATCCTCGCCCTCGCGGTCAACCTCGCCGTCGCCGCGCTCGGCACCGTCATCGCGCGTTCCGCCAGAATGGCCGAGGGCGACGACTCCACCAAGCCCGACCACTACTTCGCCGACGAGGGCGACCCCAGGATCAAGGACCTGGACCTCAGCGCCCCCTGACACCTCCACGCCGAACGCGGGGGGAGAGCCGGTCGGGCCCTCCCCCCGCGCCCCGCGTCAGCCGCCGGCCGGGGCGCGCAGCTGCGCGATCAGCGCCTGCCCGTCCCGTACGAGAACGTCACGTGCCTTCGTGTCGGGCACCCAGAGCTCACGCTGGGCGAGCTTCACGAAGACCTCCAGCGAGGCGATCGCGGCGTTCTTCCTCCCAGCCTCCGCGTGCTTACTCGCCTGGTCGAGCTGGACATCGAGGACGCCGCCCCGCGCCGAGCCCTCCGCCTTGAAGCGGTCGAGGAGTTTGCGCACGTCGGCGAATGAGGTCGTGACCTCGAACGCGACGGTCTGCTTGGTGACGTGCCCCGCCTTGTCCTTCGCGGTGACGGTCAGCGTGTGCGTGCCGAGCGCCAGCTTCGACAGGGCGATCGCCTTGCCGGAGACCACCTCCAGGTCACCGATGGCCGCCGTCACGCTCGCCACCCCCGAGGCCGCGTCGGACGCCGAGAAGACGGGCGTGATGAACGCGGAGTCGCCGTACTTGCCCGGCTCCACCCCGCTCACCGACAGGACCGGGGCGGTCTTGTCGATCTTCGCCGTGACGGTGCCGATCTGCGAGACGTTGCCCGCGTTGTCGGTCGCCCGGTAGAGCACCTCGAGAGCACCCTCCGCACTCAGGGTGACCGGGTTGTTGGCGTTCAGCCATGTCGTACCGCCGTTGAGCGAGTACTGCCTGCTCGCCACCGTGCCGTTGTCGGTCGCGGTGACCGTCAGCGTGACGTTCCCGGTGTACCAGCCGTTCTCCCCGCCCGGCTGGGCCGGGGCGAGCGTGGCCGACACGGTCGGGGGCGTCTTGTCGGCGACACCGTCACCCTGGAAGGTGAACCCGTCGACCTCCACGCCGCCGGTCGAGGTGACGTAGAGCTCGCCGCTGCCGGTCGGGGCACCGGTGAGCGCGGTCTCCACGCTCTGCCAACCCGATCCTGCCGGCACGGTGACGGTGGCGAACGGCTCCGCCGTCTCCGAACCCCATCGCAGGGAGAGCGTTCCCGCACCGGAGGCGCGGGTCTTCACACTGGTGATACCGGCGAAGTTCACCGGGTCGTACGAGATCCAGTCACCGGCGTCGAACGACGTGATCTTCGCCCGGCCGGACGCGCTCGCGTCCTCCACCTTGGTCACGCCGCTGCTCGCGTCGGCGTGCTCGGCCTGCAGCTCCTTGGGGTTGAGGATGAGCGTGGCGTCACCGACCGCCCCGGGGATGTCGCCGGCGCCGTTGTCCCGGTAGCTCACGACGACGACGCCGAAGATGTTCTCGGTCTCACCGTGCTCGGGGGCGTCGGCCGGTGTCGGCCACGCGCCCGAGCATCCGGAACCGAGGGTCTCCGGGTGCGCGTGCGTGTCGTGACCGAGGCCGAAGGTCCACTGCACCCGGCTGCACACCGGGTTGTCGCCGTCCTCCTTGTCGGAGACCTTGATCTGGAACGGCACCGCGTCGCCCCAGTTGAAGAAGGAGCCATTGCCCGGCGACTGGATGGTCACCTCGGGCGCGGTGTTGCCCACGGTGATCTCGGTGGAGGTGAGCCCGAACTTGCCCTGCGCGTCGGTCACGCGGAGCCTGGCGACGTACTGCCCGAGCGCGGGGTAGGTGTGCGAGGCCGTCACACCGGTGGCGTCGAAGGTCCCGTCGCCGTCGAAGTCCCACTCGTAGGTCAGCGGGCCCGGCTCGGCGTCGGTCGACGAGGCCGCGCTGAAGTCGACCGCGAGAGGCGCGGTGCTGCCCGACGACGGCTTGGCGACGATCTTCGCCTGCGGGGTCTTGTTCCCCTCGGCGTAGTCGATGCGGTACAGACCCGAGTCGGGGTTGGCACGGAAGAAGCCGTCGCCGTAGTCGAGCACGTACAGCGACCCGTCGGGGCCGAACTCGATGTCTATCGGGCTGTCGGTGATCGGCATCACCGCCGCCGTCAGCGCGCTGTTGGGCAGGAAGTGTTCGATTTTGGTCACCGGCCCGCCAGGCGCCGTCACGGTGAACGCCGCGAGATAGTCCTGCGAGAACTCGGCGAAGAAGAACTTCTTGTCCCAGTACGCGGGGAACTTCGTCGTCGAGGGGTTCGCCGCGTCGTAGTGGTAGACGGGACCGCCCATCGGTCCCTGACCGCCCGCGGGCTCGAAGTCGGTGAGCCCGGCCCATTCCGCGGGCTGGTGGGTGTTGTTGTCACCGTAGTAGAGGGTGGCCGGGGTCGCGGGCGGCAGCTTGTCCACGCCGGTGTTCCAGCGGGAGGTGTTCACCGGCCCCGCCGCGCAGTCGAACCACTCGCGCGGTGTCGCGGTCGCGAAGTTCCAGTCGTTGTAGTTGAAGTGGTTTCCCGTGCAGTAGGGCCAGCCGCCGTTCATCGGCTTGTCGATGGGGGTGACGTCCCACTCGACATAGCCCAGGGGACCCCGCGCGGGGTCGGGCGCCCCGGCGTCGGGACCGTAGTCGCCCCAGGAGACCGTGCCGGTCACGTCGTCGACGTCCATGCGGAAGGGGTTCCGCACTCCCGTCACGAAGATCTCGGGACGGGTCTTGGCCGTTCCCGGCGGGAAGAGGTTGCCCGCCGGGACGGTGTAGGAGCCGTCCTCCTTCACCGTGATCCGCAGGATCTTGCCGCGCAGGTCGTTGCTGTTGCCCGCGCCACGCCGCGCGTCGAGGCCGGGGTTCATCCCCGGGGCGTCGTTGTTGGGCGCCATGCCGTTGGCGCCGGGTGTGCCCGCGGGGGTGTTGTCGCCGGTGGCGAGGTAGAGGTTGCCCTCGGCGTCCCAGTCCATGTCGCCCGCGACGTGGCAGCACTGCCCGCGCTGCACCTCGACCTTGATGATCACCTGCTCGGTGGACAGGTCCAGCGCGTCACCGGTCCACTTGAACCGTGACAGCTGGTTGTAGCCCTTCCACTGGTTCCAGTACGACTCGTCCGCGCCCGCGGGCAGCGAGTTGGGCGCGGAACCGGTGGGGGTCGTCTCCGGGTACGGGGCCGTCATCGTCTTCGGCGCGTAGTAGACGTAGACCCACTTGTTCTCGGCGAACCCGGGGTCGATCGCGATCGTCTGGAGGCCGTCCTCGGAGTTCGCGTAGACGGGGATCGTGTTAATGATCTTGGTGATACCGGTGGCGCCGTCGGTCAGGCGGATGTCACCGTTGCGGGCGGTGTGCAGGACTCTCCTGTCCGGCAGGACCGCCATGTCGATCGGCTCGCCGACGTTCTTGGTCAGCGTGATCTTCTCGTAGTTCGACCAGTTCGTGGCCGCGTCCTGGAGCTGGGCCTGTGCGGGGGCGGCACTGGGCACCGCCAGGGGAAACAGCAGGGCGGCCAGTGCTCCGCCGAGCATGGCGCGGGTAAGCTTCAACTTCCTGAGCCTCTTCTTCAGGGGAGTGTCAGGACATGGCGGGCCGCCACGCGTGCCGCGGCAACGGCTTCGATCACGTGGCGGTCCGCCGAACCCTTCGGATCCTCCGGATCCTTCCTCGGGTTCTTCCTCGGATTCTTCTTCGAGGTGTGTGCTCTGAGGTGTGGCTAAGGTGCGCCGAGCTCTCAGTGACGGCGCAGGGCGGAGAGGTTCTTGTAGCTGAGGTCGGCGTACTGGAGCGAGCGGCCCGGCTCGGCGGTCCCTCCGGGCGCGTTGTCCTGCTCGTACATCGGGTTGTGGCGCTTCTCGATGTCCAGCTTGGAGAAGAAGGCCTTGTAGTCGATGTCACCGGTTCCGAACGGCACCATGTCGTAGCCGTTGGCGGTGGTGTTGGACTTCCCGTCCTTGGCGTGGAACAGCGGGAACCGCTTGTCGTTCTGCCGTACGAGCTTCAGGGGGTCGAAGATGTCGGTCCGGGTGACGCCGTTGCGCGCGACGTACTCGCGGTGCTTGTACTGCGCCACGTGCGCCCAGTAGATGTCCAGCTCGAGATAGACGTCCTTGCGCTCGGTGATCTTGAGGAAGTACTCCAGCTTCCGGATGCCCGACGAGCGGGTGGGCCGGCCCAGCTCGTCGAGGGGGCCCTCGTCGAGAAGGAAGCTGTAAGCCGCGTCGTGGTTGTGCGTGTACAGCTTGAGACCGGCGGCCGAGGCGAGCGCGCCAAGTCCGTTCCACTTCTGGGCGGCGAGGTCCCAGTCCGCCTTGTAGGCGCTGTTGGTCGGGTCGCTGCCGGTGCCCACGTGCTCCATGCCGAGGATGTTGGCGATCTCCAGCGTCCTCTTGAAGCGGTCGAGATCGGCCTGGGTGAGCGGCCAGGAGCTGGGAATGAAGCCGTGGTTGCCCTGGGCCTTGAGCCCGTTGTCGTCGAGCCACCGGCGCAGCAGCCGGGCACCCTCGACGGTCTCCAGGTCGGCTCCGCCCTCCGCGTTCGCGTGCTGGCGGTAGCCGGCGAACTCCACCTGCTTGTAGCCGATCCGCGAGAGCTCCTCGAACACGCGCCGGAAGCCCGCCGGCAGGTTCATCGCCGGGTCGCGGGAGACGACGTCACGGACCGTGTAGAGGATGATGCCCCGCTTCGCCTCCGGCACCAGGGCGTCCTGGTGGCCTTGGCCGTGGCCCTTCCCGCGCTCCTGGTCGCCGTCGGGGGACGCGTACGCGGCCGACGCGAGCGGACCCACCGCCGACATGGCGGCCACCGCGGTGACCCCCGTCGTGGCGGCGAGGAACTGGCGGCGGTTCAGCCCGAGCCTGCGGCGCAGCGCGCCCGCGATCTCGTCGGTCTCTTCTTCGTGTGCACTCATGTTTTCCTACCTTCGTGTGGGTGGATGGAGCCCCACGGTCCCCGATGCCTCAGCCGGGTGACCGCCGACTCCCTTCCGCCGCAGGCCGCGGTCCCACCCGGCGGGTCACCTCTTCGAGGGGATCCGCCTGCGGACGCCGTCGGCCGACTCACTTCGTCCTCTCGGTGGTGTGCAGAGAACTTGGCGTGGAAGTTACGCGTCTTCTGCACCTTTTGGAAGAACTTTTGCCATGATCACTTGAACTTTCTACGGCGGACGACCAAAGTCCCTCCGGGGTGTAGCCGTACCGGGCACGCTCCCACACACCCCCAGTCGAGAGATCTTGCCTGATCAGGCGGGGTGGCCACTCGCGGAACGTCGCAATAGACTCGGTTTGTAACAATATGGGCAAACAGCCCTACGAGGCCCCCCGGAGACACCCCTCCCCTAGAGCCGTCACGCGACTCGACCTGCGTCTCGCCGGTCACTCCCGCCCCCACCCCGACACGGGTGATCACAGAACGTATTGAGCGGTGACTTCGGTCGGCCACGCTGGAACTTCTGTCAAATTTGACAAAAGTAGCTGACCATAGGGTCTCAAGACCGAGGGGAACCGATCATCCCGGCGAAGAGAACGAAGAAAAGGAGAACACCACCCCGCCGCGCGCCTCAGCATAGGTCGAGCATCGCTTCCCGATCATGAGCATCGCCGCGACGATCACGCTTCGGCTGGTGCACGAACGGCGGCCGGCTCTCCGTGACACGCTCGGCGAGCTCCACGCCCAAGGTTGCGCATCGAGGGTTTCGTCGTACCCAGGCAGGCCCGGTGCCGACCGTCAGAACGTGACGCCCGTGAAGCGAAAGCGACTTCCGTCTCACAGTGAATCCCTTCGCCTCGCAGAGGCCCGGGAGCTCCCCCGGAGCCCTTGCCTCTGCCGGCCTGGAACGTGGCGGCTCGGGAGCCCCGGCCTTCGACGTCTGGAGGTTCGGAACACCGCTTGAGCGCCGCTGGGCCGCCCTCGGGACCCCGCCGGGCATCGCCGGGCATCGCTTGAAAAAGGCCCAGGAAAGCACGAAAGGGCCCCCACCAAACGGCGGGAGCCCTCTCATGAAAGATTGTCCGGCGGTGACCTACTCTCCCACACCGTCCCCGGTGCAGTACC